>JACRIN010000034.1 GCA_016220085.1 Planctomycetota bacterium
CGCGCCGTCCTTCGTCGAAGCCGCGACGTTCGAGAACGCGCTGCTCGCGCTCGCGCTGATCGTCGGCGCGGCGATCGCGCAGAACGCGCTCAACACGTTCGACAACGCCGACGGCGCGGCGGGCGGGCTCGCGACGCTCGCGCTCGGCGCGAGCGCGTTCCCCGCGTCGGGCGCGTTGCTCGGCTTCCTCGCGTTCAACTTGCCGTGGCGCGGCCGCACGCGCGCGATGCTCGGCGACGCGGGCTCGCACGCGCTCGGCGTCGCGTTCCTGCTGACCCCGGCGGCGTGGCCTGCGCTCGCGCTGCCGCTCCTCGATCTCGCGCGCGTCGTCTGCGTGCGCCGCGCCGAGGGTCGGCCGATCTGGCGCGGGGATCGCGCGCACCTCGCGCATCGGCTCGCCGGTCTCGGGCTCTCGTCCTTCGCCGTGCTCGGGTGGCTCGTCGTGATCGCGTCGCCGAGCGTCGTGCTCGGCGCGGTCGGCTTCGCGCGCGCGAGCCCGTGGCCGTGCCTGTCCGGCCTGCTGGGCACCGCGGCGCTCTTCCTGGTCGCGATCGCGCGCATCGCGCGCCTGGAGCGGCGGCGCGTCTCCGAGGCGATCGGGCCGCGTTGACGCGTCTCCGGGCTTGCCGCTCGCTAGGCGGCTCGGGATAATCCCCGGCCCTCTAGGGTTCGCGTCCGAGCCGTGTTGCGTTCACGGCGCGGGTCCTTCGAGCCTCCGCCGGCACCCCGCACGTGGACTACCCGCTCACCGCCTTGATCTCCGACCTGCACGGCAATTGGCCGGCCTTGACGACGGCCCTCGCCGACGCCGAGGAGCGTGGGGTCGAGCGTTTCGGCTGCCTCGGCGATGTCGTCGGCTACGGCGCGAAGCCGCGCGAGTGCCTGGAGCGCGTGATGGCGTTGATCGGGTCCTCCCCTGGCTCGAACTCGGGCCCGAACTCTGGCCCGGGCGTCGGGCCCAAGCCCGGCGTGCTCGCGCCGGGCGCGAGGCTCGGCCTTCAGCCCGGCTTTTGCTTGCAGGGCAACCACGAGCAAGCGCTGATGCAGTCCGCCGCGGAGTTCAACCCGAACGCGCGCGCCGCGATCGAGTGGACGCGCGAGGAGCTCTCGAGCGGCGCCGATCGCGAGCGCAATCTCGCACTCTGGGACTTCCTCGACACGCTGCGGCCGCTCCACAGCGAGCCCGGCGCGATGTACGCCCACGGCAGTCCGCGCGATCCGGTGCGCGAGTACATGCTCCCGCGCGACATCCGCGACGCGGCGAAGATGCGCGCCAACTTCGCGAGGATGACCGAGCCCGTCTGCTTCGTCGGGCACAGTCACGTCCCCGCGATCTACTACGAGGACGGGACGTTCTACCGTCCGAAGAGCACCGAGGGTCCGTACGACCTCGCCATCGACGCGAAGCGTCGGGCGATCGTCAACGTCGGCTCCGTCGGTCAGCCGCGCGACGGCGATCCGCGGCTCTGCTACGCGCTCTTCGACGGCCGTCACGTGACGTTCGTGCGTCTGGAGTACGACGTCGCGGCTGCGCAGCGCGACATCCGCGCCCAATCCGCGCTGCCCGCCTATCTCGCCGACCGCTTGTCGGTCGGACACTGATCCACCGAGGCTCGAGGTTCGCTTGGAAAAACGACTGCCGATCTTCCTCCTGGTGACGTTCGCCGTGATCGCCGGCTGGATGGCGTTCTCGAGCTGGCGCTGGCCGGCGCCGCCGCCGCGCGCGCTGCCCGAAACATCCAAGACGCAGTCCGCGCCGGTCGAGCCCGGCCGCGCGGGTTCCACCGACGCGCCGATCGCGCAGGCTCCGATGGCGAGCGGTGCGCCGGCCGCGGGCGACGCGCGCCCCGACCTCACGCCGCGTGTCGAGGAGGCCGAAGAGCGCTCGCTCGTGCTCGATCTCGGCAAGCCGGGCGAGCCGGGCTCGTTCCGCGCGGTGTTCTCGAACCGTGGCGCGCGGTTGGTCGAGCTGCGAATCGGCAACTACTACGTCGACGAGCACGTCAAGGGCGACGCGCGGCTCGACTGGCAGAACTGGACGACGATCCTCGCGTCGGCGCTGAGTTCCGGCCGCGAAACCGGATCGCTGTCGTGGCGCACGATCGCCGGCAGCGACGCGTTGCGCCGCGAGCCGCTCGAGAGCGCGCTTTGGACGATGCGCGAGCTCGACGACCACACCGGCGTCGAGTTCCAGCTCGCGCCGGGCCTCGGCGTGCGCTTCACGAAGCGCGTGCGCTTCGTGCCGGGCACGTACAGGATGGAGGTCGACCTCGAGCTCGCGAACGAGGGCCTCGACACGCCCGCGCAGAAGTCGAGCTTCGTCTTCCGGCCCGCGGAAATCGTGCCGCTGGAGTCCGGCGACACGTTCTATCAGGAGCCGCTCGCGATCGCCGCGGGCCGGCCCTCGGACGCGAAGCCGTTCGAGCTCGCCGACTTCGCGTACCAAGCGCCCGATCCGAGCGGACGCGTGCTCAAGGGCTCGCTCGACGTGCCCGCCGAGCCTTTGTCGTACGCCGGCGTCAACAACAAGTACTTCGCGTGTCTGATGCGCGGCGCCGACGAGCGCGGCAAGGCGAGCTTGGTCGGCGCGGCGTGGGAGCACCTGCGCGACGACGCGTTCGCGGCGAAGGGCGTCGAATCGGCGAGCAAGTCCTATCGCCTGCTCGCGACCGATCTGCTGCTCTCGCTCGAGGTGCCCGCGAAGGGCCAGACCGCGAAGTTCCAGTACGTCGTGTACGCGGGGCCGAAGGACCGCGAGCTCCTGAAGGCGGAGCACCCCGACTTCGACACGCTCGTGCTGCACGACCTCGGCTTCTTCAGCGGCATCGCGAGCGTGCTGGTCACGGTGCTGCGCTTCTTCCATTCGCTCGTCGGCAACTGGGGCGTCGCGATCATCCTGCTGACGCTCTCCGTACGCTTGATCTTGTTCCCGATCAACCGCAAGTCGCAGACGGCGATGGCGCGCTACCAGAAGAAGATGAAGCGCGTCCAACCCGAGCTCGACGCGCTCAAGAAGAAGCACGCGGACAATCCGCAGGCGCTGCGCCAGGAGCAAGCGAAGATCATGCAGCGCGAGGCGCTGTTCCCGCCGCTCGGCGGTTGCTTGCCGATCTTCCTGCAGATCCCGGTGTTCTTCGGGCTCTTCCAAGCGCTGCGCACGTCGCTCGAGCTGCGTCAAGCTCCGTTCTGTCTGTGGATGACCGACATGGCGAAGCCCGACCGCGCGATGGAGCTCGGTTGGCAGCTGCCGTTCGGTTGGCAGATCGAATACCTGAACGTCCTGCCGCCGCTGATGGTCGTCCTGTGGGTGCTCCAGCAATGGCTGATGCCCAAGCCCGCCGACGAGCAGCAGGCGAAGATGCAGAAGCTGATGATGTTCATGCCCATCATGATGGGTGTGTTCCTCTACAGCTACGCGGCGGGCCTGTCGCTCTACATGATCACGCAGTCGCTGGTCGGCATCCTCGAGACGACCTGGATCAAGAAGATCTGGCCGATCGACGACACCGAGAAGCCGCCCTCGAAGACCGGCATCTTCTCGCGCATCGCGAAGCTGCACGAAGAGCAGCAGAAGAAGCTCAACGACCGCTACAAGGACAAGCCGTCCGGTGGCAAGTCGGGCGGCAAGAAGTCGCCCGGCAAGGGCAAGTGAGCGAGCGCGCGCGATGGTCTCCGTTCGGCCGACGATCGTGGCGATCGCGACGCCGGCCGGGGGCGCCGCGCGCGCGCTGATCCGGCTCTCCGGAGCGCGCGCGAAGGAGCTCGCCGCAGAGCTGGTCGTGCCCGGTCCGGCGACACCGGCGTCCGGCGCGACGACAGCGGCGTTCGCTGCGGCGACGGCGGCATCCACGGCGGCGACACCGGCCTTCGGCGAGCGCGACGCGCGCAGGTTCGACGGCCGCGGCGTGCGCGACGTGCGAGTGTTCGACGGCCGCGGCGAGCAGCCCGCGCGTCTCGTCTGGATGACCGCGCCGCGCTCCTACACCGGCGAGGACGTCGTCGAGCTCGACGTGCTCGGCGCCGTGCCGCTGGTGCGCGCGCTCGTCGCGAGGCTGCACGCGCTCGGCGCGGAACCCGCCGAGCCCGGCGAGTTCACGAGGCGCGCGTTCGAGAACGGCCGGTTGTCGTTGGAGCAGGCCGAAGGCGTGCTCGCGCTGGTCGAGGCGCGCAACGAGGAGTCCGCGCGCGCGGCGGAAGCGCTGGTCAGCGGCGCGAGCGGGGGCGAGCAAGCGCGCCTGCGCGAAGAGCTCGTCGAGCTCGTCGCGCTCGGCGTCGCGAGCCTCGACTTCACCGAGGACGACGCCGGGCACGTGCCGACCGAGGAATTGCTGCGCGGTGCGCGGCGCGCGCTCGCGGGCGTCGAGCGCTTCGCCGCCGTGCGCGCGCGGCGGCCGGAGGAGCGCGGCCACGCGCGCGCGACGCTCGCGGGCGCGCCGAACGCGGGCAAGAGCTCGCTCTTCAATCGGCTCGCGGGCGAGCGCGCGCTGGTCAGCCCGCACGCGGGCACGACTCGCGATCCGCTGCGCGCCGAGTTGGTCGGCTCGGGGCCCGGCGGCTCCGCGCTCACGGTCGAGCTCGTCGACACGCCGGGACTCGAGCCCGGTCGCGGCGAGGTCGGCAACGCGGCGCAGGAGCTCGGCCACGCCGCGCGCCGCGCGTCCGCGGTGCTCGTGTGGACGGTCGACGCGACGTCCGCGGAGCCCGAGCGGCTCGCCGCCGAACGCGCCGAGCTCGGCCGCGCCGTCGACGTCGTGCTCGCCTGGAACAAAGCCGATCGCGCGGACGCACGGCCGCTGCCGATGGGCGAGGCGCTCGCGCGGCTCGAGGTGGTCTCGGCGCACGCCGTTTCCGCCGAGAGCGGGCAGGGGCTCGGCGAACTCGCCGCCGACTTGGTGCGCCGCGCGGCGGCGGCCGAGAGCGGGCTCGCGCGCGAGCTCGTGCTGCGCCACGGCCGCGCGCTGGAGCGCGCCGTGGAAGAGCTCCGGCTCGCGAGCGAGGCGCTCGCCTCCCGCGCGCCGCTAGAGCTCGCCGTCCTGCACCTGCGCGAGGCCCTGGACGGCCTCGACGACCTGTCCGGACGCACCGCGCCCGACGAGCTGCTCGGCCGAATCTTCGCGCGCTTCTGCATCGGGAAGTGAGCCCCGGCCGGGGCTTCCGAGCGCGGAAGCGGGACCCGCAGCATCTAGACGCCCTCCGCCGTTGACACACAAGGGATGGGGTGTTTTCCTTTGGGCGGGACGCACTCCCGCCACCGCCCGACCTCGCCATACGCTCCCGGACTGCCGACGATGAAGTGCCCCCGCTGCAAGAAGGACAACGACCGCGTGGTCGACTCGCGGGCGGCGGGCGAAGGCAGCTCGATCCGACGCCGGCGCGAGTGCCTCGAGTGCTTCCTCCGCTACACGACGTACGAGCGGGTCGAGGAGACGCCGCTGCGCGTGATCAAGAAGAACGGCGAGCGGGTCCGGTTCGATCGCGACCGGGTGCTGCAAGGGATGATGCGCGCCTGCGAGAAGCTCCCGGTCTCGACGGAGTCGCTGGAGCAATCCGCCGCGCGCGTCGAGGCGCGCTGTCACGAGGAGTACGACCGCGAGGTGCCGAGCACGGTGATCGGCGCGCTGGTGATGGAGGAGCTCCGGCGCCTCAACCAAGTCGCGTACGTGCGCTTCGCGAGCGTCTACCGCGAGTTCAAGGACGTCAGCCAGTTCCTCGACGAGCTCAAGCCGATCCTCGAAGCGCGCAGGGAGGGCGAGTAGCCCGTGACGCTGACGCGCGTGAAGAAACGCGACGGCCGTGAGGTGCCGTTCGACGCGGACAAGATCCGCGCGGCCATCCAGAAGGCGATGGCCGCCGTCGGCGACGAGGACCCGCATTTCGCGGTCGAGGTCGCGGGCGTCGTTTCGTTGACGCTCGACGGTCGGCACGAAGCGAGCGCCGGCGCCGGTTCGCCGAGCTTGCCGACGATCGAGGAGATCCAGGATCTCGTCGAGCAAGCGCTGATCGAGCTCGGTCGCGCGTCGGTCGCGAAGGCCTACATCCTGTACCGGGATCGCCGCACCAAGGTGCGCGATGTGCTCGCGGTGCATCGCACGCACGCTCGGCCGACCTTGCGCGCGCCGCTCGTGCACGAAGCCGAGGCGGCGTCGACGTGGAGCAAGGGCCGCATCGTGGCCGCGCTGATGAACGAAGCCGACCTCGCGCGGGATGTCGCGGAGGAAGTGGCGTCGCGGGTCGAGGCGCGCGTGTTCGACGCGGGCTTCAAGCGCATCTCGACCGGGCTCGTGCGCGAGCTGGTCGACAACGAACTCGTCGAGCTCGGCCTCGCCGGCGCGCTCAAGCGTCAGCTCACCTACGGCGTGCCCGCGCACGACCTTCGTTCGATTCTCGCCGACGGCGACGGCGCGCTCGATCCGACGCGCGCGACCTCCGGTGAGAGCTTCAGCGAGCGCACGACCGAGGCCCGGCTGGCCGCGGAGGTCCTGCGGCGCTTCTCGATCGACGAAGTGCTCGACGAGCGCGCGACCGAGCGTCACCTGACCGGCGACTTCCACTGGATCGATCTGGCGCGACCGCACCAGCCGCTGTCGCTCGCCGTGCCCGCCGAACTCGTCTCCTCCGCCGCGCCGTCGTCGCGCGCCGCGTTCGACGCGCTCGACGAGATGGTGCGCGTCGCGAAACTCGCGTCGCTCGGCGTCGTGATCGAGAACCCGGCCGCGTTGATCGCACCGCTCGCGCGCGAGCGCAAGGCCGGCTCGTCCACGCTCGCCGCGTGGCTCGTCGCGCTGACCGCCGCCGCGCGCGGCGCGGAACGGCGGATCGACCTCGGCGCGAGCGGCGTGCGCTCGATCGCGGTCACCAACGAGCTCGTGCGCGAACTCGCCGGCCTCGCGTCGTCACCGTTCGTCCCGCGGCTCTTCCTAGACGAGCTCGAGCTCGATGCGCTCGCCGAGACGTTCCCGGAGCGCGAAGCCGACCTCGAGCGCTTGCTGCTGACCGGCCGACTGATCCCGACGTGGAGCTCGGAGCGCGAGAGCTTCGCGGCGCCGGGCTGCGTGCGGCTCGAACGCGAACGCGGCGTGATCGCGTGCGTCGGCGCGGTCGCGCTCAACTTGCCGCGCCTCGCGTGGCGCGCGGGGCCGTGGCGCGAAGATCGCTTCCTCGAGCTCGCCGCCGAGCTCGTCACCGACGCGCTCGCGGCGCTCGGCCGCGGCGTCGCGTTCCAGCACCAGACGCGCGGCGATCGCGTCGGCGATCTGCGCACGCGCAACACCGTCGCGCTGGTCCCGGTCGGGCTGCGCGAGGCTTTGCAGCTGCTCGGCGACGGCGAAGTGCGCCCGGACCAAGGCGCGCGCCTGCTGGGCTTCTTCGCGGACGCGTCCGCGCGCCTCGCCGCGCACGAGCGCCTGGTCGTGACGGTCACGCCGTTCTTCGGCGAGCGCGCCGCCGCGCGTTTCGCGGACCTGGACCAACACCTGCCGCAGAAGGCGCAGGCGTTGCTGTTCGAGCTCGGCGCGTCCGAAGCTCGACGCTCGAACGAGCCGTACTCGCTCGGCCTGCGTCTGTCTCCGTCGCCCGGTCGCGGACCGTGGACGGCCGAGGCCGAGCTCGTGGCGTCGCTGGCGGTCGGCGCGCTGCATCCCTTGCCCGAGGATCGCTCGCGCGGCGAGCACCTGGGGCTCTTCCCGTCGTGGCGGCGCTTCGCGGCGCTGCGCCGCGACCCGCTGCCGCGCGCCGAGCTCCAACCGACGCGTCCGCAGAACCTGGTGGCCCGTGAACTCTTCGATCGCGACGCGTCGCGATCGCATCTCTCCGTCGAGAACAACTGAACGATGCGCCTGAAACGCCTGGAGCTCTTCGGCTTCAAGTCCTTCGCCGATCGCACGACGCTGTCGTTCGATCATTCGCTCGTGGGCATCGTCGGGCCGAACGGCTGCGGCAAGAGCAACGTGGTGGACGCGATCCGCTGGGTGCTCGGCGAGACCCGGCCGACCTCGATGCGCGGCGGCGAGATGACCGACGTGATCTTCACGGGCTCGGTCAGCCGGCCGTCGATGAGCGTCGCGGAAGTGTCGCTCGTGCTCGACAACGCCGGAGGCGAGCTCGGCGAGCGCGGCGCGGAGGTCTCGATCACGCGGCGCGTCGATCGCTCCGGTGAAGGCGAATACCTGATCAACGAACAGCGTGTCCGTCTGAAGGACGTCCGCGACATGCTGTACGACACCGGCCTCGGCAGCCGCGGCTACGCGGTGCTCGAGCAGGGCCGCATCGACGCGGTGCTCTCGGCCGATCCGATGGCGCGTCGCGCGATCTTCGAGGAAGCGGCGGGCATCAGCCGCTACCGCCAGCGCAAGAAAGAGACCGAAACGCGCCTGAAGCGCGTCGAGACCGACGTGCAGCGCCTCGACGACATCCTGCGCGAGCTAGCGACGCGCGTGCGGTCGCTGAAGATCCAAGCCGGCAAGGCCGAGCGCTTCGTCGCCGCGCGCGACGAATGGCGCACCGAGCGCACGCGCTTCCTCGAGCATCGCGTGTGGCAGCTCGATCGCTCGCTCGAAGCGCTCCGCGGCCGCATCGGCACGCTGGAAGGCGAGTCGCAGCGGCTGCGCGGCGTCCGCGAGGGCGAGGAGAACGACGCCGCGTCGCGCGAGCGCGAGCAACGCCAGCTCGCCGCCGAGGTCGATCGGCTCGCCGACGAGGTCGCGAGGATCTTCGGCGAGGCGCGGGCATTGAGCGAGCGCTCGACGCAGCTCTCCGAGCGCGTCAGCGCCTGGCGCAAGTCCGCCGAGGACGAATCCGACCGCGCGCTGGCGTTGACGCGCGCGCTCGAGATGCGCGAAGCCGAGGTCGAGCGCCTGCTCGCCGACCGCGCGCAGAAGGAAGAGATCGCGCTCTCCGCCGAGCAGACGTTCCGCGTGATCGCGGGCGAGCTCGAGGACGTCCGCCGCTCGACCAAATCGGTCCGCGACGACCACGATCGCCAAAACCAAGCCGTGCTGCGGCTGCTGCACCAGAAGACCGCGGCGCAGAACACCCAGAAGCACCTCGACGAGTCGCAGAGGCCGCTCGCGGAGCGTCGCGAACGCGCGCGCGTCCGATTCGAGGAAGCGACGCGCTCCGCCGTGGAGCTGCGCGACGCCGAGACCGAGGCGCGCGAGCGCGTCGTCGCGCTCGAACGCGACATCACCGCGGGCGAAGCCGACCGCGCGTCGGTCGCGGCGCGCATCAGCGAGCACGATCGCCTCGCGCAGGAGCTCTCCGCCGAGAAGAATCGTCTCGATGTCGAGCGCGCGCGGCTCTCGAGCCGCATCGACGCGTTGCTCGACTGGGATCGCGAGCGGGAGGCGCTCGAGGCCGGCGCGCGCGCCCTGATCTCGGGCGTCTCGCGCGGCGAGACGCCGACCGGACCGGACGCGCTGCGCGGCGTGCTCGCGGACCACTTGCGCACGTCGACGCGCTTCGCGCGCGCCCTCGATGCATCGCTCGGCGAGCGCGCGCTCGCGTTGGTCGCGCAGGACGGCGACACCGCTTCGCGGCTCGTGCGTTGGCTCTCGGAGAAGCGCGCGGGCTCGGTGCGTCTCGTCGTGCCGGGCAACGCTCGTCGCGAGCGTCGCTCGGACGTCGCGTTCGCGCCCGAGTTCCAGGAGCTCGTCCAAGGCCGGCTGTGCGACGCGCTCGAGTGCGCGGACGACCTGCGCGTGCTCGCCGAGGTCATGGTCGGCGACGTGTGGATCGCGCGCGACGTCGAAGCGGCGTTCGCGTTGGTCGCGGCGTACCCGGAGCTGCGCTTCGTCACGCTCGAAGGCGACCTCGTCGACGCCGCGGGCGTCTTCGGCGGCCATCGCGAGATCGCGCAAGGCGCGATCGGTCGCCGTTCGACCGCGCAAGAGCTCGAACGCACGCGCGAGGAGGTCGTCGCCAACCTCGAACGCGTGCTCGGCGCGCTGGAGGAGTCCGCGCGCGTTCGCCGCGAGCTCGACGCCGAGCGTCGATCCGCCGAAGCGCGCGTCGGTGCGCTGCGCGAGGCGTTCGCCCAAGCGAAGAGCGAGAATCACACCGTCAAGGCGCGGCTTTCCGACCTGCAGGAAGCGCTCAACGCGCATCGCCGCGAGTGCGACGCGCTGACGCAGGAGACCGAGCGGCTGCAACGCGACCTCCAGGACGCCCACGCGCGCGTCGTGTCGGTCGAAGAGGAGTACACGCGCGACGCGGCGAGGCTCGGCGAGCTCGAAGCCGCGCGGCGCGACCTCGAGACGCGGCGCGACGAGCTGCAGCGCGCGCACGCGCAGGCCGAGGTCGAGACCACACGCGCACGCACCGAGCTCGGTTCGATCCAGGCGCGCGCGCGCGACCTCGAGCGCGCCTTGTCCGAGGCGAAGCACGAGCTCGATCGCACGCGCAAGCTCGCCGCCGAGCACGCCGAGAGCGCACGCGTCGGCGCCGCGGAGTCCGTACGGCTCGCGGACGAGGCGAAGGGGCTCGAAGCGACGCGCACGGAGCGCGACCGCGAGCTCGGCGAGCTGCGGCGCACCGAACGCGCCGGCCGCGACGCGATCGAGGCGTTCCGCCGACGCGTCGATGCCGTCACGCGCGAGCTCGAAGGCTTGACCGCGGACCTTTCGACGCAACGCCTCGACGAGCAACGCTTGAACCTCGAGCGCGCCGAGCTCGTCGTCCGTGCGCGCGAGGACCTTTCGCTCACCGAGAGCGAGCTGCTCGACGGCTTCGAGCCCGAACCCGCGCTTGCCGAGGAAGGCGCGCTCGCGAACCTCGAGTCGCGCGTCACCGAGCTCAAGGCGACTCTCGATCGCCTCGGGCCGGTCAACACCGAGTCCGTCAGCGAGCTCGCCGAAGCGGAGACGCGCTTCGACTTCCTCGACGGCGAACGCAAGGACCTCGCGCGCGCTCGCCAGACGCTCGAGGAAGCGCTCGCGGAGATCAATCGCGAGAGCGAGCGCCTGTTCCTCGAGACGTTCGAGGACGTGCGCACGCACTTCCAGACGCTCTTCCGCCAGCTCTTCGGCGGCGGCAAGGCCGACCTGATCCTGTTGCCGGGCGAAGGCCCGCTCGAGGCGGGCATCGAGATCACCGCGCGGCCCCCGGGACGCGAGATGCTGCCGATCGGGCTCCTGTCCGGCGGCCAGCGCACGATGACGGCGCTCGCGCTGCTCTTCGCCGTCTTCCAAGCGCGTCCGAGCCCGTTCTGCGTGCTCGACGAAGTGGACGCTGCGCTCGACGACGCGAACGTCGGCCGGTTCCTCGCGATGCTCGACAACTTCCGTCTGCACACGCAGTTCATCGTCGTCACCCACAACAAGGGGACGATGGCGTCGTGCTCGGCGCTCTACGGCGTCACGATGGAGGTGAAGGGCGTGTCGCGCCACGTCAGCGTGCAGTTCGGCGACATCGATCGCATCGACCCCGAAGCGATCGGCAACGCCGCCGCCGCGGTCGAGTCGCGCGCCGAGGTCCGCGCTCGCGCCGAGGCGGAGCCCGAGCCGTCCGACGAGGCGCCGTCGGAGCCCATCGTCGAGCTCAAGCCCGAACGCCGCCGCAAGCGCGCCGCGGCCGCACCGGTCGCCGAGACCGCGAACGAGCCGACGTCGGCGCGGCGCGCGGAGGAAGTCACCGCACTGCAGGCGAACTCGGATCCGGCGGTCGGCGAGCCGGTCGATCGCGCGCGAGCTCCCGAGGCCCCCGGCGCGTTCGCGAGCGAGCCCCCCGGCGCGTTCGCGCCCGAATCCACCAGCGCGTTCACGCGCGAATCGACCGGAGCATTCGCGCCCGAGGCCACCGGCGCGCTCGCGACCGCGCCCTCGACCGCCGACACGCCCGCCGGCTGAGCTGTCGGGCTCGAGCGCGCGCGAATCCGACGAGAAAAGCCCAGTTTGGGGCCCGCTCGACCGATCCAGCCTGCGTAGAACCGTGCGCAGCGCGGCTGACCGTCGGCCGCGCCTCGCTATCATCGCCGGTTCGCGGACGTCGACGCGGGGGATGGAGTTCGAGAGCGTGAGCCTTCGGAGTGTGAGGAAGCGGTGGGCGTGGCTCGCCGCCGGGCTGTGCCTGGCGAGCGCGCTGCGGGCCCAAGCTCCGCTGCCGGTTCGACCGGAGCCGTCTCCGGAGAGCTCGCCTCGCTCGGAAGTGCCATCCGCGCCGTCCAAGCCGTCCGAGCCGGCGCAGGACCCGACGCCCGCGCCGCCCGTCGCGAAACCCGTCGAGGATCCGCCGGTCGAAAACCCGCGCGCGCAGGATCGGCCGCAGGATCCGCCGCCGCAGGAACCGCCCGTCCAAGATCCTCCGGTCCAAGACCCGCCGGTCGAGATCGAGCCCAAGCCGCAGCAACCCGCGAGTCAAGGCGAGCCCGCGATCGTCGCCGAGCCGCCCGCGACCGAGCCGCCGACGCCCAAGCCGCTGCCGAGCTTCTCGCCGCGCTACCGCTCGTACGCCGAGGTCGCCGAACTCGCCGCGACGTGGTGCGCCGCGCGGCCGGACTGGGTCACGCCGCTCGACCTCGGAGTCGCGGGCCCCGACGGCGCGCCGTGGTGCGTGTTGGAGCTCGCGAAGCCCGGTCCGACGCCGCCGGCGGAACGGCCGACCGTGTTCTTGATCGGCGGCCTCGACGGGCTCTCGCTGGCCGGCGGCGAAGCGGTGTTGTCGGTCGTGTCGGACCTGCTGCGCGACGAGGCGCTCTCCGCCGAGCTGACGTTCCTCGCGATCCCGTGGGCGAGTCCGTCGGCGCTCGGCACCGCGCTCGCGAGCGACGTCGGCGACGGCCGCGACCTCTCGCCGTTCGACGACGACCACGACGGCCGCCTCGACGAGGACGGCCCCGACGACCTCGACGGCGACGGCGCGGCTCTCAGCATGTTGATCGAGGATCCGAGCGGCCAGTGGACGCGCACCGCGGACCAACGCTTCCTCGTCGCCGCCGGGCCGAACGACGGCGTGCGCTACGTGCTCTGCCGCGAAGGCCGCGACGACGACGGCGACGGCCGATACAACGAGGATCCGCCCGGCGGGGTCGTGCTCGACCGCAATTTTCCGCTCGGGCGCAGCGCGGCGCGCGTCGAGCCGCTCGAAGGCACGCTGCCGCTGTCGGCGCCGGCCGCGCGGGCGCTCGCGAATCTCGCGCTCGCTCGCCGTACCGTGCTCGCGCTCTTCTTCCAAGGCAATCACGGCTTGCTCGCGTCGCCCGGCGGCGCGCCGACGGAAGCGGCAGGCTCGGCGGCGCTCGGCGAATGGCTCGCGCCCGAGGATCGCGCGGTGTTCGAGCGCGTCGGCGAGGCGTTCCAGGTCGCGACCGGTCGCCGCCAGCGCAACTGCACCACGCTCGCGGAAGCGCGCGGTGCGTGCCGCGGCGGCGCGGCGCTCGATTGGTTCTACGCGGTCGAGCGCTCGATCGCGTTGGAAGTCGCGTGGTGGGGGCCCGAGGTCGAGCTCGCGACCGACGTCGCGGCGACCGACGCGCGCTTCAGTCCGCGGCCCAACGGCAAGTCGCACGAGCGCGGGCTCTCCAACGGCCGGCCCGCGCCCGGCGAGAGCGATCGCGCGTGGGCCAACTGGCTCGACAACTCGAAGGGCGGCATCGGCTTCGTCGAATGGAGCCCGGTCGATCTCGGCGGCGGCGTGCAGGCGCTCGTCGGCGGCTTCGAGTCGCGCACCGTCGCGAATCCGCCGCTCGAGAGCTTGCCGCGCGCGCTGCGCGGCTCGACCGAGTTCGTGCGCGAGCTCGTCGCCGGATTGCCCAAGCTCGAGGTGCGCGTGACGCAAGCGACGCGCGATGGCGACGTCTGTCGGATCCGCGCGCGCGTGCGCAACGCCGGCGTGTTGCCGACCGGACTCGCCGCGCGCGTGCGCGGCGCGAAAGCGTCCGCGTTGACGCTCGAGCTCGGGCTCCCCGCCGGCGCGCAGCTCTTCGCCGGCAGCGCGCGGATCGAGCGCTCGCGCCTGCTCGGCGGCGAGTCGAGCGACGAGTACGAATGGGTGGTGCTCGCGCCCGAGGGCTCGCAGTTCACGCTCAGCGCGGTGTCCGAGTGGACGCCGAGCGTCGTGCGCGAGGTCAAGCCGTGATCGGACTCTTGTTGGCGCTCGCGGCGCTCGGGCAGGACGTCGCGCCCGCCGCGCGCCTGAACAGCGCGCCCGACAAACGCGTCGAGCTCGACTTCCAGCACTACTACGACGTGCCCGAGCTCGGCAGCGCGCTCGAAAAGCTCGCGGCGGCCTATCCGGAGTTCGTCGCGGTCGAATCGCTCGGCCGGAGCGCGGGCGGGCGCGAGCTGTGGCTCGCGACGGTCGGCGAGCACGCTCGCGGCGAGCTCGCGGCGCGTCCGGCGATCGCCCTGGTCTCGGGGCTCGCGGACGGCGACGTCGTCGGCACCGAGATGTCGCTCTACGCGCTCTACGACCTGCTGCAGAACCACGCGCGCGATCCGAAGGCCGGCGAGCTCTTCGGCCGTGCGACGCTCTATCTCGTGCCGTGCGCCGACCCCGATCGCCGCGCCGAGCTGTTCGCCGGCCGCGCGCGCTCGGCGACCGACGCGACGCATCTCGAGCGCGACTTTCCGACCGCGTGGGATCCGTTCGCCGACGGCGCGGGTCCGTATCCGTTGTCGACGCCCGAGACGCGCGCGTTGGTCGACGCGTTGCTCGCGCGTCCGAACGTCGCGCAGGTGATCGCGACCGCGGCGGGCCAGCTCGCGCCGGTCGTGCGCGCCGACCTGCCCGCGAGGGATCGCACCGCGTTCGAGCGCGTGCTCGCCGCGCTGCCCGCGTCGCGCGGCGCGTTGACGGTGCTCGGCGCCGACCGTCGGGCGCGCGCGCGCGGGAGCCTCGGCGAATTCGCGTTGGTCGAGCTCGGCGCGTTCCCGTTCGAGGTGCGCACCGCCGCCGGTGAAGGCGTGCCGCCGCCGAGCGAGATCCTCGACCTTGGACGCGAGCACACGCGCGTCTTGCTCGAGCTCGCGAACGCGCTGCCGCGGCTCACGATCGAAGCCGTGTCGCTGACGCGGCAGAAGAGCGACCTCTGGCAAGCGGAGTTCGACCTCGTCAACGCGTCGGCGCTCGGCGGCACGACGCGCCTCGGACGCGAGCGCGGCCTGCGGGACGGGATCTCGCTCGCGCTCGAAGGCGGCAAGCTGCTCGCGCTCGGCACGCGCGCCGGCGTCGAGCTCGACTTCGAACCGCACTCGGCGATGGTCGAGCCGCCGAAGCTGGGCTCGCTCGACGGCGGCGCGCGGATGCGCGTGAGGCTGATGGTGCAGGGGCAGGCGGGCGCGACGCTGGTCGTGCGCTGCGCTGGCGTGCGCTACGGCGCGGTCGAGGCGCGCGCGACGCTCGAGTGAGGCGAGCGGCGGCTCGGGCGACGGCACGCGCTCTGCGCTTCAGCGCGTCGCGAGCGCCTCGAATGCCGGGACCGCGCCGAGCACCAGCTTGCCGATCGCGCCCAGGCTCTCCTTCGAGCAGTTCGCGAGCGTGTCGTCGCGCGTGTGCCAGAAGGAGTTCGTCGGGCCGTACTGGAAGTCGATCAGGTCGATCGACGGGATCCCCTCGGCGAGGAAAGAGAGGTGGTCGTCCTTGATCAGCTCCGGCGTGCGGCCGAGGTGTTTCTGGAGCCCGAGCTCGTCCGCGGTCTCGGTGACGATCTGCTGGAGCCGCGGATCGGAGTAGCTGTCGCGCGTCAGCACCAGGTTCGCGTCGCCGACCATGTCGAGCAGGACGCACGCCTTGACCCGCTTGGCTTCGCCGCGCTCGACCAACGCTTTCACGTGGTGTCGCGAACCGTAGCGGTTGTCCGGGTCCTCCCAGTGCGGCCGCAGCGCTTCCTCGCCGTCGAGGAAGAGCACGCGCCAGACCACGCGCCGACTCGGATGCTCGGCGAGCACGCGCGCGAGCTCGAGCGCGACCGCCGTGCTCGAACCGCCGTCGTTCGCGCCGACGAACGGGAAGCCCATCTTCTTGGTGTCGTAGTGCGTCGCGAGCACGACGATCGGCAGCTTCGCCGCGTCCGCGTCCGGAGCGACGATGTCGACGAGCACGTTGGTGACGCGGATCGCGCCGTACGGTGCCTCGGGGCAGTCGAAGACCTCGCGCTTCGGCTCGAGC
The DNA here is from genome assembly GCA_016220085.1 of Planctomycetota bacterium. Classification (GTDB taxonomy): domain Bacteria; phylum Planctomycetota; class UBA1135; order UBA1135; genus JACRIN01. The sequence continues at coordinate 16,099 of JACRIN010000034.1, forward strand.
CCGGCGGCTCGCAGATGGCCTTCGAGGTAGAGCCGCGTCGCTTCGAGCGCTTCCGAGCCCGTCGGCCGCGGACCGAAGCCGACCTGCGCTTCGAGGTGCTTCCACGCGCGGTCGGCGTCGAACGCGGTGTGCTGCGGCGCGGCGCCGGTCGCGTCGCATGCGACGCAGAGCGCAAGGAACGCGAGGAACGGCGCGGTGCGAACCAAAGGCGTCGACATGACGACGAGCTTAGGCGCCGTCGCCCGCGCTCGCCATGGCGAGCGCAACTCGTCGACGCCCGACCGAAGTCCGACGGATCGCGCGCGCGCGGGTTCGGAAGGAACTCGGATTCTCGCTCCAGGGATCGCTTCCGTGCGCGTCCTCGGGTTCCAGGGCGCACGGCGCGCGCGCGCGGGGTCCTCGGACCGCGGGCTCGCGAGACCGGCGCTCCGGGCGCACGCAGGTGCTCAGGTTGCCGTCGGATCCGGCCGAAGTTCTGACCCGACGCCCTCCGCCGCTCGCGTCGTCGGGGCCAAAGAGCACCGCGACGAGGGACCAGACCAACGCACCTCCCCATGCCCGACGCACCGAAGTCCTTGTTCGACACCGTCCGCTCGCGCTGCGATCGCGCGAAGTACAGCGCACTCCACTGGGAGGGGACCTTCGCGGACTACCTCGCGATCCTCGAGCGAAACCCCGAGCCGGCGCGCAACGCGTGGCAGCGCCTGATCGACATGATCGAGAGCCACGGCTCCGAGGCTCCGAGCGCACGCGATCGCGCGCGGCGTTGGAAGCTCTTCGACGATCCGTTCGACGGCGGACGTGACGCGGTGTACGGGCTCGACAAGCCGCTCGACGAGCTCGTTCAGACGCTGCGAGCCGGCGCGCGCGGCTTCGGACCGGAGCGACGCGTCCTGTTGCTCCACGGGCCGGTCGGCTCCTCGAAGTCGACGATCGTGCGGATCCTGAAGCGCGGGCTCGAGCTCTATTCGTATTCCGACGAGGGCGCGCTCTACACGTTCGAGTGGCACGTCGATGGTCAGGTCGTGCGCTCGCCCATGAACCAGGATCCGCTGCTGCTCGCGCCGCACGAGGCCCGCGAGTCGGTCGAGCAGAAGCTCAACAAGAACAACAAGCGCGAGTACAAGCTCGCGATCCAGGGCGAGCTCGATCCGGTCAGCCGCTGGTACTACCAGGAGCTGATGGCGCGCTACCAAGGCGACTGGACGAAGCTGATCGAGCACGTCAAGGTCCGTCGCTTCGTGCTGTCCGAGAAGGATCGCGTCGGCATCGGCACCTTCCAGCCGAAGGACGAGAAGAACCAGGACTCGACCGAGCTCACCGGCGACATCAACTACCGCCGCATCGCGGAGTTCGGCTCGGATTCCGACCCGCGCGCGTTCAATTTCGACGGCGAGTTCAACATCGCGAACCGCGGGCTGCTCGAGTTCATCGAGGTGCTGAAGCTCGACGTCGCATTCCTCTACGACCTGCTCGGCGCGACGCAGGAGCACTCGATCAAGCCGAAGAAGTTCGCGCAGACCTCGATCGACGAGGTGATCATCGGGCACACCAACGAGCCCGAGTACAAGAAACTGCAGACCAACGAGCTGATGGAGGCGTTTCGCGACCGCACCATCAAGATCGACGTGCCGTACAACCTGCGCGTCTCGGACGAAGTGCAGATCTACAAGCGCCAGTTCGCCCGCCGCGACATCGCCGGCCGGTCGATCGCGCCGCACACGCTGGAGATCGCGGCGCTCTGGGCGGTGATGACGCGCCTCGACGACCCGACGCATCCGAGCCTGAGCGTGCTGCAGAAGGCGCGCTTGTACGACGGCGGCGAGGTCGCCGGCTTCGGGCCGGAGCACGTGCGCGAGATGAAGGCGCTCGCGCAGCGCGAGGGTCTGGTCGGGATCAGTCCGCGCTACATCCAGGACAAGATCGCGGCGGCGTTGGTGTCCGAGAAGCCGACGTTGGGCGCGTTCGACGTGCTGGAGAAGCTCGAGTCGGGCCTCTTGCACCACTCGTTGATCTCCAACGAGGACCAACGGCGCCGCTACATCCAGATCGTCGCCACCGCGCGCGAGGAGTACGAGGAGATCATCAAGCGCGAGGTGCAGATCGCGATCGCGTCCGACCGCGAGGCGATCGATCGGTTGTGCTCGAAGTACGTCGACAACGTGCGCGCGTACACGACGCGCGAGAAGGTGATCGACCCGGCGGGCCGCGCGAGCGATCCCGACGAGCGTTTGATGCGCTCGATCGAGGAGAAGATCGAGATCGCGGAAGCGCGCAAGGACGACTTCCGCCACGAGCTCATGAACTACGTCGCGGAGTGCCAGCGCGAGGGCAAGATCTTCGACTACCGCCAGAACAAGCGCCTCTCGAAGGCTCTCGAGCTCAAGATGTTCGAGGACCGCCGCGATTCGATCCAACTGACGACGTTGGTCTCGTCGGTGGTCGATCCCGACACGCAGGAGAAGATCGCGGTCATCCGCGATCGCCTGATGCGTCAATTCGGTTACGACGAGCCGTCGGCCGACGAGATCCTGCAGCACGTCGCGGGGCTCTTCGCGCGCGGCGACGCCAAGGGGCCGCTGCCCGAGGCGGCGTGAGCCGCGGGAGGGCCGCTTGTTCCGGATCGAAGTCGACCGAGCGCGTTTTCGCGAGATTGTCCGCGGCAGGATCCGCCAGGACCTGCGCAAGTACCTCTCGAACTCGGAGCTGATCGCGCGCCAGGGCGAGCACGCGGTGTCGGTGCCGATCCCGCAGATCGAGCTCCCGCGCTTCCGTTTCGGCGAGAATCAGAAGGCCGGCGTCGGCCAAGGACCCGGCGAGAAGGGCGAGGCGCTGGGCGAGAAGGACGGCGAAGGCGGCGGTGAGGGCGCGGCGGGCGATTCCGAGGGCGCGCACATCCTGGAGGTCGAGGTCGAGCTCGAGGAACTCGCCGAGATGCTCGGCAAGGAGCTCCAGCTCCCCAACATCCAACCGCGCGGCAAGCGCGACATCGCGACCGAGGGCGGCCGCTACAACGGCGTGCGACGCTCGGGTCCGGATTCGCTGCGGCACATGCGGCGCACGTTCAAGGCCGCGTTGCTGCGCACGATCTCGTCGGGCGATTGGGATCCCGCGAATCCGAAGGTCGTGCCCGATCGCGAGGACCAGCGCTACCGCGCGCGCAAGTCGGCGCCGGTGCCGGACTCGTCGGCGGTGATCTTCCACATGATGGACGTGTCGGGTTCGATGGGGCGCGAGCAGAAGGAGATCGTCCGCATCGAGGCGTTCTGGATCGACACCTGGCTGCGCAGCCAGTACCGGAACATCGAGGTCGTGTACATCGTCCACGACGCGGTCGCGAAGGTCGTCGACCAGAACGCGTTCTTCCATCTGCGCGAGTCCGGCGGCACGAAGATCAGCTCGGCGTACGAGCTCGCGCTCAAACTGATCCAGGAGAAGTACCGCACCGAGGACTGGAACATCTATCCGTTCCACTACTCCGACGGCGACAACTGGTCGGCGCGCGACACCGAGCGCTGCGTCGCGCTCTTGAGGGACGAGATCCTCCCGCGCTGCAACCAGTTCTGCTACGGCCAGGTGAAGAGCGCGTACGGCTCCGGGCAGTTCAAGAAGGACCTCGACGAGGCGCTCGGAAGCGACGAGCGCTTGGTGACGAGCTCGGTGTCGGACCGCGGCGACATCGCCGCCGCGATCCGACTGTTCCTCGGGAAGGGGCGCTGACCATGCAGTTCGCGCGCCGTCGCTCGAGCTCGCTGACGCCGGAGCTCGCGCTGTGGGCGGAGCGCATCGAGAAGGTCGCGCGCGGCTACGGCCTCGACTTCTACGAGCTCGTGTTCGAACTGCTCGACGCGAAGGACGTCAACGGCATCGCGGCGTACGGCGGGTTCCCGGTGCGCTATCCGTCGTGGCGCTTCGGCATGGAGTTCGAGCGACTGGAGAAGGGCTACGAGTACGGGCTCTCGAAGATCTACGAGCTCGTGATCAACAACGATCCGGTGGTCGCCTACCTGGTGAAGTCGAACTCGTTGCTCGAGCAGAAGCTCGTGATGGCGCACGTCTGCGGCCACGCCGACTTCTTCGCGCACAACTGTTGGTTCCAGGCGACCGATCGGCACATGCTCGACACGATGGGGCAGCACTCGACCACGGTGCGCCGTCTGGTCGATCGCCACGGGCTGGAGCGCGTCGAGACGTTCATGGACGCGGCGCTCTCGCTCGAGAACCTGCTCGACCCGTACCTGCCGCTGCGCGGCCATCTCGCGAAGACGAAGCCGAGCGCGCTCGGCGCGCCGCCGACGTACGACATCCTCGGCTTCCTCTGCGAGCGCGCGCCGGTCGAGGACTGGCAGCGCGAGATCCTGCGGATCGTGCGCGCCGAGGCGTACTACTTCCAGCCGCAGCGCATGACCAAGATCATGAACGAGGGCTGGGCGTCGTTCTGGCACTCGCGGATCCTGACCGGCGGCGTGCTCGACGCGAGCGAGATCGTCGACTTCGCCGACTGCCACAGCGGCGCGACCGCGCGCGCGCCGGGTCGCGTGAACCCGTACAAGCTCGGCATCGAGCTCTTCCGCTACGCCGAGGAGCTCGGCCACGACGTCTTCGCGTTGCGCCGCCGCCACAACGACGCGAGCCTGATCGACGAGCTCGTCGACCAGGCGTTCGTCGAGCGCGAGATGCTCTTCCTCTACGGCAAGAACTCGCGCACCGCGCGCACCGAGGTCACCGACCGCGACTGGCGCAAGGTGAAGGACCGCCTGCTCGGCGAACTCGCGTGGGGCGGCCTGCCGCAGATCGAGCTGGTCGCGGTCGATGCGCGCGGCAAGGGCGAGCTCTCGCTCTTGCACCACCACGACGGTCGCGACCTGCAGCTCGCGCACGCGCGCGAGACGCTCTTGCGCCTCAGCGCGGTGTGGAAGGGCCCGGTCGAGCTCGTCACGCGCGAGGAGAGCGAAGGTCGGCTGCTCGCGTGCGACGGGAAGGAAGTCGAAGTCAGCGAGATCGCCGCGCCGAACGTGGAGCCCCAGGCGGAGCAGAGCGGCGAGCACTGAACGCACGCGGACCGTTGGACGCGACGGTTCGCGGAGCCGGCGACGCGGAGTGCGCGACACAGGTGCCCGACACAGGTGCCCGACACGGGTGCCCGACACGGGTGCCCGACACGGGTGCCCGACACGGGTGCCCGACACGGGTGCCCGACACGGAGCGCCCGACGCAGGTGCTCGACACGGAGCCGCTCACGCGGAGTGCCCCGGCACAGCGCAGCCGACACAGCGCAGCCGACACGGAGTCCGGGCACGGCTCGGAAGCACGGCTCGCGTGTCCCGCGCGCCACTCGATCGCGTGCTCGGAGCCGGCGCTCGCCGCACCGGCCGTCCGCGCTGCGCTTGCACCGCCCGCGCCGCCGACGGAGACTGGGCGCATGCTCCACGCTCCGCGCGCGCTCGTCGTCCCGTCGCTGCTCCTGCTCGCCGCCTGTCGCAACGGCGAGACCCCGTCGACCACCGTGGTGACGATCGTGCCGTCGCCGCTCGCCGCGGCGGGCTGCACCGGCCCCGATCAGACGTTCACGCCGCCGCAGACGCCGACCGCGGAGGTGCTCGCGACGCTGGTGATCGGCGCGAGCTCGCAGGTGTGCGCCGCGGGCGATTCGGAGACGCTGTACGCGACCGGCGACCTCGCGCAGATCGTCGCGCTCGACGTTTCCGGCGGCGCGCCGGTCGAGACCGAGCTCGTCGCCGCGGGCACGATCGCGACCTACCTCAACGGCCTTGGCGTCGGCTCGCCGCCGGAGCTCGGCGGCATCTGCGTGCTCGACGCCGAATCGCTGCTGGTCGTCGACATGACGTCGAACACGATCCTGAAGGTCGATCGCGCGACGCCGGACACCGTCGAGCTGTGGGCGGGCACGCCGTCGACGACGCCGGGCTTCGCGGATGGTCCCGCGGTGCTGCCGACCGAGGATTGTCCGATCGGCGCGTCGCGTTTCAGCTTCACGTCGCCGACCGCGCTCTGTCCGACCGGCTCGACGGGCTCGACGGTGTACGTCGCCGATCCGGGCAACCACGCGCTGCGCGTCGTCACCGCGGGCTGCGTCGTCACGGTGTGCGGACTCGGCTCGGCGTACTCGTTCGACGGCTCGCTCGCGAGCGCGGGCTTCGACACGCCGAGCGGGCTTTCCGTGCGCTGCTCGGGGTCGCTGTGGATCACCGAGTCGGGCGGCAACAAGTTGCGCGAGCTCGCGTTCGGCTCCGATGGTTTCTCCGGGCTGACCGGGAGCGTATCGACGACCGCCGGCGACGGCACGAGCGCGACGGTAGAGGGCGATGGTGAGCTCGCCGAGCTCGCCGCGCCGGTCTCGCCGCTCGCGACCAGCGAAGGCGACGTCTACTGGATCGACTCCGCGACCGGAATCCTGCGGCGGATGAGCGGCGCGCAGGACACGGTCGATTGTCCGCTGTGGACCGACTGCGCGAGCGCGATCGCCGACTTCACGCCGGGCGGCGTGTTGTCGCTGACGCAGACGCCGGGCGGCGTGCTCTACGTCCTCGATGCGGACGCGGGGACGCTCTTCCGCGTGACGCCGTGAGTCGCGTGCAACGCACGCATCGGCGCGAGCTATCGAGCGAGTGCTAGCGTCGCTCTGCCTCGCCATCCTCGCGTTCGATTCACCGGGTCCGGGCTCCGGACCGAAGTACGTCGATCCGACGACCTACGCATCGCCCGACGGCGAGTTCGAGCTGTTCGTCGATCCATCGAGTTGCTTCGGCGCAGGGCCGGCGCTCTATCGCTTGAGCGTAGGTGGTTCGATTGCGTGGGAGGGCGAGCGCGCGTGGACGCTCTTCGACGCCGAGGTCGACGACGAGGGTTGGGTGATCGGTTGCGCATACACGTTCGGTGACGTCCCCTGGCCTGAAAGCGGCAGCCACGGTGATTTGCGTTTGGTTGTGATTGCGCCCGACGGGTCAGCGTCCGTCGACCTCACGGAGCGTCGCCTCGGCCCGAGGTACGTCAACAGCCGCGCCGAGCCGACGCGCGTCGAGCGCTTCGTCCTGGCGCGCGAGTTCGATCGCGCGGTCTTTCTGCTCCGTGGCCATGCGGAAAGGAACACCGGCCTGCGCTGGTGTCTTGCTCGGGTGTCGGACGGCGCGCGGCTGCCTGACGTCGAAGTCCAGCGAGCGTTGAGGACGAACGTGCGCGTGTTCGACCCGCTGGCGTTGCGCCGCTTGCCGGGGACGCCCTACTTGCTCGCGCAGTTCCACACAGGTCAGCCGTACGGCGGTTCGCTCGCGGCTCTCCTCGACCTCGACGGCCGGGAGCTCTGGTCGCGTTTCGACGCGGCCGAGTTCACGTCAGCCGAGGGGCCCGTTGCGTTGCGGTGGCTCGACCGACGGCGCGGTTCTTTGTCGATCGACGACGGCGGACACTTCTCGCTCGTCTCGTACGTTCGGGGCGAGCGCGAGAGCTTCGCGGTGAGGCTCTGCGGGTCCGTCCCGACCGAGCGCATCGTCGAGAGCGTCGCATGCGAACCCCTCGACACCGCCGCGTTCGTGCTCCGCGCGTCCCAGCGACCGAGTGACGCGGAGCTCCCCGTCGCGCCGTTCGGAATGGAGCTCGTCGACGTGCGGCCGCTCGACGTCTCGGGTCGGCGGCGGCTCGAGCTCGTCGGCAGCGACGGGCGGGAGCGGCTCTTCTTCGCCGAGCGAGTCAGTGGCGAAGTCCTCGAGCTCGCGCTCGACGGTCGGCTCGCGCGCACGTTTCGCGCACCTGCCGACACACGCCGCGTGGCGTGGTCGTCCGTCGAGTTCGTGTCGGTGGCCGCCGACGGATCGTTGCTCGTCCAGTCGGACTTGGACGAACGTCAACCCGCGTGGTCGTTCGCGTCCGACGGGCGATTCGCCGGCGCGCGCTCGACCTGCGGGATCGAGTGCCCGCGCCTCGACGGCTCGAAGTGGGTCAGCGGGTACTTCGACGTGGCGCTCGAGGCACCGGACGGGACCGAACTCGTTCAACACGCGCGTTCCGCGAGCGGTCGGTGGCTCGGGATGCAATTCTTCGGAGGCGCGCGCTCCCTCGGCCCCGACGGTTCGCTCGCGGTGCAGGGGCGTGAGCTCGCGGTGTTCGCGGCCGACGGCACGCCGCGCGCGGCGGGGCCGTGCCTCGGGTACACCAGCGCGTCGCTCGCGAACCAGGGCTCCCGGGTCTTCGCGTGCCGCGATGGGCGCGTGCTCGTCTTCGACATCGCGACCGGTTCGACCCGGCAAGTCGACGTTCGCGGGGACTTGCCGCCCGAGCGGGGACTCGCGCCGGTCTGGATCGAGGCGCTGGGCGAGCTTTGGCTCGTCGACGCCGTCGGCGGGTACGCATTGCGCTACCGCCCGACGGGCTGAGGCCGGTCGCCGGTCGGCTCCAAGCGGCCGTGTCGGGCCGGACGGGCCTCCATGGCTCGGACAGCGACGGCATTCCACCGAACGACTCCGCGTCCCACCCGCACGCTTTCCCCTCGCTCGGCTTGATCTCCAGGTCACGTCAGGCTGGAATTTCGCCCCATGATCCGCCGCGAGATGGGCGAGAGCGCGCCGCAAGTGGAAGCACCGGTCGAACGGCCGGAGCTCGACGCGCCCCCATCGAATCAGCCTCCACCGCTCGGGCGGAGGTCGAGACCGGCGAGCCTGCGTTGCGCGCGCCATCCGTGGCTCGTTTCGAAGCGCGCGACGTGGGCGTCCAGGCAGCGCATCGGCCCCGAGTGCGCGATCGGAACGAGGATCGAGCGAGCACTCCGATGAACGTGGAGTCTCTGGCGGAGCGGCTCGGCCGTCGCGCGACGCGGCGCGGCCGAGAGCACTACTATCCGGACGCGAGCGACGCGGACTGGAACGACTGGCGCTGGCAGTTCAGGCATCGCGTGACGACGCTCGAGGAGCTCGCGCGCTTCCTTCCGATCCCCGCCTCGGAGTGGGCGGTGCGGAGCCAAGTGCTCTCCGACTTCCGCATGGGCATCACGCCCTACTACCTGTCGTTGATCGACGCGGACGATCCGAACGATCCGCTCCTGCGCCAGGTCGTGCCGCTCGCGGAGGAGAACCTCTACCGCGCGGTCGGCGAGGAGGATCCGCTCGGCGAGGAGAAGTTCTCGCCGGTGCCCGGCATCACGCACCGTTATCCCGATCGCGTGCTGATGGTGCTGTCGAACAACTGCGCGATCTACTGCCGCTACTGCACGCGCAAGCGGACGATGTACGACGGCGCGTCCGCCGACGTCGAGATCGATCGCATGGTCGACTACATCGCGCGCACGCCGAGCGTCCGCGACGTCGTCGTTTCCGGCGGCGATCCGCTCAACTTCGCGACGGCGAAGCTCGACTCGATCCTCTCGAAGCTCCGCGCGATCCCGCACCTCGAGATCATCCGCATCGGCACGCGCGTGCCGGTCGCGTTGCCGCAGCGCATCGACGACGAGCTCTGCGAGATGCTCGCGCGTCACCATCCGCTCTGGATCAACGTCCACTACAACCATCCGAACGAGCTCACGCCCGACGCCGCGCGCGCCTGCGACAAGCTCTCGCGCGCCGGCGTGCCGCTGAACAACCAAGCGGTGCTGCTGAAGGGCGTCAACGACGACGTCGCGACGATCAAGGCGCTCTGCCACGGCCTGATGAAGATGCGCGTGCGGCCGTACTACCTGTATCAGTGCGATCCGGTGCGCGGCGCGGAACACTTCCGCACGCCGATCTCGAAGGGCATCGAGATCATCGAGGGTCTGCGCGGACACACCAGCGGCCTCGCGATCCCGACCTACGTGATCGATGCGCCGGGCGGCGGCGGCAAGATCCCGGTGCAGCCCGACTACTTGCTCCACTACGACCGCGAGAAGGGGCGGGCGCTGCTGCGCAACTACCAGGGCAAGCTCTACGAGTACCTGGAGCCGCGCGCGGCGAACGCGAGCCCGAACGACGTGCTGGTGCCGACGGCGCCGCCCGCGGCCAGCGGACCGGTCGCGCTCGCAGGCTCGAACAAGAAGCGCGTCGAGGCGGTGAGTGTCGGCGCGCCGAGCTCGAACGGTAATGGGCACGCCCAGGGCAACGGCGCGACGGCGGGCAACGGCGCGATGGCGACCAACGGCGCGCCGACAGGAAATGGTCCGACGACCGGCAATGGCCAGGCCGCGAGCAACGGCTCGGGCGCGTCGAACGGCAAGAACGGCGCCGCGCCGGTGGTCGGCAAGAGCAAGTGGGTGCACCGAGGCTCGACCCGCGCCGAGCGCGCGGCCCGCACCAAGAAGCGCGACAAGTAAGGCGCCGACGGAGCTCACGATGGAGATCGGGATCGCTTTCGATCTCAAGGCCGACTTCGCGCCCGCCGCCGGAGAGCCCGACGATCGGTACGAGGAGTTCGACTCGCTCGCGACGGTCGAGGGCATCGAGCGAGCGCTCGCGCGCGGCGGTTACACGACGCGACGCCTCGGCGGGGGACGCAAGTTCCTCGAGAACGTGCTCGCGAAGCCCTGCGACCTCGTTTTCAACATCGCGGAGGGTTTCGGCACGCGCTCGCGGGAAGCGCACGTGCCGAGCGTGCTCGAGATGCTGAAGATCCCGTACACGCATTCCGATCCGCTGACGCTCGCGGTGACGCTCGACAAGTCGGTCGCCAAGCGATTGGTCGCGTCGCACGGGCTCGCGACGCCGCGCTTCGAGGTCGTCGAGAGCGTCGACGCGCTGCGCGGGCTAGAGCTCGCGTATCCGCTGTTCGCGAAGCCCTTGTTCGAAGGCTCGAGCATCGGTGTGCGCAAGAAATCGCGCGCGGCGAACGCCGACGAGCTCGCGGCGCGCGTCGCCGAGCTGCTCGCCGACTATCGCGAGCCGGTGTTGGTCGAGGAGTATTGCTCCGGCCCCGAGTTCACGGTCGGCCTGTTGGGCAACGGCGCGAACTTGCGCGTGCTCGGCGTGATGGAAGTCGTGTCGAAGGCGGTGCCGCAGGCGGAATTCGTCTACTCGCTCGAGGTGAAGCGCAACGACGACTGGCATCTCGAAGTCGACTACCTCGTGCCGCCGCGGCGGCCGAAGGCGGAGGTCGACGCGATCGAAGAGCTCGCGCGCGCGTCGTTCCGCGCGCTCGGCTGCCGCGACCTCGCGCGCATCGACATCCGCGCCGACGCGCACGGCGTTCCGCGCTTCCTCGAGGCGAATCCGCTGCCGGGCATCAAGCCGGGCTGGAGCGATTTGGCGTTGCTCTGCGAGCGCGCGCACGTCGAGTACGACGACGTGATCCTCGGCGTCGTCGCCGCAGCGCGAGAGCGGTGGAGGCTCTGATGCGCGTCGCGGTGCTCTTCAACCAAGACGACGGGCTCGCCGGCGGAACCGCGGACGACGCGGTCGCGGTGCAAGCGGTCGTCGCGTGCGCGCGCGCCGTCGCCGACGGGCTCGCGGCGAGCGGCGCGACCGTCGCGCTCGTGCCGGTGAGGCCGGAACGCAAGCGCCTGCTGCGCTTGCTCGCGGACCTCGACGCCGACCTCGTGTTCAACCTGGTCGAGTCGATCGGCGGCGATCCGAGGCTCGAAGCGGCGTTCGCGGGCGCGCTGGAGCTCACGGGGCTCGAGTACACCGGCTCCGAGCCGCGCACGCTCGCGTCGTCGCTCGACAAGCCGCTCTCGCGCGTGATCCTCGCCGCCGCGGGCGTGCGCGTGCCGCGCGGCGCGGTGCTCGCGCGCGAGGACGAACCGATCGCGCTCGACTATCCGGTGATCGTCAAGCCCGCGCGCGAGGACGCGAGCCACGGCATCGAGAGCGCGAGCGTCGTGTACGACGAAGCCGCGGCGCGCGCGCGTGCGAAGCTCGTGATCGAGCGCTACGCGCAGCCTGCGTTGCTCGAAGAGTTCGTCGCCGGCCGCGAGTTCAACGTCGCGTTGCTCGGCGACGGAGCGGCCGCGACTTGCCTGTCGCTGGGCGAGATCGACTTCTCGCAATTCCCGCCGGATGTCCCACGGATCGTCACCTACGCGAGCAAGTGGCTCGAGGGCAGCGACGACTGGAATCGCACGCCCAGCGGCGCCGCCAAGGCGCTCACCGAGTTGGAGCGCGCGGAGCTCGAGCGCACGGCACTCGCCTCCTGGGCCGCGATCGGCGGCCGCGACTACGGCCGCGTCGACTTGCGCCTCGACGCGCGCGGTCGCGCGTTCGTGATCGACTTGAACCCCAATCCCGACCTCTCGCCCGACGCCGGCTTCACGCTCGCGGCGGGCCGCAGCGGAATGAGCCATGCCCAACTCGTCACACGCATCGCCGAGCTCGCGCTCGCGCGTCGTGCTGCGCGCGCTCGCGCCGGCTGATCGCGCGCCGCTCGAGCGGTTGCTCATCGGGACCGAAGCGTTTCGGCCCGACGAGATCCCGGTCGCGATGGAGCTGATCGACATCGGTCTCTCGCCGGGCGGCGGCGGATATCGTTTCGTCGTCGCTGAGCTCGCCGACGCGCCCGGCCGGGTCGCGGGCTACGCGTGCTTCGGCGCGACGCCGTGTACGCTCGGCACGTTCGATCTCTACTGGATCGCGGTCGACAAGTCGTTGCAGGGCCACGGCATCGGCAAGGCGCTCGTGCGCTCGGTCGAGGACGTCGTCGGCGCGGAGCGCGGCCGCCTGATCCTGATCGAGACCGGCGGCAAGCCGTCGTACGCCGCGCAACGCGCGTTCTACCTGTCCGCCGGCTATCGCGAGGTCGCGCGCGTGCCCGACTTCTACGAGGACGGCGACGATCGAGTCATCTACCAGAAGCGCGTGCGTTGAGCGGCCCGAGCGTTTGCGCGAGATCACCCGAGCGCGTGCGCGAGCCGGCCAGCGCGTGCGCGAGCCGGCCAGCGCGTGCGCGAGCCGGCCAGCGCGTGCGCGAGCCGGCCAGCGCGTGCGCGAGACTGGCGGAGCGCGCGACAGAGCCGGCGCGCTCGTACCACGCTCGCCCCAGTCCCCCCAACTTCGCCCAGTTCCGCCCAACGCTGCAATGTGCTCGTCGAGCACTGCGACCACGATGAAGAAACAAACGCTCGACGTCGAGAACCTCGCGACCGCCCGCTTCGACTGCGTGTTCCCGACCTGCGGCGGCGTGTGCTGCAAGAACGGCCGGCCGTCGGTCGAGCGCGACGAAGAGCGCCGGATCGCGAAGCACCTCGCCAAGTTCCTGCCGCACCTGACGCCGCGCGCTCGCGCGCGAGTCGAGAAGTCGGGCTTCGTCACCGCGCGCAAGAAGGAAGGCTTGCCGATGCTCGCGGTCGTCGACGGTTGGTGCGTGTTCGCGAACGAAGGCTGCGTGCTGCACAAGGTCGGCGCGAGCGAGGGCGATCGCTTTCGCTACAAGCCGTGGCGCTGCGCCGTCTTTCCGCTCGAGAAGAACCCGAAGTCAGGGCGCTGGCACGTCCGCCAATGGGGCGTGAAGGGCGAGGCCTGGGACCTCTTCTGCTTGAACCCGAAGGAGTCGCCGAAACGCGCCGAACGGACGCTCGCGGGCGAACTCGAGCATGCGGCGAAGCTCGCCGTACCGTCGGTTTCGCCGAAGCGCCGCTGAGTCACTTGAAACGTCGAGTCCGGGGTTGCGGGAGCCGAGGCCCAACTCGAGCTTTCCGGCCGGCTCTCGCTGGCCGTTGGATTCGCGCTTGCCGTTGGGTTCGCGGTGGCCGGCGAGCCCGCCTTTGGTCTCCGTCGGGGCCCCGGCAACTCGGACGTGCGCGCGACCGCGTGCTTTCCGTCGCTCCGCAGCCTGGCTAGGATCCGACGGCCTTTCAGGATCCCCGAACAGAGGAGGAGAGTTTGGGACACGCACCGCAGCCCGAGTCCGCCCCCGCGCCGGTCGCAGCGCACAAGCCCTACGTCGCGGCCGAGCAGATCATCCCTGAGTTCACCGTCAAGGCGGTGGTCTTCGGATCGCTGTTCGGGATCCTCTTCGGCGCGTCGACCGTGTACCTCGCGCTCAAGGCGGGCCTGACGGTCTCGGCCTCGATCCCGATCGCGGTGCTCTCGATCTCGGTGCTGCGCTACTTCGGGCGCCCGACGATCCTCGAGAACAACATCGTGCAGACGATCGGTTCCGCCGGCGAGTCGGTCGCGGCGGGCGTCGCGTTCACGGTGCCGGCGTTGCTCTTCCTTTCGGACGCTTCCCACGGCGCCGACTACTTCAACTACGTGCAGATCATGATGCTCGCCGCGACCGGCGGCATCCTCGGTGTGCTCTTCATGGTGCCGCTGCGGCGTTCGCTGATCGTCGCCGAGCACGGCAACTTGCCCTACCCGGAAGGCGCGGCGTGCGCGGACGTGCTGATCGCGGGCGAGAAGGGCGGGCGCATGGCCGGCCTGGTCTTCGGCGGCGTCGCCGTTGCCGCGGTGTACAAGGCTCTGAACTCGATCTTCTCGTTCTGGAAGGAAGCGGTCACGTTCCAGACGAGCGCGACGGCGAAGCTTCCGAACGCCGTCGTCAGCAACGAGATCTCGCCGGAGTTCCTCGGAGTCGGCTACATCCTCGGTCCCCGCATCGGCGGGATCATGGTGTCGGGCAGCGTCATCGCGTGGCTCGTGTTGATTCCGCTGCTGACGGTGCTCGCTCTTCCCGACGCCAAGATCGACGCGCAGCTGCTCTCCCTCGGTTTCGACCCGGGCACGATCGACGCTTGGCGCGCCACCAACGATCCCGAGCGCTACTACCGAGGCTACGTGCGCCTGATCGGTGCCGGCGCAGTGACGATGGCCGGCATCATCACTTTGATCCGGACGATGCCGAGCATCGTCAAGTCGTTGCGCGGCTCGATCTCGGCGGTCGGGGCCGGTTCGGGCTCTTCCACGCTTCGCACCGAGCGCGACATTCCGATGTCGGTGGTGATCCTCGGATCGCTCGCCCTCGTCGGCGTGCTCACGGTGTTGCCGATCCTGCCGGGCACCGTCGGCGGCAAGTTGCTGATGGCCGTGCTGATGCTGGTCTTCGGCTTCCTGTTCGTGACGGTGTCCTCGCGCATCGTCGGAATCATCGGCTCATCCTCGAATCCGATCTCGGCGATGACGATCGCGACGTTGCTCGGGACGTGCGCGGTCTTCTTGGCGATGGGGCTGGGCGGTGACGCGAACCAGCCGATCGCGCTCTGCGTCGGCGCGATCGTGTGCATCGCCGCGGCGAACGCGGGAGCGACGAGCCAAGACCTCAAGACCGGTTACTTGGTCGGCGCGACGCCGATCCGACAGCAGATCGGTCTGGTGATCGGAGTCTTGGTGTCGACGCTGGTGATCGGCTTCACGCTGAAGTTCCTCCACAACGCGTACGCGGCGGAAGGCGGCATCGGCGGCACCAAGTTCCCCGCGCCGCAAGCGACCTTGATGGCGACGATCATCAAGGGCGTGATGTCGCAGAACCTCGACTGGAGTTTCTTGCTCGTCGGCGCCGGCCTCAGCGTCACGGTCTTCCTGTGCGGCGTGTCGCCGCTCGCCTGGGCGGTCGGTGTCTACCTGCCGATCGGCACGACGTTCCCGATCTTCATCGGCGGCCTGTTGCGTTGGTTGTGCGACAAGCTCCGAGGCGCGAAGGAAGAGAGCGACATTTCTCCGGGCATGCTCTTCGCCACGGGACTCGTCGCGGGAGGAACGCTCACCGGCGTGTTCAGCGCATTGCTCCGAGCCATTCCGAACGGAGACAGCGACGTGCTCACGACGTGTCAGCACGTCGGTGAGTCGTTCCAGGCGACCGTCGCCAAGTCGCTCGATCTCAACCTCTACTCGTTGATCTTCTACGCGGCGATGGGCTTCGTCCTAGTCAAGGTCGCGACCAAGAAGCCGAGCGCCGCTTGAGCGACGAGGCGAAAGCCTTCGAGCCCGCGGTTGCCGCAAGCGAGTCGCCGCCGGAGCTGACGTTCCGCGCGGTGGCGCTCGGGGCGTTGCTCGGGATCGTGTTCGGCGCGGCGTCGACGTACCTCGCGCTGCGCGTCGGGTTGACGACCAGCGCGTCGGTACCGATCGCCGTGCTCGCGATCTGGGCGATCAGGAAGCGCAAGGACCAGCGCGCGATCCTCGAGCACAACATCGTGCAGACCACCGGCTCGGCGGGCGAGTCGGTCGCCGGAGCGCTGGCGTTCACCGTGCCGGCGTTGATCTTCCTCGGCTTCCCGTTGCAGGTCGGCCTGACGACGTTGATCGCGCTGACCGGCGGGATGCTCGGCGTGCTGATGATGGTGCCGCTGCGGCGCTACCTGATCGTCAAGGAGCACGGGACGCTGCGCTACCCCGAAGGGAAGGCGTGCGCGGAGATCCTCGCCGTCGGCGAGCGCGGAGGCACGTCGGCCCGCAAGGTCTTCGTCGGACTTGGCGTGGGCGCGCTGTTCAAGGCGGTGCAAACCTTGTTCGGAGCGTTGCCGGGGACCTTCGTTCGCGTCGTGCCCGGGTTCCGAGGCGCCGCCGTCGGATGCGACTACGCGCCGGAGCTCCTCGGGGTCGGCTACATCATCGGCTACCGGACTTCGACGATGATGGTCGCGGGGTCGCTGCTCGCGAGCTTCGTCCTCATCCCCGTGATCGTCCTGTTCGGGTCGAGCGCCGCCTCTCCGATCGCACCCGCGACCGACCTGATCAGCGCGATGGACGCCGACAGCGTGTGGGGGAACTACGTGCGCCACATCGGCGCGGGCGCGGTCGCCGCCGGCGGGATCTTTGCGCTCGTGCGCGCGCTCCCCGCGATCGGGTCGTCGCTCTCGGCCTCGATGCGCGGACTCGGCGGTTCCGGCGCGTCGGCAGCGGCGCCGCTGCGCACCGACCGTGACACGCCCGTGCCGGTGCTCGCGTTCGGTGCGATCGCGATCGTGGCGCTCATCTGGCTCGTCCCGGTGTTCCACATGAACTCCCTGGGCGCGCTGCTGATCCTGGTGCTCGGCTTCCTGTTCTCCGTCGTATCGTCCCGCATCACCGGCGAGGTCGGTTCGTCGTCGTGCCCGTTGTCCGGGATGACGATCGGCGTGCTGATGGCGACCTGCGGGGTGTTTTTGTTGGTCGGGTGGGAAGGTGACACGTACGCGCGCCTCGCGCTGACCGTCGGCGCGATCGTGTGCGTCGCGATCAGCAACGCAGGAACCTGCTCGCAGGATCTGAAGACGGGGTACCTGGTCGGCGCGACGCCCGTTCGGCAACAGGGCGCGTTGCTGATCGGAGTCCTGACGTCGGTGCTCGCCGTCGGTTGGACCGCGTACTTGCTCAACTACGCCAAGACGACGGAGACGGTGCTGAACGAGCCGTTCCAGGTGCGCGCCGAGCTCGTCGTCGCGGCCGAATCGGTGAGCGCGAAAACCGACGGCGTCGAGTACCGCTACGTACGGTTACCGGCGGCCGAGCTGCCCGTCGGCGTCGTCGCGGGCACGTACCTGGTCGATCCGGCGACGAACCAAGCGCGGTTCCTCCGGCTCGACGGCATCGGGCAGGGCGAGCTCCGCGCTCCGCAGTCGCGCCTGATGGCGACGGTGATCGATGGCCTGCTGACGCGCCGCCTGCCGTGGGACTTGATCCTGCTCGGCGTCGCGATCGCGATCTTCATCGAGCTGCTCGGCTTCAACTCGCTCACGTTTGCCGTCGGCGTATACCTGCCGCTCGCCGCGACGCTCCCGGTCTTTCTCGGCGGCGTCGCGCGGAAGCTCGCCGACCGCGTGTACAGACGCACGCCGGATGCAGAGGAAGAATCCGAGGGGACTCTGTTCTCCTCGGGCTTGCTCGCCGGCGCATCGATCCTCGGAATCGTGGGGGCCGCGCTGAACTTCCTTCCGGGTTACGACTCCGACGCCGGATTGCATCCGGCGATCGCGTTCCTCGCGCCGTGGCGCGCCACGTGGTCCGCAGACGTCCAAGCAGCGGCTCTGATCGGCACGCTGGGACTGGTTGCGTTCCTGATCTTCCGGGCGGCGGCGCCGAATCGAAACGCTTGACGTAGTTCCACCTCCGGCGCGCTGAGACATACTAGAGCGCCCCGATGTCCGCCCCGCGTCTCTCGATCATCCTGCCGACGTACAACGGCGCCGACGATCTCGCGCGGCTGTTGCCGGCGCTCGCCGCGCAGAAGGTCGACGGCGGGTTCGAGGTGTGCGCGATCGATTCGAGCTCGACCGACGGCACGCGCGAGCTCCTGAAGCGCGCCGGCGCTTCGATCGAGGTGATCCAGAAGAGCGAGTTCCGCCACGGCGCGACCCGCAACCTCTGCGCGCGTGCGGCACGCGGCGAGCTGCTCGTCTTCCTCTCCCAGGACGTCGTTCCGGAGGGCCCGCGCTTCCTCGCCGAGCTCGCGGGCGCGTTCGCCGATCCGCGCACCGCCGGCGCGTACGGACGCGTGTTGCCGTTCGAGAGCGACGACCCGCTGACCGCGCGCACGGTGCTCGACCTGCCGGAAGCCGAGGAGCACGAGCTCGTGCGCGACCTCGATCACGTCGCCGGGCTGCACGAGCTCTCCGCCGAGCAGCGCGCCGAATTCGTGCGCTTCAACAACGTCGCGAGCGCGATCCGCGCCGACGTGTTCCGCGCGATCCCGTTCCCCGATCTCGCGTTCGGCGAGGACTTCGCGTGGGCCGCGCGTGCGCTGACCGCGGGCTGGCGACTGCGTTTCGTGCCGGGCGCGATCGCGCGCCACGCGCACCACTATTCGCCGGCGAAGGCGTACGAGCGCTATCGCGTCGACGCCGCGTTCCACCGCCTGGTCCACGGGCATCGCCTGCGGCCGACCTTGATCTCCGTCGCGCGCGGCTTCGCGTTCGAGGTCGCCGCCGACCTGCGCTACCTCGCGCGCACCGAGCGCGCGGGGAAGTGGTCCGCGTGTCTGCGCTCGCCGATCCTGCGCGGAGCGCAGGTGCTCGGGCAGTGGGTCGGTAGTCACGGCTACGCCGGCGGGCCGCGCGGCGAAGCCACCGGGCGCATGCGTTGAGTCGATGACTGCCGTCGCGTCGATCTCGGTCCTCCTCCCGACGTTCCAGGGCGAGGCGTTCCTCGAACGGGTGCTCGCCGCGCTCGCCGCGCAGCGCGTCGGCGCGCCGTGGGACCTGCACGTCGTCGATTCCGGGTCGACCGATCGCACGCTCGAGCTGCTCGCGGCGGCGCGCGAGCGATTCCCGGTGCCGTTCGAGCTCGAGCGCATCCACTCGCTCGAGTTCGACCACGGCGACACGCGCAACCGGCTCGCAGCGAGTTCGCGCGGCGAGCTGCTGGTCTTTCTGACGCAGGATGCGATTCCGAGCTCGCCGGACTGGCTCGCGACGCTCGCGCGCAACTTCGAGGACCCCGCGGTCGCCGCCGCGTACTGCCGCAACGTGCCGAGGCCGGATGCGGCGCGGCTGACCAAGCTCTTGAGCGCGGGCGACCTCGGTTACGCGGCTGAGCGCCGTGAGGTGCGTCTGCCGCCGCCCGCGGAGTACGCGCGGCTCGACGCGCACGCCAAGCGCGTGCTCTACAACTTCAACGATGTCGCGTCGGCGGTGCGACGCTCGGTGTGGGAGCTGCATCCGTTCCCGCGCACCGAGTTCGGCGAGGATCTCCTGCTCGCCCGCGCGCTGCTCGAAGCCGGGCACACGGTCGTCTACGACGCGGCCGCGACCGTCGAGCACAGCCACGACTACGGCGTCGCCGAGCTCGCGAAGCGCGCCGAGATCGACGCGCGCTTCAACGCCGAGTGGCTCGATCGCATTTGCGTCGCCAGCGAGAAGGACGCGCGCGTGCTCGAAGAGCGTTGCGCGCCGACCGATCGGGCGGCGCTCGCCGCGCAAGGACTCAGCGGCGCCGAGCTCGATCTGGAAGCCGCGCGCGCGAGAGAACTCCGCGGCGCGCTCTTCCAAGCGCTCTGGCGCGGCGGGCGAAGCGCGGTGAGGCATCCGAGGACGCGCGTGCTCGCGGGGAAGGAGCTCTCGGTGCTGTTCGTCGCGCACGGCTTTCCGCCGGAGACGCTCGCGGGCACCGAGGTGTACACGCAGACGCTCGGGCGCGAGCTCCTGCGGCGCGGCCACGCAGTGACCGTGCTCGCGCGCAGCGCGCCGAAGCGCTCGGTCGCCGACGGCGGCCCCGAGGACTTCGTGCTGCAGCGCGACGAGTACGACGGGCTGACGGTTTGGCGGTTGCCGCACCGCCTCGACCACCAGAGTCTGCGCGAGTCGTACGCGCATCCGCGCGTCGAAGCGGCGTTCCGCGAGCTCGTTCAGCGCGTGCGCCCGGACGTCGTCCACTTCCAGCACCTGCTGCACCTCTCCGCGCGCTTGGTCGACCTCGCGCACGAAGCGGGCGCGGCGACGGTGCTGACGCTCAACGACTACTGGGGGCTCTGCGCGCGCGTGCAGCTCGTGCGACCCGACCACGTGCGCTGCGAGAACGGACAGGGGCTCGGTTGCCTCGTCTGCGTCAAGCACAAGGACTACGCGACGATCGAGCGCGCGAAGGCGCTCTATCCGTTAGCCGCGCCGTTGGTGCGCGCCGCGGAGTTCGTGGTCTCGCTGCCGAAGGCGCCGAGCGTCAAGCTGGAGCGCATCCTGCACAAGCGCCGAGTCAAGCTCGGTCGCTGGGCGCGCGCGTACCGCGACATGCAAGCTCGGCCGGCGCTCGTGCTCGGCAGCATGGCGCGCGCGGACCTGGTGATCGGGCCGAGCCGCTTCCTGCGCGAGAAGTACCTCGCGAGCGGGCGCTTCGACGCGCGGCGCTTCGTCTACTCCGACTACGGGATGGTGACCGAGCACCTGCGCGCGCTCGCGAAGACGCGCGACGCCGACGGCGCGGTGCGCTTCGGCTACGTCGGTTCGCTAGTCTGGTACAAGGGCGTCGACGTGCTCGTGCGCGCGGTACGCGGGCTCGCGGGCGCGAAGCTCGCGGTCTTCGGCTCGTTCGACCCCGCGAAGGACGAGTATCACGCCGAGCTCGCGCGCCTCGCCGATCCCGTGCGCGTCACGTTCCGCGGGCGCTTCGAGAACGCGAAGCTCGCCGAGGTGTATCGCGAGATCGACGTGCTCGTCGTGCCGTCGGTGTGGTTCGAGAACTCGCCGTTGACGATCCACGAAGCGTTCCTGCTCCGCACGCCGGTGGTCACCAGCGACATCGGCGGCATGAAGGAGCTCGTGCGCGACGGCGTCGACGGTCTGCACTTCCGAGTCGGCGACGCCGACGACCTGCGCGCGAGGCTCGCGCGTTTCACGACGGAACCGGAGCTCGTCGCTCGGCTCTCGCAGGACTTCCCGCGCATCAAGACGATCGCCGAGGACGCCGCCGACATGGAGTGGCGCTACCGGGCTCTCGTCGCGGCGCGCGCTCCCTCCGCCCCCGAGCGCCGCGATGTGGAAAAAGCGTCTCGGTAGAGCGCCTCGCGGCGTTCCCTCCGCCCGCGCTTGCGCGTAGGCTTGTCCGCCCGTTTCGATGCGCCCGATCCGTTCGATCTCGGTCTTGATGCCGACCTGGCACGGGGAGGAATTCCTCGAACGGGTGCTCGCGGCGCTCGCGGCGCAGCGCGTCGGCGTGCCGTGGGACTTCCTCGCGATCGACTCGGGCTCGACCGACCGCACGCTCGCGATCCTCGAGGCGTGGAAAGCGCGCTTCCCGGTGCCGTTCACGGTCGACGCGATCCACCAGAGCGAGTTCGACCACGGCGACACGCGCAATCTGCTCGCGGCGCGCTCGTCGGGCGAGCTACTGGTGTTCCTGACGCAGGACGCGATCCCGAGCTCGCCGGATTGGCTCGCGACGCTCGCGCGCAACTTCGAGGACCCCGCGGTCGGCGGCGCGTACTGCCGCAACGTGCCGAGGCCGGATGCGGAGCTCTTGACCAAGGTCTTCAGCGAGACCGATCCGGGCTACGTCGCCGGCCGGCGCGAGACGCGCTTGCCGCCGAAGGACGTCTACGCGCGGATGGACGCGCACTCGCGGCGGTTGCTCTACAACTTCAACGACGTCGCGTCCGCGTTGAGGCACGAGCTCTGGGAGCGGCATCCGTTCCCGCGCGCCGAGTTCGGCGAGGACCTGTTGCTCGCCCGCGCGCTGCTCGAAGGCGGCTACACGGTCGTGTACGACGATCGCGCGACCGTCGAGCACAGCCACGACTACACGCCCGAGCAGATGTTCGCGCGCGCGGCGACCGACGCGAAGTTCAACGCCGAGTGGCTCGAGCGTACGTGCGTCGCGACGCGCGACGACGCGCGGTTGCTCTGCGAGCGACAGCTCGCGCGCGATCGCGACGCGCTGGTCGCCTCGGGACTCGCGGGTGACGTGCTCGCCGCCGAGCTCGAGCACGCGCGCCGCATGCGCGAAGCCGCGTTCTACGGCCTGCACGAAGGCGGGCTCTCGCCGCGGCGTTTCCCGCCGACGCGGATGCTCGCGCGCACCAGCCTGCACGTGCTCTTCGTCGTCCACGGCTTCCCGCCGGACACGTGGGCGGGCACCGAGGTGTACACGCTGAACCTCGCGCGCGAGCTCGCGCGGCTCGGACACCGCTGCACGATCCTGACCCGCGCGCCGGCCGCGCGCAGCGTCGCCGAGGGCGGCCCCGCGGACTTCTCGCTGCACCAAGACGAGTTCGAGGGCCTGCGCGTCTGGCGGCTCGTGCACCGGTTGCAACACGAGAACCTGCGGCAGACCTACGACCAACCCAAGGCGCTCGCGGCGTTCCGCGAAGTGCTGTTGCGCGAGAAGCCCGACCTCGTCCACTTCCAGCACCTGATTCACCTCTCGACCAGCATGGTCGAGCTCGCGCGCGAGTTCGGTCTGCCGACGGTGCTCCACCTGCACGACTACTGGGCGATCTGTTCGCGCGTGCAACTGATCCGGCCCGACGGCCAGCGCTGCGAGGAGAACCAGGGCGCCGGCTGCTTCGCGTGCGTCAAGGAGCGCGATCTGTCGTTCGTGTCGCGGATGAAGGGCTGGGGCGCGCGCGCGCACGGCCTGATCGACGAGCTCGCGCGCTTGCAGCACCGCGGTCAGCCGCTCGCCGACAAGAGTCGCGCGCGATGGGACGGTTTCGGCGACCTGGTCGCGCGCGAGGACGTCGTGCTCGGCGCGTACGCCGCCGCGGATCTGCGCGTCAGCCCGAGTCGCTTCTTGCGCGACAAGCTGCTCGCGACCGGACGTTTCGACGCGCACACGACGCTCTTCTCCGACAACGGCACGCGCACCGAGCTCGTGCGCGCGAGCGAGAAGCGCGCCGATCCGCGCGGTCGCGTGCGCTTCGGCTTCGTCGGCTCGCTGGTCTGGTACAAGGGCGGCGAAGTGCTGGTCGAAGCGCTCCAGCGGCTCGCCGGCAAGAACTGCGTCCTGCACGTCTTCGGCGAGTTCAAGCCGGAGAGCGATCCGCACCACGCGAAGCTGCAGGCGCTCGCGAGCGCCGGCAACGTCGAGTTCCGCGGCCGCTTCGACAATCCGAAGCTCGCCGACGTCTACGCCGAGATCGACGTGCTGATCGTTCCGTCGCTGTGGTTCGAGAATTCGCCGATCACGATCAAGGAAGCGTTCCTCTTCCGCACGCCGGTGGTCACCAGCAACATCGGCGGCATGCGCGAGTTCGTCCGCGACGGCGTCGACGGGCTGCATTTCGAGGTGGGGGACGCGGCGGACCTCGCGCGCAAGCTCGCGCGCTTCGTCGACGAGCCCGGGCTCGTCGCAGCGCTCTCGAAACGCTTCCCGCGCGTCAAGACGATCGAGGAGAACGCGCGCGAGACGGAGTTCCGCTATCGCTCGCTCTGCACGCGCGTGCGCGAGTCGAAGCCCAGGCTGCTGCTCGAGAAGAAGGCGACCGAGACGTCCGCGCGCTCGGGCCCGGTCGAGCAGCAGGGCGCCGACATGCTGCTCCTGCGCCCCGGCGGCGCCGCGATCGAGTTCGACGTGTCGCTGGTCGGCGTGGGCAAGCGCGAGTTCGAGCTCGAGCTCTTCCTGCTCGGCGGCGAGGCGCGCGTGCTGCTCGGCGGACGGCTGCTGCTCGACGGTCACGAGCTCGGGCGCATCGCGCCGTTCGGCACCAAGGGCAAGGACGAGGCGGTGGTGGTGCGGTTCGAGCGCGAGCTCGCGTCCCCGCCGCGCGTCCTGCGGATCGAGAGTCGGCCGGGCGAGCGCGATCGCGAAGTCTTCCTGCGCGTGCGGCGCGTCGCCGTGCGCGAACCCGCGCGTCCCATGTTGAACGAACTCGCGGCAGAGGTCTGATCGTCCGCCCATGAAACGCTTCTTCGATCGATTGCTCGGCGAGCGTCCGCGCGAGACGCCGGCGGCGGTCTCTCCCGGTTCCTCGGGCCCGGGCGGCGCGCGCGCGACGTTCGAGGAGCTCCTCGTGCGCCCCGGCGGTCCGGTCGCCGACACGGCGTTGCCTCGCGCGACGATCGTGATCCTCAACTACAACGGACGGCATCACCTCGAACTCTGCTTCACCAGCCTCGCGAAGCTCGATTACCCGCGCGAGCGGCTCGAGGTGCTGTTGATCGACAACGGCTCCGACGACGGCAGCGTCGAGGAAATGCGCGCGAAGCACGCGTGGGTCCGTCTGCACGTCAACGCTCGCAACGCGGGCTTCGCGCCGGCGTGCAACCAGGGCGCGGGTCTCGCGACGCGGCCCGAGGTCCTGGTCTTCCTGAACAACGACATGCGCGTCGAGCCGAGCTTCTTGAAGGAGCTCGTCGCTCCGCTGGTGCGCGGCGAGTGCGACGCGACGACCGCGAAGATGCTGTCGTGGGACGGCAAGGTGCTGAACTCCGCCGGCGGCGGGATGAACTTCCACGGGCTCGGCTTCCAGTACGGCATGAACCGTCCGCCCGCGCCGGAGTTCGATGCGCCGCGCAAGACGCTCTTCCCCTGCGGCGGCGCGATGGCGATCCGCGCGAGCGTCTACGCCGAGGTCGGAGGCTTCGACCCGGAGTTCTTCGCGTACTACGAGGACGTCGATCTCGGATGGCGCCTCTGGGTCCAGGGCAAGACGGTGCACTACGTGCCGAGCTCGGTCTGCTACCACCACCACTCGAGCACGTCGAAGAGCTTCCCGCCCGAGGTCGTGCGCCTGCTGCAGGTGCGCAACCCGATGTACGCGTGCTTCAAGAACTACGACGACGAGAACCTGCGGCGCGTGCTGCCCGCGATGCTCGCGCTCGCGCTCCGACGGATGCTGATCCTCTCCGGCATCCCGAGCGATCAACCGTTCCGGATCGAGCATGCGTCCGCGCGCCCGTCGAGCCTGGTCGGCAAGCTGATGGAGAAGGCGCACAAGCACTTCGAAAGCGACATCCCGATCAAACGCGTCGCCGCGGCGGACCTGATCGGCATCAATGACCTGCTCTCCAACTGGGACCATTGGATGGAGCGCCGTCGGGAGGTACAGTCCCGGCGCGCGCGGTCCGATCAAGAGATCTTCCGCCTGTTCCTCAAACCCATGTGGTGCATCGAAGACGATCCCGCCTACCGCGCGCTGCAGGACGGCGTCAGCCGTTTCACCGGCCTCGACGAGCTCTTCCAAGGCCTCGAGTTCCTGCGCGGCGAGCCGCACAAGTGATGCTCCCGCGCTCCGCCCAGTCCCGCCCCCAGGCTCTCCGATGAAGCTCTCGGTCGTCATCCCGGTCTACAACGAGGAGCGCACGCTCGAGGAAATCGTGCGCCGCGTGCAGGCGACGCCGTTCGAGAAGGAGCTCGTGCTCGTCAACGATTGCTCGAAGGACAACACGCGCGCGATCATGGACGGCCTCGCGAAGCAGTACGACAACGTGCGCTGCTTCCACCACGAGACGAACCAGGGCAAGGGCGGCGCGCTCGCGACCGGATTCTCGAAGGTCAGCGGCGACATCGTGTTGATCCAGGACGCCGACCTCGAGTACGACCCGGCCGACTATCCGTTGCTCTTGCGCCCGATCCTCGAGGGCAAGGCCGATGTCGTGTTCGGCAGTCGCTTTCTCGGCGGCGCCTACTCGCGCGTCCATCTCTTCTATCACTACGTCGGCAATCGGATGCTGACGCTGATGTCGAACTGCTTCACCAACCTGAACCTCACCGACATGGAGACCTGCTACAAGGTTTTCCGTCGCGAGGTCGCGGACAAGCTGCAGATCAAGTCGCGCACGTTCGCGGTCGAGCCCGAGATCACCGCCAAAGTCGCGAAGCTGCACGTGCGCGTCTACGAGGTGCCGATCAGCTACGCCGGCCGCGATTACTCCGAGGGCAAGAAGATCGGCCCGAAGGACGCATTCATCGCGTTCTACGCGATCGTGCGGTGGAGCCTGTTCTCCTGAGAGCCCACGGCCGAGTGCATCGGCCTGCGTAGCGATCGGACTCCCGCGCGGACACCGCGACGACAGCGCGAACGGGCGAGCCGCGGGTGCCGCAAGCGAACGTCGCCGCGGCTTCTCGTTCGGCGCGCTCGACGTCACGGTGTTCGGCGGCGCAGCATGCGCGCGCCACGCGCGGACCTCGACGGCGACGGACTCGTCGGCGACGCGGATCGCGCGGCCTTCGACCGCGCGCACGCGCACGAGCGCTGATCGCGCGCGCGCCGTCGAGGGCGGACTCGCGTTCGGGTACGATCCCGACCGTCGCGCGCGGAGCTCGAAACGAGCGTGCGCCGCGCGACGGCCCGAGCGTGTCCATGGGGGAGATCCGACGAGAGTTCCTGGGCTTCGAACGCCCGCTGCTCGACCACGTGGTCGAGCGTTGGTGCGCGAGCCTCGCGCCCGACGCCGACACCTCGCGGACGCTCTTCGTGCTGCCGGGCGGGCGCGCGGCGCGCGAGCTCGAGGCGCGGCTCGCCGCTCGGCTCGCGTTCGCGCGACCGCCGCCGCGCGTCGTCACCGAGGGCCTGCTCGCCGGCGCGCTCTCGCGTGACACGGTGCGCGCCGCCTCGCCGCTCGCGCGCACGCTGGCGTGGCGCGCGGCGTTCGCCGAGCTCGCGCCGGAGCTCCGCGCGAAGCTGTGGCGCGGCGCGGAAACCGACGGCTCGGAGAAATCTCTCGCGCGTGCCGCCTCGCGGGCGTTCGCCGAGCTCTGCGCGCACGCGCTGGAGCCCGACGACGTCGCGGCGCACCTCGCGCGTTCCGGCCGGCGCGACGAAGCCCGCTGGCGCGCGTTCGCTCACGCGGTGCGAGCTTATCGGGCGCGGCTCGAGAGCGTGCGCCTGGTCGACCCCGCCGATGCGGCGCGGCACGTGCTCGCGCGCGGTCTGCTGCGCGACGACCTCGCGGTCGAGCTCGTCGGCTGCGTCGACCTGCCGCGTTCCGCGCGCGCGCTGCTCGACGCGCTGCCGCGCGCGGCGAGAGCCTGGGTGTACGCGACCGATGCGGAGCGCGACGATTTCGACGCGCACGGCGGGCTGGTCGTCGAGCGTTGGGCCGATCGCGACCTGCCGCTCGCGACCGAGCAGTGGCGCGTCGTGCAAGGCCCCGACGATCAGGCGCGCGCGGTGCAGGACGAGCTCGCGCGCCTCGCTCCGACCTGCGGGCCGCACGACGTCACCGTCGGTGTGCTCGATCCCGAAGTGCGGCCGTTCCTCGAGCGACGCCTCTTTGCGGCCGGGCTCGAGCCGCGCTGGGCGGCGGGAGGGCCGCTCGCGTCGAGCGCGCTCGCGCGGTTGCTCGCGTTGGTCGAGCGCTTCCTCGCCGACGGGCGCTTCGACGACTTCCGCGAGCTCCTGGTGCATCCGGACGTCGAAGCGGCGCTCGAGCGCGATCTCGGCACGTCTCTGGTGGCGCTCGGGTCGAAGCTCGACGACTACGCCGCCGATTGCGTGCCCGCGCGCGTCGGCGTGCGCTTCGCGCCGAACGCGGAGCATGCCGACGAGCTCGCAGCCGCGCGCGACGCTCTCGTTGCGCTGCTCGGCGAGCTCGCGGGCGAGCGCGCGGCGCCACTCGCGCGCTGGGCGGACGAACTCGCGCGTTTCGTCGGCGACGTGTTCGAAGAGGTTGACCTCGCCGCGACCGTAGAGCCCGGTTGGAGCCGCGCGCAGAGTTTCGTCGCGTTCGGCGCGCTGCTCGACGAGCTGCGCGATCCGCGCCTCGGCGAGCGCGTCCTCCGCGCGCGCGACGCGCTGGAGCTCGTGCTCGAGCGCATCGGCTCGATCGCGCTGCCTCCGCCGCCGCGCGCGGGCGCCGCACCGGCGCTCGAGCTCTTCGGCTGGCTCGAACTGCCTCTCGATCCGGCGCCGCACGCGGTGATCGCGGGCTTCGACGAGGGCTTCGTCCCGAGTCCCGCCGCGGAGAGCGCGTGGCTGCCGGAGCGCCTGCGCGCCGACCTGGGTCTCGGTCACGCGGCGCGGCGCCTCGCGCGCGACGTGTGGGCCGCGAGCGTGCTCTGCCGTTCGCGCACGACGATCTGGATCAGTTCGAAGAAGAGCCTCTCCGGTGATCCGCGCGTGCCGAGCCGCCTGGTGTTCCGCACGACGCGCGACGAGGCGGTCGAGCGCGCCGCGCGCGCGTTCGTGCACTCCGCGCGGACGGTGGTGCCTCCGGCGGGCGCCGTCGAGCCGTTCCGACCGACGCTGCTCGAGGGCGCGCGCGGCGAGCGCACAGGGCGGATCGAACGCATCGGGGTCACCGCGTTCAAGCAGTACCTCGCGTCGCCGTACCTCTTCTACCTGCGCTACGTGCTGCGGCTCGAGACGATCGAGGAGCGCGTGCTCGAGCTCGATCCGATGCGCTTCGGCACGCTCGCGCACGCGGTGCTGCAGGACTTCGGCGAGAGCGGGCTCGCCGGCTCGACCAACGCGAGCGCGATCGCGGACTTCCTGTCCGGGCGCTTGTCCGCGACCGTGCAGCGCACGCTCGATCCGAAGGTGCACGCGGCGGTGCTCGTCCAGGTCGAGCAACTGCGCGCGCGCCTCGCGCGCTTCGCCGAATGGCAAGCGCGCACTACGCTCGAAGGCTGGCGCATCCGGCGCGTCGAGTTCCAGCCGTCGCGGCGCGTCGAGATCGCGTGCGAGGCGGGCGCGCTGCAGCTCGTCGGCCGCGTCGATCGCATCGACCAGCACGCGACCACCGGACGTTGGCGCGTGATCGACTACAAGACCTCCGATTCCGGCAAGACGCCCCGGGAGACGCACCTCCGGAGGAAGACCGAGTGGATCGACCTCCAGCTGCCGCTGTATCGCCACCTCGTGCGCGAACTCTGCGGCGACGCGCCGATCGAGCTCGGTTACGTCGCGCTCGACGCCGGTGTCGGCGAAGAGCTCTTCCTGCCCGCCGAGTGGAGCGCGGAGCAGCTCGCCGCCGCCGACGCGACCGCCGAAAGCGTCGTCGCGGACGTGCTCGCCGGGCGTTTCGAGCAGGTCGGCGAGGACGAGCCCGCGAATCCGATCCTCGCCGCGCTGTGCGGGTTCGGGCTCGCGGCTCGGAGCGACGCCCAAGACGTGGAGCCGAAGGCGTGAGCCGTCCTCGAGGCGCCCTCGTCGTGCTCGCGTCCGCCGGCACCGGCAAGACGTGGTCGTTGACGACGCACTTCCTGCGGTTGGTCGCCGCGGGCGTGCCTCCGGAGCGTTGCCTCGCGACCACGTTCACGCGCAAGGCGGCGGGGGAGATCCTCGATCGCATCTTCGCGCGGCTCGTGGCTGCGGCGCGCGACGAGCACGAGCGCGCGGAGCTCGATCGTGCGCTCGAAGGCGGTCTCGCGACGCGCGACGCGGCCGCGGACTTGCTCGTCGCGCTCGCGCGGCGCGTCGATCGCTGCCGCGTGATGACGATCGACGCGTTCTTCGTCGTGCTCGCGCGGGCTCTCGCCGCGGAGCTCGGCGTGCCGGCCGATTGGGGGATCGCCGACGAGTTCCACGAAGGTCGCGCGCGCGAGACCGCGGTCGGGCGCGCGCTCGAGCAGGGCACGACCGGGCACTGGATCCTGCTCCTGCGCGAGCTCGAGCGCGCCCACGCGAAGCGCGCGGTGCACTCGACGCTGGTCGACCGCGTGCGCGACGCGCACGAGCTCTTCCTCGAGGCGCCCGAGAGCGCGTGGTCGGCGTTGCGCGCGCCCGCGAAGCTCTCCGATGCCGAGCGGGAGTCGCTCGCGCGCAGGCTTGCCGAGCTGCCGGTGCCGGTGACGCAGAAGAAGACTCCTTCGAAGACGTGGGAGAAGGAGCTCGCGAAGCTGCGCGTCCGTCTGGCGACGGGTGATTGGGACGAGTTCGGACGCGGGGGTCTCGCCGCCAAGATCCTCGAGGACGCAGAGACCTACTCGGACTTCGAGATCTCGGGCGCGACGCGCGGTGTCGTCGGGGAGCTGCTGTGCGCGGCTGCGGCGGACCAAGGCGCTATGGTCGAGCGCCAGAACCGCGCGACGCAGGCGCTGATCTCGGACTTCGATCGCGAACTGCGGCGGCTGCTCGACGAGCGCGGCTTGCTGCGTTTCTCGGACCTGCCGAGGGTGCTCGCGCGAAGCAAGGACGCCGACGCCGGGCCGGAGTCGGCCGCGGAGCGGCTCGCGGAGCTCGCGTGGCGCCTCGACTCCGAGCTGGATCATCTTCTGCTCGACGAGTTCCAGGACACTTCGCCCGCGCAGTGGCGCGTGCTCGCTCCATTCGCGGAGGAACTCGCGTCCGACGGCAGCGGCGAGAAGAGCTTCTTCTGCGTCGGCGACACCAAGCAGTCGATCTACGGCTGGCGCGGCGGCGATCCGCGCTTGCTGGAGGGCGTCGCGCGCTGGCCGACGGTCGAGCGCGAGAGCCTGACGAAGTCGTGGCGGTCGGCGCCGGTGGTGCTCGACGCGGTCAACGCCGTGTTCGAGTCGCTCACGACGCACCCCGTGTTCTCCGCCGACCCCGAACGTCTGCCCGCGGCACACAACTTCGTCTTCGAACGCCACAGCTCGGCGAAGCCGAAGCTCCGCGGCGTCGTGCGCGCGGTGTTCGCGCGCGTCCCGGACGGAGCCGATGCCGACGGTAGACGGCGCGCGTGCCTCGAAGCCGCGGTCGAGCGCGTGGTCGAGCTCTCGAAGACCGCCCCGCGCGCGACGATCGGCGTCTTGGTCCGACGCAAGGCGCAAGTCGGCACGCTGGTGTACCTGTTGCGCCAACGCGCGCTCGCCGCGAGCGGCGAGTCGGGCAACCCGTTGACCGACGCGCGCTTCGTGCAGGTCGTGTTGTCGCTCTTGCACCTCGCCGAGCACCCGGCGGACACCGCGGCGCGTTTCCACGTCGTCCATTCGACCCTCGGGGCGCACGTCGGGCTCGCGCCCGACGCCGACGACGCCACGGTGGTGCGCCGCGCGCGCGCGCTGCGTGGGGAGCTCGTCGAACGCGGCTTCGCGGCGACGCTCGAAGGGTTCCGCCCCGCGTGCGCGGAGCTCGACGAATGGGAGCGCCGGCGCTTCGAGCGCCTGATCGAGCTCGCGATCACGTGGGAGGTCGAACCCGCGCTCTCGCCCGGCGAGTTCGTGGCGCGCGTGCGCGACGAGCGCGTCGAGGATCCGAGCTCGGCCGCGATCAAGGTGATGACGATCCACGCCGCGAAGGGCCTGGAGTTCGACGCGGTGGTGCTGCCGGAGCTCGTCCACGAGTTCGGGCACGTGCCGCCGGCGCTCGTGTGGCGTCGCGCGGGCGAGGATCCGACGCGCGAGATCGAGGCGATCTCCCGCGGCGCCGCGAAGGAGCTGCGTGCGGTGCTCGCGTACGCGGGCGAGCCGCTGCTCGACGAGCTGCACGGCGCGACGCGCACCCGCGGGTTCTACGACGAGCTCTGCGCGCTCTACGTCGCGTTGACGCGCGCGCGGCGTGAGCTCGTGCTCGTCCTCGGTCCGATCTCTAGCGCGAAGCCGACGTTTTCCGGCGGTGGAATCGTCGCGATGGCGCTCGGGCTCGCCGATCGTGAACCCGGTGCGCCCGATTGGCTCGCGGAGGGAAGCGATCCGGGCTGGGTCGAGGACTTCCGTGCCGCGGGGCCGGACGCCGAGGCGCCGCAACCCACGGACGCGGCCCGCGTCGTGTTCGGACGCGCGAGCACCGGCCGCGACCGCACGAGCCCGTCGCGAGCCGCCGCCGCGCGGAACACGCCGTTGCGGCTCTTGTTCGCCGACGCGGGGCCGGCGCGGCTGCGCGGCTCGCGCCTGCACGCGTGGCTCGAGCAAGTCGAGTGGCTCGACGCGTTCCGCGCGAGCGACGCGGAGCTCGTCGAGCTCGCGCGCGCGCGCGACCTTGCCGGCGAGGGCCTGGAACGCGATCTCGCGGACTTCCGACGCCTGCTCGCGACCGCCGAGGCTCGCGCGGTGCTCGCGAGGCCCGAGCGTGAGTGCGAAGCGTGGCGCGAGCGCCGCTACCTGTTGCCGTCCGACCCCGGAGCGCCAAGCGCGACGAGCGAGAGCGTGCCCGGAGCGCCAAGCGCGACGAGCGTGAGCTTGCTCGGCGCGCCGAGCGAATTCGGAGTCCCCGAGCGCGGCGTGTTCGATCGCGTCGTCGTCGAGCGCGTCGCCGGCCGCGCCGTGCGCGCGCGGATCGTCGACTTCAAGTCGGACGCCGGACTCGACGACGAGACGCGGCTCGCGGAGCGCGTGCGGCATCACGCGCCGCAGCTCCTGGCGTACCGCGCGGCGTTGGCGCGGATCCTCGAGCTCGACGCGCGCGCGATCTCGGCCGAACTCTGGTTCCTCGAAGCCGGCGCCGTGCGCGCGGTCGAGTGAGCGTCAAACCTCGAGGCTCTCGCCGATCCGATCCTGCTCCGCGACGAGCACGCGCACGCGCGAGGTGAGCCCGAGCTCGTCGAGCGTCGCGTGAGCCGCCTCGAGCGCGAGCTCGCGCGTGTTGTTGGTGTCGGAGAGGTGTGCGAGCACCAGCGTGTGCAGGTGCTCGCTCGCCAGCCCGCGCAGCATCTCGCGCGACTGCGCGTTCGACAGATGGCCCGCGTTGCCGAGGATGCGGCGCTTGAGCGCGAGCGGATACGGCCCGGACTCGAGCAGGTGCACGTCGTGGTTGAACTCGAGCACCAGCACGTGCGCGCCCGACAGCGCGCGCGCGACGTCGGAGCGCGGACAACCCATGTCGGTCAGGATCACCGCGCGACGGCCGGCGTGCTCCAGCTTGAACGCGACCGTCGGCGCCGCGTCGTGGGGGAGCGCGACCGGTGTGACGACGAGCTCGTCGTCGCCTTGTTTGCCGCGCACGGACTTCGCGACGTCGATCGAGAGCGCGGCGAGGTTCTTCGAGCGCCGGATCGCCGCGTTGCGCATCATCGCCTCGGCGCAATGCAGCGTGCAGCGCGCCTTGCGCGCGATCGCGCCCGCCGCGCGAGCGTGGTCGAGGTGGCCGTGCGTCACGAAGACGTGGTCGAGCTGGATCGGCGCGATCCGCGCGGCCTCCAGTCGCTCCTCCATGCCCGCGACGGTCAATCCGGCGTCGACGAGCACCGCCGTCTCGCCCGCGCGCACGAGCGCCGAGTTGCCGCCGCTGCCGCTCGAGAGCACCTGGAGGCGCATCGTCAGTCGACGCGCGCGTCGAGCTCGTCGAGGAGCTTCGCGAGCAGCCGGCGCGCCGCGCGCCAATCGTCGACGCGCCACTGGGCGACGGTGTCCCCCGGTCCGACGTGGACGCGCACCGCGTCCTGCGGCAACGCAGCGAAGAGATCCTCGTCGGTGCGGTCGTCGCCGAGCGCCAGGATGCGCGTCGCATGGCTCGCCGCGCTCACCAACCGGGTCGCGAGCGTGCCCTTGTTCTCGCCGTGCGGTCGGATCTCGACCACGCGATTGCCGAGCAACACTTCGACCGGCAGGTTGCTGCACAGGGCCTGGAGCACCAGCCTGAGTTCGTTCGCCTGCCGGAAGCCGAAGTCGGGATCCGAGCCGCGCCAGTGCCACGCGTAGCCGACGCTCTTCTTTTCGACGCGCGCGCCGGGCGTGCGCTCGGCGAAGTCGTGGAGCAAGCGTTCGATCGAGCCGCGGTGCAGAAGCTGGAGCCCGCGCGCCATCGTCCAGGTCGTCTCGCCGCGCGGGCGCGTCCACAAGCCGTGCTCGGCGTGGAGGCCGAGGTCGAGGTCGGCGAGCCAGCGCTCGAGCTCGATCGCCGGCCGGCCGCTGACGACGTGCACCTCGGTGTCGCGTGCGGCGGCGAGGCGCGCGAGCAGCGCGCGCAGCTCCTCGTCCGGCTCCGTGCGCATCGGATCGACGTCGAACGGCATCAGCGTGCCGTCGTAGTCGAGCAGCAGCAGGCGCGCTGGCGCTCGCGCGAGCTCCGCGATCGGCACCTCGGTCGGAAGCCGCGCCTCGACGGCGACCGCCTGCTCGCCGAGCTTCTCGAGGAACGTCCGCGCCCAGTGCTCGGCGTCGCTCTTGAAGACGCGTTCGCGCATCGCGCGCATCCGTTCGCGGCGCTCCTCGCGAGGCATCGAGAGCGCGCGGTGGCACGCATCGGAGACCGCGCGCGGATCGAACGGGTTGACCAGCAGCGCGCCGGAGAGCTCGCCCGCGGCGCCGGCGAACTCCGAGAGCACCAACACGCCGTCCTCGTCGTTGCGCGTCGCGACGAACTCCTTCGCGACGAGGTTCATCCCGTCGCGGATCGGCGTCACGAGCATCACGTCGGCCGCGCGGTACAGCGCGACGACCTCGCGCGACGAGAGCGCGCGGTGGAGGTAGTTGACCGGCACCCAGCTCGCGGTCGCGAACATGCCGTGGAGTCGACCGACCAGCTCGTCGATCGTCTGCCGCATCGCGCGATACACCTGCACGGTCGTGCGCGACGGCACCGCGACCTGGATCAAGCGGATCATCCCGCGCAGGTCGGCGTGGCGGTCGAGCAGCTCCTGCAGCGCGAGCAGGCGCCGTGGGATGCCCTTCGTGTAATCGAGGCGATCGATGCCGACCAGCAACGCCTCCGGGCCGGAGCGCAAGCGTTGGGTCTCCTCGCGCACCGACGTTTCCTCGGCGAGGTGCGAATAGGCCTTGGCGTCGATGCCCATCGGGAACGCGCCGATGCAGAGCTCTCGGCCGCGCCAGCGCAGCGAATCGACGGCGACTTCGACGCCGAGGACGTTGAGCAGCGCCGCCGCGAAGTGCCGGACGTAGTCGTGCGTGTGGAAGCCGATCAGGTCCGCGCCGAGCAGGCCGCGGAGCAGCTCCTCGCGCTCCGGCAGCACGCGCCAGAGCGGCGACGCGGGAAACGGGATGTGGAGGAAGAAGCCGATGCGCGCGTGCGGCAAGCGCTCACGGACCAGCGCGGGCAGGAGGATCAGTTGATAGTCGTGGATCCAGATGCGGTCGCCGGGCTGCCAGTGGGCGACGATCGCGTCCGCGAAACGCCGGTTCGCCTCGACGTACTGTTCGTAGTCGTCGTTGGTGAGCGGCAGCGACTCCAGCATCGAGTGGAACAGCGGCCAGAGCACGCCGTTCGCGTAGCCTTCGTAGAAGCCCTTGACGACGCGGGCAGGGAGGTCGACCCCGACCAACCGGCGCGACGCGAGCTCGCGCGCCAGTTCGGCGCGTCCTTCGTCGTCGAGCTCGTCGGTCTCGCCCGGCCAACCGATCCAGAGCGCGCCCCCGTTCGCGTGCACGCTCGCGAGCCCGGTCGCGACGCCTCCGACGCTCACCTGCACGTCCGCGCGCGTTCCGTGGACGCGCACGTGGATCGGCAAGCGGTTGGAGACGATAAGGACTCGGGACATGGCGGGTTCGACTCGTCGGTTTCGAGCGCACGGGCCGCGAGGCAGTCCACGGAGGCGTGCGCGGGGACGCAGAGGGGCCGCGCGAGGCGAGAGCGGGCGCCGGGCCGCAGCGGACCCCACGGCGCTGCTCGCTCGAGTCGGAGTCGCACCGTAGCACGCGCCCGCGGAGGCTTCCAAGCCCCGGGTCGGCGTCAATCTCGGCCGAGCGAGTCTCGTGGCGGACGCGAGAGGAACCAGGTAGCGACCAGCCCGAGGAGCGCGACCCACGCGGCGAGCAGGTACGAGCGCGGCGCGAATTCGGCGCGCACGACGAGACCCGAGCGCGCGGGGAGCTCGATCCCGAGCAGGGCGTGGTCCGCGGGCGCGATCCGCGACGCGGGCTCGCCATCGACCGTGACCCGCCAGCCCGGATGGAACGCGACCGACAGGACGAGCCAACCGCCGCCCGGCGCGTCGAGCTCGCACTCGATCCGGCCCGCGCCGTCGTCGCGCAGCGCGCGCACGCTCGCGCCCTCGCGCAGCGCGAGCGTGCGCGCGCGGTCGCGTGGGGCGTGCGCGCTCGCGCCTTCGCTCGGCGAGTGCACTCTCGTTCCGTCTCGTGGCGCGAGCGTGCTCGCTCCGTCGCGTGGCGCGGGCACGCTCTCGCCCGGAAGCTCCGGCGCCGCGGGGCACTCGCCGACGAGCACGCTCTCGCGCTGAGGGTCGAATTCGCCTCGCGCGAGCCGCGCGAGCGCGTCGCTCTCGGTTGCGACCCAGAGCGGCGCGACGACGCGTGCGGAGCCGCACGCGGAGCCGGGTTCCGCGCTCGGAGTCGAGAGCCGCGACGCGCGACGGTAGACGTGGACGCGCTCGCGCTCGAGCACCGGGTCGAGGCTCGGGTGACGGCGCGGCTCCTTCGACAGGATCGCGCGCACGTCGAGGCAGTCGAGCACCGGATGATCGAGGCGGCCTTCGAGCGAGAGGCGGCTGATCCCGGTGCGATAGCCCGCGAGCGGATCGAGCGCCTGCACGAGCTCGACCAGCCGCTTCTGACTGAACGCGACGTACGGAGTGAGATCGCGGACGCCGTACGCCTCCGGCAGATTCGGGCGCGCGAGCACCAACACGTCGTCGACGCCGGTGCCGCTCTCGTCGAGGCGCAGCACGCGGCCGTCGCCTGCCGCGGTCGCGAGCGCTTCGAGCGCCGGCGAGCGCGGGAACGGCTCGCCGAGCGACGCGGGCCGCGGCACGAGGTGCGCGGCGGAAGCGGCGACGCCTTCGACCAGCACCACAGCGAAGAGCGGCAGCCACGCGGCGCGCGCGCCCTCGCGGCCGCGGCTCCAGACCAGGAACGTCGCCGCCGCGGCGGTCGCGAGACCGAGCAGCGCGAGGTGTTCGCTCGCTCGCGCGAGCCGTTCGGCGGCGGCGACCGCGGTCGCGTGGTCGGTCAACGCGCGCACGTCGCCGAGCGTGACGCCGTGGCGCGCGGCGAGCTCGAGCTCGCGTGCGTTCGCGAAGCTCTCGGGCTCGAGCGTCGCGCGAAACGCGCCGCCGAGCAGCGCGAGCGCGATCCCGAAGCCCGCGACCGTCGGCCGCGCGCGCGGATGGCGTCGCCAGAGCGCTTCCGCGCCGAAGCCCGCGCAGAGCGGCAGCGCGACCCACAACACGCTCGCCGCGCGCGCGGGCGCGCCGAGGTCGAAGCCGGGCACGTGGAAGAGCTCGCGCACCAACGGCCAGCCTTGCGCGAACGCGAGCGCGAGCAACGCGAGCCCGCCGAGCACCCGCGTGTCGCGCGGGAACGCGACCCAGCCCGCGAGCGCGAGCGCCAGCACGGCGACGCCGGCGTGCAGATGCCACTCGAGCAAGTTGGCCGTCTGCGCGGCTTCCTTCTCGCTCGCGCGCGCGAGCCACCACGGCACCGGCAGGTTCGGCGCGGCGAGCGCTTCGGTCGGCGAGCCGAACAGATCGGGCACGACGAGCCCGAGCGTCGTCGCGAGCGGCAGGCTTTCGGCCTGCAAGCTCTCCGCGGTCCGCGGCGCGCGCAGCGACTGCCGCGCGGCGTCCCACGTCGGCACGAGCTGCACCGCCGCGAGCGCGATGCCGCACGCGAACAGTCCGCCGACGCGGACGATCGGGAGTCCGGTCACGCGATCGAGGTAGCGGCGCGCGAGCGCGTAGCTCGACGCCGCGGCGATGCAGAACGCCGCGATCGTCGGGAATCCGGCGAGCGCGCTCGCCGCGATCGACGCCGCGAGCGCGAGCCCGGCGCGCGGCTTCTTCTGAGCGAGCCCGTCGATCGCCCACAGCATCCACGGCAGCCACAGCGCCGCGTCGACCTTCATCCGATAGTGCAGGTTCGCGAGCGCGAAGCCGCCCGCCTGCAGCGCGAGCGCGCCGATCGCCGCGGAGCCGAAGGCGACGCCGCGGCGCTCGAGGAAGAGCCACGCGCCGAGGCCCGCGAAGAACAGCGAGAGCGCCGCGAGGAACGGCGCCGCGCGCGCGGGATCGGTCGCGTACGCGATCCAGTTCGGCGGGTAGAGCGGTCCGACCAGCGTCCCGCCGAGCAACGGCAGCCCGAGGCCTTGGCGTGCGTTCCACAGCGGCAGACGGCCCTCGCGGACCTGGCGCTGCACCTCGAGCTCGTCGGTGAGGATCGGGAAGAGCCGATCGGAGGCGAGGTAGTTCGCCTGGG
Source organism: Planctomycetota bacterium (assembly GCA_016220085.1). GTDB lineage: Bacteria > Planctomycetota > UBA1135 > UBA1135 > JACRIN01. Next base: position 54,300 of record JACRIN010000034.1, read on the forward strand.
TCCACGCATCGGCGGCGAGCGCGGGCTGCTCGCTCGCGAGGGGCTCGAGCCCGACCGGCGCCTGGGGAAGGAACAGCGCGCCGGAGACGACGGCGGGCGCCAGCAGGACCAGCGGCAGGACGAGCAGCAGGAGGATCCGCCGCATGGCGCGCCATCATGCGCTCTCCCGACGCCGACTCAAGGCGGGGCGCACGCCTGCGGATTGGGCGCGGCCGGTCCCGCGCCGTATCTTGGGCGCCATGCTTCGACGCTCCACCTTCGTGTTCTCGTCCCTGTTCGCGGTCGCGGCCCTCTTCGCGTGCGGGTCGCCGAACGGCTCGACCGCAACGTCCGCGCGTGCCGATGCCGAACGCTCGCATCCCGGCGCGGAGCGCTCACACGCCGCTCTCGAGCACGCGCTCGCGGATGCCGAGCGCTTGCACGCCGACGTCGCGTGGCTCGCCGACGACGCCCAAGGCGGCCGGCGCGCCGGCACCGAGGATGCGCGTCGCGCCGGCGCGTGGATCGAGGCGCGCTTCCAAGCGCTCGGCCTCGAGCCCGCGGGCGAACACGGCTTCCGTCAGTCGTTCGACGTCGCGTTGCCGGCCGGCGATCGCGGGGGCTCGAAGCTCGTGTGCGGCGAGCGGACGTGGCAAGGCACGGAAGCGGTCGTGCCCGCGTACTGCTCCGACGGCGCGAGCGCGAAGGGCGAGCTCGTCTTCGTCGGTTACGGCGTCGAGAACGACGCGCTGGAGTGGAACGACTTCCGGAAGCTCGACCTCGACGCCAACGACGCGCTCGCGGGCAAGGTCGCGGTCGTCGTGCGCGGCGCCCCGCCGAAGAAGCAGGACGCTCCGATCGCCGACGCGAACGCGAATGTCGTCGCGGGCACCGATTGGGGTCTCAGCGCGTCGACGTTCACCAAGGTGATGAACTGCAAGCGCCGCGGCGCGGTCGCGGTGCTCGTCGTCGAGCATCCCGAGCACGCCGAGCCGTTGCCCGGGTTCGACTCCGGAGCGGCGAAGCAGTCGTCGCTGCCGGTGCTGATGCTGTCGCTCGACGCGTTCCGCGCGCTCGCTCCGGAGTACGTCGAGACGCTCGACCTGCTGCTCGATCGTCCGACGAAGGGCCTGCTCGCCGTCGAAGCTCCCGCGCGCGCGGTCGAGGTGTTCGCCGACGTCGAACGCAAGAAGGGCGAGGCGTTCAACGTGCTCGCGCGCGTCCGCGGCAAGTCGAGCGCGCGCACGATCGTGATCGGCGCCCACTACGACCACCTCGGCCACGGCGGACCCGAGTCGATGGCTCCGGGCGATCGTTCGGTCCACAACGGCGCCGATGACAACGCGAGCGGCACCGCGGCGCTGCTCGAGCTCGCGCGGCTCTTCCAAAGCGGCGGCGCGCCCGAGTGCGACGTCGTGTTCGCGGCGTGGTCGGGCGAGGAGCTCGGCCTGCTCGGCAGCAAGCATTGGATCGAGAAGCCGACGTTCGACCTCGCGGGCGTCGAAGCGAACGTCAACCTCGACATGGTCGGCCGCGCGAACGCGAAGAAGCTGCAGGTCCTCGGAACCGGCAGCGCGGCGCCGTTCGCGGCGTGGCTCGACGAACTCGCCGCGGCGCACGGCTTCGAGCTCGCCCAGAACGCGGGCGGCAGCGGCATCGGCGGCAGCGACCACCAGCCGTTCCTGGAGCACCAGATCCCCGCGCTGCACTTCTTCAGCGGCGTGCACGCCGACTACCACAAGCCGACCGACGACCTCGAGCGCTTCGAGGCGCCGGGCACCGCGGCGACTTGCGAGCTCGCGCTCGATCTGGTGCGCAAGCTCGCCGCCGCCGGCGATCTCGTCTACGTCGAGCCGCCGAAAGCGCCCGCGAAGGAAGGCGTCGCGGCGACGCCGACGCGCGGCAACGGCACGTGGTTCGGCACGGTGCCCGAGTATGGGTTCGAGGGACCGGGGCTCAAGCTCGCCGGCTCCTCCGCGGGGAGCCCGGCCGAGAAAGCCGGCATGCGCAAGGACGACGTCTTGATCCAGGTCGGCGACGTGCGGATCGACACGATGCAGGACTTCGTCTACGCGCTCTCGCTCTACAAACCGGGCGACACCGTCGTCGCGAAGTTCCTGCGCGACGGCAGGGAAGAGAGCGCGCGCGTCCTGCTCGCCACGCGAGTGAAACAGTAACCGCTCCCGGAAGGCACGCCGATGGATCCGAAGACCGTTCGCGTGCCTCCCGAGCTCCGCGCGATCTTCGGACGCGCGGAGGAAATCGTCGCGGCGTACTTCGCGAGCCGTCGCGAGCTGCCGGAACAGGGCACGATCGAGATCTTCGACGATCGCTACGTGCTGGTGCGCGGCGCGGCGCTGTCGGTCGAGTTCTTCAAGGTCGCGCGCGACCTGTACGGGCCCGAGCGGCGCGCCGAGGCCGAGCAATTCGCGCGCAACATCCTCTTCGACCTCGCGCACGCGATCGGGAAGTCGGACGCGCGGGCGTTCCACCAGAAGATGGGACTCGTCGATCCGGTCGCGAAGCTTTCCGCGGGTCCCGTGCACTTCGCGTACACCGGTTGGGCGTTCGTCGACATCCTGCCGGAGTCGCGGCCGGCGCCGGACGAGAGCTGCTCGCTCGTGTACGACCACCCGTATTCGTTCGAGTCGCACGCGTGGCTCGCGGCGGGCGAGCGCTCGACGTTCCCGGTGTGCATCATGAACGCCGGCTATTCGTCGGGCTGGTGCGAGGAGAGCTTCGGCGTCGAGCTCGTCGCCGCCGAGATCCTCTGCCGCGCGAAAGGCGACGACTGCTGCCGTTTCGTGATGGCGCACCCGAGGCACATCGAGGCGCGAGTCTCGCACTACTTGCACTCGCGTCCCGACCTGCTGCCGTTCGCGAAGCATTACGAGATCCCGGACTTTTTCTCGCGCAAGCGGCTCGAGGAGGAGCTTCGCAAGAGCCGCGACGAGCTCGAGCTGCGCGTCGTCGCGCGCACCGCCGAGCTCGTCCACGCGAACGAGCGTCTGCAGCGCGAGCGCATCGAACGCGAGGAAGCCGAGGGCCGCTTGCGCCAGGTCGACAAGCTCGAGGCGATCGGGCGACTCGCCGGCGGCATCGCGCACGACTTCAACAACCTGTTGACGGTGATCGACGGCTACGCCGAGCTCGCGCGCAATACTCTCGGCGTCGACGAGCCGACGCGGGATTGCGTCGACGAGATCCACGCCGCCTGCGGACGGGCGAAGTCGCTGACGAAGCAACTGCTCGCGTTCAGCCGCCAACAAGTGGTCTCGCCCGCGGTCGTCGACCTGAACGCGCTGATCGCGAACCTGGTGGTGATGCTGCGGCGCTTGATCGGCGCGGACGTCGAGCTCGCACTCGAAAGCGGCCATCCGTTGGACCGAGTGCTCGTCGATCCGTCGCAGCTCGAGCAGGTGCTCGTCAATCTGATCGTCAACGCGCGCGACGCGCTGCCGAAGGGCGGCCGCATCGTCGTCGCGACGCGCAATCTCGAGCTCACCGGCGAGCACCGCGCGGGCTTCTCGACGCTCGCGCCCGGCGCGTACGTCGAGCTCTCGGTGCGCGACCACGGCGTCGGCATGGACCCGGCGACCCAGGCGCGACTCTTCGAGCCGTTCTTCACCACCAAGCCGCGCGGCAAGGGCACCGGCCTCGGCCTCGCGACCGTGCACGGCATCGTCACCGCGGCGGGCGGCGCGATCGCGGTCGAATCGTCGCTCGGCCGCGGCTCGACGTTCCGCATCGCGCTGCCGCGCGTCGAAGGCGAGCCCGAAGGTGTCCGCGAAGCGGCCGGATCCGGCCACGAACCCGATGGCTCCGGCGTCGTGCTGCTCGCCGAGGACGAGCCGTCGCTGCGGCGCCTCGTGCGCAATTCGCTCTCGCGCGCGGGCTACGACGTGCTCGAAGCCGCCGACGGCCGCGAGGCCTGGGAGCTCTTCGGCCGCGAGCGCGACCGCGTCGACCTGCTGCTCACCGACATCGTGATGCCGTACCTGAACGGCCGCGACTTGGCGGACCGCGTGCGCACCGAGCGCGGCGATCTGCCGGTGCTCCTGATGTCGGTCTACACCGACGATCTGATCGATCGGCGCGCGATCGCCGCGGCGGGCTTCGAGTTCATCCAGAAGCCGTACACGCTCGCCGAGCTCCTGGCGAAGGTGCGCGCGATGCTGCGCGCGCGGCGCTGACGCGAACGCCGTGGTGCGGAGGCGATGCCGTGGTGCTGAGACGGCGACGTGGAGCTGAGAGCGTGCGACGAAATCGATCCCACGGTCCCCGGAGCCTCACGCATGACGTTCGCTCGCGGTCTCGAACCTCGAAAAAGCCGCTCGCGCGGCGCGAGGGCGCGATTTGTTCACACCCTCGGAGGCGACGACGCCGCGCTGAAGCGACGCTGAGGTGCTGACGCGGGCGCCGGGAGGGTGACGCGGCGATCGCAGGGGGCAGCCGGCGCAACGGCCCGCGCAACGGCCCGCGCAACGGCCCGCGCGGACCGCTCGAACGGACCGCGGCGTCGCACGCTGGACGCCGGAGCTTCGATCGGCGAACCTGTGCGATTCCAGCCGCGGGCTCGCGTTCCGATCTCAGCCCGCGCGAAGCGAATCCGTCCCCGACATGACCGACTCGATCCCCCAATCCGATTCGAGCGCGCTCGACAGCGCGGGCCTGCGCGCGCAAGACCGCGCCGGGCTCGCGCGCGAGACCGCGCGTCGGCGCACTTTCGCGATCATCTCGCACCCGGACGCGGGCAAGACGACGCTGACGGAGAAGCTCCTGCTCTACTCGGGCCTGATCCGCACCGCGGGGATGGTCAAGGGTCGCAAGGGCAAGATGGCGACGTCCGACTGGATGGGGATGGAGCAGGAGCGCGGCATCTCGATCACGTCGTCGGCGATGCAGTTCCCGTACAAGGGCACGGTGATCAACGTGCTCGACACGCCGGGTCACCAGGACTTCAGCGAGGACACGTACCGCACGCTGACCGCTGCCGATTCCGCGATCATGGTGCTCGACGCGGCGAAAGGCGTCGAGACGCAGACGCGCAAGCTCTTCGAGGTCTGCCGCATCCGCAAGATCCCGGTGTTGACGTTCGTCAACAAGCTCGACTTGCCGGGCCGCGATCCGCTCGACTTGATGCACGAGGTCGAGGAGGTGCTCGGCATCCATTCGAGCCCGTTGAACTGGCCGATCGGCCAGGGCCGCGACTTCGCCGGCGTGATCGAGCGCCGCTTCGACGGCGGGGGACTCGGCGACGTGTTGCTCTTCACCAAGACCTCCGCGGCGGGCGCGCAGAGGGCCGACGTCGAGCGCCTCTCCCTCGGCGATCCGCGGCTCGCCGAAAGCGTGCCGCCGCACGTGCTAGAGCGCGCGCGACACGAGCTCGAGCTGCTCGACGTCGCCGGCAATCCGTTCACGCGCGCGGCGTTCCTGAAAGGCGAGGTCACGCCGGTGTTCTTCGGCTCCGCGCTGACCAACTTCGGCGTCGAGCCGTTCTTCGACGCGTTCGCGGAGCTCGCGCCGAGCCCGAGCGCCCGGCCGATCGACCTGCCGGACGGCAGCGAGCGCACGCTCGACCCGATCGCCGAGCCGTTCAGCGGCTACGTGTTCAAGATCCAAGCGAACATGGACAAGCGCCACCGCGATTGCCTCGCGTTCGTGCGCGTGTGCTCGGGCCGTTTCGAACGCGACCAGCTCGTCCATCACCACCGTCTCGATCGCGACATCCGTCTGTCGCGGCCGCATTCGATGGTCGCGCAGGAGCGCAACACCGTCGACACCGCGGTCCCCGGCGACATCGTCGGCCTGATCAATCGCGGCACGTTCCGCATCGGCGACACGATCTCGCTGCGCGGCGGTTTCGAGCACAAGCCGCTGCCGCACTTCCAGCCCGAGGTGTTCGCGCGCATCGCGCCGAAGGACCTCGGCAAGCGCAAAGCGTTCGACAAGGGGCTCGAGCAGCTGATCGCCGAGGGCGCGGTGCAGCGCCTGCACACCGAGGACCGCTCGAACAGCGATCCGTTGCTCGCGGCGGTCGGCAAGCTGCAGTTCGAGGTGCTCGAGTATCGCCTGCGCGACGAGTACGGCGTCGACACGCGCCTGACGCCGTTGCCCTACGAGTGCAGCGCGTGGCTCGAAGGCGAGCCGACGACGTTCGTCGAGCCGACGACGTCGCTCTTGACCCGCGATTCGCGCGGCCGCGTCGTGGTGCTCTTCATGACCGAGTGGGAGAAGCAGTCCGCCGCGCGCCGCAATCCCAACCACAAGCTGGTCGACATCGCGTGAGCGCGCCGGTGCGTGCCTCGAAGCGCGGAGCCGCCGCGCGGCGAGCGTGGATCGTGTACGTGCTGGTCTCGAAGGTCTCCGGAAGGACGTACGTCGGCATCGCGCTCGACGCGAAGACGCGCCTCGCCCAGCACAACGGCAAACAGCCGGGCGGCGCGAAGTCGACGCGCGCGCATCGCCCGTGGGGAATCGCGAAGCGCTACGGCCCGTTCGACACGCGCGGCGAAGCGCAACACGTCGAGCACGCCGTCAAACGCCTGCGCGGCCGCGCGCGGCTGCGCTTCGCGCCCGATGCATGACGCGTGGCGCATGACGCGTGCCGGGTGACGCGCTTCTCTCAACGCCACTCGGCGACGAACAGGTTGGTCTCGCCTTGCTCGGTGCCGCCGCGGTTGGAGGCGAACACCAGCCACTTCCCGTTCGGCGAGAAGATCGGGAACGAGTCGAAGCCCTTGTAGGTCGTGATGGGCTCGAGGTTCTTGCCGTCGACGTCGACGGCGAAGATGTCGAACTCGAACTTGCGCTCGCTCTCGTCGTGGTGGTTCGACGAGAACAGGATGCGGCTGTCGTCGGGGAAGAAGAACGGAGCCCACGACGCGCCACCGAGGTCGGTCACCTGACGGCGATTCGAGCCGTCGACGTCGCACACGTACAGGTCGAGCATGTGCGGGCGGATCTTGTGCTTCTTCAACAGGTCGACGTACTGCTCGCGCGTGCCGATCAGCTCGCCGTTCGGCCCCGGCTCGATGAAGTGCGTCGCGCGGAACACGAGCTTCTTCCCGTCGTGGCTGAAGAACGCGCCGCCGTCGTAGCCGAGCTCGTTGGTCACTTGCTTCAGGTCGCTGCCGTCGAGCTTGCACGTCCAGAGCTCGATATCGCCCGAGCGATCCGACGTGAAGACGATGCGATCGCCGAGCGGCGAGACCGTCGCTTCCGCGTCGTAGCCGAAGGTGTCGGTCAACCGACGCTCGTCGCCGCTCGCGAGCTCGCGCACGAAGATGTCGTACTCGGGGTGCAGCGACCACACGTAGCCGTCGGACTTGTCCGGCGGCGGCGGGCACGTTTCGTGGAACGCTTGCGTCGACGCGAAGAGCACCTCGCGGTCGCCGGGCATGAAGTACGCGCACGTCGTCACGCCCTTGCCGTTCGACACCGGCTGGAGCGGCGCGATCCCGCTCTCGTCCGCGCCTTTCGCGTCGGTGACGAAGATGCGGTCGCACTTCTGGTCGCCGTGGCGCCGCTGCAGCGAGAGGCGATCGCCGCTGAAGCTCCAGTAGCCCTCGGCGTTCTCGCCGCCCTTGGTGATCTGCCAGAGGTGCGCGAAGTGCCGCTCCTCGGGCTGGATCAGGTCGTCGACCTGTCGCAGGCCGGCGATCGGCGGCGAGCTGTCGCGGGTCGGGGTTCCGGCGCACGCGCCGAGCAGGGCGAGGAAGGGGAGGACGAGGTGCGTCTGGTTCATCGTGTTTTCTCAGGCGTTCGCGAGCTCGCCATCCCGCGATCTGTCGCCTCCGGTTTCAAGGGGCCGGCGTGCCAGAAATGTCGGGGCAGGCGCTCGGGGACCGGATCGAAGCCCTCGCGGGCGAACGGTTGGCAGCGCGCGAGCCGCCACGCCGCGAGCAAGCCTCCGTGCAGCGCGCCATGGCGGTGCAACGCGTCGATCGCGTACTGGCTGCACGTCGGCGCGAAGCGACACGTCGCGGGCTTGAGCGGCGACAGCACGCGCCGGTACGCGCGCACCGGCCAGGCGAGCATCTGCCCGAGCCATGCGAGCATGCGCCCGAGCCACGCGAGCATGCGCTCGGGCACGTTCATGCTCCGCCGGCCTCGCGCGCCGCTTGCCGTTCGACGGCGCGGCGCGCCGCTTTGCGCGCGAGCAGCGCGAGCTCCGCGCGCGTGGCGACGAGCTCGGGCTCGAGCTTCGGCGCGGCGGGGATGAGCACGAAGTCGAAGCCCGGCGGCAAGTCCGCGCGTTCGAGGCGGAACGCCTCGCGGAAGATGCGACGGATGCGATTGCGGCGCACGGCGCTCTTCCAGATCACGCGGCCGACCGAGAGACCGAGGCGCGCGTGCCCGAGCCCGTTCGGGCGCGCGACGACGGTCAAGATCGAGCCCTTGGCCCGCGACCCCTCGCGGTACGCGCGCTGGAAGTCCGAGAGCCCGCGCATTCGCGCCTCCTTGGGGTGACGCGCTCCGGACGGTTTGGTGCTCATCGGGCTCGCGCCTATCCTAGTGCGCCGCCCCCGCGGACACGTCGATGTCGATCCCCGAACCCGCGCACTGGATCGACGGAGCCTGGCGCGCGGGCGCGAGCGAGATCGTCTTCGAGGCCGTGACGTTCGTCGCGCCTCGGCCGGTTTGGCCGCGCGGCGACGCGCGCGACGCGGACGCGGCGACCGACGCGGCGACGCGCGCGTCGGAGCGGTGGCTCGGGCTCGCGCGCCGCGAGCGCGTGCGTTGCCTGCGAGCGTGGCTCGCCGCGCTGGAGGCCGACGCGACGCTGCCCGGCGCCTTCGAAGCGTCCTTGGGGCTCGACGCCGACGAAGCGCAGGTCTGGAGCGAGCGCGAGCTCTTCCACGCTCGCCAGGCGCTCGAGATCGTCGCCGACGACGTCGCCGAGCGGCCTGGCGTCGGCGTCTTCGGCGCGCACTGGAGCGACGGCGTCGGGCGGCTCGCGGCGCGCGCGCTGTCCGCGCTCGCGGGCGGCGCGGCGCTCGCCGTGGTCGCCGACCCACGGTTCGGCGGCGGGCCCGCGGCGCTTGCGCGGGCCGCAGGGGCCTCCGGGCTGCCGGCGGGGGTGTTCAACGTGCTCTTCGACGACGGCCGCGCGGTGCTCGATCGGCTGCTCGGCGACCCGCGGGTCGCCTTCGCGCGCCTGGCGGGCCGCGAGCCGCGGCTGGCGGAGCTCGCGCGCGCCGCGCGGCCGGGGCTCTCGCTCGCGCTCCGACCGGCGGTTTCGGCCTCCAGGGCCCTGCCGGACGACCTGGACCCGGCCCAGGCGGCGGCGGAGGTGTTCGAGACTTCGTTCTCCCGATCCGTTACACTCTCCGGCCAGCTGCCCGGCCGTTTGGGCCGGGTCCTGTGCCCCCGCAGGCACTTCTCGCGGTTCAGCGAGGAGCTCTTGGCGGCCCTCGAACGGCATCCGGACGCGACCCGTCCGGCCCCGCTGATCGAATCGGACGCCTTGGACGCCCTGCAGGAGGCCTGGTTCCTCGGTCTGGACGAGGGGGCGACGCCGCTCCACGGCGGCCCGCCCTGGTTCCCGGCCGCGGAGGGCCTGACAAGTCTTGGGGGGGGCGGCCCCGGCAAAGACCGCGGGGGCGTGCGACGTGCGCTCGGGGTGCGACCGGTGATCTTCACCAATGTCGACCCGAACACGCGCTTCGGACGCTTCCGGCGGAACGTGCCGGTGCTGGGGCTCATGCGCGTTCGAGACGCGCGGGTGGGGCAAGCGCTCGCCCGCTCGCTGGACGCCTGAGGCCCGGTTCTTCGGTGCGAGGCCGAAGGAGCCGATGGGGGGGAATGACCCGACCGGGCGACCGGGCGGAGTCCGGCCTCGAGCTCGACGTCTCTAGCTCACAAGTACCGCCATGCAGATCCACCCTCAGAACGTGCTCGAGGTCCTGAAGCGTCACCAACTGGTCGACGGCTTCCCGCTGGTGCTCGATCTCGAGCGCTCCCACGGTTCGTGGCTCGTCGACGGCAAGACCGGCGACGAGTACCTCGACTGCTTCACGTGCTTCGCGACATGGCCGGTCGGCTACAACCATCCGCGCCTCTTCGAGAAGGACTTCCAGGCGGAGCTCGCGCGCGCCGCGACGCACAACCCGTCGAACTCCGACTTCTACACGGTCGAGATGACGCGCTTCGTCGAGTCGTTCGCGACCCGCGTGACGCCCGAGGGTTACCCGCACCACTTCTGGGTGTCCGGCGGCACGCTCGCGGTCGAGAACGCGCTCAAGGTCGCGTTCGATTGGAAGGCGCAGAAGCTCGGCCGTCGCGAGCTCACGGAGAACTGCGACGACCTGGTGATCCTGCACTTCCAGGAAGCGTTCCACGGACGCTCGGGGTACGCGCTCTCGCTGACGAACACCGATCCCGCGAAGATCGGCTTCTTCCCGAAGTTCCGTTGGCCGCGCGTGCACAACCCGAAGCTCGAGTTCGACCTGCACGGCCGCGTCTCGAACGACATCGAGGCGTCCGAGCGCCGCGCGTGCGAGATGATCGAGCTCGCGCTCCGCGACACGCGCACGCGCGTCGCCGGCATCCTGATCGAGCCGATGCAAGGCGAGGGCGGCGACAACCACTTCCGGCCCGAGTTCCTGAAGAAGCTGCGGCAGTACGCGGACGAGTACGAAGCGCTGCTCTTGTTCGACGAAGTGCAGACCGGCTTCTTCGGGTCCGGTCGCCCGTGGATGTGGCAGGCGAAGGGCGTGCGTCCCGACGTCGTCGCGTTCGGCAAGAAGGCGCAGATCTGCGGCGTCTACGCGAACTCGCGCGTCGACGAGGTCGCCGACAACGTCTTCCATCGACCGAGCCGCATCAACTCGACGTGGGGCGGCAGCCTCGCGGACATGGTTCGCGCTCGCAAGCTGATCGACATCATCCTCGACGAGAAGCTCCACGAGCAGGTCGCCGCGCGCGGCGAGCGCCTGATCCGCGGGTTGCGCGAGCTCGGTCTCGAGCGCGGCGGCTTCAGCAACGTGCGCGGGATGGGTTCGCTCGTCGCGTTCACGCTCGAGAGCCCGGCGGCGCGCGACGCGATGTTCGCGAGCATGCGCGATCAGCGTCTCCTCGCGCTGAAGGCCGGTCCGCAGTCGATCCGTTTCCGTCTGCCGTTCGTGATCACCGACGCCGAGGTTGACTCGATCGTCGCGCGCGTCGCCGACGCGCTACCCGCGCGCACGCGCGGCTGAGCTCGAGCTCGACCGACGATCGTTCGGCGCGCGCTCCCTCGCGGGGGCGCGCGCCGAAGTTCTTTCGGTCGCTCGCGCGGCGCCCCGCGAGGCGGCGTGCGAGCGCGTGACTCCGCCGGACGCTCGTGGTGAGATCGCGCGACGGAGGGGCTGCTCGCCATGCTCGAACTGCGACCCGATTGCGAACACTGCGGCCGCGCGTTGCCGCCGAACTCGACCGACGCGCGTGTCTGTTCGTTCGAATGCACGTTCTGCGCCGAGTGCGTCGAGCGCGTGCTCGCCAACGTGTGCCCGAACTGCGGTGGGGGTTTCGAGCGCCGGCCGGTCCGACCCGCGAAGCTGCTCGCGAAGTACCCGCCGCGCGCCGACGCGGTGCGCAGCGCGGTCGACCTCGCCAAATTCGCGCCGCTCAAGGAAGCGCAGCGCTCGATCCCTCCTCACCAACGGTGACTCGTGCATCGGTCCGAGGTCTCGCAGTTCCGCCCGCGAGAGTCGAGCGAGATCGACGCCTCGCGCGCGGGCTGACGAGGTCAGCGCTCGAGCTCGAAGCCCTCATCGATCCAACCGGTCACTCCGCCAAGCATCTTCTTCACCGGCCGACCGAGGCGAGCGAGGCGCAGAGCCGCGCGGTCGGCACCGTTGCAGTGCGGGCCCGCGCAGTAGACGACGAACAGCGCGCCGAGCGGGAAGCGTTCGAGGTTGCGCTCGACGATGCGCGCGTGCGGCAGGTTGACTGCTCCCGGCACGTGGCCGCTGGCGAACGCTTCCGGGCTGCGCACGTCGAGCACCACGAATGCGTTCTCGGACTGTCGCAGACTCGCGTGCACGTCCCAACAGTCGGTTTCGAACGCGAACGACGCCTCGAAGTGCCGGGCGGCGACGTCGCACGGCGCGGCGGGGACGGCGGTCACGGGGCAGTGCGGGTCGGGGAGTTGCGGCATGGTCCTGGCTTCTGGGGTGGAGGTAGCGTCGGGGCTCGCGTGCCGCCGCGCACGACCAGCGTCACGCCGATCAAGATCACGACGCCGCCGACGAGCATGCTGGGATGGACCGGCTCGGCGAGGAACAGCGCGCCCCACAGCAGCCCGAACAGCGGGATCAGGTAGGTGACCGTCATCGAGCGCGCCGCGCCGACCGCCGCGAGCAGACGGAAGTACAAGACGTACGCGAGCCCGGTGCACAGCACGCCGAGCACGACCGCGCAGGCCGCCGACGACGCGGACGGCCACGTCTTCGGGGCGGTCGCGAGCGCGAACGGCGCGAGCAGCACGCTCGCCGCGATCTGGCTGCCGGCCGCGATCGCGAGCGGCCGGACCGCAGCGAGCCGTCGACGCGTGACGTGCGCGGCGATCGCGTACAGCACCGCGGCCGCGAGCCCGGCGGCGACCGCGGTGCGATCGCCGGCGAGCGTCAGCTTCTCGAACACGAGCAGCACGACGCCGCCGAAACCGATCGCGAGGCCGAGCACGCGCGCGACCGCGAGCCGTTCGCCGAGCCACACGAAGCCGACGAGGGCGCCGAACAGCGGAACGGTCGCGTTGAGCACCGACGAGTAGCCGGCGGGCAACGACAGAGTCGCGAACGCGAACAGCGAGAACGGGATCGCCGAGTTCAGCGCGCCGACGAGCGCGAAGTCGAACGCGTGCCCGCGCAGGCTCGCGAGTGCGCCTCGCGACGCGAGCACCGCGGACAGGAACAGCGCCGCGACGGCGACGCGCACCTCGATCAGCGCGAGCGGCCCGAACTCGGGCGCGGCGACGCGCATGAACAGGAACGACGAGCCCCAGATCGCGCCGAGGAGCACGAGCTCGATCCGATCGCGTACGCTCACGGCGACGATTCATCCGCGGCGGCGAGTTGCGCGAGCGGCATCCGCGTCGTTTCCTTCAGCGTGCCGAGCACGATCGTCGTGCGCGTGCCGCGGACCGACTTGATCGACTTCAGGCGCTCGTTCAGGATCCGCGCGAGGTCGTCGGTGTCGCGGGCGCGCAGCTTGACCAAGTAGCAGTCCTCGCCGGCGACTTGATGGACCTCTTGGACCTCCGGGATCGCCGCGAGCAGCTCGCCGGTCGCGCTCGGTCCGTCGCTCTCCTCCGCGCGCACGAACACGAACGCGGCGAGCCCGAGCCCGACTTTCCTCGGCGCGAGGCGCGCCTCGTAGCCGGTGATCACTCCGCGGCTTTCGAGCTTGCGGATGCGCTCGAGGATCGCCGAGGGCGCCATCGCGAGCTCGCGGGCGATCTCGGCGTTGCTGATGCGGCCGTCCTGCTGGAGCAGGGCGAGCACGCGCTGGTCGGTCGGGTCGAAGGTCATTCGATCGATGTGCGTAGAATGCCGATGAATCGTCTGCCGACGGCTCGATCGGGAGATGATACGGCCGACAGACCGCCCGTCCACCGCCGCCGTCCGCCGGCCCCTCGGGCGCCCGAACCGCCGCCGACGCCGTCGAGCATCGGAACGCCGGGGGCTGACGTGCGCGGGCCACGAATCGAGCGCCGACCGGCCGCGCATCGCTTCCGGCGCGCGCGGAGCGTAGCCTCGCGCGAACCACCGCCCTCAAGGAGGACTGCGATGAACAAGCTCTTCGGGATCTGCATGATCGGGCTGCTCGGCGGCTGCAAGTTGAACCAAGCGCCGCCGTCGGGCGCGGAAACCACCGGCGTCGTGCGCGCGCTCGGCGTCGCCGCGAACTTCGAGGATGCCGTCGTCGACGCGTTGCCGGACGGCTGGAAGATCGTCGAGACCAACGGCACCGGCACGCCGGCGACGTGGAGGATCGTCGCGGATGGGGGCAAGGACGCCAATCGCTGCGTCGCGCTGACGGAGACCATGAACCGCGGCGCGACGTTCAACGTGTTGATCTCGAAGAGCGAGATCGGCGCCGACTGCGAGCTCTCGATCAAGGTGCGCGCCGACGGCGGCACCGAGGATCAGGGCGGCGGCGTGCTCTGGCGCGCGAACGGACCGGACGACTATTACGTCGCGCGGTGGAATCCGCTGGAGAAGAACCTGCGCACGTACAAGATCGAGCGCGGCCGGCGCACGATGCTCTCCAGCGTCGACGTCGAAGCGGATCCGAAGGAATGGCACGAGCTCGGCATCCGCGCGCGCGGCGACGAGTACGAGATCTCGTTCGATCGCAAGCGCGTGGCGATCGTCGACGACGCGACGTTCCTCGGCGGCGGGCACTTCGGGCTCTGGACCAAGGCGGACGCCGCGACATCGTTCGACGACCTGCGCGTCGCCTGGACCGAGGTCACCGAGCGTTAGCGCGGATCCGTAGCTGGCCGCACGCGGCGCCGCCCCCGACGCCCCGCGACCAGCGCACGGTCGCGACGATCCCGCGCTCGGTCAGCGCGCGGAACATCCGATCGACCGCGTCCGAGCTCGGTCGCGCGAACTCGGAGTCCGACACCGGGTTGAACGGGATCAGGTTGACCGTGCAGCGGCGTCGACGCAGGCGCTCGGCGAGCCGGCGCGCGTGCTCGGGCGTGTCGGTGACACCGGCGAGCAGCACGTACTCGTAGGTCACCTCGCGCCCGGTGGTCTCGAACCAGAAGTCGGCCGCGGAGAGCACGTCGTCGATCGGCACGCCCTTCATCGCCGGGACGAGCTCGTCGCGCTGCTCGTCGAACGGCGTGTGCAACGAGATCGCGAGCTGGAAGCGCGGCTTCCTCGGTGCGATCTGGCGCAGGCGATCGGGGAAGCCGACGGTCGACACCGTGACCTTGCGCGCGCCGAGTCCGAGGTCGTCGTGGACGACATCGAGCGCCGCGGAGACGTTCGGAAAGTTGAGCAACGGCTCGCCGATGCCCATCACGACGCTGCGCGAGAGGTTCCCGAGCGCGCGGCCGCGCAGGTACTGCTCGACGATCTCGTGCGGCTCGAGGTTGCGCGCGAGCCCGAGCTTGCCCGACGCGCAGAACGGGCACCGAACCGCGCAGCCGACCTGCGAGGAGACGCACAGCGTCGCACCCTTCGGCCCGCCGAGTTCGCGCGGCGGGATGTGCACCGTTTCGACGGCGCCCGACCGGCCTTCGACCGCGCCGAAGTCGATCAGGAGCTTGGTCGTGCCGTCGCGCGACGTCGAACGCGCGACCTCGGTGCCCGCGAGGAGCGGCGCGCGCTCCGTCAACGCGTCGCGCAACGGCTTCGAGAGCCCGGTCATCTTCGCGTAGTCGAGCACGCCGCGCTCGAGCACCTCGCCGCGCACCACCTTCGCGTGGAAGGCCTTGCCGCCAAGCTCGACGCACAAGGCTGCGAGCTCCAGAGGCCGGAGAGCGAAGAGCGGACGCGGTGCGGAGTTCGACATCGGGCGCGGATTGTCGCCCGGCGCGAGGGGCGCGTCGACCCCGACCTTGCCGCGCGGCGCGGGTTCCCGCAGGATGCGCGCGATGGAGTCGGCGGGGCGCAGGTGGATCGGGCTCGCGCTGCTCGCCCTTCTGGTCGCGGCCGCGTACGCGAACTCGTTCTCGGGCGCGTTCGTGCTCGACGACGGCCCCAATATCGTCGCGAGCACCAAGCTCGCGCCCCTTTGGCCGCCGACCGCGGATCTCTGGGCCGATCCCGGCCGCGGACTCTCCGGCCGGCCGCTCGCCGCGTTCAGCTTCGCGGTCGACCACGCGCTGCACGGCCTCGACCCGCGCGGTTACCACGCCACCAACCTCGCGATCCACGTCCTCGCCGCGTGGGCGCTCTTCGCGGTGGTGCGCGAGCTGCTCGGGCTCGCGCGCGCGTCGGAGCGTCTGCGCGCGGTCCGCGATGCCGTCGCGCTCGCGATCGCGGCGCTCTGGGCGCTGCATCCGCTCCAGACGACCGCGGTGACGTACGTCGTGCAGCGCTGCGAGTCGTTGATGGGGCTCCTGTTCCTGGTCGCGCTGCTCGGCGCGCTGCGGAGCCTGCGCGCGCGACGCCGCGGGCCGTGGATCGCCTTCTCGGTCGCCTGCATGGCGCTCGGCGCGTTGGTCAAGGAGTCGATCGCGGTGTTGCCGTTGGTCGTGCTCGTGCTCGACGTCGGATTCGAGAGCGGCTCGATCGGCGCCGCGTGGCGCGCGCGCAAGCGTTCGTACCTCGCGCTCGCCGCCGTCTGGCTCTGGATCGCCGGGTGGGTGTTCCTCGGGGGCGCGCATCGCGCGTCCGCGGCGGGCATGCTGCCGGAACTGACGTGGTGGGCGTGGTTGCGCTCGCAAGCGGCGGCGCTGGCTCACTACGCGCGCGTGACGGTCTGGCCCGACGCGGTGCTGATCGACTACGGCTGGCCGATCCCGAGCGAGCTCGTCGATTGGCTCCCCGCGGGCCTCGCGGTGATCGCGGCGCTCGCGTTCGCAGTGCTCGGCTTCGCGCGCGGCTCGCGGATCGGCGCGTCGTTGCTCGCCGGCTTCCTGCTGCTCGCGCCGACGTCGAGCGTGATGCCGATCCCGTTCGAGCTCTGGGCGCTTCATCGCATGTACCTGCCGCTCGCGGTGCCGGTCGGGCTCGCGGTCGCGGCGGTCGCGTTGGGCGTCGAGCGCGCGGCAGAAGCGGGGCGCTCGCGGCTCGCGCGCGGGGTCGCCGTCGGCGGGGTGCTCGCGCTCCTCGCGCTCGCGGGCGCCGCGACGCGACGCGCGAACGCGAGGTTCGAGAGCCCCGAGCGGCTGTGGCGCGCCCACGTCGCCTCGCGGCCGGAAAACGACCGCGCGTGGTTCCAGCTCGCCGAGGCGCTGCGCGCGAACGGCGACGCGCCCGGCGCGCTCGCCGCGTATCGCAAGGCGGCCCTGCTGCATCCGACGTATCCGCTGGGGCTCAACACCCCCGCGACGCTCGAGCTCGCGCTGGGCGCGCTCGACGCCGCGATCCTGCACTACGAGCTCGCGTGTCGGCTGATGCCGGACGCCGTGCTCGAGCGCGCGAACCTGGTCGAGGCGTTGCTTGCGCGCGGCGATGTCGAGCGCGCCGGGCGGGAGCTCGCGCCGCTGGTCGGTCGCAGTCCGAACGACGCTCCGGCGCAGCGACTCTCCGCGCGTGTGCTCGCGCGCAGCGCGCGGGAAGCGGAGGCGCTCGCGGCGTTGCAGTTCGCGCTGAAGCTCGACCCGCGCGACTTCGGCGCGTTCGAGACACTCGTGCTCCTTCGCGCGACCGCCGAGGATTCCGCCGTGCGCGATGTCGCCGCCGCGCAGCGGTTCCTGGACGACTTGCGTGCGCCGCCGCCGCCGTCGCGCGCCGCCGAACTCGCGAGGCTCGCCGCCGTCGCCGCCGCCGCGGCGGGACGTGTCGTCGAAGCTCAACGACTCGGCCGGGGGGCGCTCGAACGCGCGCGCCGCGAAGGGCGAACGCAGCTCGCCGTCGCGATCGAGCGCGAGCTTGGCGTCTACGCGCGTCGCGAAGCGCCGCGCGCGTTCGTCCGCTGACGCCCGTTCGAACAGGCAACGCCGCGAGCACGGCCGAGTCGGTGACGGCTTCGACGGACGGCTACGGTTGCGCGGCCTTCGCCGCCGCGACCAGCGAGACGCGCAACTGCTCGGCGATCTCCGCAGCCGCGCGCCGCGCCGCCGGGAGGTCCGGCGGGTTCGCGCCGCCGACCGCCTTGTGGCCGCCGCCGCCGTAGCGCTCCATGATCTCGCCGATGTGGACGTCGATCGGCGGCGGGTTCCAGGGGTTCTGGCCGCACGAGACGTGGAAGCCCTGACGCGTCGGGATCACGCCTACCGCGTAGTGGATGTCCGGGTGGTGGTAGAAAGGCGCGAAGCGTTCGCGGCGGATGTTCGGGCTCGACGCGTCGTAGAAGAGCACGCCGTCCTTCTTCGATTCCACCGTCGGCGGGAACTGCTGCAGCGCGCGATCGCGGTTCTTCGACGCGCGCGAGAACGCCTTGTCGACCTCGGTGCGGTGGGCGAGCGCGTCGAGCGTGTCCTCGGTCATCCAACCGACGATCTGGTTCAGCCAATCCGAGTTCGGAGCGACCGTCAGCGCGCGCGCGATGCGCAACGCGGGCTCGTCACCGAAGACGGCTTGCTCGACGTCCTTGTAGCGCGCGGCGTCGACGATGTCGGACCAGTACGCCATCTCGGTGAAACGCGCGTCCGCTTGGAAGCCCCAGTGCTCGATCGCGTGGCGCAGGATCAGCGGCGGGCACGAGGGCGACGTCTCGTCCCAGCGCCAACGTTCGTTCGGCACGTACGCGGCGCGCAGCGCGTCCGAAAGGAACGTCGTCGGGTGATGGTCGAACCAGTACTCCGCGCGCGGATGGAAGTGGAAGTCGACGATCGCGAAGCGCTGTCCGGGCCGAAAGTTCTCCCAGTCGGAGCGTTGGTCGTAGTTGATGTCCGACCACGTCGCGTCCTCGCCGCGCGTGCGCTTGAGCGCGACGGCGAGCACCGCGGCGGAGACCATGCCGTCGAAGTCGCGGTGGTAATGGATGCACAGGCGGTCGGTCATGGGCGCAGAGCATACCCGAGGCCGAGGCCTGGTTTCGTCGCCGAAGCGTCACGAGTGGCGCGAGGCGCGCCGCTGCAACCGCGAGCGGGGGGCACCCGCTCGCGGCGGGCACCCGCGATCGCGGGGGCACGCTCGAGCGGGCGTCGTCAGGCGATTTCGCGCTCGGCGTCGGTGCCGAGCTTGCGCGCGTGGCCTTGCTCGTCGATGTCGTCGATCGAGAGACCGAGCGCGAGCGACGCTTCGCTGCGCACGTGCGCGTCCTCGACGACGAAGCGACGAGTGTCGGTGCGCGACGGGAGTTCGAAGAGGAGATCGGTCAGGAGCTCCTCCATGATCGAGCGCAGCGCGCGCACGCCGGTTTGGCGCGAGAGCGCGAGCTCGGCCATCGCTTCGAGCGCCGGCGGCGTGAACTCGAGTTCGGCGCCCGCCATCGCGAACAGGCGTTGGTACTGGCGCACCAGCGAGCTGCGCGGCTCGGTCAGGATGCGGACGAGGCCGGCGCGATCGTGCGACGCGAGCGTCGCGAGCACCGGGAGACGACCGACGAACTCGGGGATCATCCCGAACTCGATCAGGTCGCGCGGCTCGACTTGGCCGATCAGCGCGTCGCGCACGCCGGCTTCGGCGAGGTCGCCGCGCGCGGCTTCGATCGCAGCCCACTTCGCGCGCTTCTTCTGGTCCTTGCCGCGCTGGAAGCCGATCACGTCGCGGCCGACGCGGCGGGCGACGATGTTCTCGACGCCGGTGAACGTGCCGCCGCAGACGAACAGGATGTTCGAGGTGTCGACCTGGATGTAGGCCTGCTCGGGGTGCTTGCGGCCGCCTTGCGGCGGAACGTTCGCGACCGTGCCCTCGAGGATCTTCAGGAGCGCTTGCTGCACGCCTTCGCCCGACACGTCGCGCGTGATCGAAACGTTGCCGTACGTGCGAGCGATCTTGTCGATCTCGTCGATGTAGATGATGCCCTGCTGCGCGCGCTCGATGTCGAAGTCGGCGTTCTGCAGGAGCTTCAGCAGGATGTTCTCGACGTCCTCGCCGACGTAGCCGGCTTCGGTCAAGGTCGTCGCGTCCGCCATCGCGAAGGGCACGTCGAGCATCTTCGCCAGCGTGCGCGCGAGCAGCGTCTTGCCGGAGCCCGTCGGACCGACCAGCAGCACGTTCGACTTCTCGATCTCGACGTCGCCGGTCGCCGCCGGGTTCTGCGCGACGTGGCGCAACCGGCGATAGTGATTGTAGACCGCGACCGAGAGCACCTTCTTCGCGCGCTCTTGACCGATCACGTACTCGTCGAGGTGACGCGCGATCTCGAGCGGCGTCGGCAGGCGGCGTTCCTCACGCGCGGGCGTGAACGGAGCGCGGCGGTTGCCTCCGGGGCCGGTCGTCGCGGGCGCTGCGGCTGCGGCGGTGCCGTCCGGACGGCGCCGCTGCTCCTCTTGGAGGATCGAGTTGCAGATCTCGATGCACTCGTTGCAGATGTAGACGCCGGGAGGGCCCGCGATCAACGACGCGACGTGGTGCCGCCGCTTCTCGCAGAACGTGCAACGTTCGACGTGGCGGCCACGGTTGGAGGAAGGGCTCATTCGTCCCGGATTCTAACCCCTCAGGCCTTGGCTGCGGGGTACGCGACGATGTGATCGATCAGGCCGAACTCCTTGGCCTGTTCCGGATCCATGAAGTTGTCGCGCTCGCAGGCCTTCGCGATCTCCTTCGCGTTGCGGCCGGTGTGCTTGCCGAGGATCTCTTCGAGGGCTTTTTTCAGCTTCAGGATCTCGTTGACCTGGATCTCCATGTCCATCGCCGTGCCTTGGGCTCCGCCCCACGGCTGGTGGATCATCACGCGGGCGTGAGGGAGCGCGAAACGCTTTCCCTTCGTGCCGCCGGCGAGCAGCACCGCGCCCATCGACGCGGCCTGGCCGAGGCAGTAAGTCGCGATCTCGCACTGCACGAACTGCATCGTGTCGTAGATCGCGAGGCCCGCGGTCACCGAACCGCCCGGCGAGTTGACGTAGATGTTGATGTCCTGCGTCTTGTTCGCCTTCTCCAGGAACAGGAGCTGGGCCATCACCGAGTTCGCGACGACGTCGTCGATCGCGGTGCCGATGAAGATGATGCGGTCCTCGAGCAGGCGCGAGTAGATGTCGTAGACGCGCTCTCCGCGGCCGGTCTTCTCGATGACGTACGGGATGATGTACGAGGCGTTCGCGCTCATGCTTTGGTTTCGTGCTGGACTGGGGAACAGGACTTCGTAGTGCCGCGGGCGCTCGGCCTCAAGCCGAGGCACCGACGGTGACGCTCGCGTGCTCGCGCAGGAAGGCCCGCACCTTGCGCTCGACGACTTCCATCACGAGCTGGGGCATCAGGTTCTTCTCGCGGTAGTACTTGTGGACCTCGTCGAAGGTCGAACGGTTGCGTTCGGCGATCGTGCGGAGCTCCTTCACGACCTCCTCATCGGTCACTTTCAGGTTCTCCTGCTCGGCAATCTTTTCGATCAGGAAGTATCCGCGCGCCATCCGCTCCGCTTGGGCGCGCGCGGAGACCGTCTGGGCTTGGACTTGGCTCTCGATCTCGCCCTCGGCGGTGCCTTGGGAGGCGAGCTCGCGGCGCAAGCCGTCGAGGCGATTCCTGGTGTTGTCCTCGACCATCGGCTCCGGCAGCTCCATCGCGTGCGAGTCGATCAAGCGCTCGAGGATCGTGTGCTCGACGCGCCGGTTCTCCATGTCCTGGGCGGCTTCCTCGAGCTTCTCGCGGACCTTCGCAGCCAGCGCGGCTTCGTCGGCGAGCTTGAGCGCGGTGATCAGCTCCGCGCGCGTCGGCGTGACGACCTTGAAGACCTGATTGACGGTGATGCGGCACGTGCCGGTCTGGCCGCGCGCTTCCTCGGGCTCGACATCGTTCGGGAACGTCGCTTCGAGGTCGAGGATCGAGCCGTCCTTGGCGCCCGTCAGCGCCTTCTTCGAGGCTTCGGCTTCGACGCCGACGATCGGAGAGGCGGGCGAGAGCCGCAGCCCGTCGCGCATGAAGAGCGTCTGTCCGTTCCAGAGGAACTCGACGCGCGCGACCGCCATGCCGTCCTCCGGCAAGCCGGCGTCGCCGGCGGGCTCGGGGCGCGCGTTGTTCTTCGCGACCTGC
The DNA here is from genome assembly GCA_016220085.1 of Planctomycetota bacterium. Taxonomy (GTDB): domain Bacteria; phylum Planctomycetota; class UBA1135; order UBA1135; genus JACRIN01. The sequence continues at coordinate 76,022 of JACRIN010000034.1, forward strand.
TCGATCGCGGCTTCGACTTCCTCGTCGCTGACCGGCTTCTTCTCGCTCGCGAGCTCGACGCCCTTGTATTGTCCGAGCTGGAACTCGGGGCGCAGGTTGATCGTGAAGCCGTAGCTGTAGCCGACGCCGACGAGCACGGTGCCTTCACCGAGGTCGAGGTTCGGGTTGGTCAGCGGCTTGAACTTCTGCTCCTGGATGGCGCGTTCGAACGCCTTCTGGACGAAGCTCTTCTTGGTCTCGAACTCCACTTCCTTGCCGTAGAGCTTCTCCACGACTTGGGGCGGCACGTGACCGGGACGGAAGCCCTTGACGCGGAGTTGGCGGCCGGCGGCGGCCAACATCTTCTGCTTCTCCGAGGTGAACTCCTCGAAGGGCACGCTCAGGGTGATCTTGGCGACACACGGTGCGGGGCGTTCGACGTTGACTTCCACGGCGGCGATCAGTTGCGTTCGGACGGACGGGGGATGGAAAAGTCCCCGAATCTAACCCGCTGGGCCGCGGGAAGTCCAACGCGAGCTGGCGCTCGTCGTCGCGCGGCCCGACTCAGCGCCACGCCGGCGCCGCTTCGCCGCCTTCGGGAACGCGGTAGGGCAGCCAGACGAGCACCAGCGCGCGCACCTGGACTGCGGTCTTCTTCGGACGGAGGGTGACGCGCTCGATGGCGTCCGCGAGGCCGGCGAAGCGGCCGGTCTCCGCGGCGAGCGCGGCTTCGAGCTCGCTCTGGAGCTCGGTGAGCTCGGCGGTGACCGCGCGCACGTCCTCCTCGGCGCGCGCGACGTCGCCGGACTCGCGCGCGGAGCGACTGACCCCACGCGCGGCGGTCGCGGCGCGTCCGACGCTGCCCGAGACCGACTTGCGGCCGAAGACCATGCCGAGCAACGCGCTGCCGAACGAGAGCGCCGTCGACACCTTCGCGTCGCGGGCTTGCGCGGCTTGCACGTCGACCGACTGCTCGCGCTTGCGCTTGCGCTCCTCGAGCAGCGCGAGCTTCGGCGCGAACTTCTCGCGCAGGCGCGCGAGCGAGCGATCGCGATCCTCGCGCGCCGCTTGGTCGACGCGCAGGCGGAAGTCGCGCTCGCTCTCGCCTGGGGCGCCGACGAGCTCGAGCTCCGCGTGGCGCCAGAGCCCGAGCGTCTGCGTGCGGAAGAGCGCGTCCGCGAACGACTTCTTCCACGCGTCGTAGGATCTCGGCTTCGCCGCGTCCGCGGGCAGCGCCGCGAAGGTCGCGACGTTGCCTCCACTCGCTCCGCGCGCCGCACTCGCCACGCTCGCTCCACTCGCCCCAGTCATCGGGGCGCTCATCGGCTCACTCTCGAGTTCCTCGAGGTCGAGCTCGACGGACTCCGCGCGCTCCCAATCGACGACCACCGGTCCGTCGGCGAAGCCGCAGATCCGGTTCGCGAGCGCGTCGCTCTCGAGCTTCGACTTCGCGTCGCTGAAGAAGACCTTCGCGGAGCCGAGCAACGCCGGCCGGTACTCGACCGCGCCGCCCAGCGCGTTGCCGAGCGCGCCGCGCACCGGCGCGAAGTACTGCGGCACCTCCGGCGGCAGCACCGGACGGCTCGCGGCGGACGCGGGGGACGAGCTCGTGCTCGCGTGGACCGGCGTGCCCGGTGTGACCGGCGTGACCGGCGCAGGCGTCGCGGGCCGAGTGGGTTGCGCGGGCGTCGGCGCCGCGGTCACGGGCTCGGCGGCGGAGCGCGCGCGCTGCGCGAGCGCCTTCAGCTCGACGCGCGTCATCGGACCGCGGAGGAACGACAACGCCCAGCGCGTCTCGAAAATCACCGGCCGATCCTCGTGCACGTTGTTCATCAGGAAGACGCGCGCGGTGAGCGACGAGAGCGTGCGCTCGACCTCCGCGCGATCGAATGCGCCGCCCGCCGTCGCCGCCGCGCCCTCGAGCCCGTCGAGCAACCGCGCCTTGTCGCGTTCGGTCTGCAGCCTGCCGACGAACCACGTGCCCGCGTTCGCGAGCCCCTTGTAGTCGAGATCGACCGGATTCTGCGTCGCGAGCACGATGCCGACGCCGAACGCGCGCGCCTGCTTCATCAGCGTGAGCAACGGCGCCTTCGACGGCGGGTTCGCGACCGGCGGGAAGTAGCCCGCGATCTCGTCCATGTACACCAACGCGCGCAGAGCGTTGGTGCCGCGCTGGCGGCGTACCCAAGCGAGCACCTGATTCAAGAGCAGCGAAACGAAGAACATCCGCTGCGCGTCCGAGAGGTGCGCGATCGAAAGGATCGCGACGCGCGGCTTGCCTGCTTTCGTGTAGAGCAATGCGTCGATGTCCAGAGGCTCGCCTTCCATCCACGCGGCGAAACCGGGCGACGCGAGCAGGTTGTTGAGCTCGAGCGCGAGCTCGAAGCGCTCCTTCGCCGGATAGAACGACTCGAGGTCGAACACGCCGATGCGTTGCAGCTTCGGATCCTGGACCTCGCCGATCAGCGCGCCGAGCTCGAGATCGCGACCTTCGCTCCACGCGCGCTGCACGATCGTCGAGAGCAAGATGTGCCCGCGGCTCTTCAGTGGATCGCCGTCGACGCCCGCGAGCGCGAGCAAACTCGAAACCGTGGTCGCGACGCGCTCGCGGAAGCCTTCGACGTCCTCGCGCTCCTCTTCGCTCGGCGCCCGGAAGCTCTCGACGATCGAGAGCGAGCGCGCGGCGCTCGAGCCCGGCGTGTACACCGCGAATTCGGCGGCCGCGTGCAAGCGGCGGATGCGCTCGCCGTCTTGGCCCCACGTCGCGAGGCCGCGCGTCCAACGTTCGGCGGTCTCCGCGGCGAGCTGCTCGACGCTCTTCTGCGCGAGCTGCGCTTCGGCGGGATCGATCCAAGGCGCGAAGTCGCTCGCGCGGAGCTCGGGGAATCCGAGCATCAGGTTCGCGAGGTCGCCCTTCGGGTCGATCACGAGCACCGGGATCCCGTCGAGCGCAGCCTCTTCGATCAGCGTCGTGCAGAGGCCGGTCTTGCCGCTGCCGGTCATGCCGACGCAGACCGCGTGCGTGACCAGGTCCTTCGAGTCGTAGAGCAGGAGCTCGCCGGTGCGCGCGCCGCGCGCGAGGTCGTACTCGCCGCCCAAGTAGAAAGTGCCGAGGCCTTCGAAGTTCTGCATCGTCGCCGCTCCGCGTCGTGTGGAGCGTGCGACGCTACCCGCCCGCGGCGCGCGCGGCAATCCGGCCGCTCGGTCCGCGGCGAGCCGCGCCGGCGCTACGCGAAGACGAGATCGAACAGCCGGCGTACCGAGGCATCGGTCGAGAGCTCGTCGAGCTCCGACGGCGTCACCCAACGCAGCTCGTGCGATTCGTCGCTCAGCACCGCGCGTGCGTGCGGCGGCGCGAACACGACGAAACGCGTGTCGAGGTGCAGGTGTTCGGGCTCGTTCGCGCGCACGGGGATCGTGTGGACGTCGAGATCGAGCGGCTCGGGATCGATCGCGAGCTCGGCGATGCCCGACTCCTCGACGCACTCGCGCAGCGCGACGCCGATCAAGTTCGCATCGCCGTCGCAGTGGCCGCCGAGCTGCAGCCAGCGACTCAATTTCCGGTGATGGGTGAGCAACGCCGCGCCGCGCGCGCGATCGACGACGAGCGCCGACGCGGTCAGGTGGCCGACGAGGAGCGTGCGCCGGTGCGCGTCGCAGGGATGCGCGTCGACGAACGCGAGCATGCGCTCGCGTTCCTGCGCCTGGGCCTCGTCGCGGGGCGCGTAGCGCTCGAGGATCCGCCGCGCGAGCACGAGATCGTCGTGCGGAGCGAGCCGCGCGTCGCCCACGCACCAAGCCGCGAGCTCGCGCCGCGCGAGGTCCATCGCCGCGCGCCTAGTCGCGCCAGAACTGGCGGTACTTGCCGGCGCGCGAGACCGGGCCGATGCCGCGCTCGGCGCGGCTCTTCTCGCGCCACTCGTGATAGCCCTCGAAGTCGCCCGAGTAGAAGTTGACCTCGGGGCCCCTGCCTTCCTGTACCTCGCCCTCGAACGCGAGCAGGTGCGTCGCGACGCGGTTCAGGAAGTACCGATCGTGGCTGACGACGATCGCGGAGCCGGGGTACTCCTGCACGGCCTCCTCGAGCACGCGCAGCGTCTCCAGGTCGAGGTCGTTCGTCGGCTCGTCCATGATGATCACGTTCGCGGGCTCGCGCAGCATCTTGGCGAGCAGCACGCGGTTGCGCATGCCACCCGAGCACTCGCCCAGCATCTTCTGCTGGTCCTCGCCCTTGAAGTTGAAGCGTGCGACGTAGGCGCGCGCGTCGAGCGTCTTGCCGCCGTAGTTGATCTGGATGTTGCCCTCGGTGATGTTCTCGAAGACGGTCTTCGAGTCGTCGAGGATCGCCCGCGACTGGTCGAGGTAGCGCAAGAGCACCGTGCTGCCGATCGAGACCTTGCCGGAGTCGGGTTTCTCCTGGCCGAGGATCATGCGCAGCATCGTGGTCTTGCCCATGCCGTTCGCGCCGACGACGCCGAGCACGCCGCCCGGCGGAAGCTCGAACGTCAAGTCCTTGATCAACACGCGGCCGGCGAAGCCCTTCGTGACGTCGCGGAACTCGATGACCTTGTCGCCGAGTCGCGGTCCCGGCGGGATGCGCAGCTCGATCGAATCGAGCGCGTCCTCGGCCTTCATCTCGACGAGTTCCTTGTAGCGCGAGAGCCGCGCCTTCGAACGCGTCGTGCGCGCCTTCGGAGTCTTCTGGATCCACTCGAGCTCGCGAGAGATCACCTTCTCGCGCGCAGCGTCCTGCCCGCGCTTGACCTCGAGCGCCTTCTGGCGCGTCATCAGGTACTCGGAGTAGTTCCCCTTGTACGGGATGGCGCGTCCGCGCTCGATCTCGAGCATCCAACCGACGACGTTGTCGAGGAAGTAGCGGTCGTGGGTGATCAGGATCACCGTGCCGTGATACTCCTTCAGGAAGTGCTCGAGCCACTCGACCGTGTCCGCGTCGAGGTGGTTGGTGGGCTCGTCGAGCAGCAGCATGTCGGGGTGCGACATCAGGAGCTTGCACAGGCCGACGCGCCGGCGCTCGCCACCCGAGAGCTTCTTCACGTCCGCGTCGAGCGGCGGCAGCGACAGCGCGGTCGCGGCCTGCTCCAGCCGACTGTCGAGCTCCCAGATCTCCTTGTGCTCCATCTCCTCCGATAAGTGCATGAACTCGTCGTTCAGCTTGTCGGCCTCGTCGCCCTCGGCGGTGCCGAGCAACGCGCTCACCTCGTGGTAGCGCGCTTCGATATCGAGCAGCGGCTTGACCGCCTCCTTCAAGTTGCCCGCGACGTCGAGATTCTCGTTGAGCGGCGGCTCTTGCGGCAGGTAACCGATCGACAGCGCGCCGACCGGTTTCGCCGTGCCCTCGAACTTGGTGTCGACGCCCGCGATGATGCGCAAGAGCGTCGACTTGCCGGCGCCGTTCGAACCGATGACGCCGATCTTGGCGCCTTCGAGGAACGCGAGCGTGATCCCCTTGAGGATCTCGTCCTGGCCGTAGTGCTTACGGAGGTCCTGGAGCTGGAAGATGATCTTGTCGGCCATAGGGGGCGAAGAGGATAGCTCCGCGGCGCCGATCCGCCAGGGCGAACGACGCGGCGCGATTGGTCGGGTCGGGGCCCGCGGGCTATCTTGTCGGGCCCTTTTGACGCGCGAACGGAGCTCACGACATGTCCCAAGCGACCCTGACCCAGCACGACTTCCTGAAGAAACTCGGCCTCAAGGCGGAGAACTCCGGCGCCTACGACGGCGCATGGCGCAAGACCAAGGGGAAGGTGCTCGAGAGCAAGAACCCCGCGACCGGCGAAGTGATCGCGACCGTGCGTCAAGCGACGCGCGCCGACTACGACGCGTGCGTCGCCGCGGCGCACGAAGCGTTCCTGCGCTGGCGTGAAGTGCCCGCTCCGAAGCGCGGCGAGATCGTCCGCCGGATGGGCGATCGTCTGCGCGCGCACAAGGATCCGCTCGGCCGCCTGATCAGCCTCGAGATGGGCAAGATCCTCCAAGAGGGGCTCGGCGAGGTCCAGGAAGCGATCGACATGTGCGATTTCGCCGTCGGGCAGTCGCGGATGCTCTACGGCCTCGCGATGCACTCCGAGCGGCCGGGTCACGCGATGCGCGAGAGCTGGCATCCGCTCGGCGTCGTCGGCGTGATCACCGCGTTCAACTTCCCGATGGCGGTGTGGGCGTGGAACTCGATGCTCGCGTACATCGCGGGCGACGCGTGCGTGTGGAAGCCCGCCGGCACCGTGCCGCTCTGCGCGATCGCGATGACCAACGTCGTCCGGCCGGTGCTCGAAGAGGAGGGTTTCGGCGCGCTCGCGGGGCTCGTCGTCGGGCCGTCCGCGGAAGTCGGTGAGCCGATGCTCCACGACGCGCGCGTGCCGCTGATCTCGTTCACCGGCTCGACCTCGGTCGGTCGCAAGGTCGCGAGCGCGGTCGCGGCGCGCTTCGGACGCACGATCCTCGAGCTCGGCGGAAACAACGCGCTCGTCGTGATGGACGACGCGGACCTCGATCTCGCGCTGCCTGCGATCGTCTTCGGCTCGGTCGGCACCGCGGGCCAGCGTTGCACGACGACGCGGCGGTTGATCGTGCACGAGAAGCTCGCCGCGGAGGTCGAGCGCCGGCTCGTCAAGGCCTACTCCGGCGTGCGCATCGGCGATCCGTGCGCGCAAGGGACGCTGTGCGGCCCGTTGGTGACGCCGGAGTCCGTCGAGGAGATGCAAGCCGCGCTGGTCAAGGTGAAGGAGCAGGGCGGCGAGATCCTCTACGGCGGCGAGCGTGTGAAGCTGAAGGGCCCGCTCGCGGGCGGCAACTTCGTCCGTCCGGCGATCGTGCGCGCGGAGAACCACTGGCCGATCGTGCAAGAAGAGACCTTCGCGCCGATCCTCTACGTGATCCGCTGCAAGGACGTCGACGACGCGATCGCGAAGCAGAACGGCGTGCCGCAAGGGCTCTCGTCGTCGATCTTCACGATGAACGTCCGCCACGCGGAGCAGTTCATGTCCGCGGTCGGCTCCGACTGCGGCATCGCGAACGTCAACATCGGCACGAGCGGCGCCGAGATCGGCGGAGCGTTCGGCGGCGAGAAGGAAACCGGCGGCGGCCGCGAGTCGGGCTCCGACGCGTGGAAGGCGTACATGCGCCGCCAGACGAACACGGTCAACTGGTCGCGCGCGCTGCCGCTCGCCCAGGGCATCCAGTTCGGTTGAGCGGCGGAGCGCGCGCGACGCGAGTCGCACGCGCTCGAACTTCGAGCAGGCCGAGCCGCGGGCCGAAGCCCGCGCCGCCCGAGCAGGAGCTTCTCTCGCCGGTTTGCTAGCCGAAATAGCGGCGCCGGATCTTCCGGAGCTGCCAGAGCGAGCGCAGGAGGTCCAACGGCTCGACCTTGGAGCCCGCGACGTCGTGCCAGCGGTTCAGCGTGAACTCGTAGAGCACGTTTTCGACCGCCGGCAGGCCTCGGTCGCGCGCGAGCACCTTGCGGCGCGCCAGGATTTCGATGTCGAAGACCCAGCGGCCGACGAACGGCTCGGCGAAGAGCTCGCGCGTGTGCGGCAGCACGCGCACCAGCTTCGCGCCGCACTGCGTGTCGTAGATCGGCATCCCGAGCGTCAGCGAAGCCGCGGTCGCGAACACTCGGCCGACGTAGTGGCGCAACGGTTGACGATCGATGTTCCGGCCGAGAAGCGCGACGCGGGCTCCCGTGACGAATTCGAGCGCGGGCTTCGCTTCGAGCAAGCGCCGGAAGTCCTCGATCACCTCGATCGGCGTCGCGAGGTCGGCGTCCCAGTAGCCGACGTAGCCGGGCTTGCGCGCGAGCGCGGTGAGCACGCCTTGGCGCACCGCTTCCGCCTTGCCCTGATTGCGCTCGAGCGCGAGCACCTCGACCCGCGCCTCGAAACCCTTGCGCACGTCGTCGAGGCGCGCTCGTGTCCCATCCATCGAGCCGTCATCCACCAGGACCAGGTCGACCTCGCCCGAGCGCGCGAGCTCCGCGCGAATCGCCGCGACCGCGAGACGCGCCGCTTCGTTGAAGCAGGGGATCACGACGGCGGCGCGGGCCATGGGCCCCGAATTCTAGAGTCGCCGACGGCCAAAGCACGCCGCAGGTCGAGGTTGGCGAGCTTCCGAGGGTGCCGGGCATGGAGGCTCGGCTCGCGTCGGTCTATCCTCGAGTTCGTCCCCAGTCCGAACGGAACCCGATGACGATGCTCTGGTGTTGGCTCGCAGCCGTGGCGCTCACGATCGCCCCGCAGGACAGGAATGCCGGTCGGCGCGACGCGACGCCGAACCAAGGTCCGCCGCAGGTGCTGAACATCACCTGCTATCCCGATCGAGTCGTGTTCGACGGCGTCGGAGAGGTGGCGACGCAGAACCCGCTCGCGACCGCGCTTGGTCGCGCCGGTCCCGGCACGCGCATCCTCGTGCAGGCGGGCGACTATCCCGCGTTCGCGATCGGCTACGGCAAGCCGTCGCCGTGGAATGCGCAGACCGGCGGCGGCAACGCGAACTCGCCGGTGCTGATCGAAGGCCAAGGCGAGGTCTGGATCCGAGCGGGCAAGGCGAGCGACACGATCGGCATCAGCCAAGCGGTGCCCAACGGTTGGTTCACGTTCAAGAATCTGAAGATCGCGTGCGGCTATCGCGCGGGGATCTTCTTCAACGCGGACGGCGGCAAGTCGACGCACGCGGGCTTCCGCTTCTGGGATTGCGACGTCATCGGCGGCTGGGATCACCTGACGCAGACCGGACAGAAGTCGAAGTGGGGCGTTTGGGGCTCCGGCATCGCGGCGTTCGAGTTCCGCGGCGCGACGCGGCGCGCGTTGGTGCAGGACGTGCGTTGGGAGCACGGCTTCTACCTGCAGAATCTGAAGGGCGACGTGCTGATCGAGAACGTCGACGCGATGCGGCTCGGGCGCACGTTCTGCCAGGTCACCGCGCGTTCGAAAGAAGGTCCGGCGGGCGTCGGCACGGTGACGATCCGCAACTGCAAGGTCTCCGACGTCGGCATTTCGAGCGGCGACAACTACAAGGGCGGCTCGGCGCTGACGTTCGCCGGGCGCCACCGCGGCGACATCGTCGTCGAGAAAAATGTGTTCCGTGCGGGCTTCACGCCCGCGTTGCGCACACTGACGCGCGAAGGCTCGCCGTACGGGACCAGCGCGTTGGTCGCGTGGGACCGCGGCGCGGGCGAGGCGAACGGTTTGCTGCTCCTGCGCGACAACGACTTCGAGATGGCGCAGGGCTGCGGCGATCGTCCGTTGGTGTCGCTCGGCGGCTGCCGTGAGATCCGGATGGAGGGCAAGAACCGCTTCGTCTCGGGTGGGCAGCAGCCCGCGCTCGCGATCGATCCGCTCGACGACGACGGCAACGTCGCGAACACGCTCGTCGGCAGTCTCGCGGTCTCGAACGAGACGGTCGTGCGCGGTCGCGTGACGCGGCGCGGCGAGGAGCTCGAGCTGCGTTCGCTCTTCGCGCGCGCCCGCTAAAAGCGATCGGCCGCCCGCCCCAAGTCCCGTGGGACTTCGAGCGGGCGGCCGTGGAGATCGCGTCGAGACGCGGGTCTCGTTCAGGGCATCCAGAGCAGCTGCGCGAGTGCGAGCAGTCCGGCGCGATTCTCGTGGTTCCCCCAGCTCATCGCTTGTTGCGCGATCAGCAGGTTCGGGACCGTGCTCGCACCGCTCATCTCGGCGGCACGCTGCAGGAAGATCGGGTCGTTGGTGAGCTCGAAGGCGTACGCCAGGCTCGTCCAGGACTGGAACTTGTCCGCGTCCGCCGCCCACGCCGGTGACGAGCCGCAGAACGGCGCGCCCGACAGCGGGGCGATCGCGATGCTCGAGACCGGGCCGTCGAGGACCGAGCTCCACGCCATCGGCGAGATCTCGGCGTAGAACTGCCTCTTCAGCACGTTCTCCAGCGTGCCGACGCGCATCGGATCGACGCCCTTGAACACCGTCTCGATCATCGAGACCAGCGCTTGGTCGAGCATCGCGGTCTCGGTCGCGCGCCGGACGAAGAACTGCCCGGCGAAGTCCTTGCTGGTCTTCAAGCGCATCAGGAAGCCGTTGCATGACGACTGACCCTGGCGCATCAACTGCGCGACGGAGTCGAACCAATCGCGAGCGCGGCCACGCCACGCCGGCGACGACGAGATCGAGTACGCGGCGCACATGCCGTCGATCGTCCAGGCCTCGCCGCGCCCGCAGGCGAAGCCGACGCCGGGATTGACCTCGACCGAGTGGATATCCGAAGCCATGCCCGAGGGGATCACGCCGCCGTTCGGCGCGCTCGGGTACTCGTGGTACGAGAGCCGCAGGATCTCGGCCTCCATCAGGATGTCGTCCTTCGCGAGCGCGTCGTTGCCGAGCCACACGAGGACCTTCGGCGAGCGCAGCCAGCGAACGTGGTGTTGCACGTCGATCGGCTTGTAGGAAAGCAGCTCGGCTTCGTACGCCGGAGCCCGACCTTGGCTCGCCACCGCGTTGACCTGATACAGCGGCGCGACGTTGAACCCGAACGGATCGGGGCCGGGCAGCAGCGTCAGGTAGAACTGCATGTTGACGTACTCGAACTGCGAGCCCTGCACGAGCCAGTCGTCGAGCGTCGTGGGTTCGCCGTTCTTGTCGTAGATCACGACCGGTTGGCGGTCCGTGTACATGCGGTGCGAGAGCTGCGAGTGGCGATAGCCGTCGTTCGACGCCGCCCACGCGGTCACGACGCCGTCGTACAGGTAGATGTCCGAGCCGCCGGTCATGCCGCCGTACTTGGAGCCGAACGGATACGCCCAACCGAGTTGCGTCGAGTAGAAGGGATAGCCGCCCTTGCTCGTGCCTTTGATCAGCCAGTCGAGTTCTGATTGGTACTCGCTCTTCAGCTTGCCGAGCGCCGCGGTCTTGCCCTTGAAGTCGAAGCGCGGCAGCGCGTGCCGTTGCGGCCAATAGCGCGCGGTGAAGCGATTCCACCACGACCAGATCGGGCCGCTTCCGTTCGAACCGGGCTGACAGAAGCCGAGCCACTGCTCTGTCGCGACTTCCGCGGCGCGCGCGGCGACGGCGGTCTTCGCCAGCACGAGGCGGCGGTGGAACTGCGCTTGGACCGGCATGACGTTCAGCTTGTTGCCCGGCTGCGCCTTGACGATCGGATACACCGTCGTCGCGCCCTGCGTGAAGGGCGTGCCCCAGCCGACGTCCTGCACGTCGGGCACGAGCGTCCAGCCTTGCGGCACGACGATCTCGAGCTGGTCGAAGTAGAGCTTCGCTTGCGGGTCGTCGATCGGATCGGCCGCATCGTGTCCGCTGGTCCCGTTGTGGACGCGGAGGTCGAGGCTGATCAGGTCCTCGCCTGCCCACGTGCTCACGTACGAGTGGACGCCCATCATGCGGCGCAACGGACCGCTCGGCGGGCCGTACGCGGTCGAGGAAATCGGACGCATCGCCTCGTAGAAGCGCGTCTGCTCGCGGTACTCGCCGGAGCGGAGCAACCGAACGTCGTCGTTGCCGCGCAGCAGGTCGGCGACGTACGTGTGGCCGAACACGTCGCGGGTGCGAATCACGACCGAGCCGGGCGTCGTGAAGAGCGCCTGTACCGACGCGGTCGGCGAGAACGTCGTCGGCGTGTGCGGCGTGTCGATGACTTGGTACTTGATGCGCGTGCCGGTTGTCGTGCCGGTCGGACGGTGCACGATCGCCGTGATCTCGACCACGTCGGCGCCGTCGACGGCGTCGTTCGGGAAGTGGGTCACCGCGTCGACCTGCGCCGGCACGATCGCGCCGTTGGCGTCGCGGACCGAGAAGGGGACTTTGCCGTCCGCGCGAGGGAACGTGCCCGGCATCACCGGGAGCGTGCCGCGCAGCACGAAGGTCGTCGACGCCGGCGCCGCGAGCTCGAACTCGCCGAGCACTCCGCCGGTCGCACCGCTGGTCCCGCGAGGCGCTTGGGAAGTCGCGGTGCCCGCGCCGGCGCAGAAGGCCAGCACGAAGAGCAGCGCGCGAATGGAACGGACAAGGAGCAGTCGCCGCCCGACGGCTGGACGCCGGGCCGGCGAGGCGCCGTGGAACACGGGCCTCTTCATGTTGATTCCCCTCTTCTTCTGGTTGGTTTCCGGACCCGAGCCGCGAGCTTCCCGATCGCTGCTCGGCTGCGTCCCCGCCTGGAACGACGACCGACCGGGTCGCGTGCGGGCTTCCTCGGTCGGTCGCGCTCCTCGTGCTCTCGGCGTGGATCCGATGCTGATCCGCGGCCGAGGGGCGGGCGCGAGCCGCGGCTGGGCAATGGCCGTGCCAGTAGGCGCCCGCCGAGACCAATGCTGCGGGACTGTCATCGGGGCGATGAGGCTTCCCGTCCTGCTCACTCGTCGGAGCTTCCGCGTCGCGACGAATCCGCGGCCGCGAGCCCTTGCACGCGGGCGTCGCGCGCCGGAACACGAGGAGACGAGCGCTCTTGCACACACGAAACGTGCGCTCGCGCCCGTCCGCGTTGCACGAAAAGGCCGCGGGCGCGTCGAGCTTCTCGCTCGACGCGCCCGCGGTTTGGACTCACGGTCCGTTCAGGGGATGCCCATTTGAACCAGCGCGAGCAGCGCCGCGCGATTCTCGAGCGTCGTGTACCCCTGACCTTCGAGGATCGCGAGCAGATTGCCGCCCGCCATCGTCTCGGCGAGGTCGAGGAACTGCGGATCGCCGGTCAACTCGTACCCGTAGGCGAAGGACGACCACGTGTAGTACTTGTCGGGCTTGCCGGACGTGCCGTTCACCGGCAGCGAGCCGCAGAACGGCGTGCCGCCGGAGAGCGGCGCGACCGCGGTGACGGTCCACGGACCCTTGGTGGTGTCGCTCCAGCCCATCGGTCCGATCATCGCGTAGAGCGACGCCTTCAGTGAGGTCTCGACCTCTTGGTGGCGCGCGAGGTCGACGTCGCGCAGCGCGACCTCGATCGCTCCGACCAACGCGTTCTCGCAGATCGATTGCTCGAACGATTGGCGCGCGCGGTACAGACCGCCGACCCACTTGTCGTTGAACATGTTCTGCCAGAAGCCGTTGCAGCTGCCTTGGCCGGCGAGCACGAGGTCGGCGATCTTCTGGTACCAGGGCAGGATCTCGTTGCGCCACTTGGTGTCGCCGATCGAGTACGCGACGTTCATCGCGTCGATGCCCCAACCTTCGCCGCGGCCGAAGCCGAAGCCGTCACCCGGCTTCTTCGCGACCGATTGGATGTCGCCGAGCAGGCCGGAGCCCTGCGCGTTGCCCTTCGCGTCGTTGTTGTACTCGCAGTAGGAGAGGTGGAAGAGCTCCGCTTCCATGCGCGCGTCGTCCTTCGCGATCCCGTCGTTGCCGAGCCAGATCAGGACCTTCTCGGATCGCGTGCGACGCACGTAGTGCTGGAAGTCGATCGCGCCGTAGCCGCGCATGCTCGCCTCGTACGGCGGCAGGAGCGCCGCGGTCTTGACGTGGTTGACCTGGTACGTCGGCTGCGTCTTGAAGCCGAACGGGTCGTTGCCCGACTGCAGCTTCAGGAAGAAGTACATCGGGATGTAGTCGCCGAGCGAGCCGTGGATCACCCAGTCGGCGACGCGCGTCGGCTCGCCGTCCTTGTTGAACAGCGTGGTCGGCTGACGATCGCTGTACATCCGGTGCATCGCCTCGTAGTTGCGCCAACCCTCATTGGACGCAGCCGCCGCGGTGGTGAGCCCGTCGTACATGAAGATCTCTTGGCCGCCGGTCATGCCGCCGTACTTCGAGCCCCACGGGTACGCCCAGCCCATCGCGCCGCCGGTCGGGTACGGGAACGCATCCGGCTGCCCGGTCTTGATCCGCGATTCGGTCTTCGCGATCTCCGCGCCGAGCTTCTGACGCATCGTCTGCAAGCCCAAGTGATCGAGCTCGGGCAAGCGGTGCTTCTGCGGGAAGTAGCGTGCGGTCGCCGGATTCCACCAAGAGAAGAGCTCTTGGCCGCTCGGCGCGGTGCCCGCCTTGCAGAAGCCCAGGTTCTCCGCGCGAGCGTAGGACTTGGCTTCGGCTTCCTTGCCGATCGGCACGACCGTGATGCGGCGGTTGAACTGGCCCTGCGAGACCATCAGGTGCAGCTTGCCGTCGGTGCGCGCCGTGACCAGCGGGAACGCGGTCCACTTGCCCGCGTCGTAGGACGGACCTTGCGCGGAGTCGGGCAGCGAGCTCTCGATCGTCCAACCCTTCTTCACCCAAAGCTCGAGCGACCGGAAGTAGACGTCGTTGATCGGATCGTCGTTCTTGGTCGCCGCGTCGCGTCCGCTGAAGCCGTTGGACACGCGGAGGTCGAGCGAGATCACGTCGGACTTCGCCCAGTTGCCGAGGTACGCGTGCACGCCGAAGAGGTGCGACAGCGGGCCGTTCGGAGGACCGACGGGCACCGTGCTGGTCGGCAGCATCACACCGTACGTGCGCACTTGCGAAGCCGCGTCGCCGAGGCGCAGTTGCTTCACCGTGCCGTTCGAGTACGCGAGGCGCGTGTCCTTGACGAGGTCGAGCGTGTACTGGTGTCCGAAGCAGTCCTTCGCGACGAGCAGCAGCGAGCCCGGCTTGCTCATCATCCCGAGCACGGGCTTGGTGACGTGGAACTTCTTGATCGCGTGCGGGCTGTCGACGATCGAGTAGGTGATTCGCGTGCCTGCGGTCGTGCCCGGCGGCGTGTTGACGCGGCCGATCACCTCGACGACGTCCGCGCCGTCGGTGTCCCTCGGATAGCGGCTGACGATCTCGCACTGCGTCGGCACGACGTTGCCGTCGAAGTCGAGGATCGAGAACGGCGACAATCCGTCCGACCGCGGGAACGTGCCTTTCGGCACCGGTACCGTGCCGCGCAAGACGAAGCCGCCCGAGATGCTCGGAGCACCGAGCTCGAGCTCCGCCACGACTTGGCCGCTGCCGCCGACGGTCGCGGCGAGCTCAGCGCCCTCCGCGCTCGAACCGACGCCGCCGCCGCCGCACGCGGTCAAGAAGAAGCCCAGCGCGACCGCCGTCCAGCCCGCTCGCCGTGTGCTCCTCGTCCACCGCCGTTTGCCGCCCCCAAGCCCCGAGGACGTGGGTACGTCCCATTGTTCTGTGTTCATGATCCCTGCTTCTCCTCTGCTGGACCGCCTTCCCCGGCGGTCGACCACACGCTTCCGGGGCGCACTTTCGGACGCGTTGGTCACGGCTCTGTAGGAAAAGCGATTTCGTTCGTTCGCCCTGTTTCGGGCTGCTTTTGGCGGATCCGAGGCGTACGGGGACGCGCGGACGGCCCCGTGCGCCGCGACGCCGCTCTCGACCCAGCGCTCGCGGAGCCGATGATCTCCGAGCCCCCGATGAGAGTGCTCTTCCTCGCGCACAAGCCGCCCTTCCCCCTCCAGGACGGCTACAACCTGCACAACTACCACCACGTGCGCGAGCTCGCGGGCAGACACGAGTTCCATTTGGTGGCGATCGGCGCGGAGCCCGCGCCGCGCGAACTCGCGGCGCTCTTCGAGTCGATCCACGTGGTGCCCGCGGCCGAGCCGCGGCGCGCCAACCCGGTCGCGCGGGCGTTGCGCTCGTTCTCGGCGCACGAGGTCTTCGAGTTCGATCCGCGCGTGCTCGCGCGCATCGAGTCGCTGCGTCCCTCGGAGTTCGACGTCGTCTGGACCGGCGGGATCAAGATGCTCGTCTACTCGCATCGACTTCACGGCACGCCCGTGCTCGGCGACGTCGCCGACGACGAGACCGGGCCCGCGCGCACGCGACTCGCGAACAGCCGAGGCCCCGTCGAGTTCCTGAGGAACCTGCGCGACCTCTCGAAGATCACGCGCTACCAGCGGCTCTTCTTCCGGCACCTCGACGTGTGCACGGTCGTCGCCGAGGGCGACCGCGACGCGATCGCGAGCTTGAATCCGAACCTCGACGTGCGCGTCGTCGCGAACGGAGTCGACCACGAGTTCTTCGCGCCGCGCGCGGAGCCCGAGGAAGATCGCACGGTCGTGTTCGAGGGCAACATGGGCTTCGAGCCGAACGTCGAGGGCGTGCTCTACTTCGCGCGCGAAGTGCTGCCGCTCGTGCTGCGCGCCGAGCCGCGCGCGAAGCTCTACGTCGTCGGCAAGGACCCCTCGCCCGCGGTGCGCGCGCTGCAAGGGCCGTCGGTGCACGTCACGGGCGTCGTCGACGACGTGCGGCCGTATCTCGCGCGCGGCTCGATCTTCGTGTGCCCCTTGGTCAGCGGCACCGGCATCAAGAACAAGATCCTGCAGGCGTGGTCGATGGCGAGGTGCGTCGTCGCGACCTCGAAGAGCTGCGGCGGGCTCGTGCTCGAGCCCGGGAAAAATCTGATCGTCGCGGACGGCGCGGAGGAGCTCGCGCGCACGATCGTCGAGCTCTTCGGTGATCCCGTGCGGCGGCGCGCGCTCGGCGCGCGGGCGCGCGAGACCGTGCTCGAGCACTACACCTGGGCCCGCAAGAGCGCCCAGATGGAAGCCGCGCTCGTCGCCGCCGCCGGCGCGCGTCGGAATCGGCCCGGAGCGTGAGCGCGGCGCCGAAAGAGGGCTCCGCGCTCGGCGGGCTGGTCAAGCACTCGCTGATCTACAGCCTGGTGCCGATCGTGCAGCGCGCGCTGACGATCCTGCTCGTCCCGCTGTTCACGAAACAGCTCAATCCGGCGCAGTGGGGCGCGTCCGAATTGCTCGATCTCGTCATCGTAGCCGCCACGCAAGCGGCGGGGATGAACCTGCTCGCGGGGATGACGCGCTTCTACTTCGACTACCAGAAAGAGGAGGATCGCCGCAGTGTGATCAGCAGCGCGATCGTCGCGCTCGCGGCGTTCTCCTGGCTGGTCGCCGGCGTCGGCATCTACTTCCGCGCCGAGATCGCGGACTGGCTGTTCGGCACCGGCGACGTGCTGCTCTCCGGAGACAACCTGCCTCGCTGCATCGCCGTCGCGCTCGCGACGATCCCGCTCGCGATGTCGAGCGAGGCGGGCTTCCGCTACCTGCAGACGGAGAAGCGCTCGCAGCTCTACACGACGTTGCGCACGCTCAAGTCGCTGGTCGAGCTCGTGCTGAAGATCGTGATGGTCGCCGTGCTCGACTGGGGCGTCGTCGGCATGGTCGCGGGCGTGCTCGTCGGCGAGCTCATCACCGCCGGGCTGCTGACCGGCGGCATCCTCGCGCGCATCGGGCCGCGCGTGTCGTGGGAGAAGCTGAGGCCGATGCTCGCCTACGCGTTGCCGTTGATCCCGGTCGGGCTGTTGCAGATGGGCCTGCACCAGGTCGACCGCGTGATGCTGCGCGCGCTCGCGCCGGCGGAGATCGCGATGACCTGGGTCGGCATCTTCGGGCTCGGCTACAAGGTCGGGTTCATGGTGCAGCAGATGGGCATGGGCTCGTTCATGCAGGCGTGGCAACCGTCGCTCTTCGCCGTCGCGGACCACGAGGAGCGTCGCCGGCTGCAAGTGCGCGTCGACGGCTACGCGCTGCTGTTCGTCGGAGCTTCGAGCCTGGTGCCGATCCTCTACGCTCGCGAGGTGACGCGTTTCCTGTCCGGACAAGACGCCTACTTCGAGGCGTACCGCGTTCTGCCGTGGATCGCGGCGGCGTACGTTTTCTACGGGCTCTACGCGCTGTCGCAGGTGACGCTGCTCGCGGAGAAGCGCACGTGGCCGCTGTTCTGGCTCAACTCGGTCGCGCTGGCACTCAACGTCGGGCTCGACTGGCTCTGGATCCCGCGGTGGGGGTACGTCGGACCCGCGGCGGCCAAGGTCGCGACCTTCGCGGTGCTCGCGTTCCTCTGCCTCGGGGTCGCGAACGCCGGCCGCGGCGTGCGCACCGATTGGCGGCGGACGTTCCAGGTGCTCGGCGTCGTCGTTATCGCGACCGCGGCCGCGGTGCTCTACGAGGAGCGCGTCACCGGCGCCGAGTTCGGGTGGGGCGTGCCCCAGCTCTTGAAGGCCGGCGTGCTGTCGGCGATGCTCGCGTACTTGTGGTTCGCCGTCCTGACGCGCGAAGAGCGCGTCGGCGTGGGTGAGCGCCTGGTGCGTCTACCCTTGATCGGCGGGCTCTTCGCGCGTTCCAAGCCTCGGTAGCTCAAGCGGCGAGCGCGCGCCGTCCGACACGTCTGCGCCCCCGAGCCTCGAAAAGTCCCGCGCGTCCCATGACCCGTCCGCTGTACGCCTACTTCGGCCACCACAAGTGCGCCTCGACCTGGATCCACTCGATCCTGGAGACGATCTGCGCCGACGGCGGCCTCTCGATCGCGTATCTGTACGCGCCGCGCAACTTCGGCGACGACCTCGCCCGTCACGTCGCAGAGAAGCAGATCGACTTCATCTCGTACGTCAACGCCGACGCGCGGTTCGTGAAGTGCTTGCCGGCGTACCGCGGCTTCCACGTCGTCCGCGATCCGCGCGACATCGTGGTGTCGGGCTACTTTTCGCACAAGAACAGCCACCCGACCGACGACTTCCCCGAGTTGCCGGCGCACCGCGACAAGCTCAAGAGCTGCTCGAAGGAAGAGGGGCTGCACGCCGAGATCGAGTTCTCGTTCACGCGGCAGGTCCTCGGCGAGATGGCAGCGTGGGACTATCGCCAGGCGCACGTGCTCGAGCTCCGGCAAGAGGAGCTCACGCCGGACCCGTATCGCGGCTTCCTGCGCATCCTCGCGCACCTCGACCTGCTCGACGAGTCGCACATCGGCATGCGCCAGCGGCCTTGGCTCTACCTGCGACTCGCGTTGAACGTGCTGCACTGGCACCACGACAAGCTCGTGCCGATGCGCTCGCGGATCGTGCCGTTCCCGGCGGAGCGCTTGCTCGGCATCGTGCACGACCATCGCTTCTCGAACTTCGCCGGCGGTCGCAAGGAAGGCCAGGCCGACGAGAAGAGCCACTATCGCAAGGGCGTCGCCGGCGATTGGAAGAACCACTTCGGGCCCGAGCACGTCGCGCACTTCAAGCAGGTCTACCCGGACCTCGCGGAGCGCCTCGGCTACGAAACGAGCGCCGACTGGGGCGTCGTTTCGCCCGTCGGCGCTCGCTGAACGCTGCGTCGGCCGTCAGAGGTCGAGCCAGACGCCGCGGGGCTTGGTCGCGGTCGGCGGGACGCGCCACGCGTAGCTGCGGCGGAACGGCGTCACCCCTTCCGGCGTGATCGCGACCCGCGGCGATCCGTTCGCCGAGCCCGAATCCTGGATCGCGGTCGCGGTCAGCGTCGCCGTGAGCGAATCGCGATCGCCCTCGAACGCGAAGCACCGACTCGCGCCGTTGTTGTCCGGTAGCACGGTCGCGGCGATGTATGCGCCGCCTTCGTGCACGGCGATGTCGCCGGCGCTGGTCGCGCGGGCGTGGATCGTCGGCAACTGGAGGAAGCCGCCGAACGTCGTGCCGACGTACCACGCGAGCAGACCCTCGCCGCTCGTGCCGATCGAGCCGGCGCGACACGTCAGATTGACGTCGGTATCGTCGACCGCGAGGCACGGGGCGAATTCCGGTCTACCGTCGTTCGCCGGCGTCTGATCGATCAGCGAGAGCGAGCTCCCGATCGCTCCCGACGCGATCAGCACGTTTTGCGCCTTCACGTCCTCGAACGCGACCAGCAGGTAGGCGTTGCGCTCGTCCGCGGCGACCGTCGGATGCCAGAAGTTGCCGGCTCCGCGCAGCGTGCCCGAGCCCTGGGCGTTCGCGCCGGCGATCAGCGTCTCGGAAGCGAACGAGTGCGCTTGGTCGAGCGAGGTCGCGCGCCACACGGAGTAGCCCTTCGACGTCGGATCGTCGAAGTACGAGAACACGAGCTCGAGCGCGTACCCGTTCGACCAGTCGCTCGGTCCGAGCGGAACGCATGCGAGCGCGCTCTGCAGCGAGATCCCGGTCGCCGTGACGTGGGGGAGCTTCTCGCAGAACGTGATCCACGGGCCCCAGACCTTGCCGTAGAGGCCGCTGACGATCCCGACCCAGACGTCGTCCGGCGCGCCGCCGGACGAACTCGGGTTGGAGAAGATCACGGAGCAGTACCAGCGGTCGTACTTCGGATCGCCGTACTTGTGCGTCGGCACCGCGAGCGAGATCCCGGTGATCCGCTCCATGTAGAACGGCGAGTCGACGAGCTTCAGCCACGCGCCGGTCACCGGATCGAGCTCGGCGACGATCAGCCGGTCGTCGAACGTGAGTCGCTCTTCGACGAACGCGGCGATCAAGTGCCCGTCGGGCGTGTACGCGAGGTCGAATTCGCTGCAGCCGTTCGCGTCGGCGTACTTGTGCGCGAACTGCAAGAAGATCTCCTTGTCGGAGCTCTGCTGCGCGGTCGCGAGACCGGCGAGCGCGAGGGTGGCGAGCGAGAAGGCGAGTGCGGATCGGATCGGGTGCATGGTAGGGCGGGGTTGAGGAAGTGTGGGAGGCGTTCGAGAGCTGGAAACCCGAGCGCCCGCGGTCGCAACACGGGCTCGCGCAACGAGCCGCGCCCGCCGAGCGAGGCCGAAGCTCTCGCGGGGCGGGCGCGGCTCCGCTCGGCCGGCGCCTAGAAGTCGAGCCAGACGCCGACCTTCTGGCCGTTCGGGAGGTAGTTGGTCCACCCGTAGGTGCGCCGGAACGGTTGCACGCCGTCGGGCGTGACCGCGACGCGTGCCGGGCCCCAGGCCTTGCCCGAGTCGCTGACCATCACCGACGGCAGTGTCACCGTGTCGTCGTCGCGGTCGCCCTCGAGCGCGAACGCCGCCGGAGCGCCGCTTTGGTCGGGGTACGCGATCACGGCCACGAACGCGTCGCTCTCGTACGCGCCGAGGTCCGCCGCGGTCTCGACGAGCCCGTGCAGCGGCTGCAGCTCGTCGAAGAGGCCGAACGGCGTGCCGACGTACCACGTGAGACCGCTCGAGCCGCTCGGCGCGCCGAATTCGGTCCGGCACGTGAAGTTGACGTCGTTGTCGTACGCGACGATCGTCGGCGCGAACTCGGTTCGTCCATCGGCCTTGGTGGCGAAGATCTCGGTGAACGTCCCGCCGATCGAGCTCGACCCGACGCGCACCGTGCCGGTGCTCGGATCCTCGAATGCGAGCAACGTCACCGCGTTGTGTTCGTCGCCGTACGCCGACGGATGTCCGAACTCGCCGTGATCGATCAGCGCGCCATCTAGCCCGAGCATCGTGCCGTGCGGCCCCGCGACGCGCTGGTCGTGCGCGAACCAGCGGCCGTAGTCGATCGACGTCGCGCGCCAGATCGTGCCGTGCGTCCCGTTCGGGTTTTCGCCCCAGCACGCGAACACGTCGACCGCGTAGTTCGACCAGTCGCCGGGCTTGATCGGCGTGAGCGCGAGCGTCGGGTGCACTTCGACCGACGTGTTGACCGTCGCCGGCAGGTTCTGGAAGAAGCGCGCGATCGGACCCCACTTCTTGCCGAGCTTGCCCGTGTAGAGCGCGACGTAGTTCGCCGGCGCGGATCCGGCCGAGACCGGGCCCTGGTAGAGCGCGGCCGCGACGTACCACTGGTCGCGCAGGCTGTCGCCGAACTTGACCGGCGGCACCGCGAGCTCGAGCCCGAAGATCTCGTCGAGCCCGAGCGATTGATCGCACAGCACGAGCCAGACGTTGGTCGCCGGATCGTACTCGGCGACGATCAGACGGTCGGAGCCCGCCGGACGATCCTCGCCGAAGGCGGCGATCAGGTGGCCATCGGCCGAGTAGGCGATGTCGAACGGTTTGCAGCCGACGCTGCCCGAGTAGTTGTGCGCGAACTGGCCGAACACTTCGACATCGGGGCCGTTCTGCGCGGAGGCGGGGGAGCTCGCGGCGAGCGCGGCGAGCAGCGGGAGGATGCTGAGCTTGGTCATGGCGATTCCTGCGGTTTCGAGGGGACGGGAACGCCTGCTCCAAATCGAACGCGCGCCGGACGCAACGCGAAATACGCCCGCCGCGAGCGCTCCCCCGAGCTGGCGGGCTCAGGCCTCGCGCTCGCGAGTCGAAGCGCGCGTTCGCGAGGCCGAGGGCGCGAGCTCGCGAGCCGCGGCCGGCGCGCGCCAGCCGCAGGCGCATGATCGTGCTCTCAGCGAGCGCGCACCGTCAGCAGCGAGACCTCGGGAGGACACAGGAACCGGACCGTCGGCGCGCACATGCGCTCGCAGCCGACGCCGCGCGAGACGTAGATCGGACGGCCGTGAAGCTCGTGCAGGCCGCCGCCGGCGACCGCGCGGGGCACGTCGCTCAGCGTCAGCAGCGGTCCGACGAACGGCAACTGGATCTGTCCGCCGTGCGTGTGCCCGGCGACCGTCAGATGAACGCCGGGCTCGCCGTCGAGCGGGAGCAAGACGTCCGGGAAGTGCGAGACGAGGATCCTGAGCTCGTCGCCGCGCCGCTGGTCGAACTCCGCGACGAACTCGCGCGTCTCGGGATCGCTCGGCAACTCGCCGGCACCGCCGATCACGATCGTCTGGCCGCCGAACGCGAGCGAGATCGTCTCGTTCACCAGGATCCGCACCGGAGTCCCGGCGAGCGCCCGGCGGACGAGCTCGATGTGGTCGGTGTTGCCGAGCACGAAGTACGCGCCGAGCGGCGCCGTGAGCGGCAGGACGAGCTCGTGGAACGCGCGCGCGATGTCGTCGGGCGCGTCGCGGCGCTGAATCAGGTCGCCGGGCAAGAGGATCAGGTGCGGCTCGAACGCGAGCGTCGCGCGGACCGCGCGCCGCAGGTGTTCGTCGACATCGGCGGATTGCAGGTCGGCGAGCACCGCGATGCGCAGCGGCTCGCTCGGCGCGACCGCGGGATCGACCAAGACCTCGACGCGCTCCTCGACGAGGCGCTTGGGCTCGACGAACGTCGCCCAGACGCCGAGCGGCGCGCCCGCGAGGCCGAGCCACGCGACGAGCCGCACGCCGCGCGCGAGCTCGCGCCGTCGTCCTGCGAGCAGCAGCAACGCGGCGACGACGGGCACGACGATCACGAGGTCGACGTACGCGAGCCGCACGACGTAGAACCCGTTGTGCGCGACGAACGCCAACACGGGCGCCTTCAGCACGAACACCGCGCCTGTGACGACGAGCGCGAGCGCGAGGCGGGCGCCCCCGACGCGGCTCGGCGGCTTGCGAAGCAGGAGCCATGCGAGCAGCAGACCGTCGACCAGCGACGCGAGCACGGTGATCGACCAGAGCAGCGGAGTCATGCCCTAAACTTTACCAAGCAAAGCACTTCCCGTGCAAACGACCGGGGCCGCGGCCCGGCGAAGGGACGCGGCCCCGGTCGGGAGCCTCGGAGCTCAGAGCTTCACGTACTCGAACTCGGCGGGTTGATCGTTGACGCCCTTCGCTGGGGCGGCGATCCAGCTCGCGAACTGGCCCGGCTTGTAGCAGGGCACCATCAGGCTCTTGATCTTCGCGCGGTCGGCCTCGGTCGGCAGCCAATCGCCGACGCGCTGGTTCCACGTCGCTTCGTCGAGCGCATTCCCATCGAGATCGAAGCGGTGGCCCGCGTAGACGCCGATCCGGCGGTTGAAGCGGCGGTGCGGAAGGCGGAAGCGGAACTCGACGCCCGCCTTCTCACAGATCTTGTTCCAGTAGACGATGCCCTTCTCGTTGTCCTTGACGTACTCGTCGCGCAGCACCTCGTTCATCGCGTTGCGGAGCGGGACGTCCTCCTTGACGATGCGGCCGTCGACGCAGTTCTCGAACGCGTAGACGCCTTCGAGCGCCTTGTGGTCCGTGTAGCGGTCTTCGTAGGCGCGGCCCTTCAGGCCCGAGCGGAAGAAGTTCGCGGAGTTCGACGACACTTCGGCGCCGTAGAGGTCGGTGGAGGAGCTCGCCCAGAAGCTGATGTACTTCTGGATCACCTCGAGCGGGATCGCGCCGTACTCGAACGGGTTCTTGCCCGGGTGCGCCTTCATCACCTCGCACGTCTTCTGGATCACGCGGCCGACGCCGGTTTGGCCGACGAACATGTGGTGCGCTTCCTCGGTCAGCATGAAGCGGCAGGTGCGCGCCAGCGGATCGAAGCCCGACTCGGCGAGCGCGAGCAGCTGGAACTTGCCGTCGCGGTCGGTGAACATCGTGAAGCAGAAGAACGAGAGCCAGTCCTCGCACGGCTCGTTGAACGTGCCGAGGATGCGCGGGTGGTCGGGGTTGCCCGAGCGGCGCTGCAGCAACTCTTCCGCCTCCTCGCGTCCGTCCTTCCCGAAGTACGTGTGCAGCAGGTAGACCATCGCCCACAGGTGGCGGCCTTCCTCGACGTTGACTTGGAACAGGTTGCGCAGGTCGTAGAGCGACGGCGCGTTGTGGCCCAGCAGGCGCTGTTGCTCGACCGACGCGGGCTCGGTGTCCGCTTGCGTCACGATCAAGCGCCGCAGCCAGTTGCGGTACTCGCCGGGCACCTGTTGCCACGCGGGCTCGCCGAAGTGATCGCCGAAGCCGACGATGCGCTTCTCGTCGCGCGGCTCGAGGAAGATGCCCCAGCGGTAGTCGGGCATCCTCACGTGGCCGAACACGGCCCAGCCGTCGGAGTCGACGCTGACCGCCGTGCGCAGGTAGACGTCCTGGGTGTTGAAGTCGGTCGGACCCATCTGCGCCCACCACTCGAGGTAGTTGGGCTGCCACGCCTCGAGCGCGCGCTGCAGGCGCTTGTCGGACGTGAGGTCGACGTTGTTCGGAATCTTCTGCGTGTAGTCGATCGTGGCCATGGCGAGGTGGGGCGAGAGGTTGGGTTCAGGTGCGGAGCGTGTTGAACTCGGGCTTGGTCGGCGTGCCGTAGCACGTGAGCGCGCCGCGCTCGCCGACCGCGTTCGGGCGTTGGAAGATCCAGTTCTGCCAGGCGGAGAGCCGCCCGAAGATCTTGGTCTCCATCGTTTCGGGGCCGGCGAAGCGCAGGTTTTGCTCCATGCCGGTCAGGCCGTCGGGCGAGAAGCTCGCGCGCTCCTCGATCGCGAGGCGCAGCTCGTCCGACCAGTCGATCGCGTCGGGCGCGACGGTCGCGAGGCCGAGCTCGTCCGCGGTCTCGGCGTCGAAGAGCTTGCCCTCGAGCTCGAGCACCTTGCCGACGCTGTCGGGCGTGCCGAGGAAGCGCGTCTCGAGGCGTGTCAAGCCGTTCGCCATCGGGAAGAGCCCCGCGTGGACCTGCGTCAGCCCGAGTCGTACCGGCCGATCGGCGTCGTTCAGCACGTAGATGCGATCGCAGCCGAGCGCGAGCTCCAGCGCGGTGCCGACGAACGTCGTGCCGTCGTCGGCGATCGCGTAGAGGCTCTTCGCGCTGCCTTCCCAGCGCTTCAGCGTGCGCTTCGCGAAGTGGCGGGTCTCGACGACGAACCAGTGCTTCGAGCTCGCGACCAGCGCGTCGGTGGTCTGCCAGGTGGTCGCCGGTCCCTTCGCGCGCAAGAGGATCAGGCCGATATGCGGCTCGTTGAAGCGCAGTTGGCAGATCGCGTCGTCGAGCTCGCGCAGCGCGCGGAGATACCACCACGCCGCGCCTTGCGCGAGCGCTTCGGCGTCGCTCTTCGGGCACGCGTCGGGCGCGGTCAGCGTCAGCTCCGCGGTGCGCATCGCGCGATCGAGCTTCACTTCGACGTACCGATAGCGCAGCGCGTCGGGCTCGATCGTCGCCTCGACTTGGTCGAGCTTCACGCCCTGCGCCGCGCGCGGCTGGACTTCGCTCGCGAGCTCGCGCGCCATCTGACCGACGGCCTCGTCCCACTTGGAGAGCTGCGCGATGCGGTCGACGAGGTTCCACTCGACCGCACGCTTGCCCTTGATGCCTTCGGCGATCGTCGAGAAGACGTCGGTGCGGTCGCGGCGCAACTTGCGCTTGTCGGCGATGCGCGTCAGCCCGCCGGTGCCGGGCAGCACGCCGAGCAACGGCACTTCGGGGAACGACACGGCGCTGTTGCGATCGTCGACCAGCAGGATCTTGTCGCACGCGAGAGCGAGCTCGTATCCACCGCCCGACGCCGTGCCGTTGAGCGCCGCGAGGAAGCGCAGGTTCGAACTCGCGCTCGCGTCCTCGATGCCGAGACGCGTCTCGTTGGTGTAGCGACAGAAGTTGACCTTGAAGCCGTGCGTCGACGTCCGCAGCATCACGATGTTCGCGCCGGCGCAGAACACGCGATCGAGCGAGCCCGTGATCACGCACACGCGCACTTCGGGGTGCTCGAAGCGCAAGCGCAGGATCGCGTCGGCGAGCTCGACGTCGACGCCGATGTCGTAGCTGTTGAGCTTGAGCTCGTAGCCCGGCCGCTGCGGCTCGAACTGCCGCACGTTCATCGCGAGCGTCGCGACATCGCCTTGGAACGACAGCTTCCAATGGCGGTAGCGCTCGGGGTGCGTCTGGAAGACGACGCGCTCGGGGGAGGTTGCGGACTCGGCCACTTCGATTGCCTCGCGTCTTGCGGTTCGGTCGAATGGGCAGTATTGTGCCCACATCAGGGGGGTGGCGAGAAGGATAGAGCTCATACCTCCGGGCCGCAATGGACGAGCGCACGATTCTGACCGAGCTGGGACGACGCCTGCGCGCCGCGCGCGAGGAGTCGGCGTTGACCGTCAGCGAGCTCGCCCGGCGCTCCGGCGTCAGCCGCCGCCACGTGACCGAGGCCGAGGCCGGGCGCGCGAATCTGTCGGTGACCAAACTCTGCGCGCTCGCCGAGGCGCTCGGGTGGCGTCCGAGCCGGCTGCTCGAACTCGAAGTCGACGCCGCGCGCTCGCAGCGAATCGCGCTGGTCGGCTTGCGCGGCGCCGGCAAGTCGACGGTCGGTCGCAAGCTCGCGCTCGCGCTCGAAGTGCCGTTCATCGAGCTCGATCGGCGCGTCGAGGAGCTCGCGGGTCTGTCGCTCGCCACGATCTTCGACCTGCACGGCGCGGCGTACTTCCGTCGGCTCGAGGCTGAGGCGCTCGAGAAGGTCCTCGCGGAGGGCGAGCGCTGGGTGCTCGCGACCGGCGGCTCGATCGTGCGCTCGCCGACGACGTACGCACGGGTGTTGCAGTCTTGCCGCACTGTGTGGCTGCGCGCCGACGCCGAGGTGCATCACGCGCGCGTCGCCGCGCAGGGGGATCGTCGGCCGATGGCGGGCCGACCGCGCGCGATGGACGAGCTGCGCGCCTTGCTCGCCGAGCGGGAGCCCGAGTACTCGCGCTGCGAGTTCGTCGTCGACACCGACCGGCGCGATGCCGAGCAGATCGTCGCGGAGCTCGCCCGTCGTTTCGACGCGTGAGCCGCGGCTCGGGAGCGACCCAGCGCGCGGATTTTGGACCTGCCCGGCGCCGCGCGGCAGGCGCACAATGGACCCGCGGCACGCGCGGTTGCGTCGCCGCTTCCCGGCCCGAAGCCCCTCCGGAGGAGTGTCCCGATGCGTCGTTCCAGCTTGCTCGCCTTCGCGTTCGCCACGACCTTGTTCACGTTCGGCGCCGACGCGAACGCCGCCGACATCCCGGTGCGGATGAAGGCGCTCGTGATGGGTGCCACCAAGCAGCCCGTCCGCACCGTCGCGCTCGACGGAGTGTCGTTCCAATCGATCGGGCCGTTCTCGCGCCATCCGTATCTGTTGTGGCGCGCCGATCCGACGCTGCCGCTCGGCTTCGAGCGCACGCACGAAGGCGGCGCCGCGTGGATCATGAAGTCGGCGGACACGCTCGGCCTCGCGGGCTTCGAGGTCGTGTTCGCTCAGACCGCGCAGTGGCTCGGCGAAGAGGTTTGGGTCTACGCGCTGCGCGTCAACGGAGTGCCGATCCTCGACGCGAAGGTCGAGTTGCACTGGAGCGGCGGCGAGCTCGAGGGCGTGGTCAGCGCGCTGCCGGGCGACATCCAAGCGATCGAAGCCCCGCCGACGTTCCTCTCGCCCGACAGGGACTGGACGTACTGGTCGCGCCGCGAGCCGCCGCAGGTTTGGCTCGAGCTCGGCTGGATCGAGCGCGAGAGCGGTGACGCCGGCGAGATCACGCGCATCGTCGACGACGAAGGCGTCCACCTGACGCGCATCGCGCCGCCGGTGACCAAGGCCGCGCCGACCGACTTCACGTTCACCGAGTGGGCGACCGGCGTCTTCCCGGACCAGATCGGCGTCGACAGCCAGAACAACATCTGGTTCTCGCAGCCGAACTCCGGCAACTCGTTGACCAAGTTCGATCCGGTCGCGCAGCAGCTGACGCTGCATCCGGTCAACCCGGGTTCCGGCCCGGACGGGATGATCGTCGACCCGCTCAACCGCGTGTGGAGCGGCTGCTACTACTCCGGTCAGATGGTGCAGTACACGATCGGCACCGGCGCGCTCAACCTGATCCCGGCGCCGTACGCGCCGTCGAACCCGGCGATCCCGGTGTTCAGCCGCTCGACGCACGTGTGGGTGACCGACCACCAGAACAACCGCATCAGCGAGTGGGACCCGAACACGAGCACGTGGCTTGCGAGCGTCGTGATGCCGACGCCGAACTGCTGGGTGGTGCAAGGCACCGAGGATTCGAGCCGTCAGACGCTCTACTTCTCGGAGTACAACTCGTCGCAGCTCGCCAAGAAGCCGTGGGTCGGCCCGGTGACCGACATCGTGCTGCCGACCGGCGGCTGCGCGTTCCCGCAGTACTACCGCAGCCGCGTGTTCTACTCGAACTGGAACACCGATCGGATGGGCGTCTACAACGTCGTCTCCGGCGGGATCGTCGAGTACGCGTATCCGATCGCGGGCGAGCTCGGTGGGCCGATCTGCAAGACGAAGAACAATCAGATCGTCATCGGCACGCGCAACGTCGGCTACGTCATGGTGTTCGACACGAACACGGGGACGTTCGCCTCCTACAAAATCCCGACGGTGTTCCCCGGCTTGAAGGACGGAATCACGTCCGACAAGAACGGCGCGATCTGGTTCACCGAGACCGGCGTCAACAAGCTCGCTCGCCTCGTGCTGCCGTAGGGCGAGCGCGTTCGCGCGACGAGCGTCGAGACGGGAGTCGGCCGAGCCGACTCCCGTCGTCGTTGTGTGCCCAGCATGTTCCCAGCCCTGGAGGTGGAAGTCCTCTGACGAGGAGGTCGGACCGAGTCGAGCGAAGCGCAAGGCGAAGGGTCGCGAGGCATCGCTGAAAGAAGCGTGGAGCGAAAGCGCGGGTCGACGA
>JACRIN010000035.1 GCA_016220085.1 Planctomycetota bacterium
CCGTGCGACGAAGGCCGTGCGACGAAGGCCGTGCGACGAAGGCCGTGCGACGAAGGCCGTGCGACGAAGGCCGTGCGACGAAGGCCGTGCGACGAAGGCCGTGCGACGAAGGCCGTGCTGTTGACCCTGGGGGCGGAACGAAGCGAGCGAGCTCGGCGCTCGCTCGGTTGCTCGTGAACGCGATCGCGCCGCGCGGCGGCGCGGTGCTCAGCCCTGGAAGCTCTCGGACTTCTGGTTCAGCAGGCTCTGGAGGCGCGCCATCACGTTCGAGTGGATCTGGCAGACGCGGCTCTCGGTCAGCGCGAGCATCTCGCCGATCTCGCGCATGGTGTGACCGACGTGATAGTACTGCTCGATGATGAACCGTTCCTTGTAGGTGAGCGAGCGAGTGATGTGATTCATCACGTCGCGGCGGTTCAGCTCGTGGATCGGGTCGATCGCGTTCTTGTCGACGAGGACTTCGACCTTCTCGACCGAGTTGTCGTCGTCGCGGTCGTCCCAGCGCTCCGAGAGCGAGAACATCGTCTTCGCCTGCGCGCCGGTGATCTCGGTGGCGAGTTCGCCGTGCTCCATCTCGAGCGCCGCCGCGAGTTCCGCGTGCGTCGGCTCCCGGCCGTACTCGCCCTGCAGCTTGTGCAGCGCCTTCTCGATCTTCGACGCTTTGAGGCGCACGAGTCGCGGCACCCAGTCTTGCGAGCGCAGCTGGTCGAGGATCGAACCGCGGATGCGCGTCGTGCAGTAGGTCTTGAACTTGATGCCGCGGTCCGGGTCGAAGCCGCGGATGGCGTCCATCAGTCCGAACAGGCCGGCGCTGACCAAGTCGTCGAGCTCGATCGACTTCGGCAGCGTCTGCAGCAAACGCTCCGCGATGTGCTTCACCAGGGGGTAGTGCAGCTCCATCAGCACGTTGCGCAGCGTCTCGATCCACTCGGCGTCGATCGGCTTGACGCGCACCGCCTTGCGGTAGAACGTCCAAAGCTCTTCGGTCGGAAGCGTCTTCAGCGTCTCGACGTCCGGTCGTCGGCCCTTCTTCGACGACGCGGGCGGTTTGGGCAGCGCGGCGGCGCAGGGAACCACCGTCGCTCGCGGCGAGGGTTTCGTCGCATCCTTGGACGCCACGTCCTTGCTGGTCGGACCTTTGACCGCCGCCGCTTTCGGCGGCGAGGCGCTCTTCTTCGGCAGCGCGGGCTTGACGGCCTCGAGGCGCTTCGGACCCGCCGCCTTCTTGACGGCCTTGGCGGGCTTCTTGGAGACGCCTGAACGCTGCTTCTTGGGGGGCATGGGTGGTCGCGCCGGAGAGCTCAGAACTTCAGGAGCGCGTGAACCGGCGTGGGATTCAACTTCTCGCGACCCTTCAGGAAGCCGAGCTCGATCAGGAAGCTGCAAGCGACGGGCACGCCGCCGATGTGCTTCACGAGTTTGAGCGCAGCTTCCATCGTTCCCCCCGTCGCGAGTAAGTCGTCGACGAGCAACACCTTCTGCCCAGGCTTGACCGCGTCCAGGTGGATCTCGATCCGGTCCGTGCCGTACTCGAGCTCGTACGCTTGCGAAGCGGTCTTCCAGGGCAACTTGCCCGGCTTTCGGATGGGGACGAAACCCTTCTTGAGTTTGGCGGCGAGCCCCATCCCGAAGATGAATCCGCGCGACTCGATGCCGCAGATCAGGTCGTAGCTCCGCGGGTCCGTAGCCGCCGCCATCTTGTCGAGGCATTCCTGCAGACCTTCCGGGCTCTGCAGCAGCGGTGTGATGTCCTTGAACAGGATCCCCTTCTTCGGGAAGTCGGGGACGTCGCGGATGTAGCGTTCGACCAAGCTTTCCTCCGTTGAGGGGCGTCGCCGAGTGTCGCGGGGCGGCGCGTGAGAGTGCAGGAATGTCCGCGCTCGAGCGTGGGCGAGTTCTCGGCTCGCGCACGCTCGGCGCGAGCCGATTGTTCACATTTCCGACGGGTGCGCCAAGCCGAGGAGCTCCATTCCGTTGCCGAGCACCACGCGAGTATTGCGCACCAGCGCCAAGCGCGCCGCGGTGGTCGCGGGCGCTTCACCGAGCACGCGGTTGTCCGTCAACCAAGCGGAGACGTCGCGGGCGAGCCCGATCAAGAACGTCGAGAGCTCCGAGGGCTCGCAGTGCGCCGCTGCGGACCGCACGGCATCGGGGAAGCGCGCCATGCGCATCAGGATCGCGCCGGAGTGCTCCAGCACCGTCCAATCGGGCGTACCGGCGCCCTCGCCGCGCTCGGCGACCTTGCGCTCGATCGCGCCGAGGCGGGCATGCGTGTACTGGAGATAGGGTCCGGTATCGCCCTCGAACGAAAGGATGTCGTCCTTGTCGAAGATGACGTCTCGGATGCGTTCGCGCTTGAGGTCGTTGAAGACGATCGCGCCGATGCCGACCGCCTCGGCGATCTGCTGCTTGTTCGAAAGGTCGGGGTTCTTGGCGTCGATGACCCGGAGAGCCTCCGCGACGACGTCGTCGATCAGCTCGTCGAGGACCAGCACCTCACCCTTGCGGCTCGCGAGCTTCACGCGGCCCGGGCCCAGCAGGAGACCGAAGTCGACGTGCTCGACACGCGGCTCCCATTCGAGCTTCATGCGCTTCAACACGGCCTTGAGCTGGCGGAAGTGGAGCTTCTGCTCCGCACCGACCACGTACAGGCAGCGCTGGAATTGAAATTCGCCCCACCGGTGAAACATCCCGGCGAGGTCCCGGGTTGCGTAGAGCGTGGTGCCGTTGGTCTGCCGCAGCAAGCACGGCGTCTCCTTCAAGCCCTTGTCGATCTCCGCGAGCGTCACGACCAGCGCGCCTTGCGAGACCTCGGTCACGCCGGCCTGCGTGACGCGCTCGATCGTCGGTTCGAGGAAGGGCTCGTAGAAGCTCTCGCCGCGCACGAGGTCGTGGCGGATACCGAGGCGCCGATAGGTCGCATCGAACCCGCGCAACGAAATTTCGGTGACCCAACGCCACAGGCGTCGCACCTCGCCTTCCTTGCCGCTCTCGAGCTCCTGGTACGCCGCGACCGCCTCGGCGCGGAAGGCTTCGTCGGTCTCGACGGCTTGCTTGCTGCGTTGGTAGAGCTCGAGCAGCCCGCGGACCGGATCCTGCTCGAGCTGAACCTCTTCCTTCCAGCGCCGAATCGCGACGACGAGTCCGCCGAACTGCGCACCCCAGTCGCCGATGTGGTTGATCCCGACCGTGCGGTAGCCGAGCGCCTGGTGCAGCCGCAGCAGGGCCGCCCCGATGATCGTCGAACGGATGTGCCCGACGTGCATCGGCTTGGCGATGTTGGGCGAGCTGAAGTCGATGACGATCGTCTTGCCGGCGCCCTCGTCGGAGCCTCCGTAGCGTGAGCCGGCCGCGCCGACCGCCGCGAAGACCTCGCGGGCCAGCGCCTTCCGTTCGATGCGGAAGTTGAGGTACGGCCCGGTCGCGGTGACGGTCGCCTCGACACCCTGGCGCGCCAACTCGTCCGCGATCGCGGCGGCGAGCTCTGCGGCAACCGCCGGCGGCGCGGCCTTCTTCGCCTTCGCGAGCACGAAGCAGGGGAACGCGAGGTCGCCCAGGTTCTCGTCGCGCGGCTTCTCCAGACGGATCTCGGACACCGACAGGCCGCTCTTCGCGGCGAGCAGCGTGCGGATCGGGTCGGCGAAGCGGTGCAGCATGATCGTTCTCCCGGATGAAGGGCGGACGAGCATACCGGCGCGCGTGCACGGCCGCGAACCGCGTGAAGGCGCTTGGCGAGCGCGCTATCCTGTCGCGAATGCCCGCTCCGCCCAAAGACTCGCGCTCGTGCCTGGCCGAAGTGCTCGAGGTCGAACGCGTCGGCGACGACGGCGTGATCGTGTCGGTGCGACCCGAGCTCCCGATGCTCGACGTGCGCGCCAGCCGCTTCTTCATGCTCCGTCACGAGGATCCGCGCTCGCCGGCGATCCCGCGACCGTTCTCGCTGTACCGCCAGCGCGGCACCGAGCTCGACTTCCTGATCAAGGTCATGGGCCGTGGAACGCAGGCGCTCGCACAGAGCCGACCCGGCGAGAAGCTGCGCCTGATCGGTCCGCTCGGCAACGGTTGGCCGGCGCTCGACGGAGACGGCCCGCCGTGGGTGCTGCTCGCGGGTGGCGTCGGTTCCGCGCCGTTCTATCTCGCGATCGAGCAGGCGTTGAAGGGCATGGACGGCAAGACGCGCTGCAAGAAGGACCAGGTCACGTACCTGTTCGGTGCCGCGCGCAAGGGCCTGCTCTACGACGTCGACGCGTTTCGAGGTTTCGGCGTCAACGTGTTCACCGCGACCGATGACGGCTCGGACGGCTTCAAAGGCAACGTGCTCCAGCTGCTCGACACGCTTTGGACCAGCGGAAAGGTCTCGCGCGAGTGCCGGCTGCTCGCGTGCGGGCCAGAGCGCATGCTCGAAGGGGTCGAGAAGCTCGCGCGCGAGAAGCAGCTCGAGTGCTGGCTATCGCTCGAGACGCTGATGGGCTGTGGCGTCGGCATCTGCAACGGCTGCCCGGTGCCGACGCGGCCGGACGGACCGCTCGGCAAGTGGCCGAACGCGAAGTGCTGCGTCGAGGGCCCGGTGTTCTCGACGCGCGAGATCTCGCTCGCGCACTACTGATCGCGCCAAGCTCGCACGAGCAGTCTGCACGAGCAGTCTGCACGAGCAGTCTGCACGAGCAGTCTGCACGAGCGGTCTGCACGAGCGCTCCGCATGGTCGCCGTGATCGCGGCGAGCGGCGGAGTGGTCGGAGTTGAGCGGTCGAGCGAATCGCGCTCGAGAGACGAGCTCATGAGTCGGTCGTGGACGCAGCGTCCCGCGAACGTCCGTGCCGCCGTTGGCCATCGACGCTGGTCGGGCGCTGGGCCGGGAAGCGCTGCCCGCGTCAGGCGAACCCGCGACCGCGAGCTCGACGCCTTGCACCGTCGAACCTGCGCTCGCATGCGACGAGCGCGCGCGGCTACTGCGCGGCTTTCGCTTCCTCGATCTTCGGGCGCAACTCCTCGACGAACTTGCCGTCGGGCGCGAGTTGGATCGCGCGCTCGAAGTAGGGCAGCGCTTCCTTCTTCGCGCCGAGAGCGAAGAGCACGCGGCCGCATTGATAGTGCGCCTCGAAGCTCGACGGCATCAGCTCGCACGCGCGTCCGAAGGCGGGGAGCGCGCGATCGAGCAGCGAGAGCTCGTAGAGGATCTTCGCCTTCTGGAGGTGTGCGTCGCCGATCGTGCCGTCGAGCTGGAGCGCGCGATCGATGTACGCGAGCGCGTCGATGAGGCGTCGCTCACCCGCGGCGACGACGCTGGAGACGATCCAGACGTTGGGATCGCTCGGCGCCGTTTCGCGCAACGTCGCGAGCAGTTGATTCGCCTCGCCCGAGCGCCCGGCGTCCGCGAAGGCGCGCGAGAGCTCGCGCGCGGTCTCGCGATCGGTCGGGTCGATCTCGTGCGCACGAGCGAGCGACTCGACGGCCTCTTCGACGCGCCCCGAGCGGGCGAGCAGGTAGCCGCGATTGAACCAGGCCTCGCGACTCTTCGCGTTGACGCGGGTCGCGCGCTCGAGCTCGACGATGCCCGCGGCGATGTCGCCCTTCTGCGCGAGGGCGATGCCGAGTCCGGTGTAGGCCTCGGCGCTGTTCGGGAAGCGATCGGCGATCGCGCGGAAGAGCGGCTCGGCCTCGTCGCCCCAGCATTCGCTCTGCATGTAGATCTCGCAGAGCAAGATGCACCACGCGTATCCGACGTTGGCTTGGAGTCGATCGTCGAGCGTGACGAGCACCGATTCGTCGCGCTTGCCCTTCTCGGCGGGCCCGCCGAGGTCTTGCGAGTGCGAGAAGGCTTGCAGCGCGCGATCGAGCGCGTCCGCTTCGAGCGTGGAGCGGAAGCGCGTCAAGAGCACGCGGCCGAGGCCCCAATAGACGTAAGGACTTTTCGGGCTCGCTTCGGCCGCGCGGGTGAAGAGCGTTTCTTCGTCGCGCCAGAAGGGCACGCGCTCGCGGCTCTTCCAACTTGCGAGTCCGCCGATTGCGAGCACCGCGATCACCGCGAGCGCCGTCGGCCTCGCGCGCGCGATCGCGGCTCCGAAGAGCAGCGCGATGCCGGCGACCGCGATGTACGCGAAGCGCTCGGAAATCGCGCAGCGTCCGAGCGATTCGACGTCGAAGAAAAGCGGCGCGAGCGCGGCGACGAGCCACAGGAGGCCGGCGAGCACGGCCCGCGCGTGCGCGCGCCACGCGAGGACGACCGCGACGAGCCACGCGGCGCTCCAGCCGGCGGCGATCAGGAGTTCGCGATCGAAGCTCGCGATCACGGGGCGAACGTCGCGGAAAAGATTGAGTTCGTGCGGCGCGAAGAGCAGGCCGAGGAAGCCGCCGAGCATCTCGATGCGCAGCGTCACCTCGCGCAGCGGCGTGAGCTCGAGGTGCGCGCTCGCGAGCTCGAGCCCGCCGGTGACGCTGCCGTAGGCCCAGCAACGCGCACCGAAGTAGAGCGCGAACGCCGCGACGAACGTGCCGTATGCGCAGAGCCGCGGCTTCGGCGCGTCGGGCGAAGCCGTGAGCGCGAGATCGAGCGCCGGCGCGAGCAGCAACCACGCGGCCGCGCTCTCCTTCGCGAGCAGGCCGAGAAAGAACGCGAACGCCGAGACGAGCGGCAGACCCGGCGAGCCGCGCTTGCGCCAGCCGACGAAGCTCACCGCCGCCGCGAGCACGCCGAGCGCCGCCAACGGATCGTTCGCCGCCGCGATCCACGCCGTCGACTCGACCTGCACGGGGTGCAGCCCGAAGATCAGCGCGGCGGCGAAGGCCGGCAGCGGCCGTTCGAAAAAGTGCCGCGCGAGCTGGAAGACGAGCGCGATGCACGCCGCGTGGAGCAACAGCGAGAGCGCATGGAACACCCACGGCGCGCCATCGCCGACGCGCATCGCGGCGAAGAGCGCGGTCGACGCGAGCGGTCGCCAGTAGGCGGTCAGTTGCTCGCCGTCCGGTCGCGCGAAGTCCCAGTACGGACCTCGGAACGACGCGAACAGGCCGTCGAGCGAGCGCAGGCTCGGGTTCTGCACGATGAGCGAGAGATCGTCGTACACGAACTCGCCGCGCAGGGCGCCCGCGAGCACCGCGATCGAGATGGCGATCGCGGCCGCCATCCAGAGCCAGGCGCTCGATCGGGGAAGGGCTCTGTCTCTGTTCATCGAGGGCGGCGTGCGACTGTGTACCCGACGGGTCGACGGCGCGCCAACGCCCATTCCAGCGCACATTCCGAGCCGCCGTCGCGCGCGCGAGGTCCCAGATCGCATGAACTCCGGCAAGGGGCTCGCCAAGGGCCGCGACGAGAAGCCCAGGCGCGGCCGCAACGGCTGAGCGACTTCTCCGCGATGGCATGAACTCCGGCAAGGGCCCGCCAAGGGTCGCGACGAGAAGCCCGAGCGCAGCCGCAACGGCCGAGCGACTTCTCCGCCACGCCAGGGCTCGGCGGCGCGCGACTTCGCCCGGAGAGCTGCGCGGCGCGCGCACGCTCGGTGAAAAGACCGCAGGGCCGATCGCTGGTCGCGACCGGCCCTGCGCACGCCTCGCGGTCGGCGCGGTTCAGCCCCGCGCCGCCGAATCGATCACGGGCAGATCTCGAAGGACAGACCTTCCGAGAGGCTCGTGTTGAAGCCGGTGAAGTCGGCCGGATCGCGCGCCCAGTACTGGGTGTAGACCATCTGGCCCGGGATCAGGTTCGGGTCGGTGCCGCCGACGATCAGCGCTTCGAAGTCGTAGGAGTAGGTGCCCGTGCAGTCGGCGCCCGAGGGGCTACCGCCGGAGGTCTGCACCGAGGTGCGGACGACCGGGAGCTTGACGCACAGGTGACCGCCCTGGAACGACGCGCCGTTCGGGAGCAGACCGTAGAAGAGCAAGCCGTTCTTGTTGTTCAGGAACTGCGTGCCCGTGATGCTGAACGAGGTCGTTCCCGCGTAGGTCGGCGTTCCGGTGGAACCGATCGCCGGCGAGCAGAACTGCGAGTTGACCTTGCCCGTGCAGTAGACGGTCGGCGGGATGCACGCCGGGGGCGCGGTCGGATCGACCGGGAACGCGTTCGAGAGGTTCGCGCCGGCGGAGCCGGCCGAGTTCTTCACGAGCACGTCGCCCTTGCCGGACGTCGCGGGGACGTTGACGGTGATCGACGTGCCGCCCGTCGAGGAGACGCCCGTCACGATGATGCGCGGGTCGCCCGCGGTGGCGCTCGTCGAGCCGTTGGTGAACCACACTTCGTTGCCGGTCGCGCTGAAGCCCGTGCCGGTGATCGTCAGCGGGTTCGAGTTGTTGACGGACCCGATGTGCGGCTTGGAGCCCGACTTCGCGCCGTAGATGAACTGCACGCCGGCGATGTCGTCCGCGGCGATCGAGCGCTGGCCGGTGCCGGTGCCCGAGATCGAGGGGTACATCGTGGCGGCGGTGTCGGTCGAGTGACCGAGGCCGAGCGCGTGGCCGTATTCGTGGCACGCGACGCCTTGGAGGTCGATGCCGCCCGACACGCTGCCCGGACCGTCTTGCCACGTCCAGGAGCTGTAGTAGCGGATGCGCCAGCCGTCGGAGATCGGCGTTTCGGTGTAGGCGAGCACGCCGCCGCTCGAGCCCGAGAGCTCCGAGTGGATGTTGTCGTTCGTGCCACCGATGCCGGCCGCGAGGCCTTGCCAGGTGATGTCGAAGTTGGCGCCGCCGGAACCGACGGTTTGGAGCGGGTCACCCGCGCCGGTGCCGCCGTGGAGCTCGCTGGCCCACTCGGTGCACGCCTTCCAAATCGACATCGGAGCGCCGGTGTAGCCCGGCCAGTTCGCGTCGGCCGTGACGTTGTTGTTCGCGGCGGTGTCCGTGAAGTTGTTGAAGATGCGGACGTCACGCTGGCTGAGGCTGAGCGAGCCGCCGATCGTCGAGTACGCGACCGAATCCTTCGGGCAGACGAGCACCGCGGCAATGCCGAGCGCGACCGTCGGGAGAGCGAATTGAGTGATCTTCATCTGGTGGGGTCTCCTTCAGCTCTCACTTCGCGCGCAGCTTCGAGAGCTGCATGCTGAGGTCGGCGAGCTTCGTGTTCGCTTGGATGGCGTAGCCTTGGCCGCGGCCCTGCACGACCGAGCCGTTCTTGGTCTCGATCACGCGGTAGAGGCCACCGTGGCTCGCGTAGAGCTGGTTGGCCTTGACGCCACCGCCCATGTTCTCGGTCGCCTTGAAGAACGCGACGACGCGATTGCCGACCTTGATGTCGTCGGCGCTCGGCGCTTCCGAGTTGCTGACGCCTTCTTCGGGGCTGATGAAGCCGCCCGGGAAGGTGACGTCGGCGGTCAACGGCTTGCCGTCGATCGCGGACTGGCCCTGGATCGTCAGGGTCGTGAAGTAGAGCTCGGTGCCATCGATCGAATCGTCGACGCGGAACACCTTGCTCTGCGTGATCGTGCCATCGACGGCGTTGGTGACCTTGGAGGCCATGTCGGCGAGCGTCAAACGCTCGATCTGGGCCCAGGCCAACGACGCAACCGCAACCAACGCGGCGGCACCGAGCCAGGGCTTCAGGGACGTGAATCTCATCGCACTGCTTCCTTTCTTGGACGCTTCTTGGACACTTCGGACCGCACACGAAGCACCGCGGAGGGCTTGGAATTTCCCCCCCGCGGATACCTGCCGGCCGCGGACGTGAGTCTGCTCATCACTGCGGACGGCCGAGCTGCCACTCGGGTTCCACACGGTTCCCCGAATCCTATCCCAGTCGGGCGAGTCGCGAGCGACCCGCACTCCCTTGTCATGCGTCCGCGTCGCGCTTTCAGACCTGAAAGCGGTTCCTAGTGGTCGTCGTGGCCGCCGGCGGGCAGCGGCTGGTAGTCAGGGAACGGCGGTTCGCCGAGATAGGGGATGAGCGCATCGTCATCCGGGTCCTCGAGCAGCAGCGTCTGCAAGAGCTCGCGCCCCGACCGATCGCCGGCGCGCACCTGCGCGACGCCGAGCAGTCGCTCCCAGTCGCGGCGCCTGGGCTGGATCTCGAGCGCTTTGCGCAGCAGGGCGACGGCGCGCTCGGGCCGATTCGCCATCAGGTAGGCCTCGGCCGCCGGCGCGTACTGCGTCAGGTCGTAGGGTTCGGCGGCGAGCGCGCGCTCGAAGTGGGCCGAGGCGGTCTCGGGGTCGAGCGACTCCATGTACGCCGCGGCGAGCGCGCGATCGAGCGCCGGCCAACCCGGGTGGCGGGCCGCGATCGGTTCGATGTGGCTCAGGATCGCGGCGACGTCGCGCTTCTCGGTCAGCACGTTCGCGAGCCAGTTCCACGCGCGGCGCACGAACTCGCCGGGCTCGCGCTCGAGCGCGACGTCGCGCAGGCGATCGAGCACCTCGCCGTCGAGCTCGACCTGTTGGGCCTCGGTCTCGAACGGCGAGCTGACGACCTGCAGCGAGAAGAAGCTCTCGAGCGCGCTCGCGAGCTTGGAGCTCGGCTCGCTCGCCACCAGGCGCGCGAACGACGCGGTTTCGGCGTCGAAGCGGCGCTGGAAGGCGCGCTGGCGCAGTCGGACCCACGGGAGCGGCGGCGCGAGCGTCGCGTGCGCCGCGAGCCGCTCGACACCGCGCTCCGCGCCGCCCCAGCTCGGAGGCCCGTCGCCGGCGTCGACGAAGCCGAAGCAGACCGCGTCGAGCCCGCGACCCGCGAGCAACACGTCCCTCGACCATTCGTCCTCCGCGCCGAGTCCGCGGTCCGCGAGGTACGTCGCGACAGGTTGCCAGACCGCGATCGGTCGCTCGGCCGAGGCGCGGCTCGGCAAGTCGAACACGCCCGCTTCCGTCGCCGGCATCCACAGCAGGTCCCAGGCACGCTCGCCGCGCGCTTGGCGCGAGCGCGCTTCGGCGGGGGAGAGCACCTCGCCCTGCGGCTTCTGCACGCCCGCGAACAGCGTGTCCTCGAGCGCGGGCATCGCGCTCCACCACGCGCCGGTGCGGTCGATGCGCTCGGCGCCGAAGATCGAGAGCCGTTGGGTGCGCTCCGGCGAGAGCTGGCCGATCAGCAGCACGCGCACGCCGCGGCTAGGGAGTCCGAGCGCGCGCCACATCGTCGCGACCTGGGCTTCCTCGGCTTTCAGCTCGGCGCCGACGGCGGTCAAGCGCCGCCGATCGAGCGTCACGGTCAGTTCGCCGCCGAGCGCGGGCTCGATGGTCAACAGGCCGATCGGATGATCGATCCAGAGCACCGGCTCGGACGGAAAGCGCTCCCACGGCGTGATCACCGCCGTCGAGCGAACAGGCGCCACCCACGCGACTACCGCCAGAGCGATCGCGAGCGCGCAGGCGACGAGCTTGCGGTGCGCGAGCAGCGCGAGCACCGCGCCGACCGCCGCGACGACGGCGACGCGCCCGAGCTGGACGTTCGAGAGTCGTGCGAGCGTCTCTCCGTCGATCGCGCCGCCGCTCGCGAGCCAATGCACACCGCAGAAGCCGAGCGCGGCGCCGAGTGCGAGGCCGGCGAGCTCGCGCGGGTGGCGAACGCACGCGAGCGCCGCGCCCCAAGCGAACGCCGGCACGACCAGGACGCGCGCGCCGATCAGGAAGTCCGCGTCGAGCATCGCGCGGCGCGAGAGATCGAGCGGAGCGAAGCCGAGCAGCGCGGTGCGCAGGAATGTGTCGAGCCCGTCGCGCGTGCGGATCTCGGAGATCGTGGTGAGCGACACCCAGACGCCGACCGCGGCGACGACGAGCAGCACGGGCAGCGCGCTCTTCGCCCGCTCGCCGCGGAAGAGCCCGGCGAACGCCGTCGCGCCGATCGCGAAGCACGCGACGAACGCGGCCGCGAAGATCGTCTGCTCGTCGGCGCTGGAGCCGAATTGGCGCAACGGACGCGCCGCGACCTCGAGCGCGATGACCGCCGCCGCCGACGCGAGCGCGAGCCCCGCGACGCGCAGCGCGCCCGGTGCGCCCGACGTGCCCGGCGCGCCCGATGTGGTCGTGGTGTCGGACTCGGCTCCAACGCGCGGGCCGCGCGCGGCGAGCCAGGCGAGCGCCGTCGTCGCGACGAAGACCGCCGCGAGGCCGCCGGTGCTCGAAATCGAGAGCCACGGCGAGAGCACGAGCGCGTGCAGCGCGAAGCCGAGCGCTCCGCCCCACGCGAGCGCGATCGGCGCGATCGTCTTGCCTCCGCCGCCCCGGCGCACGCCGAGCAGTACGCCGAGCGCCGCCGCGAGGAACGGCGCCGCGCGCCAGAGCGCGGTGACGAACGGCGCGGCGACCGGCCCGTCGAGCAGCGACGCGGCGAGCGGCGTGCGCGCGAGCGACGCGGCGAAGCCCACCGTCGCGCCGAGACCGAGGGAGCAGAGTCGCGCGTTCATCTCCCCGCCAGGGTAGAGCGCGGCGGCGCTCCGATCGAGCCCGAGCGCGCGAACGGTCCGCGAGCTCGCTCGGACGACCCGCTTCACCGCGGCGCCGCTCGAAGGTCCACCGCGGCGTCGCGCGAACGCCCGCCGTGGCGTTGCGCGCCGGTCCGCCGCGGCATCGCGCATGGACCGCCGCGGCGCTGGACGGAGGTTCGCCGGAGCATTGCGCG
This sequence comes from Planctomycetota bacterium, assembly GCA_016220085.1. Lineage (GTDB taxonomy): Bacteria > Planctomycetota > UBA1135 > UBA1135 > JACRIN01. The sequence goes on from JACRIN010000035.1 coordinate 12,533, forward strand.
CAGGGGCAGCGCGGCATCGCGCGAAGTGTTGCCGTGGCATCACGGGCGGGTCCACTGCGACATCGCATGACGGTCGACGACGGCGTCGCTCGAAGGTCCACCTTGGCGTCGCGCAGAGGTCGCCTTCGCGTCGCACGAAGGTCCGCGGCGGCGAGCGAGCGCGCCGGCGAGGACGAGCTCACCGGTCCGTACACTGCGCGCATGTCGACCACGCTCGCGTCCGCCGAGATCCGCGCGTTCCAGCGCGAGCTCATCGCGTGGTTCGCGCGCGTGAAGCGCGACTTGCCGTGGCGGCGCACGCGCGACCCCTACGCGATCTGGATCAGCGAGGCGATGCTCCAGCAGACGCGCGTCGAGACCGTGATCGATTACTGGCGGCGCTTCCTGGCTCGCTTCCCGAACGCCGCGGCGCTCGCCGACGCGCGCGAGGAGGACGTGCTCGGCTCGTGGAGCGGCTTGGGCTACTACCGGCGCGCGCGCAACCTCCACGCGGCGGCGCTTGCGATCCGCGAGCGCCACGGCGGCGTCTTTCCGCGCGATCCGGAGCTCGTCCGCGAGCTTCCGGGCATCGGCCGCTACACGGCGGGCGCGGTGCTCTCGATCGCGTTCGACGCGCCGGAGCCGTTGGTCGACGGCAATGTCGCGCGCGTGTTCGCCCGCCTGTTCGAGCTCGAGGCTCCGCTGGGTTCGAAGGAGCTCGAGCGCGAGCTCTGGAGCCTCGCCGAGCGCCTGGTGCCCGCGCGCGGCGCCGGCGACTGGAATCAGGCGTTGATGGAGCTCGGCGCGACCCTTTGCGCGCCGAAGAAGCCGCGGTGCGACGCGTGTCCGCTCGCGCGGCGCTGCCGGGCGCTCGCCGCGGGTTCCGTCGAGACGCTGCCGCGTCCGAAAGCGCGCCGCGCCTCGGTCGAGGTCGAACTCGAGGTCCTGTGCGTCGAGCGCGACGGCGCATGGCTCTTCGTGCGCCGCCCGAGCGACGGTCGGATGGCCGGAATGCTCGAGCTGCCGACGATCGAAGTCGCCGCCGCGGGCCGCGAGCGGCTCCATCCGATCGCGCACGCCGCCGGCGTCGAGCTGCGCGCGTCCGAGCCGCTCGTCCAAGTGCGCCACACGATCACGCACCACCGCATCCGCGCGCAGGCGTTCGTCGGTCGGACCGCGCGACGCGCGCTGCCCGAGCCGTACGAGTGGCACGCAAGCTCACGACTCGGCGAATTGCCGCTGACCGGCCTGACGAAGAAGGTGTTGCGCGCGCTCCGGAGCTGACTCGCCCCCGCGCGACCGCTATGCTCCGCCGGTTCCAAGGAGAGAGCGTCATCGAAACCCAAGTCCGGCTTTCCACCGAGCACGAGGACAGCGACGAACCGCGTCCGAAGCTCTCCGCCAACGGCGTGACGATCGTCGTGCCGGTCTACAACGAGGAAAACGGCGTCGAGGGCGTGCTCGAGCGGCTCTCGAAGATCGAGCTCGGCGTGCCCGTCGAGTTGCTCGCGATCAACGACGGTTCGATCGACGGCACCGCGGCGAAGCTCGCGGCGGTGAGGAAGCGGCTGCCGAAGCTGCGCGTGATCACGCACCACGTCAACCAGGGCTACGGCGCCGCGCTGAAGACCGGTTTCGCGCACGCGAAGCACGAGGTCGTCGTCATCACCGACGCCGACGGGACCTATCCCGAGGATCGCATCATCGACTTGCTCGCGTGCATCGACGACGGAGCGGACATGGCGGTCGGCGCGCGCATCGGCGCGAACGTGCACATTCCGCTGATCCGCCGGCCGGCGAAGGCGTTTCTGCGCCACCTCGCGTCGTTCCTCGCTGGGACGCCGATCCCGGACCTCAACTCCGGGTTGCGCGCGTTCCGGCGCGAGCTCGTGCTGCGCTATCGGCCGATCCTGCCGCAGGGTTTCTCGTTCACGACGACGATCACGCTCGCGTCGCTGACCAACGGCCACCGCGTCGACTACGTCAAGGTCGATTACGCCAAGCGTTCCGGCAAGTCGAAGATCCACCCGATCCGCGACACGCTCGGGTTCACGCAGTTGATCATCCGGACCGTCATCTACTTCAACCCGCTGAAGGTCTTCTACCCGGTGACCTTGATGTTCGGGGTGCTGCTCGCGTGCTCGATCTACTACGACGCGTTCCTCGATCCGCTCGCACCCAACCTGTCGGACAAGAGCGTGTTCCTCTTCGTCGCGGGGCTCAACGTGCTGACCGTCGGTCTGCTCGCCGACTTGATCGAGAAACGCTCGCGGCTCTGATCGCGCCGCGCGGGCCTCGTTCGCCCGTGCCGCGCCGGTCGAGCGCGCTCTCGCGTATGCGCGCCTCCCCCCACCCGGCGGCGAGGTAGCGACTTCCGAGCTGACGAGCGCCCGGAAGCGTTGACACCCTCGCCTTCGCGACTTGTGATCTCCGGTTGGCCCTTGGAGGCCCGAACATGCGCACCGCCATCGTCGTCACGCTCCTCGCTCTGCTTTTCGGCCCCGCGTTCGCGGGCGCGCGCGCCGGCGAGGTCGCCGGAGGAACCGCCGGCGAAGTCGAGGACCTCGTCGCTCGGATCAAGACCGAGAAGGACCTGGTCGGCGAGGCGCCGGTCAAGCGCCTTGGCGAGCTCGGCACCCGGCCGGCGATGGACGCGTTGATCGCCGCGTACGACGTGATGGACACGCTCTACATGCGTCGCGAGGTGCTGCGCGCGTTGGTGAAGTACGACGGGCTCGCCGACTGCGAGCAAGCCGCGCTGCAGAAGATCACCGACGCCGCGACGATGGAGGACGCGCGCGAGCTGCGCGAGGCGGCCTTGAAGCTGCTCGGCGACGCGCAGCACCTCGGCAAGCACTTCCTCGGCATCATCATCGATTCGCCGGCCGAGGACAGCGTGCGCGCCAAGGCGATGGAGTACTACGCGCTGCGCTACGACGAGAAGGAGGACTACAAGTTCTTCCAGAAGCTCTTCCGCCAAGCGGACGCGGACGCGCCGAAGCTGAAGCCGAAGAAGCAGCGCGAGAAAGAGCCCCAGCTCGCCATCTTCGTCCTGCCGAGGATCCGCGAGCTCGCGCTCGAGAAGATCGCGCCGAAGATGGACGCGGACGAGCTCGTCGACAACGCGCGCAAGATGGAGAAGGACCTGAACGACATCCCGCGCGACGGAGTGCGGCGTTTGGCGTTGCTCGAGCTCGATCGCCGCGGCGACAAGCGCGCGATCGACCTCGCGCGCGACGCCTACAAGAGCGTCAACGAGCGTTCGCAGAACCGCGCGCTCGCCGCCGAGATCATGGCGAAGCTCGACGGCGACAAGTTGGCGACCCAATTCATCGACGATGGCGCGAAAGGTCCCGACGTCATGCCGTCGGACGTGCGCGACAAGCTCGCGGACCTGGTCGGCGCGTGGGCGCTCGATCCGAAGCAGAAGGGGCTCGTGCCGAAGCTCGAGAAGCTGCTCGGAGTCAAGGCGAACTCCAGCCAGAAGTGCTTCGCGCTGCGCGCGCTCGCGAAGCTCGGCGACGAGAAGGTGACCAAGGCGCTCGCGAACGCGCTGCTCGACGCCGATGCGCAGGTGCAGATCGCCGCGTGCGATGCGCTCGCGCGCCGCGACGACAAGTCCGTCGTGCCGGACGTCGAGAAGCTGCTTTCGACCTCCAAGCGCGCCGACGTCCAGGGCGCCGCGATGGACGCGATCGGCGCGCTGCGCTACGGCGAGGGCGATTGGCTCGCGAAGCTCGAGACCGATGCCGCGTCGGAGACCGCCGAGATCCGCAATGCGGCGCTCTGGCAGCTCGCGAAGCTCGCGCAAAAGCGTTTCATGCCGCTCTACGTTCGTTCGCTCGAGCATGCGGAGTGGTCGACGCGCCTCGCGGCGCTGCGCGGCCTCGAAATCCTCGGCGGTCCCGAAGCGATCGAGACGATCATCCGTCGCATGGGCAAGGAAGAAGGCCGCTTGCGCCGCGAATTCTGCGACGCGCTCTTTCGCCTGACCGGTCAGACGTTTCCGCCGGAGCCGGGCGCGTGGGAGAAGTGGTGGGTCGACGCGAAGAGCGGGTTCAAGCCGCTCGGCACCGGCGAGCTCTGGCGGCTGCAGCAAGCGGAAGAAACGCGGCGTCTCACGCAGGTGACGAAGAACACCTTCTACGGGATGCGCATCGTTTCGCACCGCGTGATCTTCATCATCGACGTGTCCGGCTCGATGAAGGAGGAGACGCGCTCGCCCTACCTCGGCAAGCCCGGCGAGCCGCGGATGGAGGTCGCGAAGCGCGAGCTGATCAAGTGCATCGACGCGCTCGACAAGGACGCGCTCTTCAACATGGTCGTGTTCTCGGACGGCGTCGATCGGTGGCTCGACGCGGGCGTCGCGGAGTCGAAGGACAAGGAGCGCGCGGACGCGAAGACGTTCGTCTCCCGCCTCGGCGCGAACGGAGGCACCAATCTCTTCGGCGCGGTGCAGAGCGCGTTCGCCGACCCCGAGGTCGACACGATCTACATCATGTCCGACGGCGAGCCTTCGGTCGGCGACGTGCGCGATCCGGCGGAGATCCGCCGGCAAGTCGCGCGTTGGAACGAGCACCGCAAGATCGTCATCCACACGATCGCCGTCGGCGGGAGCTTCCAGGTCCTCGAATGGCTCGCCGCCGACTCCGGCGGCACGCACGTGAAGTTCGATTGAGCCCCGCACGCGCCCGCACCGCGCCGAAGAGAAGCCCGAGGCCCGCCTGAAGCCCGTCGTTCGATTCCTGCTCTCCGCGTGCGTCGCGGCGCTGTTGCTCGCGGTGCTCGCGAAGTGGAGCGACATGTCGCTCGACGACATGGTGCGCGAGTGCAAGCGCCTCTCGCCCAGCGCGATGGCCGCCGCGTTCGGCGTCCACCTCGCGATCCACGCGGTGCGCGCGCAGCGCTTCCGAGCGCTGATCCCGCTCGCGCATCGGCCCGGGTACCTGCCGACGTTCGCGGCGGCGAGCGCGCAGAACCTCGCCGCGTACGTCCTGCCCGCGAAGACCGGCGAGGTCGCGCTGATCGTCTACCTCAAGAAGCTCTGCGGTGTGCCGAACAAGGTCGGACTGTCGGCGCTGGTGGTGTCGCGGTTGCTGGACGTGTCGACGCTCGCGCTCGCGGTCGGCGTCGCGTCGCTGTACCTCGCGCTGTTCGAGCCCGACACCGCGCCGCGCGGCATCCTGCTGCTCGCGGTCGTTTGCATCCTCGGCGCGGCGGCGCTGACGGCGCTCGCGGCGCGCGGCGACTTGATCGTGCTCGCGGTCACGGCGGTCGTGAGACTCTTCAAGCTCGACCGCACGCGGCTCGGCACGAAGCTCTGCGAGCGCACGGTCGGCGTCGGCGAAGCGCTGCGCGAAGCGGCCGGCGGCGCGCTGCTGGCGGCGAGTCTCCAATCGCTCGCGATATGGCTCGGGATCTTCCTCTTCTACGCGATCCTCGCGCAGTCGCTCGGCCTGCCGGACACGCTCGGGCTCGCGCACATAGCGATCGGCTCGGGTTTCGCGGTGCTCTCGAATCTCCTGCCGATCAACTCCTTCGCGGGCTTCGGTACGCAAGAGGGCGGTTGGGTGCTCGGCTTCGGCCTGCTCGGCGTCGGGCGCGAGCTCGCGCTCTCGACCGGCCTCGGCGTGCACGTCTTCCAGCTCGCGAGCACCGTGGTGCTCGGTCTCGCCGGTCACCTCGCGATGGGGTTGCTCGCCGGTTCGACGCCGACCGCGAAGCGCTGACCGAGCTCGCGCCGGACGAAACTTCCACTTCCGACGCCGCTCGAGTCCTCGCGCACGTGGCCATGCCACCGACGCGCCGTGTATCCTCTGTTGCTCCACGCCCCGCCCCCGTCGATGGCAGACAACGCACAAGCCCAGATCGAGCTGCACAAGGCTCTCGCGCCCCGCTACGCGTACCGGTACAGCTTCGAGTTCTCGAGGCTGTTCCAGGACGACTGGCACGCCGAGCTGCTGTCGCACCTTCCGCCGGGCTCGCGCCGCGTGCTCGACCTCGGGTGCGGCACCGGATTCTTCCTCGCCGAGCTCGATCAGAAGCGCCCGGGCGCGATCGGTCTCGACATCAGCCACGCGATGCTGCGCGTCAGCGAGCAGTACGTCCCCGGCGCGCGCCTGGTGACCGCCGACGCCGAGAAGCTGCCGTTCCGCGAGCGCTCGTTCGACGCGATCTTCTGCAAGGGCAGCCTCCACCACACGCGCGATCACATCGGCTTCCTCGCGAACTGCCGACGCGCGCTGTCGAGGGACGGCGTGCTGATCATGAGCGAGCCCTGCAACGACAACTTCCTGATCCGCTGGGCGCGTTTCCTGCTCTACAAGTTCTCGCCGCACTTCGATCTCGGCGACCAGGGCTTCACCAAGGAAGGGCTGCGCGAGCTCTACGAGAGCGCCGGCTTCGAAGTGACGTTCGCCGGCCGCTACGGCGTGTTCGCGTACGTGCTCGCGGGCTTCCCCGATCACCTCGGGATCCTGCGCTACGTGCCGGGCAACGTCGGGCTCGTGAAGTTCTTCCTGAAGTTCGACCGCTGGATGTGCGCGACGCGCGTGCTGCGCATCTTCGCGTTCCAGGTCGTGATGGTCGGCAAGCCGAAGGCGTGACGCGCGCTACTTGCGCTTGCGCGGCGTGATCGAGACCCGGCCGGACTCGAGCGTCGGATCGACGACGGCCTTCAGCGCTCGGATCTCGATCCGAACCGGGTCGATGCCGCGGTCGACGAGCTCCTGCTTCAGCCGCGCGACCCGCTCGATCGCGATCGCGACGAGCGCCGCCTTGGTGCGTTGGTCGCGGCGCCGCTCCGCGCCGGGTCGCAGCAACTCGTGCACGCGATCGAGCGCGTCCTCGTTGAAGCCGAGCTCGCGATCCTGCGCGCGCAACTCGATCGTCGCCGCGGCCGCCGCGTCGCGGCGACCGACCGCGTAGTCGACGCGCGCTCGCGCGGCGAGCTCTTCGCGCCGCCGCAGCAACTCGGCCTTCGTGCGCCGCAACCGGTTCGAGAGCTCGCGACAAGCCTCGGTCGACGGATTGGCGAGCCGCTGCGCGCGCTCGAGGTCGGCCTTCGAGAAGCGGTGCTGCACGGCGAAGACGTGGCGATCGTCGGACCCGAAACGCCGCACCAGCGCATCGAGAGGAATGACGCTCTGGTCGGCGATCACCGCGCCGGCCGGATAGACGATCGTCAGCGTGTCGTCGGTCGGCGGCACGGGCTCGTCGTCGCCGAAGAGCCCGCCGACGCCGCTGAGGAGCCGCAGCGGCGCGCTCGCGACGGCGCGCGCGAGCACTTGCGTCACCGCACCGAGCGCCGCGGACACTATCTCGGACGTGGAGAGTCCGTCCCAGCTCATGCGCACGTTGATCGGCACCTTGTGCTGGTCCTCGGCGTCCTTCATGACGAAGAGCACGGTGTCCAGCGGCGCCGGCAGCGCCAGATAGCGCGAGATCGGACCGTCGGCGGGTTCCGAGAGCGAGAGGTAGCTGAACGTCGAGCGCGATTCGATCGAGAGACCCTGCGCGCCTTGCAGTCGCACGCGCACGGTTTCGTCGAGCACGCCGTCGCCGAGCGTCAGACCGGCTGCTTCGGCGATCCCGCGGAAGTTGGCGAGCTCGAGCGCGCTGACGCCGACGTTGATCCAGCCGCGGATCTCGGGATGGAGCGTCACGCGGCCCGCGACGGCGATCTCTTCGAAGAGCGGACGCGCCTCGAGCGTCGACGCTTCGTCCTCGGCGCCGGTGAGCGCGCCGCCGACCGCTTCCGCGAAGCCTTCGAGCAGCGAATCGGACTCGACGCGGCGCGGCAGCTCGACCTGGCCCGCGGTGACGAACGCGTTGAAGTAGAGCGCTTTCGGTTCGGTCAGCGCGCGCGTCGAGAACTTGCGCAGCTCGAAGTCGAGGTCGACGAGCGGCACGACGGTCGGCGGCGTCGTGGTCGCGTCGGTGACGACGAAGTCGAGGCCGTGGATCGCGAAGCGGTCGATCGAGAGCTCGGGAGCGGGCCGGGCGGGCGCGGAGTCGTGCTCGGGCTCGCTCGCAAGCCGCGCGCGCGTTGTTTCCGGTGTAGTCGGCGTGGTCGCTGTGCCCAGCGCGACGCCCGCGACTGGCTCGGTCGCCTCAGAAAGGTGTCTCGACGCGGCCAACTCGTCGCCGCCGGTCACGTCGGAGGACGCCGGATCGCTCGCGAACTCGCCATCGGCGAGCTCGGCGCTCGCGGCGGGCACGCGCAGCGTCACGCCGAGCGCGTGGAGCCCTTTCGCGTCGCGCGAGAGACGGCCGCGCGGCTTGACGAGCTCGAGCGCGCGGATCGCGACGTCGCCGGTCGCCGGATCGAACTTGGCGAGCTCGATGCGGCCCGACTCGAGCCCCGCGAGCACTTCGCCGTCGGGCGTCGCGCGGAACTCGAACGGCCCGAGCTCGATTTCGGCGCCGAAGGGGCGCGTGATGTCGGGCGCGCGATTCGCCCCGCGCGTCGCGCGCAGGTGCGTCTTCGCCGACGCGCGGACGGAGCCGTTCGCGAGCGCGGCCCCGTCGAGCGTCGCCGCGAGCTCTGGCGCGACGTGCGCGAGCGCGTCGCCGCGCAGGCCGTCGAGTGCGAAACGCGCGTCGAGCACGGGCTCGCCGTCGGACTCGCCGAGCGCGAGGTTCGCCGTCCAACGGTCGACCAGCGGCGATACCGAGCCCTCGACATCGATCCTCATCGGCGGCGCGGACTCGCTGCCGCCCGCGAGCACGACGTCGGCGAACTTCGCGCGCGTCGCGAGCACCAGCGGCTCTGCGTTCGCGCCGAGCGATTCGTCGACGAAGGAGAGCCGCGCGAGCTCGAGGTCGGCGCTCGCGAGCGAAAAGCGCGCGAGACCGGTCGCGGCTGTCGCGGAAGCCGCGGCCGTCGCGCCCGTCGCCGAGGGCACGGCTGTCGAGGAAGGCGCGCCCGTCGCGGACGGCGCGAGCTCGCCGCCGGCGCTCTTCGACACGCCCTGGTCCGCGCTCGCGGGCGCGCCGAGCGTCGGATTCGGCGCTCGGTTCGTCTCCGCGGTCAGCACACGTTTCGAGTCGGGCGCGGTCGCATCGCTCGGCGCGGGTTCCGGCGGCGTCGTGAGCGCGAGGCCCGCCGCGTGCAGGCTGCCGTCGGCCGCGCGCCGCACGTAGAGTTCGGCGCCGACGAGCTCGACCGCGGCGAGCTCGAACACGCCGCGTGCGGGATCGATCCGCGCGGCGCGCACTTCGAAGCGGCCGAGCTTCGCGAGCGAGCGCTCGCCGTCGCTCAACTCGACGCCGCGGATCGCGAACTCCGCCGAGCGACCGGCCTCGGTCGCGCCGAGCGCGCCGACATCGCCTTCGACGAACCGACCGACGTTGCCGTGCGCAGGTTGGTCGGCGTCGCCCGAGGCGAGCGCGCGCACCCGCGACGAGCTCGCGACGACGTCGAACTCCGTCTTCCCGTCCTGCAGCTCGACGACGACGCCCGGCGGAAGGTACGCCGCGAACGGGCCGGCGCGCAGCCGCTCGCACGACACGTGCGCTTCGAGCCCGAGCGCGTCGGCTTCGAGCAGCGCCGTGCCGGTGACGATCATGCGCGGCAGGTCGGCGCCTGCGTCGGCGGTCAGCGAGTAGTGCGTCGTGCGTTGCTCGAGCGTTCGCGCGCCGCCGCCGTTGCCGACGCCGACGTGCAGCGGCTGAACCGTCGCACCCAGCGTCAGCCGCGTCGCGACCGCGGGCGTGACCGCGGCGTCGCTCCAGTCGAGCGCGAGCGAGTTCACGCTGATTCGTCCGATGTCGAGGCGCGGCAGCACGAGAGCGCCCGAATTGGGCTCGGCGCGTGCGGGTTCGGCGGACGACGGCTCGGCGGTCGCTCGCTCGTCCGCGGCGGGCGGCGCGCCGACGAGCCGCAGGCCGAGAACCTGCAGCCGGCCCTGCGCGTCGCGGTCGACGCCGAGGTGCGCGTCCCCGATCGACACCGCGGCGGCGGCGAGCGCTCCGCCGGCGTCGGCGCGCGCGTTCAACACCTCGAGGCGCCCGAGCGACGCGAGCTCGCGCGTGCCTTCGCTCACCGAGGCGTCGACGAGCTGCACCGTCGCGTCCCACGCGTCGCCCGCATGCACGACGGCGAAGTGGAGCGCGGCGCGCGCGTCGAGGCGTTCGGCGACCGGCTCGAGCCCGAGCGCGGCGAGGTACGGCGCAAGCCGCGCGGGCGTCACGCCGACCGCGTCGAGCATCGCCGCGAACTGGACGCCGGGGCCTTCCGTGTGCGGGCGCAGGCGGCCGTCGAGCGTCGCCGACGCGAGCACGCCGGGGATGCCGAGCTTCGCGACGAGACTCGCGCCGTCCGGATCGGCGCCATTCGGATCGGCGGCGCGCGCGCCGAGCGCGAGGTGTTCGAGCGTCGCTTCGAGCGGCTCGGTCGCGAGCTCGAGCTCGGGCGTGACCGCGCGATCGACGAAGCGCAGGCGGTTGTCGCGGGTCGAGAAGTGAGCGATGTGGAGTTCGAGCGGGGCGGAGCTCGCCGCGGTGGCGCCGGCGCCCGGTCCACCCGATGCATTCTGCGCGCTGGGCGCGCCGGGCGCACTGGCCGCTTCCGCGGTCGCACTCACGGGCTTCGCGATCGTGCGCAAGCCCGCGACGTGCAGCGCGCCTTGCGCGTCGCGCACGGCGAGCCCGCGCAGGCCGGAGCTCTCGATGCGCTCGACGTCGACGCGTCGCGCGAGCGGATCGAACTCGAGGCCCGCGACCTCGATGCGGTCGAGCGCGAGGAGCTCGCGCCCCGGCGCCGCGGCGCCCTTCGCGACGAGCGAGATCGGACCGACGCTCGTGGAGGCGTCCGAGAGCTTGCCGCCGGCGATCGTCGCGCGCGCGGCGATGCGCGCCGAGAAACGGCCGGACTCGAGCTCGGAAGCGAGCCCGAGCGCCGCGAGATGCGCCGCCAACGCGTCGGGGCGCAGGCCGAAGAGCGCGAGCGTCGCGTCGAACGCGAGCGTCGGCTCCGCGAGCGCGACGCGGCCGTCGAGCGAGCCGGTCTCGAAGATCCCGGGCGCGACGAAGCGCGCGCTGAACACCTTGGTCGACGGATCGGCGTCGTCGGCGACCGCCGCGAGCGAATCGAGCCGCGCCTCGAGCGACGTCGCCGGCATGACCGCGCGGTCGTCGAGCGTCACCGCGAGCCGCTCGAAGCGCACGCGCTGCACGTCGATCGAGAGCGCCGGGAACGCGAGCGGCTGCGGCGGCGCGGTCGCGTCCTTGGCGGCCTGCGGCGCGACCGGCGCGAGCTCGAAGCCCGCCGCGGCGAGCCGACCGTTGGCGCCACGGTGCGCGGCGAGCTTCAGGTCGGCGACGCGCAGCTCTCCGATGCGCAGCCGTCCGGGGCGCAGCGCTCCGGTGCGCAGCGCGCTCGCCGAGAACTCGATCGGCGCGAGGCGGAGCTCGCCGAGCTCGAACGCGTGCTCGCCGTCGGCGTCGACGCGCACGGAGTGGACCGCGACCGTGCCTCGGCAGAGTTCCGCGGAGCCTTCGACGGGCTCGACGGTCGCCAACGCCGCGCCGCGCAACGAAACATCGTCGGCGAGCGGCTCGAGGCCGAGCGGACGCAGGAAGCCGGCGAGCGGTTTCGCGTGGAGGCGATCGAGCGCGTAGTCGACGTCGCACGTGAGCTCGCGCACGCCGCCGCGCAAGCGCCCGTGCGCGCGCGCGGAACCGAGCAGGCGCGGGCTCGACGCGGACGCTTCGAACGTCGCCGCGCCTTGCGCGACGCCGAAGTCGCTGACGCGCAGCTCGCACACGAGCTCTTCGTCGATCGCGGGTGTCACCGAATCGTCGATCAGCCGAACGCCGATTCGCAGCGCGCGCAACGCGTCGACGCGCACCAGCGGAGTGAAATCGAGCGGCTCGGGCTCCGCACGCGGCTCCGGTTCCGCTTGGGGCTCCGGGTCGGGCTCGCCGGCCTGATCGAGACCGAGGTGCGCGATCCACGGCACGCTGCCGTCCTTGCGGCGCTCGATGCGCGCGCGGACGTCGTCGATCTCCGCGCGCTCGACGTGGAGCTCGCCCTTGAGAAGCGAGAGCATCGACACGTCGACGAGCCCGTAGTCGACCGCGAGCATCGGCGGAGCGTCCGCCGGAGCGCCGCGCTCGCCGACGACGAGCCCGGTGAGCTGCGCGCTGCCGCCGAAGACCGAGAGCGTGAGCTCGTCGTACTCCGCGGTCAGGTCGTAGCTCGCCGCGGCGCGCGAGAGCGCGAACGGCGCGACCAACGACACCAGCGCGCGCAACGCGACCAGCACGAGCAGCGTCTTCACGACGATGCGCACCGGACGGCGCGTCCAGAGCTTGGCGTGGAAGCTCATCGAATCGCCTCCGCCGCGCCGAGCGCCGCGCGTCGGGCCTGCGCCTCGCCGAACGGATCGTAGTCGGCCGGCGCGAGCCCGCGCGACGCGAGCCAATCGAAGCCGCGCACGCGCACCGCGAGCGTCGAATCCTCGAGCGCGATGTGATTCGCGTCCAGCGCGCCTCGTTCGAGGTCTGCGACGGTCTTCGCGCCGGCGAGCAGGTCCTCGATCGCGCCGCTCGAACGACCCGCCTCGCCCGCGCGGCGCACCAGCGCGCCCGAGAGCTCCGGCGCGAGCGGTGATTCCGCTCCGAGCTTCGCCATGAACGCGTAGGCACCGCGCTCCAGCACGAAGCCGAGCGTCGAGCCGTCGACGACGACGCGCGCGAGCTCGTCACCGGTGCTCGGCAGGCTCTGCACGTACGCGTCGAGCGTCGCATCGTCCGCCGCGAGCGCGAGATCGCCCGCGAGCGCCGCGCCGGTCGCCTGCGCGAGGAAGAGCAGCGACGAACGTCGGTTTGCCGCCGCGCCGAGCGAGCCGAGCGCGCTCGCGAGCTCCTGACGGCGCGTTTCGACGTCGTCGACGCGCTGCGCGCGCTGCTGCGTGTCGACGAGCGCGTCGCGGCAGTCCGCGAGCGTGCGCTCGACCGCGGCGGCGTCGTTCGACGGGCCGAGCGTCTCGACGAACACGACCACCGCGCTGCCCTCGCCGTCGACGAACGGCGACGGCAAGAGCCACGCGAGCGGTCCGTTCTCGGCGTCGAGCGCGTCGGCGAGCACGATCACCTCGTCGAGCACGCGCGCGGGCTCCGGCGCGCGCTCGGCGGCCTCCTCGGAGTCCTCGCGCGGATCCGCGAGCGGCGGCGGCGCGAGATCGAGCAGCGCGAGCGCGACGGTCGCCGTGAAATCCGCCGCGCGCGCGGTTTCGCAGCGCAGCGACTTGCGCAACGGCCCGTCGGTCGGCGTCGGCACCGGTTGCTCCGCGGTCAGCGTCAGCGCGCCGAGCGTGCCGGCGGGCAGCGCGCCCTCGAGTCGAGCGAGCTCGCGCGTCCGGCCGAATTCGCGCGCCGCGAGGCGCTCGGCGAGCCGACGCGCTTCGTCGCCGCGCGCGAGGCGGGCCGCGAGCGTCAGCCGACCGGTCGCCGCGATCGGCTCGCCTCCGCGCAGCGTCGCGAAGAGCCCCGCCGACGCCGCCGCGGAGGCGAACTCGTCGCACGGATCGAGCTCGACGTACTCGACGCGGATCCGGTAGGCGAGCGCGTGCTCGGCGTTCGTGTCGAGCTCCGTCAACGCCGCTTCCGGCGCGGCGCCGCCGAGGATCGAGCCCAGGTGGTGGCTGCGCTGGATCGCGACCGCGGGAGCGACGAGCTGCGGTTCGCCCCGCGGCGCCGTCGCGCAGGCGCCCAGGACGGAGAGCACGAACCCGACTGCCAAGGCGAAAGTACGCATCGTCGGGCGCCAGGATACGTCGCTCCAGGGCGGAGGCGAAGCTGCGCACATCGACCGCGCCGGACCGCGCGCGCTCGGCGCTAAGATCCTCGTATGAAGACCTCCGCTCGTGTGCTCGTGCCTCTCGCCGACGGCTTCGAGGAGATCGAGGCCATCACGATCATCGACACGCTGCGCCGCGCCGGGCTCGCGGTCACCACCGCGGGCTTGCGCTCGACCGTGGTCGACGGCGCGCACGGCATCACCGTTCACGCGGATGCGACCTTCGACGAGGTCGATCCGACGACGTTCGACATGCTCGTCCTGCCGGGCGGCATGCCGGGGACCTCCAATCTCGCCGAGGACGAGCGCGTGCTCGCCGCCGTCCGACGCGTGCACGCGATGGGCAAGCACCTCGCCGCGATCTGCGCGGCGCCGACGGTGCTCGCGAAGGCCGGCGTGATCTCGAGGACGCCGGTGACGTGCTATCCGGGATGCGAAGCGAACCTCGGTGACGCCGTCGTCCGTCCGGGGCAGCGCGTCGTCAAATCGGGCAAGCTCCTGACCAGCCGGGGGCCGGGCACCGCGCTCGACTTCTCGCTCGCGCTCGTCGAGGAGCTCTGCGGCGCCGAAAAGGCGCAGGAACTCGGCCGCGCGATGATCGCGCACGCCTGACGCGCCGATGGGGGTCTTCGAGGAGCTCGTGCGCCTTCGGGCGCTCGGCGAGCCGTGTGCGCTCGCGACGATCGTGAAAACCCGCGGTTCGACGCCGGGCAAGACGACGATGCGGATGCTGGTGCGCCGCGACGGCTCGTTCCTCGGCACCGTCGGCGGCGGGTGTCTCGAATCGGAAGTGCTCGAAGCCGCGTTGCAGTGCATGCGCGACGAGCTGTCGCGCACGTTGAGCTTCTCGCTGAACGAGCGCGACTATCCCGGCAGCGGCCTGCTTTGCGGCGGCCAAGTGGAGGTCTTCGTGGAGGCGATCGTCGAGCCGCGGCTGTTCTTGTTCGGTGGGGGGCACGTCTCGGGCGCGATCGCGAAGCTCGCGCGGATGGTCGGCTTCCACGTCACCGTCGGCGACGATCGCGACGAGTTCGCGAGCCTCGCGCGTCATCCGGACGCCCATGAGGCGACGGTCGGGCCGTTCGACGAGCTCGCGCGCGCTCTCGCGCCCGCCGACGACGGCTTCCTCGTGATCGCGACGCGCGGCCACGACCAGGACGGCGAGGTCTTGGAGGCGTTGTGGCGCGCGGGCTGTCGGCCGCGCTACCTCGCGATGATCGGCAGCCGGGCGAAGCGCGCGCAGCTCTTCGCCGACCTGCGTCAGCGCGGCGTCGACGCGGGCTTCCTCGAACGCGTTCGCTCTCCGATGGGCTTGCCGATCGGCGCGCGCACCCACGAGGAGATCGCGGTCAGCGTCGTGGCCGAGCTGATCCAGGTTCGCCGCGGCGGGGGCGGCGAAGCGACCGCCGAGCGCGCCGGGTAACGCTTTCGGCGTCGGAAAACGGCACCGGATCGGCGTTCGGGGAACTCGCGCCGCGGTGCGCGGGCTTCGGCCGGTGCTGAGGCTTCGCCGGCCGCCGCGTGCGCGCGACTTTCGCCGGACGCGGCGACGGCGCAGCAACCTCCCGATGTCCACCCGGGCCGCCGCGCGCAATGCACGCGCCGCGCGAGTGTCTCCTCAGGCCCGCCGACCGCTCCGGGAGTTCCGGAGCGCGGCGCGACACCCCGCGAGGAGCCCCTGCCGTGCACATCGCCGTCCGTCCGTCCCGTTGGCTCGGCCTCAACGAGCTTCGTCCGACCCTGCGCGCTTTCCTGCGCCGACATTGTCGCGACGGCGGCGAGGTCGAAGACGTCCTGCAAGAGACCCTGCTGCGCGCCGCGCGCTACCGCGGCACGCTGGCCGATCCACGCACCCTGCGCGGTTGGACGCAGCGCATCGCGGTCAACGTGCTGCGTGATCGCATGCGGCGCGCGCGCCGCCAGAAGCGCTTCGAGAACGGCGAGGAGTTCCTGGATCTCGCCGAGGGCCGCGAGACGATCCCCGGCGAATGCGCGGAAGACGTGCAACTGCGCGTCGGCTCGATGGTCATAGATCGACAGGTCGCGCTCGCGCAGCTCGCCGACGTCTTCGGCGAGCTCAAGCCCGCCGACCGCGCGGTGCTGCGCTCGTACTACACCGGCGAGCAGAGCTGCGCGCGGACCGCGGGTGAGTGCGCGATCCCGACGGGGTTGGTCAAGGTCCGGCTGTTCCGCGCGCGGCAACGGCTGCTGCGCGCGCTGCGGCGCAGGCTCGCCACCCTGCCGGATTCGGAACGTGAATGGTGCCAGGCGTTCGGCGATGGGCTCGCCGGCGTCGCTTGAACGAACGCGAACGAGGAAGGAAGCTCGACATGCGGGGCGACAAGAACGTGAGGATCGGCGGCGGGACGCGCGCGCTCCGGCGCTGGTCGGCGCGCGTGCTGTGCGGTTTGGGATTCGCGACCGGCGTCGTCGCCGCGCACGCCGAGGAGCCGACCGGGTCGCTCGCGGAAAAGCCGCCCGCGGAGACGCCTCCCGCAGCGAAGCAGCGCCCCGAGCCGGCGAAACCGGCGGAGCCCGAGATGCCGCGGCTCGACTCCCCATCGGCCGAGTTCGAGCGCGGGAGCGCGTGGAAGACCCGGGCCGGCGGGCTGCGCGGTTCGGCGCGCGTTCGTGCGCTCGAAGCGGCGCTGGTCGCGTACCGCGCGGTCGGCGAGCATTGGCCCGACGAAGCCGCGGTCGTCGCCGAGTCCGCGTTTCGGTCGGGCGAGCTGCTGCGCCGGCTCGAGCGCGAACCCGAAGCGTGCCTCGAGTTCGCGCGCGCCAAGCGCGTCGGTGCGCGGAGCGCGTTCGGAGCCCGCGCGGGCCTCGAGCTCGCGCATGCCGCGCGCCGAGCGGGCGACCTCGAAGCCGCCCGCCACGAATTCGAGTCGGTCGCCCGCGACGAACGCGCCGAGTCGCGCCACCGCGACGATGGCGCGCTCTGGGCGGCGCGGATGGACGCGGAGCTCGGTCGCGTGGACGTCGCGCGCCGGGCCTTCGAGCACTTGGCGACCGTCGCGGAGAGCGCGCTCGACCGCATCGACGCGTACGACGAATGGTGCGCGACCTACGTCGATGCCGGCGACCTCGAAGCGGCGGCGGGGGTGTTGGCGCGCTGTCGAGACGCGCTGCGCGACGTCGCCGAGGAGGAAACACCGCTCGGCGAACGAGCTCGCAACGCGCTTGCGCGGATGAGCTCGCTGCGCCGTCTCGAGCAGGCGGTGCGCGCGCGTCAGCAGGGGGTGATGCTCGAGAAACACGGCTCGAAGTGAGCGCGGTTCGCGCTCGCTCACCCCTCGAAACCACCGGGTGACGAGCGGCGCGAACGTTCGCGACACGTGCTCGTGCACGGAATGGCGGCGCAAAAAAAAACGATGCGACCGCTTGCGGGTGCTTCCCATGCGCTGGTCGCGTCGCTATCTCTAAGCGCGTGAACGGCGGGTGATCTCTTTGCGAACCGACGTGTCGTCGCTCGCGGATCCCCTGCTACTTCAGGTTCACGACATCATGGGCGGTCTTCACTGCAAGGTGAGACCGCCTTGTCGTTGTGTGCCCAGCATGTTCCCAGCCCTGGAGGTGGAAGTCCTCTGACGAGGAG
This sequence comes from Planctomycetota bacterium, assembly GCA_016220085.1. Lineage (GTDB taxonomy): Bacteria > Planctomycetota > UBA1135 > UBA1135 > JACRIN01. Next base: position 29,914 of record JACRIN010000035.1, read on the forward strand.
GTCGGACCGAGTCGAGCGAAGCGCAAGGCGAAGGGTCGCGAGGCATCGCTGAAAGAAGCGTGGAGCGAAAGCGCGGGTCGACGA
>JACRIN010000036.1 GCA_016220085.1 Planctomycetota bacterium
AACAACCGCATTCGCATGATCGCCCACCGTGCCTTCGGCTTTCACGATCACGTCGCGCTCAGCGCCATGATCTTCCTCTGCTGCTCAGGCATCGTCCTCAAACCGCCGCTCCCGTGACCCACTCAAGCTGGAGGAGAGCCTCTTTCCGGCGTTGCACTTGTCGATGAATTCAATCAACGACTTCATCGACGTGAACCTGATCACGCCGATGAGCCTCGTATCGAGGACGACGCCACCAATCCCCTTCGACGCCCACCTGTACACGGTCGAGTGATGGACATGGCCTCCTGCGATGCGCCCAGATGGGATCTGCTTGGCGATCTCGCGGAGCGTGAAGAGTTCTTCCCGGTCGAATGCAATCATGGCGCAGTGGTTTCGTGTCTGTGCGACCAGGGCACCCCGATGGGGAGCGTCTGGAGCGGGGACTGTCGAAACCGGCGCGATGTCGCCGGGCGGGTGCGCCTGCCAGGAACACCCTGACCGGCACGTGAGAGATGCTCGCTACGCCGATTCGCGTTGTCAAGTAGGTCACAGCAAGCGTCGTCATGGTCCAAAACCGCTTACGGCGATCGGCGTCGAGCGAAACTGCCGGACTTTGTTCCTAGTGGATGGTAGAAAGTAGTCGAGTTGCGAATTGCGGCATCTTCGTAACTCACTGTGCGGATATCCGGCTCGTTTCTTGGGCTGCACTGTCGTTCCGCGTCGGACGCGGCGGCGGCGGACTCCCCGGAGATGTGTCCAGCAAGGCATTGAGTCCTTCGAGCGACTTGAGTGCCTTAGCAGCCTGATCGCGCCCGAGGTGCGTGTAGCGCTCGGTCGTCTTCGTTGACGAGTGTCCAACCGCCTGCGCCACCGACGGAAGATCGCCATCGGTGTGCGTCACCATCCATGTGGTCGCCGCGTGACGAATGCGATGCGGCGACCACGCCCGGCCTTTCGCCGTGAGCCCAGCGCGCTTACAGCCCCGCGAGATCGCGCGGCCGTACGAGTCGGTCGCGTAGTGATCGTTCATGTGCTGCCCGTCATTTCGCAGGGCTCGCTCATGGCGCTCTCGCTGCGAAGGCTGCACGGGCGTCTTGCGCCGGGTAGCCTGCTCAAGGTGAGACTCGGCCTCTGCCTCACGCGGGCTGAACAGGAACGCCTCGTCCGACCTCAGCATGAACCGCTTCAAGTGCCGCTGCACATTCGGGAGCAGCTCGATCTCGCGCGACTTACCGTGGTGCTGCGTCTTGTGCCGACGCGGACGATAGAACCAGCGATCACCTTCGATGCTGATATCCCCCTTGCGCATCGAAACCAGCTCGCCGGAGCGCATTCCGGTGAGACACTGCACCATGAGCATCGTCTTCACCACGGGGGAGAGATGCGGTAGCACTGCACGCACGTCCTCGATCGTGGCGTCCTGAACCGGCGGCCGGTCGATGACGCCGAATTGCCCGCGCCGTAATCCCTCGACCGTCGTCAGGGTCTGCCAGACTGCGACCGGAACCATCTCCCGACTCACGCCCCACTTGAACATCTTCCGCACGCTGTCCACGCGCCGGTTGATGCTCCGGCGGCAGAGCTGGCGCTTGCCCTGGACTCCGCCCGCGCGGTTCGGGCGCATGAGGTGTGCGCGGTACGTGAGCAGCGCGTTGGGAGTGAACTCGGCGACGCGGGTACGCGCGTGGACTTCGAGGAGTTCCTCGATCGCGTAGCCGACGTTGTCGGCCTCGCGCGACGGCGGCGGATGGCGCTGGACGACGTAGTCGAGGAACTCGGCCGCGAGGTCCTCGACGAGGATCTGATCGCGTGCGACGGTCGTCGGGGCGGCCGGGATGGTCGTCGTCTCCTCGCCAAGGGCAGGTAGGACAACCTCCGCGATCAGCTTGCGGTACTCCTGCTCGGCCTCCTTCGAGCCCCACCTGCCTGTGTTGTAGCGCTTCCCTCGGAACTGGAAGAACGCCCGGTTCTTGGCCTTGTGCCTGCGGAGCTTGGGGATCTCGTTGCGCGGTCGGGTCATAGTGCGGCTCCCAAGAGTTGCGCGTACTGGTACGCGCTACTCGGTTGAGGTTGGGCCGCACCGACCGTCCGGGTCGGGTTCGCAAGTCAGGCGATCGGCAGGAGTTGTGAGGACGTGCCCGAGCGCAATCGTACAGGTGGCCTGCGGTTTAGGAAACCGCCGCTCTATCCTGCTGAGCTACGGGCGCGCGAAGGCGTGAGTGTACGACTCGGCGCGTGAAGGCGGGAGGGTCGGGCTTCCCGTGGCGCGCGGCGACACAGCGCGTTAGCCGTAGAGCCTGCGCATCAGGATGTCCGCGTGGCACGCCTGGTCGGGCGCGCAGAAGCATCCGAGGTTGTAGCCACGCAGCGGTTCGAGGAAGTCGGGGTCCTTCGCGAGCTCGCCGTCGAGCCATTTCGCGTAGAGCGCGAGCGTGCGCTCGCGGCCGTGGTCCTCGAGTTTGAACGGACTGCCCCAACGCGTCGGACGCGCGACCAACCGGTAGTTGCGATCGCGGCGCGCTTGGACGCGTCGGGGTTGCTCGACTCGTGTCGGCATCGGTTGCGCGGGTGAGCCTAGCGGAGCCCGCGCGTTTCGCGGTTCAGAGGCTCGCCATGCCGCCGTCGACGTGGATCGAGGTGCCGTGCACGAACGACGCTTCGTCGGACGCGAGGAAGAGCACCGTGCGCGCCACCTCGTCGGACGTGCCGAAACGGTCGAGCGGAACCTGGCCTTGGATCTGCTTCGCCATCCCTTGGACCTCGTCCTCGCGCAGACCGAGGCGACCGTAGATCGGCGTCTCGATCGGGCCCGGGTTGACGATGTTGAGGCGGATGCCGCGCGCAGCCAGCTCGCGCGAGAGCGAACGCGCGAGCGACGCGATCGCCACCTTGGTCGCCGTGTACACCGACGTGTTCGGCATGCCTTGGTCGATTACCGCCGACGCGTTGATCACGATCGAACTGCCGCGCGCCATCAGCGGCAGCGCTTTTTGGATCGTGAAGTACGCGCCCTTCACGTTGGTCGCGAACTGCTGCTCGAACGAATCCTCGTCGACCTGTTCGATCGGCGCGAACAGCGCCATGCCCGCGTTGACGAAGAGCGTGTCGATGCGACCGACTTCCTTCGAGACCGCGTCGAAGAGCTTGGTCAAGTCGGCGGTGCGCGCGACGTCGCCCTGGACCGCGATCGCGTTCGCACCGAGCGCCGCCTTCGCGGTCGCCAACGTCTTCGCGTCGCGTCCGAGGATCGCGACCCGCGCGCCCTCGCTCACGAACGCCTTCGCCGTCGCGAAGCCGATGCCGGAGTTGCCGCCGGTGACGACCGCGACCTTGCCTTGGAAACGTTGCTTGCTCATCGGAATGTCTCTCGTGCTACTGTGTTGGTTACAGAAAAGGGTGTACGAGGGGCCGTCGAGTTCGGTGAGCGGCGTTCAGTCCGCGGCTTCGACCTGGCGGAGGACGTCGGCGAGCGTCGTGCGCTTCAAGCTCGCGTGCAACGCGCGCTCGGCGTCGGCGAACACGCCTCCGAGCACCGGCTTGATGCCGCAGCTGACCGTGCACGCGCGGTTTGCCGGGTTCTCGTGCAGCGCGAGCACGCCGTCGGGCTCGACCGCGGCCAACACGGCGTCCAAGCGGATCTTCGCCGGAGCGCACGCGAGCCCGTAGCCGCCGCTTCGACCACCGCGGCCTTCGACGAAGCCGGCGCGAGAGAGGATCCCGAGCAGGCGCCGCACGACGACGGGGTTGGTGTTGACGCTCTGCGCGAGATCGGCGGACGTCGCGCCGCGACCGAGTGACTTCTCGAGGAACGCGAGCCCGCACAAGAGGTGCACGGCGACGGCGAAGCGCGAGCTGGTCGGCATTGCGCAACCACTGTAGTTGCGGATTGCGGATCCGCAAGCCCCCTCGCCCGAGATTCTTCGGTCGGGCGAGGCGAACGCTCCGCCGCGGTCGGCGCGTCCGATTCGTCCGTTGCGCCCATCGCACCCGTTGCACCCGTTGCACCCGTTGCACCCGGTGCATCCGGTGCATCCGGTGCGACGGGCGCGACCGGCGCGACGGGTGCGGCTGGCGCGACCGGAGGGACGACTGGTGCTCTCAGAGCGCGCGGATCCAAGCGCGGACGAGCGACTGGAAGGCCTCGCGCTTGTCGAGGAGCTCGGCGCCGGAGCCCAACTTCACCAAGCCGCGGTCCTTCGCGAGCCAGTTCATGAGTCCGGTCGGATCGGCGATCGCGAGGCCGGTCCTCGCGCTCGCCTTGACCTTCGCGCCGGTATGGAAGACGAGTTGAACGCCGTCCTTCGAGCGCAGGTGGAACGTCGCGAACCAGTCGCTCGTCCGAAAGCTCGGTGCGTTCCACTTGATCCCTTCGCGAACGTCCGGGCCCGCGGCCAAGATCCACTCGCGCACCGCATCGAGCTCGGCCTTCAGCGGATGCTCGAGCTCGCGCAGGAACGCTGCGACAGCGGGATCGATCCGCGAGCCGATTGCCGGCGTCGGCGCGCGCGAATTGGCGGGAGCCGACTTCGCCGCGACCGCGGTCGACTTTCTCGGGACGCCCGCCTTCGCGACAGGAGCACGCTTCGCCGCAACGTGGATCGACGGCGCCGCGGGAACACGTTTCGTCGCGGACGGATTCGCCCCGCGTGCGCCGGCGCGCTTCGCCGCAGCCTCTTTCGACGCCGCCGCGCGAGCGTGCTTCGCCGAAACCTGGGTCGACTTCGCCACGGCGGCCTGCTCCGTCGCGAGCTTGGTCGACGCCGCCGCGGGAGCGCGCTTCGTCGCGGCCCGGGTCGACCGGTGCGCGGACGTGCGCTTCGTCGCGGCCTCGGCCGACTTGTTCCGCACGCGCAGCGCGGCGCGAGCTGCGTTCTCGGCGAGCCGCGCCTTGACCAGCTTCTTCACCAGCGTTGCGGGCAACAGCGCGTCCGGACGGAACCGAATCGTGCCCTTGCTCGTGTCGTAGCCCGCGAGCTCCCGCACGAGAGCGTCGGGGAGCCGCGAGCTCAAGCCATAGAGCGCGCAATGCTCCTTCCACGCACCGAACGACACGAGCATCCCATCCTGGCGAAACGTCGGGAGCTGATAGCTGATGCACTCCTCGGCCTTCGGCGCCGCGGCGCGGATGGTCTTGCGGACCTTCTCCAACGCGACGCGCTGGTCGCGCGACAACGGAGCGAGGTACTCGTCGATCGTCTTGGGAATGGCGGTCATCGTGCGCTCCGTTCCGCGCGTTGGAGGGTCGGTGCAGGGATCGGCGAGCGCATCGTAGCCGGCGCTCGAGCCGAACCGCGCAGCGGCGACTCGCCGCTTCGGACACGCCGGCGAACCCGACCGCGGGCGCCCGCCGAAGAACGCACACGCAAGCAGGACCAACACGCGCACGCAGCGCCAAGCTCGCGCGACGCACGGCGACTTGGACTCGCGCCCCGGCCTTGGCCTGCTCGCTCGGCGGGCGCCGTTCACGCGCTCTCAAACACGCTCTTCGAACACGCCGGTGCCGCGGTTCTTGAACACCGAGTCCCAGTCGAAGCAGCGCCCGTTCATCGCGACGTAGGTTCCGAACGGCAAGGTCTGCACGAACGCGAGCGCACTGCCGAGGTTGAAGAGCCCGTCCGAGCTGCCGAACGTGTACGGCACCATCGCGCCGGTCAGCACGACGGTCTTCGACAACTTGGCGGCGCCGACCGCGCGCGCGGTGTGCTCCATCGTGTCGGTGCCGTGCGTGATCACGATGCGTTGCTCGGGCGCGTTGCGGCAGGCTTCGACGATGCGCTCGCGGTGCGAATCGGTCATGTCGAGGCTGTCGATCAACATCAACGTCTCGACGGTGACGTCGAGCTTGCTCCGCCCGAGCCGCAGCATCTCCGGCACCTGGGTTTCGCGGAAGCGCAGGCGCCCCTCGAGTTCGTGGTAGTTCTTGTCGAAGGTCCCGCCCGTCACCAGGATGCGCAGCGCCGCGGATTGCATGCGCGCATGTTCGCAAGCAGCGCCTCGCCGTGCCACCGCGCTCGCGCGCATCGCATCGCATCGCGGCGCGGCGCGGCGCGACGCGACGCATCGCCGCGAGACCCGGCGCATCACTGCGCGGCCGGTCGCGGCCTGGCGGAGCCGAGCCCGCGGAACTTCCGACGCGCGCTCGCGTCCGTCCTGCCGAGCCCACGAAGCGTCGCGCGCGCGACGACACGCGCGACGGCCGGTGGCGGGCGCTGGGACGCGTCCGCGCGAAGCGTAGAGTGGTGCGCATGGCGCGCCCCGACGAAGCTCCCGGCATCCGCGGCACGATGTCGCGCCTCTACGACGTCTTCGTCGATTGGGACGGACGCCTCGCGCGCGAGTTGCCCGGGCTCGAGAAGCATCTCGCGAGCGTCGGCGCTCGCAAGGTGCTCGACCTCGGCTGCGGCACCGGTCGGCACGTCGCGGCGCTGGCCGCGCGCGGCTACGACGCGCACGGCGCCGATGTGTCGGACGACATGCTCGCGCAGGCTCGCGCGCTGGTCGGCGCGCCCGAGCGCTTGCACGCGTGGCGCATGGGCGAGCCGCCGAGCGAGAGCCTGCGCCGCGTCGCGCCGTTCGATGCGCTCGTCTGCATGGGCAGCGTCTGGCCGCAGGTCGCGAGCGAGAGCGCGGCGCGCGCGGCGGCGAGCGCGATGTTCGAGCTCCTGCGCCCCGGAGGGATCGTCGTGCTCGGACTGAAGGCGTTCGCACATCGACGGAGCACCAAGGAGCCGTCGCTACCGATCCTGAAGCGCGAGCACGAAGGCCGCTCGCTCTGGTTCGTGCGCTTCGTGGACTTCACGCCGCCGCCGCTCGCGGACGGCACGCGCGTCGTCGACCTGCACATGGCGATCGTCGCCGGCGACGCGCGCGCGGACGATCAGGCGGCGCTCCACCACGGCGCGACGCGGGTGCGCGAGTGGGCGGCCGATGAGCTCGCGGAGTGGCTCTCCGCCCGCGGTTTCGTCGACGTGCACGTCTCCGGAAAGCTCGGCGACCCGTCCGCCCCGGCGACGACCGAGGACGTCTTCGCGAGCGCGAAAACGCCCGCTGGCTAGCCAGAAGGCCGGTCCGAGCCCGTCGGAGCCCCGCCCCAGGTGCCGCGCGAGGGCCATCGGCGGCTCTGCAAGCGGAATCCTGCCTTCTTGCTGGCTTTCGGGCTCGCGGAGTGAGTAGGGTCTGCCGCCCCTTATGGAGTCCGTTGCATGCCTCCCCCGTTGGATTGGCCACTGGAGTGAGCACGCAGAGAAAGGCAATCCGATGGGTTCGAAACTGTACGTTGGCAATCTTTCCTTCAACACGACCGAGGCCGGTCTTCGCGAAGTCTTCGAAGCTGAAGGCTGGAACGTGAAGGAAATCGCCCTCATGTCCGACCGTGAAACCGGTCGTCCCCGCGGCTTCGGCTTCGTGACGCTCGGCTCCGACGCCGACGCGCAAGCCGCGATCGCGAAGCTCGATGGCTTCGAGCTCGACGGTCGTCGTCTCCGCGTCAACGAGGCGCAACAGAAGCCGGCCGGCGGCGGTGGCCGTGGTGGCTTCGGCGGCGGCGGTGGTGGCGGTGGTGGTGGTCGCGGCTTCGGTGGCGGCGGCGGCGGTGGCCGCGGCGGCTACGGTGGCGGCGGTCGCGATCGTCGCTACTAGTCCGACCGCGATCTCCTGATCGCAAATTTCAGGGCCGGCCGCGAACGCGGTCGGCCCTGATGCTTTTCCGGGCGCGCTTCACGCCGCCGGATCGTTGCGGCTACCGCCGGAGTCGAGCTCGTATGCCGCGACCTCGCGGTACCAGCGCTGCACGGTGCGCAGACCGCGCGCCTCGAACCAACCGACCAGCCAACCGACCGCCGCTTGCACGCCGTCGGTCGCGATCGGCGCGGCGAAGTTCGCGAGCCCGACGTGCAGGCCGCGCGGAGTCGGGCGCGCTTCGAGCAGCACCTGCTGCACGATGCCGTGCTCCTCGACGTGCGCGAGGAAGACGTAGCCGCCGTGCTCGATCCGCCGCAGCGCTTCGAGCAGCACGACGGAGCCGCCTTCGATCTTCAGGACCTGCTTGTCGAAGCGCGCGAGCTCGGGGAGCTCGCCTTCCATCAGAGCGTGAGGCATCGGGGGTCGAGGGAGAACGGGCCAAGGCTCGCGGGCCTCGGCGGTCTTGGTGAACACGACGTGATGGATCGTGCGGCCGGTGAACTTCCACTTCAGCGCATACTTGGTCGCGAGCAACGCGGCCGGCGGCTCGCGCTCCTCGATCGAATAGAGCCCGGTCGCGCGCGCTTCGTCGAGCGCGAACCGCCAGTACTCGTCGTGATCGGTGGTCAGCCAGAGCGCGCCGCCCGGCGCGAGCCGCGTCGCGACGCGCGCCAGGAACTCGGCGCGCAGCAGACGGTTTTCCTCGTGGCGCGCCTTCGGCCAGGGATCGGGGAAGTTCACGTAGATGCGCGTGAGCGAGCTCGGCGGTACCAATTGGCGCAGCGCGAACTCCGCGGGTCCGTGGAAGAGCCGCACGTTGGAGACGCCGCCCGCGACCAGCCGGCCGATCGCGCGCGCCAGCGACCCGGCCGAGATGTCGATCGCCAGCAGGTTCCAGTCCGACCGCTCCTCCGCGAGCGCGGCGGTGAACCGACCGTCGCCGAAGCCGATCTCGACCACCAACGGCGCCTCGCGACCCCACACGTCGGGCGGCGAGAACGGATACTCGGCATGGTCGGCGCGCAGAAGCACGGCGGTATTAGTAGCAGAAGCCTCCGGCGCGGCCGCGCGAGCCCGGCACGACTTTCCGAGCGGCCGGCGAATGCCTCAAGCGTCCTCGGAAGGGCCGTCGAAAGAAAGGCCTCGCGCCGCTCGGCGTCTCGGAGCATCCTCAGGTCGTGCGCACCTTCGTACTCGCGAATCGACGGCCTCGAGAGAGCCGTGCAGGCATGAGCCTGCTCTCGGTGCTGCTCGTGCTCGCGACGATCGCGGTGCTCGCGGGCTGGGCGATCCCGTCGTTCTTCGGACAGCCCGACGTCACGCTCGACAACGCGGCCAACCTGCTCGTGCGCGACATCCGCACCGCGCAGAACCGAGCGATGTGGTCCGGTGTCGATGCCTACGTGCAGTTCGACGCCGACTGTGGCGGCTATCGCATCGTCGATCGCAACGGACGCGCGCTCGAGCGGCTCGGCGCGCTCGGCGACTGGGCCCAGCGCTACGAAGAGGGCGGCGTGTTCCAAGGCGTCAAGGTCGCGCGCATCGACTGCGGCCCGGATCGCGCGCTGCTCTTCGACGCGAAGAAGCGCAATTGGGAGGGCGGCGAGATCGAGCTCTGCTTCGCGGGAGCGACGCGCGTCATCCGCATCCGAGCGCGGCAAGGCGACGTCAGCGTGCTCGGCCTGCAGCGCAGGCGGCAGCACGGCGAGCCCGACCACGCCGGCGAGTGACGACAAGTCGGGCCGACGCGAAAGGCCCGGGTGAAAAAAACCGGAGTCGTCTCCGAAGAGACGACTCCGCGCGGATCGCCGAGCCTCGCGGCCCGGCGACGGCCGATCGCAGGTGGCAGGACCCGCTTCGGCGGCCCCGAGGAACGATGGCAGGTTCGTTCGTTCAGGGCGCTCCGGTCAGGGGCCGGAGCAACGGGCTCTTGGGGAGCCCGTGTCGTTCGCGCATGGCAGGTAGCGCTCGCGACAGAGGTGACTGTAGCAGCGCTCGCCGAAGCTCCACAAGGGGCTGCCCGACGTCTTCGAAAGAGCGCGTGAAGGCGAAGTCCCAACCCCGGCGGCGGGCGCGAGGGTGCGGGCGCCCGCTCTCGGTCGCTCCCGGTCGGTTCAGCCGGCTCGCGGCTGCTCGGGAACCAGGGCCTCGCTTCGCTGGGAGGCGCGCCGCCGGTTCCCACAGCCCGCCCGGGCCGCGGCGCGCCCATGACAGCGCTTCGCGAGCTCTCGGCCGCGCTCGCCGCTCCGTCCGGGACGCGCGAGCCCGTCGCTCGGTCCACCGCGGACCGAGCGCGGTTTCGGCACAGCCATGAGAGGCAGTCAGAGGCCGAGCCGGGGCCCGACCTCCGCAGCTCGACGATCAATCGCTCGGGCCCGCCGTCGCCGTCGCGACGCCGCGCCCGAGTTCCCCGAATCCCCCGGGGTCCCCCGAATCCGTTGGGAGCGACCCGCGCTCAGTACCGCGGAACCGACGCGTCGACCTCGTCGCCCCACGCGAGGATGCCGCCGCGCATCGAATAGACGCGCTGGAAGCCGTGGCCGATGAAGTAGCTCGCGACGTCGAGCGAGCGCACGCCGCTGCGGCACGTGAAGACGATCTTGCGGTCCTTCGGCAGGTCCATGTACTTGGCCGGGTTGTCGTAGTCGAGCGGCTCGGCGCCGGCGATGCGCGCGAGCGCGAGCTCCTCCGGCGTGCGCACGTCGATGAAGGAGAAGTCCTCCTTCGCGTCGAGCCACTGCTTCACGTCCTTGGGCTCGACTTGGATCTTGGTGTCGACGTCCTGCGCGCGAGCGATCGTCGCGAGAACCTCCTTCACGTCGAGGATGTTGTGGTCCTTGCACACCTGGGCGAGCGTGTCGGTCGGCTGGAAACCGCACGAGGAACAGCCGCCGATGTGATAGCGCTGGAAGAGCGCGCGCTGGGCCGCGGGAGCGATCTCGAGGATCCGCTCCATGGTCATGTCGGGGGTGATCGTGGTGGTCATGGCGGGGTGAGGGTTCGATGGTGCGCCCGAACGGCGCGGGCCGCAAATTCTACCGTGAACGTGCGAGTCGATGAGCCTCCGAGCTCGCGGAGCGAGTGCCACGGACCGTGAAGGTGCTGTTCCGGCCGGCTTCGCGCTCCGGGACGACGCGCTACGGAACGAAGGTCACCTGCAGGCCATCGGTCAGGTTGAGCCCGGCGCCGCCGCCCGCGACGCCGCGATACCAGACCTGCAGGTACCACGTCTCCCCCGGGTTGAGCAGCGAATACCACGGCGTGACGCAGTGGCTGACCGCGGCGGTCATCGTCCCGGTCGCACCGCTCGACAGAACGGGAGAGCTTTCGAAACCGCGAGCGAATGTCGACCGGACGACTCCACGGCTCGTGGGGCCAATCGCTTCGCACCCTGTCAGCGCTCTCGCAGCTCGACCCAGATGTCGTGCCGCGGGAGTTCCTCGTAGTACTGCACCGCCGGCACCGAAACTTCGAGCGGCCGGGCGCCCGGCGCGACGAGCTTGCGAGCCTGGAAATGCGCGACCAGCGCCGCGGGGAACGCCGTGCCGCGCTCCATCGCGGTGAAGCCCGTCTTCGGATCTTGGCGTTCGAACACGTCGTACTGGAGCGTGACGCGTTTGCCCTTGCGCTTGCCGATCACGATCGTCCGCAAGAGCACGATGTCGCGAACCCTCGGGAAATCGAGCGTCGACTCGAACAGCGCGCGCAGCGTCGCTCGCGGTTCGTACTCGCGGCCGCCGTGCACGAGCTCGTGTTCGAACGCACCGATCCCGAAGAGCGCGCGGATCACGTCCCAATGCCCCGGATAGCGCAGCGTCTTGTAGTCGTACGTCTTCAACGCGCCCTTCCACGTCTCGGGGCACGTGCTCGTGCCGCCCGAGGTCACCGCGGCTTCGAGCACGCCGAGCTTGCCGAAGTCGAGCTCCTCCACCTCGCCGAGCGTCGGCACGTCGACGCGCTTGCCGCCGCGCAGGAACTCGCCGACGCCGGAGTACTCGTTGATCAGCCCATCGAAGTTGAACACGAGCTTGTATGCGAGCGGCCCGACCGGCTCCTCCGGCAAACCGCCGCAGCGGACGTGCACGTGCTCCGCGCGATCGAGCACCGCGACGCCGTGCGCGGCGAGGTGATTGCCGAGCCCGGGCGCGAGCCCGCAGTCGGGCACGATGCTGACGCCGGCCTTCTTCGCCTTCGCGTGCAACGCGAGCTCGGCGCGGACGACGTTCGTGTTGCCGCCGAGGTCGAGGAACGAGCTCTTCGCCTGCACCGCGCGCGCCGCGAGCTCCGCATTGAAGCGGTACGGCACCGCGGAGAGCGTCACGTCGCTCCCGCGCATCGCACCGCACGCGTCGGTCGCCTTGGACACGTCGCAGCGGCGCGCGACGAACTCGCAGCGCGTCTTCGGCAGGAGCTTCTTCAGCCGCTTCGCCGCGGCGTGCGCGACACGCTCGTCGGCATCCGCGAGCACGATCCGGCTCGCTTCTCCGTTCTTCGCGAGGTCGTAGGCCAACGCCGCGCCTTGGCGGCCCGCACCGAGCACCGTGTAGCTGAAAGTCATGTTCCGTGGCTCCAGAGGGCCGCAGAGCATATCGAGGGGTCTTCCCGCGCGCGGTAGGAACCTATCAGCCGCAGGGCGCATCGCCGGAACCCGTCACCGCCCCGCGAGCTCGAGCTTGAACCGACCGGATGGCGCCGAGCGATTCTTCGAGAATCGAGTTAACTTCGCGGACAGTCGGTCCCTCCAAGAAGCGGAGTCCCCACCATGCTCACCGGTCTCTTGCTCGCGTGCTCATTCGCTCCGCTGCAGGACTGCAGCCAACTCACGGCCGGTTTCGGTTCGTCCGGCGTCGCTTGGGGCCCCAACGGAGGCGTGGTGTACGCGAGCGCGGTCCACGACGACGGCACCGGGCAAGCGCTCTACCTCGGCGGCATCTTCGACTTCGCCGGCGAGACGCCCGCGAACTCGATCGTGCGCTTCGACGGCACGAGCTTCGAGCCGCTGCCCGGACCCGGCGGCGTCGACGTGCTCGCGCCCTCGACCTTCGGCGCACGCGCGCTCGCGAGCTTCGACGACGGCAGCGGGCAAGCGCTCTACGTCGCGGGCGACTTCGTCACGAGCTTGGGCCTGCCGCAACACGGACTCGCGAAGTGGGACGGCTCGACGTGGACGTCGGTGCTCTCTGTGACGTCGCAGTTCTCGGGCTTCGTCGGCATCGCCGACTTGCAGGTCTGGGACGACGGCGGCGGTCCGGCGCTCTACTTCGCCGGCACGTTCAACAAGGTCGACGGCGTCGCCGCGGCGAGCATCGGCAAGTACGACGGTTCCGGGTGGTCGACCGTTGGCGCGGGCTACACGGGCTCGAACGTCTGGGCGCTCGCAGTGCACGACAACGGCTCGGGCGAGAAGCTCTACGCCGCCGGGTGGAACTTCCCGAGCAAGCAGAGCGTCGAGAGTTGGGACGGCGCGACCTGGACGATCCTGCCCGGCGTGTTCGACGCGCCGATCGAGTCGTTGCACTCGCACGACGACGGCGCGGGCGCCGCGCTGTACGCCGGTGGCACGTTCAACACGCCGTTCCAGAGCCTCGCTCGCTGGGACGGAAGCGCTTGGTCTTCCGTCGGGAGCGGCGTGCAGTTCTTCCCGACCGCGTTCGCGACGCACGACGACGGCGGCGGTGCGGAGCTGTATGCGATCGGACGCTCGTTCGTGATTCCGCCGCCGGCGTGGGCGATCCGCGCGGCGCGTTGGGATGGCACCGGTTGGGAGGATCTACAGAGCGGTTTGTCGTCGGACGGCTGGACGCTCTGCGAGTTCGACGCCGGCGCGGGGACGGAGCTCTACGCGGGCGGCTTCTTCACGCAAGCCGGCGGCCAGCGCGCGGACCATGTCGCGAAATGGACCGCGAGCGGTTGGAACCGCATCTACTCGAGCAAGGGACTCCGCAGCGCGGGCGACGCGCTCTTCGCATTCGACGACGGCGGCGGAAACGAGCTCTACGGCAACGCCGGGATCGTCTATCTGAACACCCAGGGCGAGCCGAACGTCGACGGCGTCGTGCGTTGGACCGGCACGAGCTGGGATCTGCTCCCCGCCGAGTTCTCCGGCAGCGTTACGACTTTCGGCGCTTTCGACGCGGGTTCCGGCAACGAGCTCCACGTCGGCGGCGCCTTCGTGGAGGTCGACGGCAGCGTCGTGAACGGCATCGCGCGCTACGACGGAACGGCGTGGCACGCGGTCGCCGGCGGCGTCACGCAAAACGGCTCGCCGGGGCAAGTGTTCGCGCTCTGCCTGCACGACTTCGGCGCGGGACCGAGGCTGGTCGCCGGCGGGAACTTCGACGCGGCCGGCGGCGCGAGCGCGCGCAACATCGCCGTGTGGGACGGCACGAGCTTCTCCGCGCTCGACGTCGGCATCAGCGGCGTCGTGTACGCGCTGGCGAGCTACGACGACGGCACGGGCGCGAAGCTCTACGCCGGCGGCGACTTCGTCAACGCGAGCGGAACCCAGGTCAACTACGTCACGCGCTGGGACGGGACGACGTGGGAAGCGCTCGGCACCGGCATGAACCGCGAAGTGCGCGTGTTGGCCGTCGCGAATCTCGGCGCGGGGCCGAGGCTCTACGCCGGCGGCGACTTCTTCGCCGTCGACGGGATCGCCGCGCCGTTCGTCGCCGCGTTCGACGGCACGAACTGGGAAGCGTTGCTCTCCGGCGGCTTGGCGTTGAACGGCCGCGTCTCGACGATCGTCGGCCACGACGACGGCGAGGGCACGCAGCTCTACGTCGGCGGGAGCTTCTCGCTCGCCGGCGGCGCGCCCGCGCACCACGTCGCGCGTTGGAACGGCTCGGCGTGGCTCGCGCTCGACGAAGAGCCCGATAGCGACGTGCACGCGCTCGCGTCCTTCGACGAAGGTGTCGGCATCGGGCCCGCGCTCTTCGCCGCGGGATCCTTCGGGCTCTGGGACGGCACGCCGTCGATGGGCACCGCGCGCATCGCGCCGAATGCTCCGTGCGCGCCGGTCGTCTACTGCACTTCGAAGACCAATTCGCTCGGTTGCACGCCGGCGATGTACACGACGGGCTCGACCAGCCTCGCCGCGAACAACTTGCGGCTGCACGCCGGCAACGTGCTCAACAACAAGAACGGTCTGCTCTTCTGGAGCACCAAGCCCAACGGCGCTCCGTTCCAAGGCGGACACCTGTGCTGCAAACCGCCGATCGTGCGCACCACCGTGCAGGCGACCGCCGGCAATCCGCCGCCGAACGACTGCTCGGGCTCGCTGCACTTCCACTGGAACCAGGCGTACGTCAACCAGCTCGGCCTGCCGCTCGGCGACTGGTACTACACGCAGTACTGGTCGCGCGACCCCAACTCGCCGTCGACGACGAGCTTGAGCAACGCGATTCGCTTCCTCTTGACTCCCTGAGTCACGCGCGGACGAGCCACTTAGGCTGGAAGAACTTCAAGGCCTCGAACCACGCGAGGCTCGCGAAGCCGAGCAACACCGCGAGCGCCACCGACGCGAGAGCGACCTCGTCGAACTTGAAGAGTCCCCGCAGGAACGGGATCGAAAGCGCGGCGGTCAGCGTCGCAGCCGCGCCGACGACTACGACCCACGCCGCGGTGTTCTTCTGAGCCAACGTCGCGAACAACCCGCGTTGCCACGAGCGATTGACCAGGATCAACGCGACGTTGCCGGCGATCAGCGCCGCGAACGCCAACGCGCGCGCTTGGCCTTCGGCCTCGCCTTGCCGCAGCGACCATCCGAACACCGTCAACGTCACGGCGAGCAGGCAAGCGCCCTGCACGAGCGACACGCCGAGCAGACGCCGGTCGAACAGCCCCGCTCCGACTCGCCGCGGCGGCCTGCGCATCACGTCGTCGGCCGCGGGCTCCGCCTCGAACGCGACCGAGCACGCCGGGTCGATCAGGAGCTCGAGGAAGACGATGTGCACAGGGAACAGCACCAACGGCCAACCGAACAACACGGGCAACAGCGACAAACCCGCGATCGGAACGTGCACCGCGACGACGTACGCCATCGCGCGCCGCAAGTTGTCGTAGATGCGCCGCCCGAGCCGGACCGCGCCGACGATCGACGTGAAGTCGTCGTCGGTGACGACCAACGCCGCCGACTCTCGCGCGACGTCGGTCCCACGCCCGCCCATCGCGACGCCGATGTGCGCGGCCTTCAGCGCCGGCGCGTCGTTGACGCCGTCGCCGGTCATCGCGACGACCTCGCCGCGAGCTCGCAGCGTCTGAACGAGCCGCAGCTTCTGCTCGGGCACGACGCGCGCGAACACGGAGGTCTGCGCGACGCGCTGTGAGAGCTCGTCGTCGGAGAGCGCCTCGAGTTCCTTCCCGGTGATCACGCCGTGCTGGCTCGGGAGTCCGATGCTCCGCGCGATCGCGCGCGCCGTGTCCGGCGAATCGCCGGTGATCATCACGACGCGCACGCCGGCCTCGGCGCATTCCGCGACCGCGGCGGGCACTCCCGCGCGCACCGGATCCTCGAGGCCGACCAGGCCGACGAGCTCGAAATCGAAGTCGTGCTGGCCCGCCGGCAACTCCGTGGCGCCGAACCACGCGCGCGCGACGGCGAGCACGCGCAGCCCCTTCGCGCCCATTTCCGTCAGCGCCGCTTGCACCCGGGCTTGCGCCACTGCGTCGAGGTGACAGATGTCCGCGATCGCCTCGGGCGCGCCCTTCGCGGCGACGACCAAGCGCTCGCCGTCGGGCGAACGCCACACGTGCGAAACCGCGAGCAGCTCGGACGACAACGGATACTCGCGCACGAGCCGCCATTCGTCGTGGAGGTGCTCCGTACCCGCGAGCGTCTCCTTCGCGAGGCGATGGAACGCCTGCTCCATCGGATCGAACGGATCGCGTTGGCTCGCGAGCACGCCGAACTCGAGCACCTCGTGCACGGCCTCGGGCAAAGAGCCCTGCGCGACGACGTGCCGCGTCGCCGGAGTCGCGAGCTCGGCGATGCGCATCCGATTCTCGGTCAACGTGCCCGTCTTGTCCGAGCACAGCACCGTCGCCGCGCCGAGCGCTTCGACCGCCGGCAGCCGGCGCGCGAGCACGCGAATCTTCGACAACCGCCACGCCCCGAGCGCCATGAAGACGGTGAGGACGACCGGGAACTCCTCCGGCAGCACCGCCATCGCGAGCGCGATGCCCGCGAGCACGCCTTGCAGCCAATCGCCGCGCGTCAGGCCGTAGACGACCACCAACGCGAGACACAGGACGATGCCGATCACCGCGATCGTGCGCACGATGCGACCGACTTCGATTTGCAGCGGCGTGCGGCCGCTCTCGAGCCCGACGAGTGCCGCGCCTATGCGCCCCATCTCGCTCTTCGCGCCGATCGCGCGCACTTCGGCGAGCCCGTGACCGCGCACGACCAGCGTGCCCGCGTACACGAAGGGCTGATCGTCGCCTCCCGGTCGCGGATCGTCCACTTGCGCGCCACCGACTCGCTTGCGGACGGGCATCGATTCGCCGGTCAACAGCGATTCGTCGACCTCGAGGTGCGTGCTTTCGAAGAGCCGCGCGTCCGCGGCGATGCGATCACCCTCGGCGAGCACGAGGACATCCCCGCGCACGACTTCGCGACCCGCGATGCGTTTGCGCCGGCCGTCGCGCACGACGAGCGCGCGCGGGCTCGACAGGTCACGCAGCGCGGCCAGCGCGCGCTCCGTCTTGCGCTCTTGCACCAACGTGATCGTGATCACGACCACGACGAACGACAGCAGCGTCAGCGCTTCCTCGCGATCGCCGAGGACGAGATAGATCCCGCCTGCGGCGAGCAGCAGCAGGAGCATCGGCTCGCGCACGACCTCGAACACGCTGCGCCAGAGACTCGTCGGTTCGTCGCGCTGCAACGCGTTCGGCCCGTCCGCGGCGAGGCGAGTGGCCGCCTCCGCGTCCGACAAGCCGCTGGGCTCGGACGCGCTCGGAATGGTGTCGCGCATGGAGTCGCATGGTAGACGCTTCGCCGCGGCCGACTCGCCGCCAACGCGCTCGGTGTAGTTCGTAGGCATGCCGACGGAGTAGGATCCGCGCACTCAGGAGAAGCGACCGCGATGACTCAGCAGAAACCCGCGATCGGATCGATCGCCTGGCGCGACCTCACCGTCCCGAACGCCGACATCGTGCGCGACTTCTACGCGCAGGTCGTCGGCTGGAAGGTCGAGCCGATCGACATGGGCGGCTACAGCGACTACTGCATGGTTCCGCCGCAGGGCTCTGCGCCCGAAGCCGGCGTCTGCCACAAGCGCGGTGCGAATGCGGCGGTGCCGTCGCAATGGCTGATGTACGTGATCGTCGCGAACCTCGATGCGTCGCTCGCGAGCTGCAAGGCGCTCGGCGGCAAGCAGCTGACCGACGTGCGCGCAATGGGCGACGGCCTGTTCTCGGTGATCGAGGATCCCGCGGGCGCGGTGCTCGCGTTGTTCGAATCGAAGGCCTGACGTACCGACGTACCGTGTCGCACCCCTTCTTCCCGGTCGCGATGGAGCCCGACGGAACCTGGAAGAAGTGGTGCGACACCGTGTGTCGGATGCGTCGCGCGCGAGCTGCGAGGCGCTCGGGGGCGAGCAGCTGACCGACGTGCGCGCTGCGGGAGACGGACGCTTCGCCGTGATCGGGGATCGGCATACCGTGTCGCACCATTTCTTCCCGGTCGTGACGGAGCCCGACGGAACCTGGAAGAAGTGGTGCGGCACCGTATGTCAGTGGTGCGGTGCCGTGTGTCGGTTTCGCGGCGTCGCGCGACGACACGACCGGAAGAAGAGGCGAGACAACCTGCGCAACGGCGGAACGACGACGGCGGAGTCGAGGCCGGCTCGGTATACTCGTCGCCCCTCGATCGCGCGGACACGGACCCGAATGGGCGGGCCCGTGGGTTCCCTAGACCTTTTCGCGGAGCGAGTCGCAACATGGCTGAAGTGGTGATCACCCCGCGCGCGAAGGACTATGCGCAGTGGTATCAGGACGTGATCGCGGCCGCCGAGCTCGCCGAACCGGCGAACGTCGTGCGCGGTTGCATGGTCGTGAGGCCGCACGGTTGGGCGATCTGGGAGAAGATCCAGAGCGAGCTCGATCGGCGCTTCAAGGAAACGGGCCACCAGAACGCGGCGTTTCCGCTCTTGATCCCGCTCTCGTTCCTCCAGAAGGAAGCGCAGCACGCGACCGGCTTCGCGATGGAGTGCGCGGTGGTCACGCACGCCGGATTGAAGACCGTCGACGGCAAGATCGAGCTCAAGAACGAGCTCGAGGAGCCGTACGTCGTCCGCCCGACCTCCGAGACGATCATCGGCCACTTCTTCGCGAAGTGGATCGACAGCTATCGCGACTTGCCGCTGCTGCTCAACCAATGGTGCAACGTGATGCGCTGGGAGCTGCGCACGCGCCTCTTCCTGCGCACCGGCGAGTTCTGGTGGCAGGAAGGCCACACCGCGCACGCTTCGCACGCGGAAGCCGAGGAGGAAGTCGCGCGCATGCTCGACATCTATCGCGACGTCTATCACGACGTGCTCGCGGTGCCGGTGATCCGCGGCGCGAAGACGGCGAACGAGCGCTTCGCCGGCGCGCTCGAGACGTACTGCGTCGAGGCGATGATGCAGGACGGCAAGGCGTTGCAAGGAGCGACCAGCCACGACCTCGGCCAGAACTTCGGGAAGGCGTTCAACATCACCTTCCAGAACAAGGAAGGCGTACGCGACTTCGTGTGGCAGACCTCGTGGGGCGCGTCCACGCGGATGATCGGCGCCCTGATCATGGCGCACTCGGACGACAACGGGCTCGTGCTCCCGCCGAAGCTCGCGCCGATCCACGTCGCGATCGTGCCGATCTACAAGAAGGACGACGAGCGCGTGCGCGTGCTCGAAGTGGCGCAAAAGCTCGCCGGTGAGCTGCGCGACGACGGCCTGACCGTCAAGGTCGACGACCGCGAAGGCATGAAGCCGGGCGCGAAGTACTACGAGTGGGAGCGCAAGGGCGTGCCGCTGCGCATCGAGGTCGGACCGCGCGACGTCGACGCCGGCACGGTCGTCGCCAAGCTGCGCGCATGCGACGACCAGAAGAAGGTGTTGCCGATGGCGACGCTCGGCGTCGAGGTCGGCAAGCTGCTCGACTTCCTCCAGAAGGCGCTCTTCGAGCGCGCGCTCGCGTTCCGCGCCGCGAACACGGTCCAAGTCGACTCGTGGGCCGACTTCGTCGAGATCTTCAAGGACGAGAAGACGACCAAGTTCGTGTACGCGCACTGGGACGGCACCGGCGAGACCGAGCAAGCGATCAAGGAAGCCACGAAGGCGACGATTCGCTGCTTGCCGCTTTCGGGCGAAGGCCCGGCGCCGGAGGCCGGCAAGTGCGTGAGGACGGGCAACCCGTCGGCGCGTCGCGTGCTCTTCGCGAAGAACTACTGAGCGTCGAAACGTCATGCTGACCCACACCGTCTTCTTCTGGCTCAAGAAGGACCTCGCTCCCGCGCAACGCGCCGGCTTCGAAGCGGCGTTGCGCGGCTTGGTGTCGATCCCCGGCGCGAAGCGCGCTCTCGTCGGTCGACCCGGCAAGACCGCCGCGCGACCGGTGGTCGATCACTCGTACGACTTCGCGCTCGAGATCGAGTTCGCGTCGCTCGCCGACCACGACCGCTATCAGGACCACGCTCTGCACACCGCCTTCCTCGAAGGCCAACGCAGCAAGTGGGAGCGCGTCGTCGTCTACGACTTCGAGCACCAGCCCTGATCCCGGTCCGCCGAGCCGGTGGTAGGCTCTGGCGGCCCGTGTCCCCCGCCTTCCGCACGTCGCTCGCGCGCCGCGTCGCTCCGTCGAGGCGGCTGACGGTCGCGTTCTGCGGGGGATGCGGCGTCGCCGCGGCGCAGCGGACGCGCGCGCCCGCCGAGCCGACGGTCGTCGAAGCGACGACGATCGACGGTGCGCTCTCGACGGCGCGCGCGAGCGGCAAGCTCGTCGCGCTCGACTTCACCAGCGACGCGGCGCCCTGCAGCGCGACGCTTCGCGCGGAGACCTCGTGCGATCCGTGGGTGCGCGCCGAGCTCGCGGCGGACTTCGTGCACGTCGAACTCGACGCCGAGCGCGACGCCGAGCTCTTCCGTGCTTGCTTCGGCGCGAGCGGCTTCCTCGCGAGCTGCGTGCTCGATGCGGACGGCGACGTCCTCGCGGAGCGCGCCGGCGCCTCGGACGCGAGCGACTACGCGCGGCTGCTCGCGCGCGCGCGCGACGCCGCGCCGGCGGTGCGTGCCGCGCGTGAGCTCGTCGAGCTCGCTCCCGACGACGCGTTCGCGTGGCGAGCGCTCGGCGAGGCTCGCGAAGCCGCCGGCAGCCCGCGCCTGTCCGAAGCCGCGTTCCGGCGAGCGTCGGAGCTCGCCGACGATCCGACGACCTTCGCGTTCGCGTGCGAACGGCTCGCGCGCTTCGCTGCCGAGCGCGGCGACAACGTGGCGTCGCGCGAGGCGCTCGCTCGCGCTCGCGCGCTCGACGCTCCGGCGCTCGCTGCGCGCGCGAGCGTCACCGAGGGCTTGATCCAGTCGATCGAGCGCCGTCCTCGGCTCGCCGTGGCGACGCTGCAAGGCGCGCTCGACGTGCTCTCCGAGCCCGCCGAGCGCGCGACCGCACTGCTCGCGCGCGCGCGAGCCCACCGCGACTCCGGCGACGATCGCGCGGCGATCGCGACGTTCGCGCGCCTGCTCGCTTCCGACTTCGAACCGTCCGTGCGTGCGTGTGCTCGCGACTCTATCGTCGTGATCCAGAGCGGCGCGCATGGACACGCACACTGACCCACGACTCCGATGAACCTGCGAATCCCCCTCTCGATCGTGCTCGTCGCCGCCTCCGCGTTCGCGCAAGCTCCCGCCGAGCAGAAGCCCGCCGCCGTGCGCCTCGGTTCCGGCGCCCACGTCTACGAATGGGACGTGAACTGGGGCAAACGTCCCGACGGCAAGGACCTCGGCAACACGCACGGCTGCGTCGCGGTCGACTCCAAGGGTCGCATCTACTTCAACACCGACACCGAGGACGCGGTGATGGTGTTCGAAGCCGACGGCACGTTCGTCACCAGCTGGGGCCGCGAGTTCCGCGGCGGCCTGCACGGCATGACCGTCGTGAAGGAAGAGAAGCGCGAGGTGCTCTATCTCGCGCACACCGGACGCCACGAGGTCGTCAAGGCGACGCTCGAAGGCGAAGTGCTGCGCTCGTTCGGCTACCCGGCGATGTCGGGCATCTACACGAAGCCCGAGGAGTTCAATCCGACGAGCGTCGTCGTCGCGCCGAGCGGCGAGATGTTCGTGGCCGACGGCTACGGCAAGTCGTGGGTGCACAAGTACGACGCGCTCGGCAACTACGTGAAGAGCTTCGGCGGTCCGGGCACCGAGCCCGGCAAGATGCAGACTCCCCACGGGCTCCTGATCGACACGCGCGGAGCGAAACCGACGCTCGTCGTCGCCGATCGCGAGAACTCGCGGCTCCAGACGTTCGACCTCGACGGCAAGCTGCTCGGCGTCGTCGATCACGACCTGCGCAGGCCGTGCAACGTCGCGCTCGCGGGCACCGATCTCGCGGTGCCCGACCTCGCGGGCCGCGTCACGATCTTCGACAAGGACGACAAGCTCGTCTGCCAGCTCGGCGACAACCCCGACGAGTCGTTGCGCGCGCAGAACGGCGTCGAACGCGGAAAATGGAAGACCGGCGAGTTCCTGTCGCCGCACGGCGCCGCGTGGGATGCGCAGGGCAACCTCTACGTGCTCGACTGGAACTTCCTCGGGCGCGTGACGAAGCTCGCGCGAGTGCGCTAGGCGCACGCGGTCGCCGACGCTCTGCGGTGGATCCGGGACGGACGGCTCGCAGCCGTCGCGCGACCTTCCAGTGCGCGCACCGCGACGAGCCCGCGGGTGGCGCGCTGTTCAACCTGACCGACGCACTGCTCGTCCAGTTCTGACGCCGCGCTCAGAGCCAGTAGCGAAACCCGTACGCGAGCCATTGCAACATGCGCTCGCGGCGGGACCGGCTCTCCCAGTCGTGCTGCGTGAACTCCCGGCACTTCGCGGTGTCGGCGTCGAACGTCTCCTGCAGGCTCGAGGCCAGCTCACGATCGAGCAGCACCACGCCGACCTCGAGATTGTGCAGGAAGCTGCGCGCGTCGAGGTTGTAGCTGCCGATCGTCGCCCACGTCGAGTCGATCACCCCGACTTTCGCGTGCATCATCCGCTCGGGCCACTCGAAGATGCGCACGCCTTGCGCGAGCAGTCGACCGTAGAGATGACGACTCGCGTGATAGACGATCGCGACGTCGCTGACCGACGGCACGATCACGCTCACCGAGACGCCGCGCTCGGCCGCTTTGCGGAACTGCCGCCGGAGACCGCGATCGGGGATGAAGTACGCGTTCATGATCGAGATCGTCTTCCGCGCGTGCCGGATCGCGTGGAGGTAGTCGTGGTGCATGCGGAAGCGCGAGCGCAGGTGCACGTTGTCGACCGAGTACCCCTGGTGTCGGAACGCGATGCCGACTTGGTGCGGCGCGGAGCTGTCGAGCCCGCGGATCGACTTGCCCGCGGCGTGTCGCCACGCGCGCCGATACACGCGCTCGAGGTCGTACACGAGCGGCCCTTCCACCATCACGTGCATGTCGTGCCAGCCACCGCCCTCGGGCTCGGGCGAGTACTCGTCACCGATGTTCAGTCCGCCGGTGAACGCGATCGCGCCGTCGACGATCAGGATCTTCTGGTGGTTGCGTCGATTCAGTCCCCACCGCGGCCGCCACGGCGCGATCGGGTGGAACTCGACGACCTCGATGCCGGCGTCGCGGAGCTCGGTGACGAAACGCTCGTCGAGCTCGATCGAGCCGACCGCGTCGTACACGACCCGCACGACCACGCCCGCGCGCGCACGCTCGATCAAGACCGTCTGGAAGCGCTTGCCGATCTTGTCCGAGCGCAGGATGTAGCTCGAGAACAGCACGTAGCGTCGCGCGTGCTCGAGCGCTGCGAGCATCGCCGGGAACGACTCGCCTCCGGACCGCAGGAGCCCGACGCGGTTGTGCGGACGCAGCTCGTGCGGACGCGAGACGTAGTCGAGGTCCGTCCCGGTGAGGGGGTGCGTCTCGTCGCCGAGCAGGATCGAGCGCCAGAGTCGGCCGGGCATCCGGCGGATTATGGCCTGGCGAGCCCGGGGACCGAATCGCGGTCAGCGCGGAGCCTGCGCTCTGCGCTCCCCGCAACTGCCTCGCGTGGCCGTGCCGGCGCCGTCGGGAGCCGCGGCGCGCGATCGTCCGTCGCGCGCGAGCTCAGTCGCCGCTTCCGGGAGCGACCGAGTCCGACCCGCACGAGACGTCGCCCGGCGCTGCGTGACTCGCGCGCCCGCTCGCGAGTCCGCCGGTCCGCCCGCCGCGCGAGCACAGCGATGCGGGGCTGCCTCCCGCTCCCCAGGGACGGCGTTTGTCGGCGGCTTGGCGCTCCCTTGACCTCGATTTCCCATCACGGAGAGCCAAGGGGAGCCCAAGTCAGCTCGCCCCAAGGCCGCCGACGGCCCGCAGCCGATAGGGCTGCAGCGACCGCGATCCGCGGTCCCAAGGAAGATCGGCCTCTCGTCACGATCGAGGCCGGGTGGCAGTAGAGGAAGGAAGTAGGTTGGATGATCGCCATTCGTAGGGCCGAGGAACGGGGCCATTTCGGTCAGGGTTGGGTCGACGCGTACCACACGTTCTCGTTCGATCGGTATCGCGACCCGGAGCACACCGGTTTCCGCCAGCTCGTCGCCCTGAACGACGAGCGCGTCGAGCCCGGCTTCGAGCGCGCGCACACCGCCCCGCAGGACGCCGAGATCCTCTCGTACGTCCTCGAAGGCGACCTCGAGGCGCGCGACGCGACCGGCGCACGCACCGTCTTGCACCGCGGCGAGTTCCGGCGCGTGCGCGCGACCGGCGGCGAGCGCCGCGTTCGGGCGACTGCGGCGAGCGAGAGCCCGCTGCATCTCCTGGAGTTCTGGCTGCAGCCGCGGACAGCGAGCGACTCCGGCGAGCTCGAACACGTTTGCGTCAGCGACGACGAAAAGCGCGGCAAGCTCAAGCTCGTCGCCTCTCCGAGCGGCCGCGACGGCTCGCTGTGCGTCGGCAACGAGACCGAGATCTTCGTTTCGCTGCTCGCGAGCGGAGAAGAGGTCCGTCACGAGCTCGACGCCGGCCGCCACGCCTGGGTGCAGGTCGTGCGCGGAATGGTGACGGTCAACGGACGCGTGCTGACCGCCGGCGACGGCGCCGCGGCGAGCGGCGAAGCCCAGGTCGCGATCGTCGCGCACTCGGACGCCGAGCTCGTGCTGATCGACCTAGCCTGACGGAGGCGGCGGTCGCTGGACCGCGATCTCGTCGCCGTCGCGGATCTCGCCGTCGACGACGACGCGACACAGCACGCCGCGGCCGCGGCGGCCCTTGCGGTTCGCGCGCGCTACTTTCTTCGCCGCGAGCGCGCCGA
This sequence comes from Planctomycetota bacterium, assembly GCA_016220085.1. GTDB lineage: Bacteria > Planctomycetota > UBA1135 > UBA1135 > JACRIN01. The sequence goes on from JACRIN010000036.1 coordinate 25,155, forward strand.
AGCGCTCGACGAAGTGCTCGCACGGACGGTGCGGCAGATCGGTGACCTCGAGCACCGAGCTTCCGATCGAGAGGCGCGTTCCGACCGGCAGGTTGGCCTCGGAGAGGTCGAGGTCGGCTTGGATCTGATCGCCGGAGAGCGGCATCTTGGCTTCGTCGCCGTTCGCGAGCGAGCGCAGCACGTGCACGTTGATGATCGCGAGCTCGTTCTTCGCCGCGAGGCTGAACTTGTGCGTCGGCCAACTGTCGCCGACCGCGCCGCGACCTGCTTCGACGCAGATGACGCCCGGGGTCGCGCGCTGGCCGAAGCCGGTGCGCAGGACCACGCGGTGCACGCGGCCGCGATCCTGCGGCGACTTCGGCAACGCGAGGAACCACGGATCGAAACGGAACGAGAGGTCGACGAGCGCCATCGCGAGGTTCCAGGCTACGCGCCGCCGCACGGACGCGGAAGGCGTTCGTCGACGTGCCTACCGGCGTTCCGACGCCTCGCGTACAGTGACGGTCCCCGCTCTCGTAGCTTCCGAGCCCCGAAGAACGCCCCCCGATGAAGCTCTATCGACTGTTGTCGTGCCTGGTCGCGCCGTTCGCTCTCGTCGCCGCGACGAGCGCGCAGATGCCCGTCGGCTTCGTCCACGAGAAGATCGAGACGAACTGGGATCACCCGGTCAGCGTCTGCTTCCTCTCCAACGACCGCATGCTCGTCGGCGAGAAGCGCGGCGACATCTGGTACCTCGAGAACGAGACGAAGCACAACGTCGTGGTCGACCTCGAGCTCGACGTCCTCAACTTGCTCGACCGCGGACTCCTCTGCGTCACCGCGGATCCGAACTTCGACTCGAACGGGTACGTGTACCTCTTGTACGCGGTCGATCCGGAGGCCGACGGAATCGACGGCAACAAGGAGGCGTACTGTCGGATCGAGCGTTGGACCCTCGGCTACGCGCCGAACGGCGATCTGATCGCGGATCCGAACTCGCGCTTCGATCTGATCGGCGACGTGTGGTCGACCGGCATCCCGTCGTGCCACTACTCTCACTCGATCGGCACGCTTCGGTTCTTCTCCGACGGCAGCCTGGTCGCGTCGTGCGGCGACGCCGCGCACTACGACAACGTCGACATCGGCGGCCAGGACCCCGATTGCTTCGGCGTCGGTCGCTTCAGCCCCGATCAGGACATCGGCGCGTTCCGTTCGCAGTACGCGAACTCGCTCGCCGGCAAGATCCTGCGCATCGATCCGACGACCGGGCTCGGGCTCCCCGACAACCCGTGGTTCGACGGTGATGCGAGCTCGATCCCGTCGCGCACCTGGGCGAAGGGGCTGCGCAATCCGTTCCGCTTCGCGCTGCTGCCGGGCTCCGGTCCGCGCGAGACGATGTTCGTCTGCGACGTCGGTTGGAACCTGTGGGAGGAGGTCAACGTCGCGCGCGGCGGCGAGAACTTCGGCTGGCCATGCCGCGAGGGGAAAGCGACGCCGGCGTACGCGGCCAACGATCCGCTCGGATTCTGCACCGGCGTCGTCGACACGCTGCCGTTGATCGCGTGGCACCACAACATCAGCGGCCAGATCGGCTTCACCGGCAACTGCGTCTCGGGCGCGGCTGTGTACACGGGGACCAGCTATCCGCCGATCTACCGCGACGCGCTCTTCTTCTGCGACTACGGCAAGAACTGGCTGCGCTGCGCGCGACTCGATCCGAACCTCAACGTGACTTCGATCCTGTCGTTCGGCACCAACCTGGAGCGGCCGATCGACCTCCAAACCGATCCCGCGACCGGCGATCTGGTCTACATCAGCCTGCTCGGGCTCGGCGAGATCCGTCGCATCCGCTTCATCGGCATGAATCAGCCGCCGCTCGCGGTCGCGAACCTCGCGCCGATGTGGGGCGCGTCGCCGCTGACGATCACCTTCGATGCGCTCGAATCGAGCGATCCCGAGGGCGGCTCGCTCGAGTTCCTCTGGGACTTCGACGACGGCACGACCTCGACGACGCTCGGTGACGTGCACACGTTCGCCGATTCGCAGAACCACGATGTCACCCTGACGGTGACCGACGACGCGGGCAACACGGCGACGGAGCATTGGCTGGTCTCACCCGACAACACGCCGCCGCACGTCGTGTCGGTGATCGAGCCCGCGGGCGACTTCGAGTTCCACAGCGGCGTTCCGTTCGCCGTCGACGCGCTCGCGTCCGACGCCGAGGACGACGCCGCGGGCATCCCGCTCGGCGCGAAATGGAGCGCGGATCTGATCCACGACCACCACGAGCATCCCGGCTTCGCCGACGTGCTCGCGCCGAGCGGCTCGTTCACGCTCGACAGCCAAGGTCCGGGCACGTACTTCGAGATCGTCTTCACGACGACCGACAGCCGCGGGCTCACCGACTCGAGGATGGTGCGCGCGTTCGACGCCGACGCCCAGCCCGCGCCGCACCTCGTGTCGGTCTCGGACGTCACGCCTCGGCTCGGCCAACGGATCACGGCCGTCGGGCACGTCGAGTTTCCGAACACGGCGATCTGGTCGCCGGATCCGACGCTGGCCTTCGATTGGGGCGACGGGAAGGTCGAGACGTTCCCCAACTTGCGCCACCAGCTCGACGTGATGCCGACGCACGTGTACGGCGCGGTCGGCGACTACACGTTGACGCTGACCGTCTCGCTCGGCTCGTTCACGCAAGCGGTGACGCAACCGATCCATGTCGAAGCTCCGAAGCCGGCGTTCGCGGTCTTCGTCCCGCTGCTCGACAACGGTTTCATCCCGTGGAACGACCAGCAGACGCTCGCCCAAGCGATCCAGGCCTCCCGTCAAGCCCACGGCGCCGAGTGCGAGGTCTTCACGTTCGATCAGCAGCAAGCGCTCGTCGACTGGATGCTCCCCTATCTCGACGACGGCGTGCAGGACGTGCTCGTCGTCCTCGACGAGATCCCCGCGGCGCTCTTCGCGGGCGAGGGCGACGGGTCGCTCGCCGAACGTTGGGTCGAGCTCGGCAACGGGATCCTCTGGAGCGGCAACGAGCCGTTCGCCGAGTACATCTACCCGACCGGCATCCGCTCGTCGGTCGGCGCAGGCGGTGCCGGCGCGGAGAAGTTCTTCGACACCGCACCCGGCACGTTTCCGAGCCGTGGCAACGGGCCGGAGCTCGTCACGCCGCTCGGCACGACCGAGATCCACGCGCTTCCGGCGTCGTGGTACGCGGAGTTCGCGCTGCGCACGTGGTGCCTCGACGCCGCGCAGTGGCGGGTTGCCAAGCTCTACGCGAAGGACGATGTCGAAAAGGAGTCCGACGCGGTGCTCGTGCGCAACCTCTCCGGCGGCTTCTTCGCGCAGATCTTCAACGCGTCCGACTCGCAGCTCGATCGCGTGAACGCGCTGCCGCAGTTCCTCGACAACTACCTGTGGCTCTCACCGTGGGCGCCGTCGCACAAGACGCCGCCTCCGCCTCCGGGCGACTGACCGGCCGCGGTCAGGAGAGCTGACGCAAGCGCTCGACGATCGCGCGCGCCGCGCCGGTGTCGATCGCCTCGGAGGCCATCGACACGCCGTCGGCGATCGTCATCGCCTTGCCGGCGCTCTTCAGGATCAGCGCCGCGGTCAGCAGCGTCGCGTTGCGCGCTCCGCCGGTCTGCCCATCGAGCACCGCGCGGGTCAGATCGCCAGCCGCCTTGACGAGCTCGGGCACGTCCGCCGCGCCGTAGCCGTCCTCGGGCGGGCAGTAGAGCGGCAGGTCGGGGTCCGTGTCGGACGCGACGCCGAAGTCCGCGGGCTCGATCGAGAGCGGCACTTGCTGCGTGCGGGTGAACTCGATGCCGCGCGCGCGCCGCCGGATCGACGGCACGATACCGCCCTCGCGACCTTGGATCGCGATGCCGCTCGGATGACCGAGCGCGTGGAGCACTTCGACCGCGTGGCCGAGCACCGGTCCTGCCTGCGCGCCGATCAGGATCGACGCGCTCGACGGCGCGATCAGCTTCTCGACGGTCGCGAGCGGCGTGCGCACGCCGATCTCGGCGCGCACGCGGCGCAGGCTCATCAGCGACGGCAACATGCCGGACGCGGAGATCGCCGCGAAGCGAGCGCGAGCGACCCAGTCCTCGGCTTCCGCCGCGTCCCAGGTCATCGAGAGGCCCATGCTCTCGAGCACGTTTGCCGCGGTCAGGCCGCGCTTCGGCGGCACGCTGCGATCGGAGATCAGGAGCACGCGCACGCCGGACGCCGCGGCCGCGAGGCTCGCCGCGACTTCGAGCGGCGGCGCCTGCTCCGAGCCGTCGTGCGGCGGGCAGACGCAGACCAGATCTTCCATCCCCGCGCACGGGATCGTCGCGCGACCGCGAGCCGCGCGCGCGAAGGCCGTCAGCTCCTCGACCGACACGCCCTTCCAACGCAGCGCGATCAGGAACGCGCCGATTTGGATCTCGCTCTGCTCGCCCGCGAAGATCGAATCGAACGCGCGAAAGGCCTCCTCCTGGGTCAGATTGCGCCCGTCCCGCCGAGCGGAGCCGAGGATTCGCATCAGGTCGCGGAGGATCATGTCGGTGTGCCGAGCGGCGCGGAGGTCCGGAGCTCTCTCCGATCCGGCGCCGAGCGGCAGAGATCGAGCGAGAGCCTAGCGAGACTTGCGCGGAACGCCAAACGCGCTTCCTCGGCGGGTCCGGCTCGTGCACGCGGCTGTTCGAGAGATCGCGGAAATGCTCGCGGGACCGCCCGCGCGGTCCCGCGGTGCGTGCGGGAAGTCGAGAGCGGACGTCAGTCCTTCTTGTCGTCCTTCTTGTCGCCTTGGTCGGGACCCTTCTCGTCCTTCTTCTCTTCCTTGTCCTTCGCTTCGCCTTCGGCGGGTTTCGCGGCGCCTTCCTGACCCTTGTCGACGCGCGTCTCCGGCGCGAGCACGCTGTCGATGTTCGGGCGGATGTGAGCGTAGAAGAGCTCCTTGTTCTTCTCGTAGACGACCTTGCCGTCGACGACCGCTTGCTGCACGAACGTCTCGTAGTGCATCAGGTCGCCGTCGCACACGAGCAGGTCGCAGTCCTTGCCGACCTCGATCGTGCCGACGCGGTGCTCGACGCCGAGCAGGCGCGCGGGCACGACGGTGATCGCTTCCAGCGCCGCCTCGTTGGTCAACCCGCCGCGCACGCCGAAGCCGGCTTCGACGGTGAGCGCGAGGATGTCGCGACCCGCGATGCCGCCGAGGTCGACGCCCTTCGAGGACGGGACGATCGCGACTTGCACGCCGTGGCGGCGCAGGATCGCGGCGTTCTCGATGCTCGTGCCGCCGGCGGCGACGAGCTCCTCGGACTTGTCCGTGCGATCGCGCGGCGTCACCACCGCGTACGCGCCGGCTCTCCCGAGCTCCTCGGCGACCGTCCACCCCTCGCGGCAGCCTTCGATCACCGGCCGGAACCCGTACTTCTGCGCGAGACGGGCGACGCCGAGCAGCTCCTCGCGATCGTCCGCCTGAAAGCGCGCGCGCACGTCGCCGCGCAGGACTTGGACGATGGTCGCGTCGGAGTCCTTCTTCGACGGCTCCTTTGCGTCCTTGTCGGACTTCTTCTGCTCCTCCCACGCGCGGTAGTCGCGCAGGTAGCGAGCGCTGGCGTCGAACTTTTCGAGCAGGCTGCGCCGGCCTTGCGGGTTCTGCGCGCTGAAGTTGAGCAGCGTCGTCGCCTTTTCCTTCATCAGCACGCCTTCGATCTCGCCACGCTTCAGTTTGAGCGCGGCGCCGCTCTGGCCGGCGGTCGTGATGCCGTTGCCGAGCGCCATGACGAGGTTCGGCGAGAACGTGTTCACCGTGTCGGCGAAGTCGCTCGACGAGGCGCCGAAGAGCCCGCTCGACGCGTACGCGACGAGGCCGGGATAGACGCGCAGCCCGCCCGCGTCGAGCACCGTGGTGCCCTCGGGCAGGTCGACCTCGACGCCGATCTGCTCGATCTTGCCGTTCTTGGCGAGGATCGTCCCGTCGCGGAAGTGCCCGCCGGTTCCCGGGTAGACGTCCGCGTTGATCACCGCGAACCACTTGTCCTCTTCCTTCTTCGCGGCGTCTTCGGAAGCGCTCACGTCCTTCTTCTCCTCGCCGCCCGCGTCCTGCGCGGACGCCGTGGGCGCGAACGAGAGCGCGAGCAGCGCGCTGGAGACCGACAGCAGGATGCGACGGCCTAGTTGTCCGTGTCCGAGCTTCATTGTTGCACCTCGCCGTGGACGATCCGGCCCTCGAACATCACCGCGATCAGCTTCGAGCTCGGCTCGAATGGATCGCCGTTGAAGAAGAGCAGGTTGGCGTCCTTGTCCTTGTCGACGCTGCCGACGCGTTCGGCGATCCCGAGCATCTCCGCGGGTTCCAGCGTCATCGCGCGGAGGGCGACATCGCGATCGAGTCCCGCCGCGATGATCTCACCGACGTTGCGCGGCCAGTTCTTGAGCGCGGTCGGCGAATCGCCGCGCGGCAGGAGCACGAGCTTCGCCCCCGCCGCGACGAACTCGGCGGGCAGGTTGCGCTGCCGCAGGGTGCCGGCCATCGTCGTGATCTCGGGCTCCATCACCACGCGCAGCTTCTTCTCGCCGATCTGCTTCGCGACCTCGTAGACGTCGATGTCCCGGGTCAGCGCGATGCGCAGGTCGTAGCCGATCTTCTCCTTGCCGAGCGCCTGCGAGAAGTGCAACCAATCGGCGGCACCGAACAACGTGACGAGCATCCGCAGCTTGTTGGCGCGCAGGTCGAGGAACGGCTTGATCTTCTCGTCGGCTTCCGGCGGGACGTAGCCTTTCGCGGCGTCGGTCTTCTCGGCCTTCTCGTCCTTCTTGTCTTGCGCGACTTCGTCTTGGAAGTCCGCGGCCGTGCCTTCCTTCTTCTCTTCCTTCTTCTCCTCTTTCTTCTCGTCCTTCTTGTCGTCCTTCTTCTTGCTCTGGTCCTTGTCCCACTTCTCGCGCGCCTTCTTCTCCTTCTCGACGTACTCGTCCGCCTTCTCGAAGGCGTCCTTCAGCATCTTCTTGGAGCGCGCGTCCGACCGGAACACGAAGAGCAGATACGAACCGCTCTTGATCAACATCTCTTGCGCGGTCGCGCCGACCGGGCGAATCGCGCACGCTTGTCCCGGCATGCCGCCCGAACCCGGCGGGTAGAGCCCGAGCGTCGTGACGCCGGTCTCGAGCGTCTCCTCGAATTCCTCGTTGCGAGGGAAGAGCTCGGCCTCGGCGCGGATCTGCGGATTGAACTCCGAGCCGCCGCGCGCATCGAGCCCGACGCGCGAGTACGGGTCGACGAATCCCGGCACGATCCAGAGATCGGGCGCCTCGATGATCGGGATGCCGCGCTCGATCGGCAGGTCCTTGCCGACGGTCACGATCTTGCCGTCCTCGACGAGGATCACGGCGTGCTGGATGCAGCCGTGCGAGACGGTTTCGACGTGACCGGCCTTGATGGCGACCAGGTCGCCGGCCGTGGCGAGGCTCGATAGAGCCAACGCAACGCAACTCGAGAGCAGGTTTCGAAGCTTCATGATGGTTCCTTCGCGTGCGTCAGAAGATCTGTCCGTCGCGCGCTCGGTCGTACTCCACTGATCCGTCGATCACGGCGAGCTCGACGCGCGAACGCGGGTCGAGCGGCCAACCGTTCCAGACGATGAGATCGGCATCTTTGCCGGGTTCGAGGCTTCCGACGCGATCGTCGATGCCGAAGGCGATCGCGGGATGGATGGTGAGGGCGCGGAGCATCGTCAGGCCGTCGGCGCCGTAGCGCGACGACATCGCGCTCTGCAGCGCGAGCTCTTCCTGCGGCACCACCGGCGAATCGGTGTTCATCGACAGGTTCCTCGCGCCGTTCTTCAAGTACTCGGCCGAGATCCCGATCACGCGGCCTTCCCGCGACGAGAACCACTCGATCGTGCGCGGCCCGTTGTTGACGGTCATGCCGATCGCGATCACCGCGGGGCTCGTCTTCCACGCGTCGAAGCAGCCGTGCGAGAGCGTGCTGCGCGTGTCGTTCGAGACGCGCCACATCCGCGCGGTGTTGACGATGCCCTCGCTGCCGGCGGTGTGGATCAGCACCGGGAGCTCCTTGGTGTGGATCTTGCGCAGATTCGCGAGCCCGGGATCGTCGCTCCCCGCGCGAATCGAAGCCTTCGCGCGATCGTTGACGTCTTGGATGATCCACGCGAGCGCGCCGCGACCGACGCCGAAGTCGCCGGCCTCACGCTGCGGATTGGAGTCCTCGGCGACCTTCAAGCCGCCGGGATCGGCGATCACCGCCTCGTCGTAGGTGGTGTCGAGCTTCGACTTGTAGAGCACGCCGAACCCCGACATCGACGTGCCGCTGCCCGGGATGCCGAAAAGCGTCGTGACGCCGCCCGCGAGCCCGCGACGAATCATGCGATTGCCGGGCACGATCGCCGGCGAGGTGCGGAACTCCGGATTGACCGGAAGCACCATGTCGTTGACGTCGGCGAAGCTGCCGGAGTGGATGTGCGTGTGCAGGTCGACGAGCCCGGGCGCGACCGTCGCGTCCGGGAACTCGAGCACTTCGAAGCCCTTGGGCACGGCGTCGCAGCGCTCACCGGCCGCCTCGATCCGTCCGTTTCGCACGACCAGGACGCCGGGTGCGAAGATCGTGTCCTCGGCGTCGCAGGTGATCAGCTTGCCGCAGCGCACGACCAAACCGGTCTCGCCGTCGGCCAGCGGCCGGATCACGAGTTCGAGCGTGCGCGACGCCGACTCGGGACGTCCGCCGTCGCCTTCGCGCGCGCCGGGGGCGGCTCGGCAACTCGCAAGGGCGAGCATCGCGACGCAGAGCGCGCGCATCAGAAGCGCCTCCCGTCGACCGCGACGTCGTACACGACGTGCCCTTCGACCATCACGAGCTCCACGCCGTTGCGCGCGTCGGTCGGATCGCCGCCGATGACGACGAGATCCGCGTCCTTGCCGACTTCGAGCGAGCCGACGCGATCCGCGATGCCCGCGGTGCGCGCGGGGACGATCGTCAGGCCGCGAACGGCCTCCATCGCGTCGTTCTCGAAGCCGTAGCGAACGCCCATCGAGGCCTGGAGGAAGAGCTCCTCCTGCGGCACGATCGGCGCGTCGGTGTTGAAGCCGACCTGCATCGGTCCGCGACGTTGGTACTCGGCGGAGACGCTGATCACTTTCCCTTCGGTGTCCGGCGTGCGTCCGGTGAGCGCGTCGATCTCGCGCGGCCCGACGATCGCGGGCACGCCCATCTGCACCGCGAGCGGCGCGGCGACGTAACCGGCCCACTCACCGTGATCGATGTAGACGTCGAGCCCGAACTCGCCGCGCATCAGCGAGATCGTCGACAGCACCAGGCGATACATCTGCGTGTGCGTCGAGATCTGCGTGCGATGGCCGAAGAGGTCGCGAAAGACCTCGAGCTCGAGCTGCTTCGCCGGCTCGACGCCGTCGCCTTGCTCGTAGCGCTCCCACGCGGCCGCATACGCGCGGCCCTTCTCGAGCGTGTCGCGGATGTGATGGTTCATCAACATCCGCCCCATCCCGTAGCCCCAGCGCGTCGGATTGTCGCCTTGCGCGATCTTCAACGATCCGGGCTCGCGGATGCGCATCTCGTCGAACGTCTGCGGCGACGTCTTCACGAGGATGCCTTGCCCGCCGATGTTCGTGCCCGAGCCGGGAATGAACAGCACCGTCGTCACGCCCGCCGACAGGCCGCGATCGAGCAGGCGATTCGACGGCACCACGGCGCTCGACGCGCGCAGCTCCGGATTGCACTGGAACACCATGTCGTTGATGTCCCCACCGGGACCACCGACGTGGCTGTGCAGATCGACCATGCCGGGCATCACCCAGCGCTCGCCGACGTCGATCACGCGCGTGCCAGCCGGGATCGGAATCGAGCCCGCGGGCCCGACCGCCTCGACCTTCGCGCCGTTGACGAGCACGACGCCGCGATCGACGACCTGCTCGCCGTCCCACGACGCGACCAGGACCTTCGCCGCGACGATGGCGACTCGTTCGACCGCTTGCGCTCGCGCGACGGCGACGGAACAAGCGGCCGCGGCGACGAACGCCGCGGCGCGCTGGACTCCGGACGCTCCGGCGACGCGCGAGAGGAAGGCCATCGTTACCAGCGCCGGTCGTCGACCTTGACGTCGTAGACGCGCTTGCCGTTGATGATCACGAGCGACACGTGCGCACGCGGATCGCCCGGATCGCCGCTGATCACGACGATGTCGGCGTCCTTCTTCGGCTCGAGCGAGCCGACGCGGTCCGCGATGCCCGCGGTCATCGCCGGGACGATCGTAAGGCCCTTGACGCCCTCCATGTTCGACATCTCGAAGCCGAAGCGGCCCGCGATGCCGACCTGGAGCTGGAGCTCCTCTTCGGGAATGACAGGCGAGTCGGTGTTGAAGCCGATCTTCGTGAGCCCGCGCTTCTGATACTCGGCGGCGATGCCTTGCCACTGACCGTCGGTGTCCATGCCGAAGAGTCGAGGCATGTCGACGTTGCGGGGCCCGAGGATGCCGCTGACGCCGAGCTTCTCGGCGAGCGGCGCGGTCAGGTAGCCCTTCACCTCGCCGTGGTCGATGTAGACGTCGATGCCGAACTCTTCACGGATCATCGTCAGCGTCTCGAGCACCACCTGATAGACCTGCGTGTGCGTCGAGACTTGCGTGCGCTTGCCGTAGAGCTCGCGGAAGAGCTCCATCTCGATCCGCTTCTCCGGCTGCGGGCCCTCGCCCTTCTCGTACAAGTCCCACGCGTCGGCGTAGGCCTTGCCGCGGCGGAACATGTCGCGCAGGTGGTAGTTCTCCCACGTCTTGCCGACGCCCGGCCCCCAACGCTCGGGGTTGCCCCACTGCGCGACCTTCAACGAGCCCGGATCGCGGATCACGGCCTCGTCGTACTCGTCGATGCCGGTCTTCACCAAGACGCCTTGGCCGCCGGAGTTGACGCCCGAGCCCGGGATGTAGAGCACGCTGGTCACGCCCGAGGCGAGCGCGCGCTTGAACATCGAGTTGTGCGGAACGACCGACGCGTGGACCTTCAGCTCGGGCTGCGTCACGTACACCATGTCGTTGATGTCGAACGAGCCGCCGATGTGCGCGTGCAAGTCGATCATCCCCGGCATCAGCCACATGTCGCCGACATCGAGCAGCTCATAGCCCTCCGGCACGGCGACTTCGCCGACCGGGCCGACCGCTTGGATCTTGCCGTCCTTGACGAGCACGAGCGCGTGATCGACGAACGACTCGCCCTCCCACTTGCACGTCAACGCCTTGGCGGTGCGGATCGCGAGGCCAGCGGCTCCGCGCTCGCCCGGCTTCGGCGCTGCCGCCGGATCCGCAGCTTGCGCGAAGGCCGCTTGGGTCGTGAACAGCGCGAACGCCGCGAGGAACAATCGCTTGAGCATGGCCAGTCCTTTCAGCGAACCTCTTCGCCCGCCACGAACGCACGCAGCACGCTGGTGCCGGGATCGAGCGGCTTGCCGTCGAGCACGAGCACGTCGCCGTCCATACCCGGCGCGATCCGGCCGACGCGCGCGGACAGCCCGAGCATGTCCGCCGCGTCCGAAGTCAACGCGCGCAGCGCCGCGTCCGGCGAGAAGCCGACCGACACCGCGTAGAGCGCCAGAATCGGGAGCTCCGCAGCGCCCTCTTCCGCCTCGCTGTGAAACGCGATGCGCACGCCCTTCGAGACGAGCTCGAGGTAGCGATTCGAGAGGCTCTCGAGCCCGCCGTCCGGATCCTGGCGTTGGATCTGCGACGACAGCAGCGCGCCGGCGATCCGGCCGCGCACTTTCTCGACGACGCGCCAGAGCTCGTCCGCTCCGTAGAGCACGGGCTTGACGCCCACCGCCGCGAACGCGTCGACGCACGCGAGGATCTCGTCGTCGCGATCGACGTCGACCACGATCATCACCTCGCCGTTGAGCGCCTTGCGCCACGGCTCGAGCTTCTCGTCGACGCCCGGGGACTTGGGCTTGCCCTTGATCTCGGGCTCGTCGGACTTCGTGCGGCGACGTTCGGCGCGCGCGGCGACCGGCAGCTCCTGCGTCGTGTGACCGGCCTCGAACTCGACCACGGTCGAGCCGAGGGTCAACTTGCCGACGAGCTTCGCTTCCTTCATCTCCGCATCGATCGTGAGCTTGCCGCGCGAGCCGTAGCCCGCGAGCGACAGCTTCTTCTCCGCGTACGTGCCATAGAGCGGCACGAGGAAGGCCGAGAGCGGATCGCACCGCAGCGAGCCGAACACGGTCGAGCCCATCGGTTCGAGCCGCAGCGTCAGGCAGTGCTTCTCCGCGAACGGCGAGATCGTGACGTGCGAGTTCCAGACGCCGACGAGCGGCTCGTCCTCCGCCTTCTTCTTGTCCTTCTTGTCCTTGTCCTTCTTCTCGTCGTCCTTCTTGGGCTCGTCCTTCTTCTCCTCGGAGCCTTCGGCCTTCTTTTCGTCGGCCTTCGGTTCCTCGGCGGGCGCGTCCTTGGACGGCGTCCACTTCGCGAGCGCCTCGTCGTACGCCTTCCACTTCTTGTCGTACTCGACTGCCTTCTCGAGCGCCTGACGGACGTTCTTGCCCGACTCCGTTCGATTGTTGCGATCCGTCCACACGATGCGCAGCGCGCACGGATCCTCGACGACCATGCGATCGAGCTTCGCTCCCGCGGGCTTGTACGCGAGAATCGGCGCGCCGGTGTTCGACTGCCCACGCGGCGCCATCGCGACCGTCGTGACGCCGGCCTTCGCGACCTTGCGATCGACGCTGTCGCCGGGCGAAACGATGCGGCCGAGCTTGAAGTCGGTCGCCGGGACGCGGCTCGATCCTTCGAGACCGAGGAAGCCGAGCGCATCGATCATTCCGGGCATCGCCGCCGCGCCGCGCACGACCGTCGCTCCGAGCGGGTGAGCGACGCGCTCGCCGACTTCGGCGATCACGCCGTCCTGCAGGAGCACTTGACCCGGCCGCATGTACTTTCCGTCGCCGAGGTAGAGCTCGCCCGCTTCGATCACGACGGCGTGCGACTTGCCGGTCGCGCGCCACGCGAGCTCGCCGTCGACCCACGTCGCGACCACCGAAGTCGTGATCGAGAGCGGATCGCCGTTCAACACGACGACGTCGCCGTCCTTGCCCGCTTCGAGCGAGCCGACGCGATCGGCGACGCCGAGGATCTCGGCGGCCGAAAGCGTGATCGCGCGCAGACCCGCTTCGCCCGAAAGTCCACCGCGCAGCGACATGCACGCGGCGTACCGGAGCTCTCGCGGCCGCACGAAGTCGGGCGTCGCGATCGCGGTGCGCACGCCGGCTTCGACCAGCTTCGAGGCCGTGTCGAAGCGCGGCCACGTGTCGTCCTCGCCACGACCGAGGTCGCGTCCGCTCGAGTTTGGCAGGATCGGGACCTCGACGATCACCGACGCCGAGTCGGCGGCCAAACTCGCCGCCACGGCGCCCGCTTCCGACGCGCCCTCGATGATCAGCGGCACGCGCTCCTTCTTGGCCCATTCCGAGATCGCACGGACTTCCTCCGCGCTCTCCGCATCGATCCGCCACGGCAGATTGCGCCGCATCAGCGCCGTGAGCTCGCCCGCGGTCTGCGGTCCGTACTCGCCGACGTCCTTGCCGCCGCGGCCAAGCGCCACGAGTTCGTCGAGCGCGACGATCGCGCCCATCAACGAGTGCGGGAGCTGCTGCTGCTCGACACCGAGGCCCGTCTGCGCGGTCGCCGGCACCGGGATCTCCCAGTAGCCGGGCGTTTGACGCGCTTCGTCGCTGATCGCGCCGTGGAGTGCGGAGCTCTCCGCGAGCACGCGTCGACGATCGTCATCACCGGCGAGCTTGATCACCGCGCCCTGGCCTCCGATCAGCCGACCGCGAGCCGGCGGGACGTATGCGCTGGTGACGCCGCCCATCAGATCGGCGGCGTACATCGTCGAGAAGAAGTCGACGTTGTCGAGCGCGCGCACCGCGGGCGCCGCCGTGCGCGACGACGCCGCGAACGGCGCGTAGTTCGAGTTCGCGGAGACGAAACCGGGTGCAAGCACCGCGTCGGGGCCGTAGTCGACGACCTCGGCGTTGCCGGGGATCACGACGTCCTTGCCGACCGCGACGATCTTGCCGTCACGGACGAGCACGGTCGCCCCGCCGGTCCACGAGCGCCCTTCGGCGACCGCGTGGACGGTGCCCGCCTTCAGCGCGACGGTCTTGCCGCCGACCGCGGGCACCGGAGCGCTGAGGCTCGCGAGAAGGAACAGGGAGATCATCACTGACCGCTCCCCTTCTTCTCCTCTTCAGGCTTCTTCTCGTCTTTCTTCTCTTCCTTCTTCTCGTCCTTCTTGTCCTTGTCTTCCTTCTTCTTGTCATCCTCGGCATCCGTGTGACCGATCGTGCCGCAGCCGTCGTCGTGCACGTGCGCCGCGTCGGGATCGCCGCCCAGCGGCGTCGTTCCGGCGGGGATCTTGCCCTCGACCAACGACTTGACTCGGATGTCCTTCGCGCGGTCGTACACCTGCTTGCCCTCGATCACGACGTACTGGACCGTCGAAGTGATCGACAGCGGGTCGCCCGAGCACAGGACCACGTTGCCGTCCTTGCCGACTTCGAGCGAGCCGACGCGCTTGCCGAGCCCGAGCAGCTCCGCGGGAATCTTGGTCACGGCGTCGAGCGCCGCCTCGCGCGTGAAGCCGTTCGCGACCGCGGTCGCGGCTTGGAACCAGAGCGACTCCGTCGTCGTGCTCGCGCTGGAAAAGGCGATGCGCACGCCTTTCTTCTGGAACTCGGCCGGCGCGAAGATCTCGGTCTCCTTGCCGGTGATCGGATCGCGCTCGATCACGGTGAGCGGCGCCCCGACGACGATCGGCACGCCCGCCTCGGCGATCAACGCCGCGGCCTTCCAGCAGGAGCCGTCGACGATCAACGTCGTCCGAGCGAGAAATCCGTTGTCGCGCGCGACTTCGAGCGCCGTGCGCACGTCCATCGCGCGGCCGCAGTAGAAGTAGGCGTTGAGCTTGCCCTCCACCAAGTCGAGCAGCGGCTCCATCTTGCCGTCGACCTCGCCGCGGGCGACGAGCTCGAGCCCATCGACCTTCCACGCGCTGCCGACCATCGCCTTGCCCTTGCCCTTCTCGCCTTCCAGGTCGCGACCTTGGAAGAGCGCTTCACGGCGAGCACGGTCCTTGCCATCCTTCGTGTCGGCGACGAGTTGCTCGAGATGCCGGCGTAGCTCGCCGAACGCGTTGCGAAGCGCTTGCGCCTGCGTCGCGCTGGAGAAGCCGAACTTCGGCGTCGCCGACAGCTTCAAACCCGCGCCCGGGCGCACCAGCATCTCCTCGATCGTCAAGCCGAACGGCTTCACCACGAGGCCCTGACCGCCGATCACGCAGGAGTTGCCCTGTTGGATGTTGATCGTCGTGATGCCGTAACGCAGGCACTCCTCGAAGTAGAACGCGATCGGATCGATCGAGTCCCGCACCGAGAGGAACGGCGCCACGTCGACGTTCTCGTTCGGACGGTCCATGCCGCGGAAGCTGTGCGCTTCCACGAAACCCGGAATAGCGGTCATCTTCGAGCCGTCGATCACGGGCACGTCCCACGGCACCTTGACGTCGGCTCCGATCGCCGCGATGCGACCGTTCTCGATGACGATCACGCCGTCTTTGATCTCGGCTCCGGCCTGCGTGATGATCCGACCGGCCTTGATCGCGATGCGATCCTGGGCGGCGACGACGCCGACCGCGAGGGCGAGCGCCGCGAAGGAAAGGGTCGAACGAAGCGCTGCATTGCGCACGGTGTTCAAGAGCATCGAAGTTCTCCGCGATTCCGAGAGAGGCATCACTTGGCCTCGCCTTGTTCTTGCTGTTTGGCCCGCGGGTCGAGGATCAGTCGACCATCCACGAGCACGCCGAGGACGCGTGACGTCGCCTCGAAGGGCTTGCCGTTCCAGAGCACGAGATCGGCGTCCTTGCCGACTTCGATCGAACCCACGCGCTTCTCGATGCCGATCATGCGCGCGGGCACGATGGTCACCGACTTCAGCGCCGCGTCGAACGAAAGCCCGCCGCGCATCGCGTAGCCGGGCTGCATCGAGAGGCGCTCCGACGGCGTCGACTCGTTGTGCGCCGAAAGTGCGAACGTCACGCCGCGCTCGTGCAGGATCTTCGCCGTGTCGAGCGCCATGAACGCGCCCTCGCCGGTGCGCCCTTGCGCGGGATACGGCGGCAGCACGACCGCGGTGCCGGATCGCACGAGGAGTTGCGGCTCCTTCCACGCTTCCGCCGCGGCGTCGAGGATCAACCTCGGACGGCCGAAGCCCTCGCGCTCCATCTCTTCCTTCCAGAAGATCGCCGTACGGATGTCCTGCGTCGACCAGGCTTGGATCGCGATCGGACGCTCGCCGGCGAGCACCGACAGGAGCTCCTTCGCACCCGGAAACGCGCGCGACGCATCTTCCTTCGAGTACGCGGCCTCGAAGAAGCGATCGCGCAGCGCCCATTCGACGCCCATGCGCGTCGTCGGACGCCGCGAGTAGAAATCGTTGGGTCGACCGAACGCGGGGTGGTTGCGCGAGCTCGGTTGCTGGCCCATCGCCGCGCGCAACGCGACGTCGGCACGCACCACACGCTCGGTGAGCGAATCCGCGCCGGCGGTCTTGACCGCGACGCTCAGCCCTCCGATCACCGCGTCGTCGTACGTCGACGCCATCACGCAGGTGACTCCGGACTTCGCCTGCCGCGTCCAGTCCTCCGCGAAGCGATCGAGCGCGTCGAACGCGCGCAAGTTCGCGATCGCTTCCTCGGACTGCTCGACGCTCATCGAGCCGCCGTCGATGCGCGCGGAGAGATCGATCAGCCCGGGCGTCACCGCAGTCACCGACAACGAGTTCTCGCCGTCGCCCGCGCTCGATCCCGGCGCAATCGCCGCGATCTTGCCGTCCTGCACGCGGATCAAGCCGTCGTCGAGCGGGTCCCCGACCGCGGTGTAGACCTTGTCAGCGAAGATGCTCCACGACCGGGACTCGTCTTCATTCGACGGGCTCGCGCCGACGACGAGCAGCGTTGTCAGATACCAAGCGCTCATCGCGCACCTCCCAGGCGCTCGACGCCGTCGACGTAGACGGCAATCGGGCGCGAACCCAAGTCGAGCGGATCTCCGCTCCATAGAACGAAGTCCGCGTCCATGCCCTTCGAAAGCGTGCCGACGCGGTCTTGGACTCCGGCGATGCGCGCGGCGTCCGAGGTCAATGCACGCAGCGCGACCGCCGGCTCGACGCCGCCGCGCACGGCGAGCGCCGCGGACACGCGCAGCGCGTCCGGCGCGTCGTACGGCAAGTCGAGCGCGAACGCGAACGGCACGCCCGCCTTCGCGATCTTCACGACCGACTCGATCGCACGCTGCTCCACGCCGATGCCGAGCGGAGCGAACACAACCGAGAAGCCCGAGCGCTGGACGTCGGCGAGCAATTCGCCCGCGAGCACGGGATGGAGCAGCGCCCCGGTCAGTCGGTGCTTCGTCGCGAACGCGAGCGCTCGCTCGATGTCGTCACGCTGCTGGGCCGCGATCATCACCGGCAAGCGACCGGCGGCGACCGACGCGAACACGCCCTCGGGCTTTGCGAAACGAGCCTCGAGCTCAGCGATCATCCCCGCGGGGCTGGTCGGCGCTCGATTGATGCGCTGCGCACGCGCGTCGAGCCCGATCGCTAGGTGCGCTTCGCGACGCACGATCGTGCCACCCGCCGACTTCGCAATCGCCGTCACGCCCGGAACGAGCGTCGCCGGTTGCGGCGCGAGAACGAGCGTGGTGACGCCCGCGGCGAGCGCGCGACGGAAGTCGGACGCGCCCGCGTCGAACGCGTGCGCGATGCGCGCCTCGGGGATCACCGAACGAGTGTCGTCGTGCGACTCCGCGAGCATGCCCGCGTACGAGTGCGCCGCGACGAAGCCCGCGGTGAGCGCGCCGTCGTGCTCGACGATCGGCGTGCCGTTCGGCACGTCGCGCCCGCGCACCAGCGCTCGGATCTTGCCGTCCTCGATGAGCAACGTGGCGTCCTCGACGACACCTTCGGGCCCGTGAATCTTGGTCGCGTGGACCCCAAAGGTCTGAGCGAGTGAAGTCGGCGCGAGCGCCAACACGAGAGCGAGTGCGCGGATCACGTTCAGTTCTCCGGAGTGATGACCAGATCGCCGCCGGACAGGACGTAACGCACGCGGGTGCCGGCGACGAGCGGCTCGCCGTCCAACACGAGGAGATCCGCGTCCTTGCCGACCTCGACCGAACCGATGCGTTGGGAGACGTCGAACGCGCGAGCGGCTCCGAGGGTGAGCGCTTCGAAGGCCTGTTCGCGCGGCAGGCCGTTGCCGATCGCGATTTGCGCGAGGATCGGCAGATCGCGCGATCCGAGCGCTCGCTCGGATCCTGAACCGATCAAGAGCTGCACGCCTGCTTCGGCGAGGCGGCCCGGTAACGACGGATCGGCATCGTGTTGTTCGTCCGCGCGGAATTGTCCGAGCGGCATCGGCACCACCAGCACCAAGATCTTGCGCTCGGCGAGTTCTTCCGCGAAGTCAGCTGCGTCGCTGGCGCCCGCGAGGACCCAACGCACGCGGTCGTACTTTTCCGCGCCTTCGAGCAGGCTGCGCAACTCGATCGCGCGGTGGGCCTCGATCACCACCGGGAGCTCGCCGTTCGCTGCACGCGCGAGGACCTCCTTGTCGTCGTCCCACCGCGGCGCCTTCGGACGCTTGTCTTCTTTGTAGGCCTTCTCCTTGAACTCCTTGCCAGCCTTCTCCGCCTCGGACTTCTCCTTCTCGCGGTCCTTCTTGGCCTTCTTGGCGTTTTCGTCGAGCTCCTTTTCCTTCTCGGCGATCGTCTTCTGCCAGGCTTCTAGCTCGTGCTTGTACTCCACCTTGTCTTGGAGATAGCTGAGGCCGTCACCGAGCGCGCCGAGCGCGCGATCGACGTCGGCGAGGCGGTCGAACGGATCCATCCCGCGCGCGCCGCGCGTGATGCCGACTCCGAGTGCCACGCATGCGTCCTTCAACAGGACGACGTCGTGCTCACTGCGGCGCGGGTGGTTCCGTATCACCGCGCCGACGCCGCCGACCTTCCCGTTCGGCGCGACGCCGACGCGCAGCGCGGTCACGCCTGCGCGCAGGATCTCGAGTCGGTAGCGCTCGTCGACGTAGGGATTCAGGGCGTCCGAGGTCATCGACGCGGCGCTGACGCGCTCGTCGCGCAAGGCCGCCTCGTCGACTCCGAAGGTCGACCACGCGTCGATGAATCCGGCGCACACGACCTTGCCCTCGATCTCTCGCGCGCCTTCGGGTGCGGTGAGGTTTGCACCGATTGCGACGATCTTCCCGTCCTGCACCAGCACCGATGTCTTCTCCTCGATCCTGCCCGGACGGATGATGACCTTTTCGGCCCGAATCAAGGTTGTCGAGCCGCCGTCGGATGCCGACGCCGGTGCGCCCAGGACCGCACAGATGGCGGCCCAACAGATCGCTTGGGGATGCACTTTGCAGAACTCCTTCCGAGGCTGGGACCCGCGGGGGTGGGGCCACGCGACGTGTTCATCCCAACGGGAAGGGGGACAAGCACAGCCGCGCAGGACCGCGGAGGTCCGACCGCGGGCGGCGGAGATGATAGGGGGATACCCAGTTCCGGGGCCAGGGGCTGAGCACGCTAAGTCCTTGTAGAAGCCCGCTTACCGCGCACTTACCCGTGCCGACGCCGAACGCAGCTAACGCGCATTGAACACGAGAAGTCCGGTCATTCGAGGCGGTCGACGTTCGGTCGACTCCCTCGCTCGGCTGCCGCCGGTCATGCCGTCGCCGGAACGTCGAAATCCGTCGCGGTTTCTCCTGGAACCGGACTACTGGCGCGAGCGCCTGTCGGGGATGGGCGCGGTGAGCCGAGGGCTGCTGCTTTTCCCCCGTCCCGACCTGTCGAGCCCAGTGGTCGAGGTGGTCGAGTGGAGCCTTCGCGCCCACGACGGCAGCCGTCTCTGGGGATTGAAGGGGCACTCCTCGTTCCACCCCGAGCCGAAGGGCGTCTGGCTACGCGAGTTCGACAGCGCCGACCAGCCCGAGATTTCATTCGAGCCGATCTACGACGGATGCGTAGATTTTGCCATGCAGATACCGCCCGGACGAAGACTCGAAGATCGCGTGCTCGACGTGCTTCGGGTCTGGCAGGCAGCCGCTTCCACCTGCGGGGTCGACACCTCAAAGGTGACGTTCGTCGAACCCCGAGCCCAGCCCGAGTCCGACGCGTTCTTCATCGCCGGCCAACTGCTCAAACAAGGCCTTTGCTCGCTTCCTTGACGGAAGTTGGAGCTCAGTAGCTGCCGCCAGCCGCGCCACCGCGCACGATCGTCACCGACGCCGAGGCGCCGATCCGGGTCGCGCCTGCGGCGATCAATGCGTTGGCACCCGCCTGGTCTCTGACGCCTCCGGATGCCTTGACGCCGACCCGGGGGCCGACGGTTCTGCGCATCAGCTCGACATCCGCGGCGGTCGCGCCACCCTTCGAGAAGCCCGTCGAGGTCTTCACGAAGTCCGCGCCAGCGCGCACGGCAAGCTGGCACGCTCGCACCTTCTCCGCGTCGGTCAGCAGAGCGGTTTCGAGGATCACTTTGAGACGCGAGCCCATCCGGTGGCAGGCGTCGGCGACCATCGCGATGTCGCGCTCGACGAAGTCGTCGAAGCCCGATTTCAGTGCGCCGACGTTCTGGACCATGTCGATCTCACACGCGCCGTCCTCGATCGCGCGTCGCGCTTCGTATGCCTTGACCTCGCTCGCCATCGCGCCCAGCGGGAATCCGATCACGGAGCACACAAGGACGCCCGAGCCCCGCAGGATCTCGGAGCAGCGCCTGACCCAAGTTCCGTTGACGCAGACGCTCGCAAACTTCTGCTCGAGCGCCTCGGCACAGAGCTTGTCGACCTCCGCAACCGTTGCATCGGGCTTGAGCAGGGTGTGGTCGATGTAGCTAGCGAGTCCGCCGAGCTTCGGCGACTCGCAGGACGAGCAACCGATCCGCGACGCACCGGCGTCGATGACCTCGCGGACGCGGTCGATCGCGAGTTCGACCTGGATCGTGGTGGAACCCCACGGCGTCACCGACGCAGCACCGTGGTCGAGGATCTGGCGGGCGATCTCCGTCAGTATCTGCTCGAGCTGATCGGTGGCGATGGGGCCGGGCTTGGACGGGGTCGACATGGCTCAGGGTTCCAGACGCCGCGCGTAGCGTCGCTCGATCGCCTCGATCTTGGCCACCCGGCGCGCGTGACGTTCCTCGCCCTCCGCGGTTCCGAGGAAGGCGCGAACGACATCGAGCGCCTGGCCGCGGGTGACGAAACGGGATCCCAGGGTAAGCACGTTCGCGTAGTTGTGCTCGCGGGCGTTCTTGGCGAGCGCGACGTCGTTGCACGCAGCTGCGCGCACGCCCGGCACCTTGTTGGCGGCCATCGCGGAACCAATCCCAGCGCCGTCGATGCAGATCCCGAAGTCGCATTGCCCGGTGGCGACCGCCTCGCCGACCGCGCGGGCGAAATCCGGATAGTCGACCGGGTTCTCGTCGCGGGTCCCCAGATCGATCGGGGAGTGACCGAGCTCGCGCAGCGAGAGCAGGAGCTCGCGTTTCAGCGCGAAGCCACCGTGGTCGGCGCCGAGCGCGAGCCGCAGATGCACACCGCGCCGGGTCGTCAGCGTCGTCTGGTGATCGACGATACGGATCGCTCGCCGAGCCGCCGCCTCCCGCGCGGCCGGCGTTACCAGCGCGCCGTTCGGCACGAGGAACACGCCGCCGTCAGGGGCGATCGCCAGCGAGCGCTCGGTGACCAGCTCGCGCCCCGCGCCTCCCTCGGGTTCGCCGTCCGCCTCCGGCTCGGGCCTGAGCGGTTGTCCGATCGGCTCGACCACCACGTGGACGCCTGCGACGGCCTCGCGGGGCACGCCTTCGAGCCCGCGCTCGGCCAAGGCGCGTTGCACGGCCCGGCGGGCGATCGCACCGAGATCCATCGACATGGGGCGGAGAGTGTAACAGTCGGACGACCGGCGTCCGCGCTTCCCGCGCTCCGGGCTCCTCGGCCATAATCCGAGGGTGACTCAAAACGACCGCGTGATCGTGGTGATGCCCGCCTACAACGCGGCGAACACCCTGGAGCGGATCTACAACGACGTGCCCAAGGACGTCGTCGACGAGATCATCGTCGTCGACGACTGCTCCAAGGACAACACGGCTGAAATCGCACGCCGGCTGCCGGTCACGTACATCCGCCACGAGCGAAACACTGGCTACGGCGGCAACCAGAAGACCTGCTACACCGAGGCGCTGAAGCGCGGAGCAGGCACGGTGGTCATGCTCCACGCAGACTACCAGTACGACGGCCGGATGATCGGACCGGCTGTGCACATCCTGAAGCTCGGGATTTGCGACGTGGTGCTCGGCAACCGCATTCGCACCCGACGCGAAGCGCTCGAAGGCGGGATGCCGCCGGTGAAGTACCTCTCGAACCGCGGCCTGACGCTGCTCGAAAACCTGCTGTCGGGCCAAAACCTCGGCGAGTGGCACTCTGGTTTCCGCGCGTACAGCCGGCGCGTGCTCGAGACGGTGCCGTTCATGGAGAACAGCGACAACTTCGTCTTCGACTCGCAGTTCCTGGTCCAGTCGGTGCACTTCGGATTCAAGATCGGCGACATCCCGGTGCCGGTGCGGTACTTCGACGAGGCGTCGAGCATCTCGATTCGCGCTTCCACGCGCTACGCGTTCCACACGCTGGCGACGTTTGCGCAGTGGTACGGCCATCGCGTCGGCGTGGTCAACGTACCGCGCTTCCGGCGCGTCACGCCGACGCCGCGTTCAGCCTCCTGATCGGGTCGAGCGACAAGACGGCCTGCCCCGTCACGCGTGGCTCTGAACACGGGCCTCGGTGCGGCGTGTGCGCTGCCCGACGGGCTGTTTCGACGGCGAAGCCGGTCGCGGTTCGGTCTCGCGCTCTTGGAGTGGAGCATGTGACTCCGCCCGAGCGCGTTCGATCCAGCGAGGCCGGGGCCGCCGCACGCGGCGAAAAAGGGTTCATGCGCACGGTCTGCGAGCCGACGTCAGCACGCATTGACGACCCCACTCGGTCAGCCCGAACCGAGGGCACGCCTCGCGACCGGTCCCGGGCGTGGCCGACCCTGCCTTCGTTTGGTGGGGCGCGCGTCGCGATGGGTAGCCAGTGCGGGAATCGGGGAGCTCGCCGTCGCCAGGGATGCGGCGGCGGCCGGGCGCCAAAACGGCGCGCCTGGCTCGCCAGGTTGGTCCGTGCGGCGCGCGGGCGTGGGCCGCACGGTGGACGTCGAAGGCGGGCGGCGCGAAGATCCTGGTGCCTGGAGGCCGGGAGGCACGAGGATCTTCAAAGAGGGCTGCAACCGATTGCTCGCAGCGCCGTCTTGTTCTGCGTAAGCGCCGGCTGCGTTGGAGGGTGAGAGGTCCCGCTCACCGTCCGAGGCTCGCGTCCTTCCACGTCTTCCCGTCCGTCCGCTCACGGCTCGCTATGCAAAGAACTTCGACCGTTGTCCTGCTCATCGGGTTGTTCGTCGCACTCTCGACATGTTTTGTCGCCAACGCCTTCGCGCAGAAGCCGCAGGCCAAGAAGAAGAGCTCTCCCAACCCCGAGCTGCAGGCGCTCTACCGCGAGGACTTGACCGATCGCTACGCCGCGGGCCCTAAGGACGCGCGCGACCGCGCGGAGAAGCGCCGTGCGCGTGCCGAGCGCCTCGACGCGATCCTGAAGAAGGGCGAGCTCGGGACGGCCGTCGACTTCTACCACGCGGGAGCGATGCTGACGCGCGAAGGCGAACCCGTCGAGCGAATCGCGCTGGGCCACACGCTGCTTTCCGCGGCGGTGTTCGGTCGCGTGCAGTACTCGCTCGGCGTGGCGGTCGAGTCGCTCGATCGCTGGATGCTCGCAGCGAGCCGGCCGCAGCAGCTCTGTTCGATTCTGGACGGCGAAAGCTCGAACGCGACGCCGACGCCGCCGTTCGAGGATCGCGTGCATCAGTCGATCCGCGCGGAGTTCGAGCTCGAGCCGTTGCACTATGACGACCGCAAGCCCGAGTCCAAGGGCAAGAAGCCGAAGGGCTTCAACTCGAAGGAGACTCGGCGCCTCGCGACCGCAGTCACGGCCCAAGGCGCCGCGGGTGGACCCCTCGACGCGACTCTGAAGCGCATGCGCGAGGTCGTCTCGGAAGGTGGGTTGACCGGCGTCGAGGACTGGCTCGCTGCGGCGACCGTACTCTCGAAGAGCAACGATTCCGGCGACCTCGCGATCGCGCACGCGCTCGCGCTGCTCGCCGCCTCGAAAGGCGACGCCAGAGCGCGCGAAATCGCGGCGGCGACGGTGGATGGGCTGCTGCGCAGCGTGGGCTCGCACGAAGCCTTCGGTTCCGCGCTGACGATCGGTTCGCACGAGCACGCGTTCGATGAATGGGGCGTCGAACTCGACACGGTGTTGCGCGTCGCGTTCGGTCTGCCGGTTCCGGATCGTGTGATCGAGGCCCCAGGCGACGAGTAACGACGAGTCGGCGGCGGCGCTCGGGATCGGCGCGCCGTGGGACTCTGGAGCGCCGCGCGGCGGCCGCTTGGCGTTGCGCCCATTCCCAATGCGTCGACGCCAGAGTCCGCGGCGATGACTCGACACTCGGCGGGCCGCGCACCGACGTCGGGGCGTGTCGACCGTCGGGGCGGGCAACCCGCCCGCGCGCCGGCCGCACCGGTTCTGGCGGCTCGCTGAAGAAGGCCCCGTAGCGAGGCACAGCGCGCGAAGGCGAGACGACGCGCGCGCGAGAGCAGCGGTGCGGGGCCCCGCGCTGGAACGCGAGGCGTTCGTGGCGAAGGCTCCCGCGGAGCCTTCGCGGCGGTGAGCGGCCTGATTTGCCGCCGTACACGTGCTTCGAGCACGCCAGAGGTTCGCCGATGGCCGCCGAGCACATGTTTCGAGCGCGCCAACGGTTCGCCGAAGCGCACGCAGCCGAGTAGGTGCCTATTCCAACGGGTCGCCGGTCCAGGTGCGCGGGCAACCGTCGTGTCGGGGCACGGCGGACCGCGCCACAGCACTCACGCGTCGAAGAGGTATCCGAGCACCGCGCGCGCCACGAGTACGTCGAGCTCGAACAGCTCGCGCTCGAAGCGTTGGAACATCCGTTGGGCTTCTGCTTCGCTCGCGTGGCGCGCGAAGAACGCATGCAGCTCGGTCGCGCGCGGCGCGGCGCGGTTTGCCGTCAAGAAGAGCACGGCGGCGGCGAACTCCGGATGGGTGCGCGCGGCGCGCTGCAGCGCCGAGCGCAAGATCGGCCGCGCGTAGGTCTCGAGCCCGATCGAACTCGCCGCGAGCGCGCGAGCGAGGCTGCGCACGCGCTCGGCCTCCGCCATCAGCGGCGGCGCGCTCGACGCGAGCCGCAATGCTCGCTCGGCCGGCCCGAGCTCCGCCGCGCGACGCTGGACACCCGCGCGGTCGGCGAGGTCGGCGTCGTGGTGCCCGCCGTCGCCCGCGAGAGGCTTCGCGCTGACACGCAGCCGTCCGCTCTCGAGCTCCAACACGAGCGCGTCCGGCCGCGCGCGCAGGCTCATGCCGTCGACGATCGCGACCGCGTCGCCGTCGAAGTGCAAGTGATGCGCGCCAACCAACAACGCCGTGTCCGCCCCGCGCTGGTTCACGATCACGAGCGCAGCGACGAGCACGTGAGTCGGCGAGCGCGGCGGGTCGCGCAACAGATCGACGATCGCCGTCTCGACTTGGAGCACGGCGTGCACGACGGCGGTGCGCACGAGCCGCAACGGCCCGGTATCCGCGCGCAGCGTTGCGAGCCGCTCGCTCCCGAAGAAGGCCGAAAGCTGCTCGAACCACGGGTAGCGCACCGTGTCCGCGGAGCGCGGCTTCTCGAGCAACAGCGTCAAGGCTCCGCAGCACGGCGAGCGCACACCGAATCGATCGAGCGTGCCGAACTCCGCGGTGTGGCCGTCGACGACCCTGCCGACGTGGGCCGCGATCTCGACGACGAGCGCCTTGGCCCCGGCTCGCGCGGTGCGCACCGTGAAGTGGTCGTTCGCGAGCTCCAGCGCGCCAGGTTCGACGCGTCCGCCGAGGTTCGAGACAGTGAAGACGCGCCGCTGTTGCAGCGTCAGCGACGACATCAGCGGCGCGGCGACGTCGCGATCGAAGTTCGCGCGCAGCTCACCTTGGAACTCGTCCGAGCACGTGATCAGACACATGCCGTACTCCGCGACGTGCGCGAGCGATTGCGCCGCACGCCGGATCTCGCCGTGCAGGACGTCGAGCGGCACTTCGCACCCGAGGGAGCGCGCGAGCGCCTGGAGAGCCGCGGTTGTGGGCATGGGGAAGTCGCCTGGCCATCGAACGCGCCAGCCGCCGAGAACGAACGAGACTACAAGGTGGCGCGGAGGTGCGGCAGCGCGTGCTCCAGGACCGCGGAGAAGCGCTCGGCCGCCGCCGCGCCGGCCGCGACGACTTCTTCGTGCGCGAGCGGCGTCGGCGAGATGCCCGCGGCCAGATTGGTGACGAGCGAGATGCCGCAGACGCGCGCGCCGGAGGCCCGCGCCGAGACGGCTTCGAGTGCGGTGCTCATCCCAACCGCATCGGCGCCCGCGCCGGCGAGCCAACGGATCTCCGCGGGCGTTTCGTAGCTCGGGCCGAGCAGCGCCGCGTAGACACCGGACTCGAGCGCGACACCCGCGTCGCGCGCGCCGAGCTCTAGTGCGGCTCCGAGCGCCTCGTCCCACACGCGCGTAGCGCCGCGTTCGTGCGCCGCGAGCGGAGCGCGACCTTGCAGCGAGATGTGATCGCGAATGCGCATCAACGTGCCCCCCGGCCACGCGCGGCGCAGTCCGCCGGCGGCGTTGGTCAGGACGACGAGCTTCGCGCCCGCGCGACAGAAGGCGCGCACGGCGCGGGTCACCTCGCGCGAACTCCAACCTTCGTAGAGGTGCACGCGACCTTGTTGGACGAGCACGCGGCGGCCGCCGAGCTCGCCGAGCACGAGACGGCCCGCGTGGCCGGCCACACGGCTCTGTGGCATGCCGTCGAGCGCCGCGTAAGGGATCGAGCGCGCATGCGAGAGGCGCTCGGCGAAACCGCCGAGCCCCGAGCCGAGCACGAACACGGCGTCGAAGTCGCGAACCTCGTGCTCGGACAGCGAGCGCACCAGTCGCTCGACCGACGGATCGCGCGCGATGACGGTGCTCACAGGAACACCCCCGCGATCGCAGCGGTCATCCAACACGCCATCGCGCCGCCGATCATCGCCTTGAGCGCGAGCTTGGCGAGGTCGGTCTTGCGTTCGGGGGCGAGCGCGGAGATGCCGCCGATCTGGATCCCGATCGATCCGAAGTTCGCGAATCCGCAGAGCGCGTAGGCGGCGATCCTCGCGGAACGCGTCGTCTCCAGCACGACGTCATGGCCGGACGAGGGCAGGATCTCTTGCAGTCCCTTGTACGCGAAGAATTCGTTGAGCGAGATCTGGGTGCCGAGCAGACCGCCGACGAGCTGACAGTCGTGCCAGCCGGTGATCCCGATCAGCCACGCGACTGGCGCGAACACCCAACCGAAGATCTTGGCGAGCGACAGATCCGGGATGCCGCTCTTCTCGCCGATCACTCCGAGCGGCCAGTTGATCAGGTACACGAACGCGATGAACGCGATCAGCATCGCGATCACGTTCAACCAGAGGCGCAAGCCGTCGCTCGTGCCGTTGGCGGCCGCTTCGATCAGGTTGGTCGCGTTGCGATCGATGCGAAGCTCCACCTTGCCGGCGGTTTCGGAGACCTGGGTCTCGGGTCGAATCAGCTTCGCGATCACGAACGACGCTGGCGCGCTCATCACGCTCGCCGTGATCAGGTGCGGAGCGATCTCCGGGCCGAGAATTCCCATGTAGACGGCCATCACCGAGCCCGCGATCGTCGCGAAGCCGCCGGTCATCAGCGCGTTGAGCTCGGACATCGTCATCCGCGGCACGTACGGCCGGATCACGAGCGGCGCTTCGGTTTGCCCCATGAAGATGTTGGCCGCGGCGGCCATCGACTCACCGCCCGAGAGCCCCATCGTGCGGCTCATCAGCTTCGCGAGCGCCCACACGAGGATCTGCATGATGCCGAGGTGGTAGAGCACCGCGAAGAGCGCGGACACGAAGATGATCACAACCAAGCCCGTCCCCGCGAACGCGAAGACGAAGCCGTTCGGCGACGCCGGATCTCCGAGCGTGCCGAACACCGTCGTCGCGGCTGGGATGACCATCGACACGAGCTTCGTGATGAAGCCAGAAGCGTGCTCGAAGAACGCGCGACCGACATCCGTGAGCAGGATCACAGCGGCGACGGCGAACTGGAGCACGATCCCGCCGATGACGACACGCCATTGGAAGCGAGAGCGATCGCTCGAGAGCAACCACGCGACGAGGATGAAGAACGCGATGCCGAGGCACGCCCGGAGGATGGTCATCGGGACGGTATCGAACCGTGGCGAGTGCGGAGCCGCAAGGGCTTGACGGCGCTCACGGGCCGAATCGATGGAGGATCAGCGGATCGGGTCGGTGCTCCGCTCGGAGTTCGAACGAGCCTTCGATGCGACGCAGCGCCTCGTCCAGCCCTCGGCCGTTGTGACGCACTTCGACGAGCGGCTCGCCGCGCGCCACAGGCTTTCCATCGTCGACGAGGAACACCAGCCCGACCGCCGGGTCGATCGCGTCGCCGAGCACGCGCCTGCCGCCGCCGAGCGCCGTAATCGCGAGCCCGAGCGCGCGCAAATCGCGCCACGCGAGCACTCCATCGACCGGCGCCTTCACGAATGCGCTCTCACGAGCTCGCGGCAGGCGCGCGCGCTCGTCGAGACAACGCGGATCGCCGCCTTGGGCCGCGATCACGCGAGCGAAGAGCTCTCGCGCGGAGCCGTCGTCGAGAGAACGCGCGATGCGGCGTTTGCCGGCCTCGAGGTCCGACTCGCGGCCGGTCAACGCGAGCAATTCGCCGCCCTGAAGGCACACGAGCTCGCGCAAGTCGGCTGGTCCGCCGCCCGCGAGGCAGTCGAAACTCTCCTCGATCTCCAACGCGTTGCCGGCCGTGCGGCCGAGCGGACGCGACATGCACGTCTGGAAGGCGCTGGTGCGCACGCCCATGCTCTCCGCGAGTCGGATCATCGTGCGCGCGAGCTCCGCGCCGCGCTCGCGCTCGACCATGAACGCGCCGGAGCCGAACTTGACGTCGAGCACGAGCGCGTCGATGCCTTCGGCGAGCTTCTTCGAGAGGATCGAGCTCGCGATCAGCGGAATCGACTCGATCAAGCCGGTGACGTCGCGCAGCGCGTAGAGCTTCTTGTCGGCGGGCACGAGCTCCGGCGTCTGGCCGCCGAGAGCGACGCCGGTGCTCTCGAGGCACCGCGCAAACTCCGCGCTCGAGAGCTGCGTGCGAAAGCCGGGGATCGACTCGAGCTTGTCGAGCGTGCCGCCGGTGTGCCCGAGTCCTCGCCCGGAGATCATCGGCACCGCGACGCCGCACGCGGCGAGCGCCGGCGCGAGCGGAATCGAGACCTTGTCGCCGATGCCGCCGGTCGAGTGCTTGTCGACCTTGGGCAGCGCGACGCGCGGGAACGCGAGCTTCTCGCCGCTGTCCAACATCGCGCGCGTCCAATGCGCGAGCTCCTGCGGCTCCATCCCTCGCACGAAGATCAGCGCGAGCAACGCGGATGCGAAGTAGTCGGGGATCTCGCCGGCGACGTAGCTCCTCAGGAACCACTCGCTCTCCTCGCGCGTCAGGGCACCGCCGTCGCGCTTCTTCCGCAGGATCGAGCGCGCGTCCATCACGCGGCGAGATCGGCGAGGAACGAGCGACCCGGCCCGGCCGGCGCGAGGCCGAGAGTCTCCTCGACCGTCGCACCGATGTCCGCGAACGTCGTGCGCGTGCCGAGCGCGACGTTGCTCGCGAGCCCGGGCCCCCACGCGAGCAACGGAACGTACTCGCGCGTGTGATCGGTCGTCTTGGTGAACGTCGGATCGTTGCCGTGGTCGGCGGTCAAGATCAGCAGGTCGCCGGGCCGCAGCTTTCGCGCGAGCACCGCGAGCTCTCGATCGAAGCTCTCGAGCCCGCGCCGATAACCGACCGCGTCGCGTCGATGGCCCCAGAGCATGTCGAAGTCGACGAGGTTGACGAACACGAGCCCGCGCTCGACGCGCCGTGCACCGTCCGCGAGCTCGAGCGTGCGCTTCATCCCGTCGTCGTTGCCCTCGGTGTGGATCGATTCGCCGACGCCGCGGCCCGCGAAGATGTCCTCGATCTTGCCGACGCCGATCACCGGCACGTTCGCGGCGGTCAGACGGTCGAGCACGGTCGGCTGGAACGGCTTCAGCGAGTAGTCGCGGCGGTTGTACGTGCGCTCGAAGCTCCCCGCTTCGCCGACGAACGGCCGCGCGATCACGCGACCGACGCCGTGCGGATTCAGGATGTCGCGCGCGATCTCGCAGAGCTCGTAGAGCCGCTGGAGCCCGAAATGCGTCTCGTGACACGCGATCTGGAAGACGCTGTCGGCGCTGGTGTAGACGATCGGCTTGCCGGAACGGATGTGCTCCTCGCCGAGCCGTGCGAGCACCTCGGTGCCCGACGCGGGCGCATTGCAGAGCACGCCGGGCAACTTCGCGCGTCGCACGAACGCGTCGATGATCTCGGGCGGGAAGCCGTGCGCGAAGACGGGGAACTCGCGCTCGAGCACGCAGCCCATCATCTCCCAGTGCCCGGTCGACGTGTCCTTGCCGGGCGAGCGCTCCGCGCAGCGTCCGAACGCCCCGAGCGGCGCGTCGACGGGCGCGACGCGCGTCACGCCGGGCACGTTGCCGAGCCCGAACGCGCGCAAGTTCGGCACGTCGAGCCCGCCGGTCGCGTCGACGATGTGGTCGAGCGTGTGCGTGCCCGCATCGCCGAAGCGCGCCGCATCCGGCAACGCTCCGACGCCGAGCGAGTCGAGGACGATCAGGAACACTCGTTTCATCGCGTGCTTTCGAGGAGGCGCGCCATCCTAGCGCAGCTCGAGCGCGAGTCCTCGTCCGGCGAAGGTCGATCGCGCGCGCCTCGCGATCGGCGCATGGATTCGGGCAGCGCGCGCGGCGACAATCGCCGCATGCCGAGACGTTGGTGGTGGAGCGTCCTCGCGACGGGGCTCTTGGTGCGCGGCGTCGGCGGCGTCGCTTGCGTCGGTTGCGCGGGAACGCGGCCGACCGAGCTCGGGTGGAGCGCCGGCAAGCTCGCGGACTGTCCAAGCTCGCCCAATTGCGTGGTCAGCCAAGCGGACGCGACGGACTCGGCGTTCGTCGAGCCGTTGCGCTTCGAAGGCGAGCCCGCGTTCGCGTGGAGCGCCGCCGTCGCCGCGGCGAGGGCGCTCTCCGGCGCGAGCGTCGTCGAGCAGCGCGACGACTATCTTTGGATCGAGTGCAAGAGCCGCATGTTCGGCTTCGTCGACGATCTCGAGTTCGCGCTCGTCGTCGCCGAGCGCCGCATCGAAGTCCGCTCCGCATCGCGCCTGGGCTACTCCGACCTCGGCGTCAACCGCGCGCGGATCGAGACGCTGCGCGAGCGCTTCGCGAACGAGCTCGCGACGCGCCGCTGAGCGCCGGATCCACGGCCTCTCGGAGTTCACGCCTCGTCCGAGTTCACGGCACTCCCGCGTTCACAGCTCGCTCGAGTTCACGGCGCGCCTCGCTTCACAGCTCGCGCGCGATCACGGCGCGATGGTGAAGAGCCGCGCCGACGTCAGGTTGGTCTTGAACGGGTCGGCAGGGTCGCGCGTCCAGGCTTGGACCGCGACCTGGGTTCCGAACTGGAGCTGTGGGTCGAGCCCCGACGCGATCACCTGGTTGAAATCGACCGCGAGCGAACCGTCGCACAGTCCGTTGGTCCCTCCGGTCGACTGCACGGCGAGGCGCTTCAGCGGCGGCTTCACGCAGAGCTCGCCACCTTGGAACGGCTGCTGCGCGGGGCCGTTCGTTCCGTAGAAGAAGAGCCCGTTCTTCGCGCCGAGCAGGTTGTCGGCGCGCAGCGTGAAGCTCTTCGCTCCCGCGAGGAAACCGCACGCGCAGCCTTCGCTGGTCAGCACCGGCGTGCAACCGAGGCTGTTCGTCTTCGCCGCGCAGTAGAACGAGACCGGGCTCGCGCCGCCGACCTGGTTGTGCGCGACCAGCGGCACGATTCCGGCGCTCGTTTGGCGTCCAGCGGCCCACAGCTCGCCGCCGACTCCGTCGAGACCGAGCAACGACACGCCGGGGATGCACTCGAGACCCGTCGCAAGGCTCCAGCTCGAGCCGGTGAAGTCGAAGTCGTCCGCGACCTCCTTGTCCTCGGTCGCGGCGAGGTGACTCGGTCCGATGGTGTAGTTGGTCCATCCGGTGCTCCAAACTCGATCGCACTGGGCGTGGAGCGTCGCGGGGAGCGCGGTGACGGCGGCGAGCAAAGCGCTCGCTCGAAGTAGTTGGCTGGGCTTCATGTTCGTGTCGGGCATGCGTCCAAGCGGCGCGCCGGGAACGCAAGGCTCGTTCCGCTGCGCGGGCACGTCCTCGCGAAGCTGCGAACGCGATCGAGCGATCGCGCACATCCAAGTGTCGGACGTCGAGTCCTCATCCCGACCGCGAGCGACGCCGGGCTTCGGACGATTCGCGCGGGAACTCGGGGCACCCGAGCGGTTACTACTGTGGCTTCGGTCCTCGTCGACGTCCCGGTCGGAACCCCACCATGCGCAACCCGCTCACTCGCTTCCCGCGCTCGCTCGCTCTCGTCCTCCTCGCCGTCATGTGCCTCGACCTTGGCGCGAGAGCGCAGGAGCGGCCGAGCCCGAAGCTCACATTCGACGAGCTCGCGCGCTCGTTCATCGATCGCCACTGCAAGAAGGGCGCGCCGGTCACGGAGTGCTCGTTCGACGTCGTGCTCGAGAAGAGCTACGCGCGCTTCGATCTCGGGCTCTTCGCGGTCGTGTATCCGGTGGAGTTCCTCGAAGACAAGGGCAAGTGCGAGGCGCTCCGAAGTGTGCTGCTCGGCCTCGTCGACCTCGAGCAACGTTGGCTCGATTGGATCGAGCCCGTTCCGCCCGCCGACGACACCCTGCGCAAGGACCTGAGCAGCATGCGCGGCTGGATCAAGGGCTGGAAGGCCGGCGCGTTCGCGAACCTCGAGCGTGCCGCGGACAAGGACTGGCTCGTCGCGTTGAAGCCCGACGCCGCGATCGGAGACGCGGTGAGGCGCGCGCAGGCCACGTTGCTCTCCTCGGAGCGCTTCGCGATCGTGCCGACCGACGGCAAGGCGGCGCGCGTGCTGCTCTGCCCGACCAGGCGCGACTTCATGGAGCTCTTGAGCTACGGCGGCTTGGTCGACGCGGACGCGCGAGCACGCAATTGGTGGTCGATCTCCGCCGACTGGACGCAGTTCTGGATCGACCGCACCGTGTGCATCGCACTCGAGTACACGCCGTGGGAAGGCTCCGATCCCGAGTTTCGAACCGGCCTGGCGATGACCAAGCTCTCGTCGACCGGCATGGTGCAACACGTGTCCCAGCAAGCGGCGCTCGCGCTCCTGCGTCAATGCGCACCGACGGTGCCCGAGAGCACGCTCGACCGCGCGCTCGCCGCCGCGCTGACGCTGCAGGTCTGCGGAGAGTTCACGACGATCGACAACGCGGGCTCGGTGTCGACCAGCGGCGCGCGCACGGCGCCGTACGAACGCTTCGTCCCCGGCGGCAACCCGAAAGGCGGAACGCTGCCCGCGATCAAGGCCGATTCGCAGAACGCGATCGTCGAGAACCACTGGCGCAAGGGCGGCGGCAAGGACCGTTTCCTCGCGCCGTTGCGCGAGGGACAGAAGCTCGGCGCGAAGGAAGCGAAGGGGAAGGACCCGCTCGCGAACTTCGTGCTGGTCGGCGACGGTGGTAAGCACGTCGTGTACGCGCCGTTCTTCGGTCCGCACGCCGGCGAGCAGGAGTACCCGCCGCCCGCGTTCGTGATCGACTACGCGGAATTCTTCCGCTCGTACCGAACCTCGTTCGTCTGCTGGCTCGCCGACCACGGCGACACGACGCCCGCGGCCGCGAAGGAGAAGTTCTCGAAGCTCGTGCGCGCGCTGTCGACCTGCACGCTAGAGCGCTCGTTCGAAGTCGTCGTCAGCGAAGTCTATGGCGTGCCGATCAGCGGCAAGGACGGCACGACCGACAGCCTCGAATGGCGCTTCCTGAAGTGGATCCAGAGCGGCAAGTGAGCACGCTCACGGATTGACGTCGAAACGCAGCGCGTGGGGCTGACCGTTGGTCCAGCGCGCGAGGTCGAACGGCGCCACCGCCGCGTGCGACCGCTCGCCCGGCTTCGCGATGCACCTCGAGCGCGCGCTCAGCGCCCTCAGCGCATCGCGGGCTCGCAGCGCACGAGCACGTCGCCGCCGCCGTCGAGCAGCCGGAGCTCGGTCGCCGTCGCGCGCCAGCCGCGCACGGCTTCGAACGCGCCGACGAGCGACGCCTCGAGCGCCATCGCTTCCGGCGGGCCGGCGCGGCGCGTCATCGCGAGCGGACGGAAGCGCAGGGTCTCGCCCGAGCGCTCGAACGTGCCGAAGAAGCGATTGACGCCGGTCGATCCGCTGACGCGCGACTCGGAGAGCTCGAAACGGAGCTCCAGCGGCTCCATGGGCTCGGCTGGGACGACTTCGCCGACCGCGACGATGCGCCACTCGGTCGCCGCGACCGATTCGAACGGCTCGATCGCCTCGCCCGGACCGGAGCGCACGCCGACGCAACCCGCGAAGGCGAGTGCGAGCGCGACGGTGCACAGGACGAGCGAACGCATCGCTGGACCGCCCCGCCTCAGGCCCTCTTGCTCGCCAGCGCCTTCTGGATCAGGGCTTTGACCGCCTTCTCCATCTCCTCGACCCACTCTTCACCGAAGTCCCGCTCGAGCAGGTCGCGCTCGCTGAACTCGTAGCGTCCCGAGCGCGGGTCGAAGTCGAACTGGTAGTCGTGCTCGCTGCCGTCGTCCTCGGTGATCATGACGAGGACGATGTTGTTGGCGGCGTCGAGTTCGGCGCGGAAA
>JACRIN010000037.1 GCA_016220085.1 Planctomycetota bacterium
CCGTCGTCGAGCACCGCGAGCGGAGACTTCATCCCGAGCTCGGCGCGCGCGCGCGCGAACGGGTCGGTCTCGTTCAACGCTTCGCGCGTCGTGTTCTCGGCGGGGTCGACCAAGTCGAAGCCGACGATCAACGCCGGCCACGCGCGCCCCGACGGCGTGAGGTTCGACTGCATGCCGGTCAGGCAACGCAGCGCCGCGAACGGGTAGTCGAACAGGTTGAAGCGCGTCCGATTCGAGTCGGGATTCCAGTCGCGGATCACCAATCCGTACTGCAGGCCGTACGCGTACTGGAGGCTCGAGAAGTCCTGATTCGACTCGACCGACGCGTGCGCCGCGAAGTCCCAGAAGCACTCGTCGCCGAGCAGGTCGCCGACCGCGTGCTTGAGGTCGTTCCAGGTCGGGTGCGCGAAGATCTCCTCGAGCTCGGCGTCCTCGCGAGCCATCGAGCTGAAGAACTCCTGGAACCGGTTCGCCGGCTCGCGGCCGGGTTCTCCCGGTCCATTGACCGTCGCAGGGTCGGCGAGTCGCGCGTCGAGCGCGTCGAGATCGACGTTCGAGTACCGCGCGCCGAAGAGGTGCAGCTCGAAGCCGGTGTCGAGGAAGTCCTCGGGGTTCACGCGCTGGTCGAACGCGACGTTGCCGCGGCCGCGGAACACGAAACTCATCGAACTCGACTCCCCGGGCGACACCTCCAGCGCTTTCTGGAACTCGTACGAGAAGCCGAGCGCCGCGGTGTCGCGCGCGTCCTCGGCGTCGAAGGCCTTGAAGCGGAAGTTGACGTCCTCGAGGAACCTGCCGAGCGAGCGCTCGCGCGAAACGCCGTCCAACAGACCATTGAACACGTCCGGATCGCTCCCGCGCAGCGCATCGACGAGCTTCGAGAGCTGTTCCGGCTTGAACAGGCCCTGCGGATCTTTGTCGTCCTCCGCGGGTTCGTCGCCGACGGCGTCTTCGCTCTTGGATTCTTCGGCGGGTGCCTCGGCGGGCGTGGTCGCCGGCTCGGCGGGCGAAACGGCAGGCGACGTCTCCGTCGGTTGGGCGCTCGGCTCGGCGGCCGGTGCGTCCGCGGTCGAAGTCGGCGGCGGTGCGCCGCCCGTCTTGCCGGTGTCCTGCGCGCTCGCGTGGCCGGCGCCGAGCGCGAGCAGCAGCGCGACGAAGCGAAGCGCGAAGCTCACTTCAGCTCTCCTTGGAAGTTGTAGTGCTCGTCGACGACGACGGAGAGCTCGCACACGGTGCCCTTGGCGACCAGCAATGCTGCCTGCACCGCCGTGAGTGCCTGCGGACGGGTCTTGCCCTGCTCGTATTTCGCTTGGAGCAGCTGGACGAAGAGCCGGTCCATGCGCGCCGCGAGTGCTTGCGCTTCCAACGCGCGCAGCGCCGGCGATGCGGCCGCGCTCCAGAAGGCGAGCCCGTCCATCCGGATCGCTCCGGCGAGCGAGAACTTCGCGCGCAGCTCCTCCAGCGCGAGCAGGATGCCCCACGTGTTGGAGAACGCGAGGTTGTTGGCGTTCCAGTTGCATTCGGCGGCCATGGGACTCCTCGTTCGATCGGGAAGCGATGACGGGCGCCGCGGCACGTGCTCGACGGCGCGCCCAAGCTCGACCAGGGGGAACGCCGCGGCCGTCGAAGCGGTTCTTCCGGGACACTGCCTCTCACCGCTGTGCCGGAACGGAGGGGAAAGCGCGCCGGCGAAGGAGTCGCCGAGGCACCACGGAGGGTCTTCGAGGCCGAGCGTCATCGCCGGAGTCTCGAGCGGCTTGCCGCGGATCCGCTGGAGTCCAACTCGCCTAGCCCGCACGGTCCCGCCGTGGTGGCGGAGGTCGCGCGTTCTTAGGTACAGCGGCGAGAGGCAGTGTCCGCGATCGATCAGACGCGAGCGTCCGATCGCCGTTCTGGCTCCGCGCGCGCGTCGCGCCGCTCGCCCGAGGCGGCCGCGGCGGTCGCTCGACACCGACTTTGCCGGCGGCTCGGCGCTCGCTAGGGTGGCGAGCCTTCGTCCGCGTTCCCCCGGAGGTCTCCCATGTCGCGTCGCCTCGCCTTCGCGCTGCTCGCGCTCGCCGCTTCCGCTTGTCGCACGACCGACTCGACCGACGGTTCGCCGGTGGTCTCGATCGAAGGCGCCGTCGCGCGCCCCGGCCCGCAGCCGTGGGACGCGGACACCACCGCGCTCGAGGCGGTGCTCCGGGCCTCGCCGATCGAGTCGACGTGCGATCTGAGTCGCGTCGAACTCGTGCGCCGCGAGTGCGATGGCTCGCTCGCGATGACGCTCGACCTACGGCGCGCGCTCGACTCGGGCGACAGCACGTTCAACGTGCTGCTGCACCGCGGCGACGTGCTGCGCGTGCCGAGTCGCTAGGCGCGCGAGCTAGCGCTTCTGCGTCTCGACGTAGCCGAGCGCCTCTAGGCCCTTCGACGTTTCGTCGTCGATCTCCGTCTCGATGCCGTCGCGCGCGCCGAGCGAGCGTTCGTACTCCGCGTAGGCCTTTTGGAGCCGCGCGACGACCTCGGGCTCGTGGCCGGCGACGTTGCGAAGCTCGCCGGGGTCCGCGAGCACGTCGTAGAGCCGCGGGGCGTCGTGCTCGCGCCACAAGAGCCGCCAGCGACCGTCGCCGATCGCCCATTCGCTGACGTTCTTGCGCAGTGCGACGAAACACTGGACCAGCGCGCGGTCGCGCGGCAACGCCGTCGGATCCGACAACGGCAGGCCGCGCCAGTCGGCGATCGAAGGCAGATCGAGCGCCGCGAACAGCGTCGGCGCCACGTCGAGATGGTTGACGTGCGCGCTGCTGCGCGCATACCCGCGCTCGTCGCGGTCCGCACGCTTCGAAACGCCGCCCGGCGGCCGAACGAGCAACGGCACGTGCACTTGCTCGCGCTGCACATTCTCGCCGTGGCAGAAGTACTGGTCGTGCTCGCCGAGCGACTCCCCGTGGTCCGCGGTGAAGACGACGATCGAATCGTCGAGCAACTCGCGTGCGCCGAGCTCCGCGATCAGCCGGCCGAACTCGCGGTCGAAGCACCGGATCTCCGCGTCGTAGCGATCACGGTAGACATCCGGTCGGTTCTCGCCGTCGAGGCGCTGGTACTGCGGGATCTGGCCGAGGCCGCGCTGCGTCGTCCCGAGTGGCAGCTTCTCGTCCGTCGGCGGACGCGCGAACTCGGCGGCGAGCTCCGGCGGCGGCAGATAAGGCCCGTGCGGGTCTTGGAAGTGCACCCATAGGAAGAACCGCCCGTCGCGCGGTCGCGTCGCGAGCCACGCGAGCGCCGCGTCGGTCGTGCCGCGCGCATCGCGTTCGAACGCGACGCGGTTCTTCTCGCGCATCGTCATCTCCGAGTCGTACAGCTCGAAGCCCTGCTCGAGCCCGATCCCGGCGGCGTTCGGCGGCAGCTTGCGCACGAGCCCGTTCGAGACGCACGCCGCGGTCGCGAAGCCCTTGTCCCGCAACGTCTCCGCCAACGTCTCGACGCTCTTGCCCATCCGCTTCGTGTTGCCCGGAGTGACGCCGATCTCCTCGGGCGGCCGTCCGGTGAGCAGGCTCGACAGCGCGGGTTGCGTCCACGGCGCGCACGAATAGGCGCGGTCGAACACCAGCGCGTCGCGCGCGAACGCATCGAGCTCGGGGCTGGTCGCGCGCTCGTAGCCGTACACGCCGAGGCGATCGGCTCGCAGGGTATCGCAGGTGATCAGGATCGCGTGGGTAGCGCGCTTCGGCTCCGGTTGCTCGGCGCAGGCGGCGACCAGGCAGGCGAGCGCGGCGGCGCCGAGGCGCGTCGCGCGCGCGAACAGCCGGCGCGCCGGCGAACGGAGAGGGCGAGCGTCCACCCACAGAGTCTACTCGCGAACAGGGCGTGCAACCCGCGCGGGGCTTGACCGTGCGCGTCGACGCGGGAATGGTAGGCGGCCCATGCGCGCGCCGACCCCGAACCAACCCGCGCGCGCCGAGTCGCGCCCCGACGTCGACTTGCCTGCGCTCGCGGCGTGGATCGTGTTCGTCGGGATCCTCGCGGTCTGGGGAGCGTACCTCACTTCGACGTTGGGTTCGGTGCGCTACGCGGCCAAGGCCGACGAGGCCTGGTACCTGAGCTACGCGACCGAGCTCTCGACCCGCGGACTCGGTGTGTTCCCCGAGCTCTTCACGCGCTACCTCGGCGATCCGACCGCGCAGATCTACCCCAATCCGCTGCGGGTGCTCTACCTGATCGTCGCCGCGGGTTGGTGCGAGGTCTTCGGCGCGAGCTTCGCGGCGCTGTCCGGCCTGTCGCTCGCGTGCCACCTGCTCGCGGCGCTCGTCACGTTCGCGGCGGCGCGCGCGCACTTCGGCTCGGCGCGCGCGCTGGTGCTCGCGAGCCTCTTCGCGGGCTCGCCGCTGTTGTCGGGGCTCGCTCGGCGCGCGCTGATGGACTCGTTCGCGACGTTGACGCTGGTGCTCGCCGTGTGGGGCGTCCTCGCATGGAGCCGCGACTTCGCGTCCAAGAAGCGCGCGTGGCTCGCCGGCGCCGCGTTGTTCGCGTTGCTCGCGACCAAGGAGAACCACGTGCTCTTCCTGCCCGCGTTCGGCGCCTACCTGACCTGGGCCGGGTTCGGGCGCGGTGCGCGCGTGCCGTGGCTCTCCGCCGCGGCGGTGCTCGGCGCTCCGTTGGCGCTCGCGAGCTGCGTGTTCGCGTTCGCCGCAGGCGGCGTCGAGCCGGTGCGCGAGCTCGCTCGCGTGATCCTCGCGTCGCCCGCCACCAACGACTACGCCGTCCAGTTCGGCAGCGGACCTTGGTATCGCTACGTGATCGACTTCGTCGCGATCTCACCGTGGGTGACGCTCGCGGCGCTCGCGGGCGTCGGCTCGCTGCTGCTCGGAGCTTCGGTGCGCGGGCGTGGGCCGCTCGAGTTCTTCGTCATCTTCGTCGTGTGCGGGCTCACCATCTTTGCGCTCTTCACCAAGAACGTGCGCTATCTCGCGGGGCTCGAGCTCGCGTGGTGCGCGCTCGCGACGGCCTTCGCGTTCGAGCTCGGCGCTCGCTTCGGCGCCCGCTTCGCGCTCACCCTCGGACTTGCGTTCGGCGCGGCGGCGTGCGCGTTCGACGTGATCACCTTCCGAGCGTTCTTCCTCGTCAACGAGCTCTACGATCCGATCAGCGCCGCCTTGCTCGGTCTGCGCGACATCGTTCCGTTCCGGGCGAAGAAGTGAAGCCGGGCCTGCAGATCGATCGCGCGCGGGTGGGGCTCGTGATCCCGGCGCTCGACGAGGAGGCCGCGCTCCCGTCGGTCCTCGCGGAACTGCCCGCCGGGGCCGTCGACGTCGTCGTGGTGGTCGACAACGGTTCGCGCGATAGCACTTCCGACGTCGCGCGGGCGGCGGGGGCCTGGGTGGTGCGCGAAGAGCGCCGCGGTTACGGCAGCGCGTGCTCGACCGGGCTCGCCGCGCTCTTGGGTGAGCATGCGGACGTGAAGCTCCGCGTGCCCGAGCCGTTGTCGGACCGCGACATCGTCGTGTTCCTCGACGCGGACCACTCCGACTACCCGGAGGACGTCGTTCGTGTGCTCGAGCCTCTCCACGCCGGCCGCGCGGACTTCGTGATCGGTTCGCGCATCAAGGGCGGCGCCGACATGCGAGCGATGTTGCCGCAGGCGTGGTTCGGCAATCGAATGGCGTGCGTGTTGATGCGAGTGCTCTTCGGTGCGAGCTACAGCGATCTCGGACCGTTCCGCGCGATCCGAGTCGGCGCGCTGCGGGCACTCGCGATGCAAGATCGCGACTTTGGCTGGACGGTCGAGATGCAGCTCAAGGCGCACGTGCACCGGCTTCGCACCGAGGAAGTGCCCGTTCGCTATCGACCGCGGATCGGCGAGAGCAAGATCACGGGGACGGTGATCGGCACGTTGCGAGCCGCCTACAAGATCCTCGGATGGATCTTCGCGTGGCGGATCAAGCTCGCTATTTCTCGGCCGGGAAGCCCCAGGTCCCGTTGATCTTCGTGTAGCGCACGCCGACGATGTCGAGCAGCCAATCGAACCAGCCGAGGTATGGCGTGGTGCGGTTGTCCTCGATCCGGAGGTTGTTCAGGCGCGAGTCCGAGGCGTTCTCGCGAGCGATGTCCTTCGACGACTTGGGGATGTCGATCGACAGGATCGTGACCGCCCAGCCGGTCGATTCGAAGCGTCCCGAAGTCTCGGTGTCGCGCTGGATCGATAGGCTGCCGCAGGAATCGAGCACGAAGACGAGCGCGAGCGACGCGCACAAGCCGCGAAGGGGAGCCGGACGCATGCGGCGAACATAGCCGTTCGCGGCGCAGCCCGCCAGCCAGGCGCGGCCGCCCAATCCGACCGCGAACTCGACCTCGGGCGCGGCGGGGCTAGCATGAGCGAAGACTGCGCGACGTGACCAGCGAAAGCCGACAACCCTCTGCGCGGGCGCTCTCGTGGTGGCTCGCGCTCTGCTTCGCGCTGTACTCGGCTGGAATCGTCATCCAGCTCTTCCCGCCCCAGCGCGGGATCGACTTCTATCACTTCTGGGGCATCGCGGCGGCGCACACGCTCGCCGGCGACGAGGACGTCGGCACGCCGTACGTCAACGGGCCGCGCTACGCCGCGTTGTTGAACGTGGTCGCAGACGCCTCGCAGGACCGACACTTCAAGCAGGCGAACGGCGAGCGACGCTCGATCGATCCGACCGGTACGCCCTTCTTCTACATGTGCTTCGCGGGCTTGCCCACGGACTACTCGAAGGCGCACAGCTGGTTTCGGGCGGGGCAGTGGCTGTGCCTCGCGCTCGGCCTCTTTTGGTTCGCGCGCCGAGTCGGCGTCGATTCCGGTCTCGCG
Source organism: Planctomycetota bacterium (assembly GCA_016220085.1). GTDB lineage: Bacteria > Planctomycetota > UBA1135 > UBA1135 > JACRIN01. The sequence goes on from JACRIN010000037.1 coordinate 6,812, forward strand.
GCGCTGTTCGCGGCCGCGATCCCGGCCTTTTTCTATCCGTTCCACAGCGATCTGTTGGTCGGCAACGTCAACGCCTACCAGCTGCTGGCGTGCGTCGCGATCGTCGCCCTCGCGGGCGCCGCGAACGCAGCGCGCGGGCTGGTGAGCGGCTCGGTGCTCGCCGCAGTGCTGGTCGCATTCGTCGTCTTCAAGCCGAACCTCGCCCCGATCTCGCTCGTCTTCCTGCTCGCGTTGTGGAACTCGCTCGGCCTCGGGCGGGCCTTCGTCGCAGGGGCGATCGGTCTCGCGTTCGGCGCGGTGCTCGTCGGGATCTCGAGCGCCTACTTCGGCGGTCTGCATGCGTGGAGCGACTGGTACGCGTTCCTGTCCGGGCCGACGGGATCGAAGGTCGCCGACTATCCGGTCAGCGACGGCAACTACGCGCCGAGCGTCGTCTTCGTCGATCGCACGACCCATCCGAACTACGCCGCACTCACGTATCGCGTGGCGCTCGGCATCGGCGCAGTGCTCGCGCTGTCGTGGCTCGCCGCGCTCGCCGTCGGACGCGCGGGTCGTTCGTGGATCGACCGATTGCGCGACGTCGCGGCGAAACCCGAGCTCCTGATGGCCAGCGCGCTGCTCTTCACCTTGGCTGCGTCGCCGCTGGTCTGGTTCCACTACTGCGTGCTCGCACTGTTGCCGATCGCGTGGTGTCTGCGTCCAGGCGCCCACGCCGCGTTTCGCCAGATCTGTGGCTGCGTGTCGCTCGTCGCGTACGGCTGCTTGCTCGCGCCGTTCTTGAAGTCCGCGGGCTGCGAGCTCGCTGTGTACGGACCGTACGTCGCCGCTCTCGCGTGGATTCCGTTGTGGGCGGCGGTGCTCGTCGACGTCGCGCACCCGCGCCCCGCCGCTTGACCGCGGTTTCGATCCGATCTCGCGGTCGAGTATGCTCGGCCGCGTTGAAGCCGCAGCAAGCGTTCGAACCCGAGCTCGAGGAACTGCTCGACCGACACGGCCACGCGTTCGAGCGCGCATACGGAGCGGGAGGGAAAGTCCGCCTCTTCTTCGCTCCCGGTCGCGTGAACCTGATGGGTGCGCACCTCGACTACAACGGCGGTCCCGTGATGCCGATGGCGATCGATCGCGGCACGTTCTTCGCGCTGCGACCGCGCAAGAATCGCCTGCTCGTGATGCGCTCGACTTCGGAAATCGGCGAGTTCCGATTCGATCTCGACGCCGCGCCGCGCGAAGCGACCGGGAACTGGGTCGACTACCCGTTGGGCGTCGCGCTCGAGGTTTTTCGCGAGAGCCCGCGCGCCGTCGGGCTCGAAGTGCTCTTCGGTGGCAATCTGCCGGTCGGCGCAGGATTGTCGTCCTCGGCGTCGATCTGCGTCGGGACGGCCTTCGCGCTCGACAAGGTCTGGGGGCTCGAGCTCACCCCGTTCGCGCGCGTCGAAGCTGCACTGCGCGCCGAACGGCAGTTCGTGGGCGTGCACTGCGGGATCATGGATCCGTACGCCGTCGGCTTGGCGAAGCGCGGGCATCTGCTCTGGCTCGATTGCAAGGACGCCTCGATCGAGCACCTGCCGATCGATCACCGCGCGGTCCGGATCGCGGTCGCGGACACCGGTGTGCGCCGGGAGCTCGCCGCCGGCGCGTTCAATCAGCGAGTGACTGAGGCGCGTCAGGCATTCGAGGCGTTGCGCGGCTTCGTTCCCGGTGCGACGCACCTGCGTGACGTCTCCAGCGCCGTGTTCGAGAGCCACGCCGACGAGCTCGCCCCCGTGCTGCGCGCGCGCGCGCGCCACGTCGTGCACGAAGTCGAGCGCACGTTCGCGGCGCGTGACGCGCTGCTCGCCGGCGATGTCGAGCGCTTCGGTCGCGCGATGTTCGAGACGCACGTGTCCTTGCGGGATCACTACCAAGTCTCCGTGCCCGAACTCGACTGCCTGGTGGAAGCCGCGGAGCGAGAGCCCGGCGTCCTGGGCGCGCGGCTCACCGGAGCGGGCTTTGGCGGTTGCGTGGTGATGCTGCTGCGCGCCGGTGACGAAGTCGAGGTCGCCGAGCGCGTATCGCGGGCATTCGAGCGCGCCTTCCAACGACCCGCGCGGATCGAGGTCTTCCGTGGAGACCCCGGTCCGCGCGAGTGGATGCGCTGACGCGCGTCGCTACTTGGTCGATTCGGTCTGCTTGCCGTACTGCAGGATCTTGGCGGCCTCGTACATCAGGCGAGCCGTCGGTTCCACGCGTACCTTGGCGCTCTCGGGCTTGTCGAGCAGGTCGACCGCCGCCGCCGGTCGCGCGCCGAACAAGTAGTTCGCGGCCAGCACCAGGCGTGCGTCCTCGTCGTTGGGTTGGTCCTGCAAGTACAGTTCGAGCACCGCGAGTTGGCGATCGAATTCGACGCGATCGCTCTTGTAGAAGTCGTGCTTGTCGACTTGCAGCGAAGCGAGCGTCGGGTCGAGCTCCAATGCGCGTCGGAGCGCGTACGCGGCGTAGTGATAGTCACCGGTTGCGAACAAGGCGTCGGAGAGGATCAGGTAGAGCATTCCGTCATCCGGCGAGAACTCGACCGCCTTCGCGTAGAAGTGGACTGCGTCGCCGTAGCGTCGCTCCGCGAATGCATTGTCGCCGAGCACGAGGTACTCCTCCGACGCGCGCGACATCTCGGACTTCGAACCCGGCGCCAGCAGCGAGTCGAGCAGTGCACGATCGGTGTCCGACGCTTCGCCACCGCGCGGTACCGGACTGCCGATGACGCCCTCGCCGTCCGCGGTCGGTGCGGGATCGGACTCCACGTAGGTCGTCACGGTCTCGGGCTCGTAGTACCGTTCGATCACCGTCGTGTAGTAGGTCGGGCCGCTGTACCAACTCGGCGACGACCATGTGTGGTACGACGTCGGCCACCAACCCCAGGCGTACCAGCACGAGTAGTTGTACGGGTGTCCCCACCAGTAGCTGCTGCTCCACGAGTGGCAGCCGCCCCACCACCAATTCCAGTAGAAGCCGCAGTCCTCGTACCCATTCCAGTACCACATGCCCGGGTACCAATCGAACCACCACCAGCCGGTCGTGCAGCCCAGCGCCGAGCCGTAGCCCGTGCGGCAGCTGACGTCCTTGCCGTGCGAGATGGAGCGGCCGGCTTGCTCGTACTTCCGAGCGCGCTCGGGGTAGCGGTAGGCAAGGTCGCGCAGCGAGCCCGTGGCTTCGAGTTGCCGATCGCGCGCGTTGCGGATGCGGTCGGGGTCGTGACGTTCGAGCTCGCGCGCGTTCTTCACGCGCTTCTCGAGCGCGTCGGCGGTCTTCGCCTTTTCACGCGCGTTCTTGACGCGCTGTCCCGGAGCTTGAGACGGCGCTTCGCCGCGGCTCTCGCGGGTCTGCGCGCCTCGTGCGCGGTCGTAGCGATCGAGGATGCTCTTGCGGTCGATGTTGCGCTTCGGGATCTCCGCGTCCGCCGCCGGCGAGCGCCGACGCGTGGCCGACTGCTCGATTTCGTTCGCGGCGCGTCGGCGCGCGGACGGAGCATCGGTTTCGTTGCGCTCGAGACTCGAGTCGTTGAGGCGCGGAAAGGCGACCCGGCGTTCCGAGCGGATCACCGGCACGTCACTGTCGCTGGCCCCGCCGCCCGCGCTCGGTTCGGTATCGGGCGTCGCGAGATTGCGGCTGCGGGAACTCGGCCCGGTCGAGGGCGGCTGGGAATCGCGGCTACCACCGGGGTTCGCGCGCGCGGAGTCTCGGCGGCTCGGCGTGTCGTCGGAGCTCGGCGGCGACGAACGCGAACCACGCGACGCGTCGTCGCGGGCGTCGTCGCGAGTCGGCGGCACGTACCCGCCGGAATCACCCCGACCCCGCGCGGGGCCGACGTCGTCGCGACGCGGAGTCGACGGCTCCTCGCGGGGGCGCGACGGGGTCGTGTCGACGCGTTCGCGGGACGGCGGCGCGGCTTGTTCGCGGTCCCGCGACGGACGCGAGTCCGAGGGCGGGGGAGTCGCGGGTTGCTGCGAGCCACGCGAGCCCCGGTCCTGCGGCGACGCGGACGGGCGGGACGCTCCCGAAGAGCGCGGCGCCGAGGACGAAGGGCGCGCGGACGGCGCCGAACTCGGGCGCGACGCAGGCGCGGCGGACGGCCGCGACGCCGGGCTGGACGCCGGGCGCGACGCGGGTGACGAGCTGCCGCGGGAACCCGAGCCGTTCGAACCACGACCTTCGCGATCGGCGAGGGCGTCGGTCGAAAGCGCGGCCAGCGCGATCAAGGCGAGCGTGGCTAGGCGAAGGGTGCGCGGCGAACGCATGAAGTGGCTCCAAGAGGTGAGGGGAACCTCCGCGTCCCGCAAACGCGATGCCGTTTCCCGGTCTCGCTCCAAGGGCGTCGGGCGGCGACGCCGAAGTTCGCCGGTAGCCTACAGGGGACAAACCTGCGGCGCAGGGGCGCTGCGTCGATTCAGCGCGGCGGCACGAGAGGGAGCACGAGTTGGGTGCCCGCTCCCGTCGAACCGCCGGCGAGCCGGACATACGCGGTACCGGCGCGCGCTCCGGCCGGCACCCGGCCGAGGAGGATTGCGAGCGCAGCCGCGGTGCTCGTGCGGTCGGGCGCGAAGCGCAGGGAGAGAGCGCTCGCTCCGGGTCGGCGACGCCACTCGGTCGGTGCGCCCGTTTGGTCGTCCGAGAGTCTCGCGAACGCCGCGACCGGCTTGCCGACTTGATCCAGTTCGAGTTCCACGCCGTCGGCGAGTTTCAACCCGAGCGTCGCCGGGAGTTTCGCGAACGCGTCGCGCGCCGCGAGCGCGCGTCGGCAGAGCTCGTTCCAGTCCGCGGTGGCGAGATCGATCTCGAGCGATCGGACGTAGCGTGTCGGCACCTCGACGCGCTCGCAGACGATCTCACGTTCGGTCGTCGCCTCGCGCGAGCGGCGATCCAAGGGCGTGAAATAGTCGTCCAGGTACGCGACTTCGAACTCGACCGACTCGACGGTCTCGCGCCACGTCACCTCGCCGGTCCGGGCGAGCGCGAAACTCGCCGGCAACGCGCGATTTCCGTCGGCGCGCCAAACGATTTCCTGGAGAGCCTCGAGCTCCGTTCCGGTCGCGTCCAGCCAGCGGATCGACGTCGGAAGCGCGCCCGCGCCGAGTTTGGCGTGGAGCGTTGCCGACTCGTCGACGGTTGCTCGGCGCTCGTCGCCGCTGCCTTGCCAATTCGCTCCGTGCGGCCAGAGCACCAGGGCTTGGCGCAGCGCGAAGAAGTGATCGAGCTGCTCCCGCTCCGCGTCCGCGAGCTCGCGGGAATTCGTCGCGCCGTCGTCGTGCGCGAACCATCGATCGCCGGCCCGGTAGAAGACGGTGCGCGCCTTGCTCGCTTCGTTCGGAAGCGTCATCAGCCACCGCACGCGGGCGGGAAACACGTGCGTCGCTACCAGCCGATGCACGCGTTCGGGTTCGGAGGCGAAACGCACGCTCGAGACGCTCTCGAAACCGGCGAGGTGCGCGATCGGCGCGCGCTTCGGCAGGTCGGGCTCGGCTTGCGCGAGGCCAAAGAGCAGCGCGAATAGCGCGAGCGCTGCGTTCATCCGCGGGCTCCGAGCCGTTCGCGGAGCACCCGTGCAGCGTTCTCCAACGTGTCGCGCTTCTTCGCGAAGCAGAAGCGCACGATCCTGCGTCCGTCGGCGGGTTCGAGGAAGAAGCTCGAGCCGGGCACGGTCGCGACGCCGCCGTTCGCGACGAGCTGCATCGCGAACGCGACATCGTCGAGGTCGGTCAGTTTCGACACGTCGGTCATGATGTAGTACGCGCCGCGCGGTCGAACGACGCCGAAGCCCGTGTCCTCGAGCGCGCGCGCGAGCAGGTCGCGGCGCACGGCGTACTCGGCGGCGAGGCCTTGAAAGTACTCCGGACCGAAGTCCAACGCGTCCGCGGCCGCGTCCTGGAGCGGCGCGGGAGCCCCGACGGTCAGGAAGTCGTGCACTTTGCGGATGCCCGCGGTCATCTCCGGCGGCGCGATCGCCCAGCCGATGCGCCACCCGGTCGCGCTCCACGTCTTGGATAGCCCGCTGATCGTGATCGTGCGCTCGTGCATCCCCGGCAGCGTGGCGAGCGAGACGTGCTGCGCGCCGTCGTAGAGGATGTACTCGTAGATTTCGTCCGTGACCGCGAGTGCGTCGTGTTCCTGGCAGAGCCGAGCGATCACCTCGAGCTCCGCGCGCGTGAACACCTTGCCGGTCGGGTTGTGCGGCGTGTTGACGATGATCGCGCGGGTGCGCGGCCCGAACGCGCGCGCGAGCTCCTGTTCGTCGAAGCTCCAATCCGGTGCGCGCAGCTTGACCATGCGCGGCACGGCGCCGGAGAGGATGCAGTCGGGTCCGTAGTTCTCGTAGAACGGCTCGAACACGATCACTTCGTCGCCGGGATCGAGCACGGCCATCAACGTCGCGATCATCGCCTCGGTCGCGCCGCAGCACACGGTGAGCATCCGCTCGGGATCGACGGCGATGCCGTTGTACGCGTGCGTCCTTTTCGCGATCGCGGCGCGCAAGCGCGGTGCGCCCCAGGTCACCGCGTACTGGTTGATGTCGGCTTGGATCGCGCGGCAGCCCGCGTCCTTCATCGCTTGCGGCGCGGCGAAATCGGGGAAGCCTTGCGCGAGATTGATGCCCTTCTCTCGCGTGCAGACCCGAGACATCTCGCGGATGACGGACTCGGTGAAGCGTTGGGCCTTCTCGGAGACGGTGCGTCGGGAGGAGCTCACCCGCCCATTGTGCCAGAGACGCGCCGAGCGGTCGTCAGGGCAGTTTGGCGGCCCACTCGACCCAGTCCTCGAGCTTCTCGCCGCGGTTCTCGTTCGACAGCTTGATCAACGCGCGTCGCAGCACGCCTTGCAGCTTCTTGTCGGCGTGACTCCACGCGCGCACGAGTTCGCGCGCGGCGGGCCCCTTGGCGCGGGGCTCGCCGCGGCCGAGCTGGGCGAGCGCTTCGGCCGCGGCGATCAGCACGAACGGAGTCGACTCGCGTGCAAGCTCCCCGATCGCGGCGACGGCCCCCGCGTCCTTCTGCAGCGCGAGGATCAGCGCCGACTGGGCCCGGACGAACGGCTCCGGATCCGAGAGCGCGAGGCGCGCGGGCTCGACGACGGACGATCCGTCTGCACCGGCTTCGATCAGCGACCGCAGCGCCCATGCCGCATTCGAACGCACGTAGGACTCGGGGTGGTGCGCGTACAGGTCCGCGATCGTTGCGATCGGCGTGTCCGCGAGTTGGAGCACCGCGAGTCCGATCAGCGCGTTGTTGACGACATCGGCGTTCGCATCGTGGAGAGCGTTGAGCATCGGACTCTGCGCCTCCGCCGCGCGCGTGAAGCCGAGCGCGGCCGCCGCGGGGATGCGGTTCGCGGGCGGGCCGTTCTCGAGCTCGTGGACGAGCTCGTCGAGCCGCGGACGCACGCGACGCATCAGATCGAGCTCGAGCCCGCGGGCCTGGCGGCGTTCCTCCTCGGTCTGGGCGCTCATCACGAGCTTCGTCCAGGCTCGCATCGACATGTCGACCGTCGCGAGTAGCTTGCCGATCGGGTCCGGCGCGTCGGTGCGCGCCCAGTTCGGATCGTAGGGGACCGGATCGCCGTCCTTCGGTTCGGGCGTGGACGCGCAACCGACCAACGGGAGGACCAGGAGCAACACGAGTGAGGCGCGGGGGGGCGTCGGCATGGGGAAGGTCGAGACGGAGCGGAGCGTCGTTTCTTCCGCCGAGTCTAACGGGGTCGATCGCGCGTCCGAGCGGGAACCGAAAAGGGCCTGCGCTCGGCCTCGAAACGGGCTAGTTTGGTGCGTCCATGGGCGTCCACATCCTCGACGCGATGTCGCGCGAGGGCTTCGAGGAGGTCGTCGCGCTGCACGACCGTCGCTCGAACCTCCGCGCGTTCCTCGCGATCCACGACACGTCTCGTGGTCCCGCGTTCGGCGGCGTGCGGCGGTGGGCGTACTACGACGAGGACCAAGCGCTGCGCGACGTGCTGCGTTTGGCGCGCGCGATGACGTACAAGTCTGCGCTCGCGGAGCTCGACGCCGGCGGCGCGAAGCTCGTGATCCTCGATCGTCCCGATCTCGACGTCGAGGCGGGCTATCGGTTCCTCGGTGACGCGATCGAGCGGATGTCCGGGCGCTTCTACACCGGGCCGGACGTCGGCACCGGCGCGCACGAGCTCGGTTGCCTCGCCGAGCGCACGCGCTTCGCGACGGATCCGGGGCCGAACGGTCCGGGCGAGCTCGCGGAGTCGACCGTCGCCGGCGTGGTCGCCGGCATGGAGGCCGCGCTGCAGTTGCTCGACGGCGCGGTCGATTGGCCGCGGCGAACGGTGGTCGTCCAAGGGCTCGGGGAGGTCGGCGCCGGCGTCGCTCGTCGTTTGGTCGCCGCGGGAGCGAAGGTCCTCGCCGCGGAACTCGACGCGGAACGCGCGGCGTCGGTCGCCGCCGAACTCGAAGTCGAGCTCGTCGATCCCTCCCGCGAGTACGACCCGCCGTGCGACGTCTTCGCGCCGTGTGCGCTCGGCGGCATCTTGCACGACCTCACGCTGACTCGCCTGCACTGCCGCGTCGTCGCCGGCGGCGCGAACAACGTCCTCGCACGTCCTTTGCACGGCGATCGTTTACACGAGCTCGGGATCCTGTATGTTCCCGACTTCGTGATCAACGCGGGTGCGCTGATCCGCGGAGCGACTTTCCATCTCACCGGCGAGCGCGAGAGCGTCGACTCGATCGGCCGACGCGTCGGACGCATTGCGAGCGAGATCCTCAAGCTTGCCGCCGAGGAAGGTGCGCCGCCGGCGCGCGTTGCGGTGCGCGAAGCCGAGCGTCGCATCGAGGCACGTCGCCGTGGTCCGCACCGCGTCGATCGCTGAAGCCGCCGCCGTCCGAGGAATCCGTCGCCCGAGGAAGCCCCCGAGGAACTCGTCGTTGAAGCTCCGTTCCAGCATGCTCGCGCTCGTCATCGCGTCGATCCTGCCGGCGTGCTTCGGCTCGTCCGGCCCGTTCGTGCGGGCGACGCACGATCCCGTCACGGTCGAGGTCGCGGTCGTCGAGTCCGATTCTCCCGTCGAGACGGGTTTCGACGCAGCGGTCGCGCCGACCGACGCCGCGGCAGGCGAGGCACACGCCGTGGCAGCGCGCCCGTCGACCGAGGAAGCCGCGCACGCGTCGAAGCCCGACGAGCCTTCGAACTCCGGCGAGTCGCAGGTCGCGACCGCGGCTGTCGCGCCGACGTCGCCGAAGGTCTCCGAGCGCGGCTCCGTCGCGGCGCCGCGCTCCGAGCCGACGGTCGAACCCGCTACCGGCGCGGCGACGGCCATCCCGGCGAGCACGACGCCCGCTCTGGTTCCTGGAGCGCAGGCCGGCGCGGTGCTCCGCGACCCGAATAAGGCGCACGCGCCGTCCGATCCCAACGCGCCGTTCCTGCTCTCGGATCACGGGCTGCCTTCGATGCAGATCCCGCGCGACGAGAAGCTCGTCTACGACGTGATCCTGAACCTCGGCGTCATCAGCCCGGACGTCGGCAAGGTGACGATCACCTCGAAGGTCGAGCCATTCCGCGCGAGCCCGTTGCTGCTCGCGAGCGCCGATCCGGCGACCCACGCGGAGCAAGCCGTGGTGTCCGCGCGCGCGGAGGGCCAGTACGCCGTGTACACCCTCGACGAGTTGATCACCACCGCGCACTTGCCGCAGGCCTTCCCCGCGCTCTTGCACCGCAGCACGCAGAGCGGCAGCGAGAACCGCAAGCGTGAGATGACGCTCGGCGAGAAGGACGGCAAGTTCGTGTGCGTGTACCGGCGCGACACCCATTGCAAGAAGTGCAATCTGAAGACGCACTTCGTCGAGCCGACGTGGGCGTGGCAGGACGCGCATCACTGCGAAGGCTGCAAGCGCGTCGAGCACCGCCTCTGGAAGGACCCGGTGACCCGCGACGCGCCTTCGGGTTGCGTCGACATGCTCAGCGCCGTCTACGTCGCGCGCACGATGATCCTCGAGGGCCGCGAGACCGTCGAGTTTCAACTGATGGACCGCGACGAGCTCTGGGACGTCAAGCTGAAGCGCGGCAAGTCGACGAAGCGCATCGAAGTGCCCGCGGGCGAGTTCGACGCATTCGAGATCACGCTGCAGACCGGAGTGCCGAAGTCCGAGACCGGACGCGACGAGGCCGACTTCTCGGGGCTCTTCGGCATCCACGGCGAGCTCTCGATCTGGGTCGAGGCGACCACGGGCGTGCCGGTGTGGATCCGCGGGCTGGTGCCGGTCGGGCCGATCGAACTCGATGTCGGCGTCGAGCTCGCGGGCTTCCGCGGCACGCCGCGCGCCTTCAAGCCGATCGAGTGATCACATCGGGGATCACTCGTTGTCGCCGGTTGGCGCGAGCGCGTGCGCGCGCACCGGCGACGCGACGATCGTCGCCGTGGCGGGTCCCTCGCCGAGGCGGAACTCGGTGCCGACCTTCTGGTGGCGGCGCTTGACGTAGGCGAGCACGAGCCCGGTGTCGAGCACGAACGAGTACGCCCACGACGTGACGACTCCGAGGTCGCGCCATTCGCCGTCGTCCAGGCGGAAGAGACGCGCGCCGCGCGGCACCGGATCGTCGCTCGACACGCGCAGCGCGACCATGCGCTTGTTCAGCCCGCCGTACGTGTCGATCTTCGCGACGACTTCCTGGCCGATGTAGCAGCCCTTGTCGAGGCTGAACGCGCGCTCCAAGCGCGCTTCCTGCGGATAGATCGTGTCGTCGACGTCGACGTGCGCGCGCGCGGCGCACGCTTCGACGCGCAGGATGTCGTCGACGACGCGGCCGATCGGTTGGGCACCCGCTTCGGCGAGCGCGAGCCACAGCGCCTGCGCCCCGCGCGGGCCCGCGTCGAGTCGCAGCCCGTCGGAGCCCGCGTAGGGCAGTCGGGTGATCGCGACCTCGCCGGCGCCCCACGCCCGCACCGAGCGGCCGCCCGCCACGAGCTCGATCGCCGCGCCGAGCGCACGGCCGGCGAACTCGAACGCGCGAGGACCGACGAGCGCGAGCGGCGCGTGCCGGTCGGTGACCTCCGCGAACGCGAGCTTCTCGGCGAAGTGGTACAGGTCGAGCGCCTTGACCACGGCTTGGGCCTCGCCCGGCTCGGTCGAGAGCTCCAGCACGTCGTCGGCGAGCCGCGCGAGCTCGAATTGGAAGCGCACCTTGCCTTTCGCATCGAGGAGCAAGTTCGAATTGCCCTGTCCGACCGCCAGGTTGCGCGCGTCGTTCGCGAGCAAGCGGTGCAGGAACACCGCCGCGTCCGATCCGCGCACCTCGACCGCTCCGCGATCGGTCAGGTCGACCAGTGCGGCGCCGTCGCGCGCGCTCCGATACTCGTCGGGCACGTCCCGGAAGAAAAGGACGGTGCCGTCGGCCGCGAGGTGCGCGCCGCGCTCGGCGTGAAGGGAGGAGAGGATCGAGCTCTTCAAGGAATGCTGCCTGATTCCCGACGCAGGCGCGCCCCACCATGGGGCCGAACGCGAGGGGCGAGCAGCATAGGCGGAGCTCCGGCCGCGTTCACCGTCCCTCGGCGCTCCCCGCGCGCTCGATTTCTCGAACGTCGTCCTTCACGCGCTCGCCTGCCGCGCCACCGCCACCCGGACCGCGCGCGGGCGCGGACTTCGACGACCCCTTGGACGGCAGCGATCCCGAACTGGTCGCGGCGGTTCTGCGGGGCGAACGCGACCGCTTCGGGACCCTGGTGGCCCGGCACGGGCCGGCGCTCGCCGCGTGGATCGCTCGCAAGCTCGGCGATCGCGAGGAAGCGCGCGAGGTCTTCCAGGAGACCTGGGTGCGAGCCTTCGAGGGCTTGGCGGAGCTCCGCGCGACCGAGCGGCTCCGATCCTGGTTGATCTCCATCGCTCACAACGTGTTGCGCCAACGCTTCCGCCGCGCTGCGCCGGAACCGCTCTCGCCAGAGCTCGAAATCGAGCGCGGGGAGATCGACGTCGGCACGGCGCTCGAGCGCGCCGAGTTCGCGGGACGAGCTCGCGCGGCGCTCGGGCGCTTGAGCGCTCGCCAGCGCGAGATCTTCCTGTTGCGCGTCGAGCAGGAGCTCTCGCACGCCGAAATCGCCGCCCTGCTCGAGATCACCGAGGAGAACTCGCGCGCGCATTTCCACCTGGCGATCCGCACTCTCCGTCGGACGCTCGGGGAGGACGAGGCATGAGCGCCTTCGCTTCGGTCTCGTGCGCGCGAGTGCGAGCGCGGCTCGATCGGTTGCTCGATCGAGGGCTCCCGGAGCTCGACGAAGCGCGCGATCGCGGCCACCTCGAGGCCTGCGCGAGCTGCGCGCGCGAGCTGCGCGTCCGACGCGATTGGCGGCGCGCGTTTCGCACGCTCGAGCTGCCGAGCGACGACGAGTTCGCGTGGTTCACGCAAGGACTCCCCTCGCGCCTCGCGCGAGCGGAGCCGCCGCGCCCGATGCGCGGATCGATCGTCGTGTGGCCGCGCATCGGCGCGGCGGTCGCGCTGGCGGCCGGCGCGCTGCTGACGCTCGCGCTGATCGACGCGTGGAGCGGCGAGCGGCCGATCGAGGAGCTCTTCGCCTCCGCGCCGCGGCCGCGGCTCTCGCTCGAGGGCCTCGAGCTCCCGTGGCTCGACGGCCTGCGCCTCGGCGGGGGAGAGAGCGAATGAGCCGCATGCGCGAGCGCCTGCGACGCGCGACCGCCGGCGTCGGCACCGCGAGTTACACCGGGGCGCTCGCGTTCCTCGCGGGACGTCTGCTTTCCAAGGACGAGCTGCCGAACGCGGTCGCGATGGTGCTGCTCGGCGCGCTCTACGCGCTCGCGGTACTCGGTCTCGTTCGGATCTTCGGCGCGAAGCGGTGGGGGCTCGCGCTCGCGGGCTGCCTGTGCGGACCCGCGCCGGTCGCGTTGCTCGCGCAAGCAGACTCCGGCGGAGGGGGTCGCGCCGGCATGTTGCTCGCCAGCGCCTTCCTGGGCCTTCTGATCGGCCTGATGGAGTGGAATCGCCAAGCGCGCGCCGCGACTCCTGAGTCGACCTGAGCCTTCGAAGCGGTCGCGCTCGACCCTGCGCTCGACCCTGCGTTCGACCTTGCGTTCGACGTTGAGCTCGACGTTGAGCTCGACCGCGAGCGCGGCCCTGCGTTCGACCGCGCGTTACCGTCCGTCGCGGCTTGTGTCGGACCGAGTGCTTGACCGCGCGGGCGGTCGGACGACACTGGTGCGTTCCTCGGATCGCCGTCGATGATTCCCCAGGCCCGTCCCCGCGCGTTCGTGCGCCGCCTCGCGGTCGGGTTCGCGGCGCGCTGCGCGCTCGCTGTCGTCGCGGGCTGCGACGGAGAGCGGCCGGTGCTCGAGCACGCGCTCGCGCCGGAGACGACCGCGCTCGACGAAGCGACCGGCGAGCCGCGGCTCGCGCTCGCGATCCAAGCCAAGCTGCGCGCCGAGCTCGAGCGCCTCTGCGGCACGCCGCACGCGCCGCGATACGCGCTGCGAACCGAGTGGCAGGCGTCGGGCTTCGATCCGAACCGCCCGTTCGAGAGCGTCGGCGAGCTCTCGGCCTCCGAGCGCGACGCGTTGCGCGCGGAGAACCGCGACACGTTCGAGGACGAGCTCGAGGAGCTCGACGACGCGAACTTCGACGGCGCGCGGCCCTCGGAGCGCTATTTCGAGTTCGTCGCGAGCTTCGATGCGCTCGCGACCGCGCCGGACCGCGTCGAGCGGGCGCGAACGCTGCTCGTCGACCGCTATCCGACGCTCGCCGAGTCCGCGGAGAGCTATCGAGTGAAGTGCTCGCACTGCCACGGCGTCTCCGGCGGCGGCGACGGACGCACCGGTCAGTTCCTCGAGCCCAAGCCGCGCGACTTCCGCCACGGCGTCTTCAAGTACACCGGTCAGCGCGAGCGTGCGGTGCCGCGGCGCGCGGACTTGCTCGAGACGCTCGAGCGTGGGCTCCAGGGCACCGCGATGCCGTCGTTCCGCGAACTGCCGCTCGGCGAGCGACACGGGCTCGCGGACTACGTGCGGCTGCTCGCTCTGCGAGGGATGATCGAGCGTCGGCTCGCCGCGTTCGCCGACGAGGAGGGCGAGCTCACGAGCGCCGATGCCGACGAGGTCTACGCCGAGGTGTGGGAGCAGTGGCGCCGCGCCGACGAACACGCCCTGGTGCTCGCCGCCGTTCCGCCCGAGGCGACGCCGGAGCGCGTGCGCCGCGGGCGCGAGCTCTTCCACGACGTCGCCCGAGCGAACTGCGTGCAGTGCCACGGCGAGTCCGGCCGCGGCGACGGGCCCGCGGTCTGGACCCTCGACTTGGACGGCGAGCGCGTGCTCGCGTTGCACGACGACTGGGGCCGACCGACCGAGCCGCGCGACCTGACCCGTGGTCGCTTCCGCGGCGGCGACCGACCGATCGATCTCTACCGGCGGATCTGGGCGGGGATCCCCGGCACTCCGATGCCCGGGATCGGCGGCGCGCGCGGCGCCGACGGCGCGCCGGTCTTCATCTCCGACGACGTCTGGTGCCTCGTGCACTACGTCCGGGCGCTCGCGTACGGCTCCGCGGACGACGTCTGAAGTGCTGGCTCGCATCGTTGGCTTCCGCTGCGTCGCGTGGGAGCTGACGCGAGCCGACACGAGCCGACGCGAGCCGCCAGGAGCTAACGCGGGCCGCGCCACGAGCCGACGCGAACCCGCGCGAGCTGACGCGAGCCGCCACGAGCTGATGCGCGACCTTCCACGCGCGGCCCCGCGCGAGTCGCCACGGCCGCCGCGAGCCGCCGGAAGCTGACGCGAGTCGCCACGAGCTGACGTGAGCTGACGTGAGCCGCCACGGGCCGCCACGGGCCGCCACGAGCCGACGCGAGCCGACGCGAGCCGGAGCTCGCGCCGACCGACGCGCGCGGTGACCCGACGAGCGAGCGGCGCGCACCGGTCGCGTCCGTTTCCGCGGCGCGCGCGGGCGCTCGGATGGACGCCGCCGAGGTCCGGCGACGCGGCGGGCGCGGAGCGATCGGCGAGGTCGGGCGCCATCCCGGAGGGCAGATCCTGGGCTCCGCGTTCCCGTCCGCTCCGCGTTCACGCCGGGTCCGGTTTCGCACACGCCTGCACGAAATCCCTTCCGCCCGAGGTGCTGCGGCGGTGATCTACGACGCGAACGCGGGCGGTGAACAGCGGACGGCGCCCGACCGCTTCACTATGATGCTGGGCCTCGAACTCGGCGCCGAAACGTCCGTCGGCGAGCTCGAGCCCGCCTCCGTCCCCCCCGATGGCATCCAGCGCCTCCACTCCGTCCGCGGTACCCGCTCCGAGTCCTTGGCCTCGGCGCTTGATCGTCGCCGCGGGCCTCGTGCTGCTGCCTCTGTTCGCGTTTGGCGGCTCGGTCACCACGCTCGGCGCCGGAATGGCGGTGACCGGTTGGTGGAACGCGGAGGGCTCGTTCATGCCCTTCTTCCCGATCGACAAGTGGTTCCGCGATCTCGGGACGTTCGTCGAGCACTCGCACCGGCAGTTCGGGCTCGTGCTCGGGCTGCTGATGATCGCCGCGGTCGTTGCGACGTGGCTACGCGATCCGCGTCCGTCCGCGCGCTGGCTCGTCGCCGGGGCGTTGGCCGCGATCGGCCTCCAGGGGTGGATCGGCGGCTCACGCGTGCTCGAGAACAGCCCGGGGCTCGCGTTCCTCCACGGCACGTTCTCGCAGTTCGTCATCGCGGTGATGGCCGCGGCGTGGGTGCACCAGTCGGCGGCCTGGCGGGCGAGCGCGAGCCTTCCTTTCACGCAGAGCGCGCGCCTGCGTCGGCTCGCGATCCTGACCACCGTGATCGTGTTCGTGCAGATCGGGCTCGGCGCGTGGTACCGCCATGCGCTGCGCACCGGACTCGAGGGCAACCTGCACATGCGCATCGGGATCCACATGCTCGGTGCGATCGCCGTGCTCGGGCACGTGCTGCCGCTCGCCAAGCGCCTGCGCGCCGCGGCGACCGAAGCGCCTGCTTCGCCGTTCGCCTCGCTCGCCAAGGGGCTGACTCTCCTGGTCGTCGCGCAACTGGTGCTCGGACTCGTCGCGTGGATGATCGCGCGGCCCGAGGACGTCGACTTCTTCCAGTGGCTCGTCGCGACCGCGCACGTGCTCGGCGGGGCGTTGCTGCTCGCGTGGTGCGTCGCCGCGGCGATGTGGGCGTCCCGGACGGTTCCGTCGAACGTCGTCGTGGCGGGCGTGCGATGAAGTTGCCGGGTGGCGGAGTCGACGCGAGGCGCCCCGCCGCTGTCGGGACGCGCAGCGTGCTCGCCGATCTCGCGACCGTCACCAAGCCGCGCATCGGCACGTTCGTCTGGTACGCGGGCCTCGTCGGCGGAGCGCTCGCGCAACCCGGTGCCATCGATTGGTGGCGCTGCGCCGAGGCCGGCGTGTGGATCCTGTTGCTCGGCGCCGGAGCGAGCGCGTTCAACCAGGTCCTCGAGCGCGACACCGATCGCAAGATGGAACGCACCGCGCAGCGTCCCCTGCCCGCCGGTCGCCTGCGCGTACGCGACGCGTTGCTCTTCGGTACCGCGCTCGCCGGCGCGGGGACGCTCGGGCTCGCGCTGCGATTCAACGTGCTCGCCGCGCTGCTCGGACTCGCGACGCTGGTCGGGTACGCGCTCGTGTACACGCCGATGAAGCGCGTGTCGTCGCTCAACACGGTCATCGGCGCGCTGCCGGGCGCGATGCCGCCGCTGGTCGGATACGCGGCGCTCGCCGGATCGGTCGAGGGGTGGGCGTACTGGCTGTTCGGACTGCTCTTCGTCTGGCAGTTCCCGCACTTCATGGCGATCGCGTGGCTCTGGCGACACGACTACGCGCGCGCCGGGCTGCGGATGCTGCCTTCGACGCCCGACGGCGAGCGTCAGGCGGGGCGACAGGCGCTCGTCCATGGCCTGCTGCTGCTGCCGATCGCGATCCTGCCCGCGTTGCACGGCCAGGCCGGCGGGTTGTTCGCCGCGGTGTCGCTCGCGCTGTCGATGGTGTATGCCGGCACCGCCGCCGCGTTCGCGTGGCGGCAGACCAGCCTGCGGGCTCGCGTCCTGCTCTACACGTCGCTCGCCTACCTGCCGGTCGTGTTCGCGCTGCCGCTGATCCGTCCGTTGGTCGATTGCTATCCGTTCTTCTGATGCGCGTCGAACTCGAGAAGAGTGTGCGAGCGAGTGATCGGCGGCCGTCGCGTGCCGGTCGGAAGCTCGGTTGGAGCTTGGCGCTGCTCGCGGCATCGTTCGCGCTTGCCTGCAGCGACGCTTCGAACGCACCCGCGACGCTCGACGCACGGGCCGACTCCGACGCGCGGTTCGGCGAGCTCGTCCCGTTCTCGTTGCTCGACAGCAGCGGTCGAGTCGTCACCAACGCCGAACTCGCGGGCCGCGTGTGGATCGCGAGCTTCGTCTTCACGACGTGCACCGGCCCCTGTCCGACCATCAGCGCGAACCTGCGTGCGATCCAAGGCGACCTGCCGGAGGCCGGCGTCGGCCTGATCTCCGTCAGCGTCGATCCGGCGACCGATACGCCGGCCGTACTGTCGCAGTACGCACGCACGTTGGGTGCGGACGCGTCGCGCTGGCTCTTCCTCACCGGCGAAGCCGCCGAGATCGACGCGTTCCTGCGCTCGAGCTTCGCGCTGCCGGTCGAGCGTGCCGTCGCGGGTAGCGTCCCCGTCGGCGAGCACGTCACGCACTCGACCAAGCTCGTCGTCATCGACGCGCACGGGCGGGTCGCGGGCTACTACTCCGGCGCGGAACCCGCATCGGTGCGCGAGGCGTTGGAGCGCGCGAAGTGGCTCGGAGCTCACGGCGGATGAACTTCCCGCTGCTCAACGCGTCGTTGAACGGAGCGGCCGCGGTGTTGTTGGTCGCCGGCCTCGTTGCGATCAAGCGCGGGCGGCGAGAGCTGCACGAACGCCTGATGTACACGGCGTTCGCGACCAGCGCCGCGTTCCTCGCGTGCTACCTCTACTACCACTTCGCGATCGCGCGCGGCCGGCCGACGACTTTCAACGGAGTCGGCGCGGCGAGGTTCGGATACCTCGCGTTGTTGCTTTCGCACACCGTGCTCGCGGTCGTCAATCTGCCGATGGTCCTCCGCACGCTTTGGCTCGCGCGACGAAAGCGCTGGGAGGCTCACCGGCGGCTCGCGAAGCGGACGTTTCCGATCTGGCTCTACGTGTCGGTGACCGGGGTGCTCGTGTACGTGGTGCTCTACCATTTCAATCCTCCGGCCTGAGCCGGCGTTTCGTCGTCCGTCGTCCGTCGTCCGTCGGTCAGCGCGTCGCGCGCTCTTCCGCGCCTTCCCGCGCACTTTCGATCGCATCGCCGTGCGCCGGTTGCGGTCGGAGAGCGAAATCCACGGCGGCTCGAGCGTGTGATCCGGATTCGCCGCTCGGATCGCAACCGCGTCGGGCCCACGCGGTCGAAGTGGGCATGGAAACCCGAAATCCGCCCGCGTCCGATGCGCGCGCCCGTTGGCGCACCACTTCCGTCCTCCTCGCCGCCCACGCCGGGCCGGTGCTGCTCGGCGCCGGCGTCGCGTTCGCGGTGCGCGCCGCGCCGGAGCTCGCGGCGGATTTCCAGCCGGGACCCGTCACGACCTGGCTCGCCGATCGCGATGCCGACGCGGTGATCGGACTCGACGATGGATTGTTCGAGGTCAAGCGGATCGCGATCGAGAGCCCGGTCGAGGTCGAACGACGGAGCGATGGGGGCCTGTGGGCGATCTCGGCGCGCGATCGGCATCCGCTCGGAGTCCACGACCTGCTGCTGTTCGCCGCGGACGGCAGTCGCGTCGCTGCGGCGGTGCTCGGTCCGGTGCTCGACCTCGAACTCTCTCGCGACGACGCGTTGGTCGTCGAGCGGAAGGACGCTTCGGGCCGGGTCGTGCGCGTCGACGCGCAAGGGACGATCTCCACGGTGCTCGAACTCGCCACCGCGAGCTGCGCGGCCGGCGCGGGCTCGCGCGTCGCGATCGGCACCGACGACGGCGACGTTTGGTTGCTCGATCTCGGCACCGTGCCGCCCGCCGTGCTCGCGAAGCGCGCGCTCGGCGGTCCGATCGGAGACGTCCGCCCAGGCCCGACTCCGGGAACGTGGTGGGCGCTCGACAGCGGAGCTTCCGGACGCGTGTCGCTGCTGGAGCCGACGCTCGCGACACGTTGGAGCGTCGCGACCGGCCTCCACGCATTGCACCTCGCACCGGTACGCGGGGTGGAGCGGGTGTGGATCGCCGACACGACGCAGCCGCTGGCGCGGCGCTATGGCGCGAACGGAGCGCTCGAACTCGACGTTTCGACGTTGCCGCTCGGCGGGCTCGATCGCGCCGCCGCGTCGATCGACGGCGGCGTGCTCTTGATCGCACCCGGCGCGGTCCTGAGGCTGAATCCGGACGGGGGGCTGTTGCCGGGGCAGGGAGGCTTCGACTTCCTGGTCGATCTCACTCGTTAGAACCTCGCGCGCGGAAGGCACGTGGAACGCGCCGGATCCGTCCGCCTGGCTACACTCGAACCGGGCGCCCGATCAGAGAGCGCCCCGCCCGGCCGATGTGAGGCCGAGCGACCCCAGGAAGTCCGTCCACAACCCCCAGGGCTGAACATGCGAATCCTCTCCCGTCAGGTTGCGTCGTTCCTTCGTCCCACGGGCAGCGCCGCCGCGATCGCCTTCCTCGCCTCCGCGCCCTTCGCGAACGGCGTCGCCGCGCAAGCATCCGCGAGTTCGCGCGCGAACGTGTTCGTGCAACCGTTGCCGCCGCAGGTGTCGATGCTGTACGCCGACGGTCAACAGGTGATGGTGCCGATGGAAACGGTGTGGCGTCCGGTGTGCGGACCGGGGAGCTCGACGCTCACGCCGCCGGATCTGCGCCAGATCGCGGCTTCGCACGACGCACTGATGGCGAGCGGCCCGGTGATCCAGGTCGACCAAACGCACAACGACGCCGGCATCAACTTCGTGTTCAACGTGTCGGGCTCGATTCCGTCTGGCGCGCTCGGCGCGATCGCGACCGCCGAGGCGTACATGGAGAGCCAGTTCAACGACCTGATCACGGTCACGGTCAACCTGTCGTTCGCGACTCTGCCGTCGAACGTCCTGGGCGGCACGGGCTCGAGCTACGTCAATGTCACGTGGGCCAACGCGCGCAATGGCCTGAACGCCGGCAAGGACACGAACGACACGATCCAGAGCTTCCTGCCGACGACGTCGACGATCCCGGTGCGTTACTCGAGCGGCGCGGCGATCACCAACGAGACTCGCGTGTTCTTCACCGTCGCGAACTACCGGGCGACGATCGGCTCGGTCTCGGGCACCGCGGCGTCGATGCAGTACAACAACATCTTCGCTTGGGACTTCGACCCGTCGAACGGCATCAGCTCCGGCAAGTACTCGTTCGTCGACGTCGTGATCCACGAGACCGGGCACGCGATGGGCTTCACGTCCGGAATCGACTTCCGTGTCAACGACATCGAGGCGATCGACATCTTCCGCTTCCAACGCACCGACGGCGCCGGCGACTACAACCCCGACACGACCGCCGAGTTCCAGGCGCGCGCGCGCCTCGCGGCGTTCAACGCGCCGAACGACGATCAGAACTTCGATCTGATCTCGGTCGAGTACCGCCTCTCGGACGGCGCGCCCGACCAGGCGAGCCACGTCCGCGAGCAGGCCGCGAACATCGGCATCATGGACCCGGCGTTCGCCTCGGCTCAGACGTACTTCCCGAACTACTACAAGGCGTCGGATACCAACGCGTTCGACGCGATCGGCTACGACCGCTGAACTTCCTCCGATCGAGTCGCGGGCGCGACGGGGCTTGGGCTCCGGCGCGTCCGCGCTGCTTCTTGCCCCGGTTCGCGCGCACGGGCGGCGCGGGGTTGCGTACCGACGGCGCGATCGCGATGCTCTGCGACCGCTCCGTGCATGAAGCCCGCCGACCTACGCCGACTGCTTCCCGAACTCTCCGATCTCGCGGTCGAGTGCGGCGCGGAACTCGGGGTCGAGCTCGACGGCTCGCGCGCGTCCGTGGCGGCGGTCGAGCGCCTGCTCGGCAAGCTCCACGACGAGTACAAGCGCGAGCCGAACGAGGAGGGTGCCGACCGTCGAGCGTTCGAGTTCGCGGGCTACCTCATCGGCGTGTTCGAGCGCGAAGGCCCGGCGGGGGAGTGGCGCCCGGATCATCCCGAGCGTGGCGCGGGCAGCTTTCCGTTCCGCTGGAAGGGCCACGACCTCTTCGTGGTCGACTGGTGTTGGACGCGGATCGTCGAAGGACCGGCCGTGGACATCGGGAAGCTGTTCGACGCAGCGTGCTCGGAGAGCGCGCCGTCGGATCCCTGATTGCGTCGCCGCCGCGCAGGTCGTGCGTGTGAGCTTCCCGCGCTCCGCGTAAGCTCTCGCGCCGTATGATCGCCCTCTCCCATGTCGCCAAGCACTATGGCCGGCGCGCGCTGCTCGTCGACGCCTCGTTCCAGCTCAATCCCGGCGAGAAAGTCGGCCTGGTCGGTCCGAACGGCTCGGGCAAATCGACGCTCTTCCGGCTGATCGCGGGCGACGAGAAGCCCGACGACGGCGAAGTCTCGGTGCCGAAGCGCGTGACGATCGGCTGGTTCCGGCAGGAGGCGGGCGAGGCGCGCGGACGCTCGGTGCTCGACGAAGCGATCGCCGGCAGCGGGCGGCTCGGGGAGCTGCACCACGAACTCGCCGCCCTCGAGCACGCGCTGGCGGATCCGGAGCAAGCGGACGCGATGGACACGACGCTGTCGCGCTTCGGCGAGGTGCAGGCTGAGTACCAGGGGCTCGGCGGTTACGAGCTCGAGGCTCGCGCGCGCGAGGTGCTGCACGGGCTCGGTTTCGTCGATGGACAGATCGAGGCGGACGTCGGCGAGCTGTCGGGCGGTTGGCGCATGCGCGTGGCGATCGCGCGCGTGCTGATCGGCAAGCCCGAGGTCCTGCTGCTCGACGAGCCGACGAACCACCTCGACCTCGAGTCGATCCTCTGGCTCGAAGCGTTCCTGAAGGCGACGGATTCGGCGGTGCTGATGACCTGCCACGACCGGGACTTCATGAACCGCGTCGTTTCGCGCATCGTCGAGATCGACGAGGGCGAACTCGGCAACTACTCGGGTAACTACGACTTCTACGAACGCGAACGTGCGTTGCGCGCGGCCGAGCAGGCGGCCGCTTTCACTCGCCAGCAGGCGATGCTGCGCAAGGAGGAGCGCTTCATCGAGCGCTTCGAGCGCCACGTCGCGAAGGCCGCGCAAGTCCAATCGCGGATCAAGAAGCTCGACAAGATCGAGAAGCTCGAACCGCCGCGCACGCGCGTCCTCGAGCCGTTCGAATTCAAGAAGCCGCCGCGCTCGGGCAACGACGTGGTGACGATTCGCGGGCTATCCAAGAGCTACGGCGAGCGCGCTGTCTACTCGGGCTTCGACTTCGAGATCAAGCGCGGCGAGCGCTGGTGCGTGATGGGGGTCAACGGCGCCGGCAAGACCACCCTGTTGAAGATCGTCGCGGGCGTCACGCGATCCGATTCGGGCGAGGTGAAGCTCGGGGCCAGTCTGAAGATGGGCTACTTCGCGCAGTCCGCGCTGGAGATCCTCGATCCCGCTCTCACGGTCTGGGAGCAAATCGACCGGGCATTTCCGACCGCGACGACGCCTTCGAAGCGCAGCCTGCTCGGGGCCTTCGACTTTCCAGGCGACGAGATCGACAAGCGCATCGCGGTGTTGTCGGGCGGCGAGCGCTCGCGTCTCGTGCTGGCGCAGATGCTGTTCGATCCGCCGAACTTCCTGGTGCTCGATGAGCCGACGAACCACCTCGATCTGGCGACCAAGGAGATGCTGATCAAGACGCTCGCCGACTTCGAAGGCACGATGCTCTTCGTCAGCCACGACCGCACGTTCCTGCGCGGGCTCGCGAGCAAGGTGCTCGATCTCTCGGGCGGCGGCGAAGGCACCGCGAGGCAGCCGTTGATCTTCCAGTCGAGCTATGAGAAGTGGGTCGAGCGCACCGGCCACGAAGCGCCGGGCGTGCATCGCTGATTCGCGGGTCTCGCCGAGTGCGACCGCCGAGTGCGACCGCGGGTACGCCGCGCTGTCGCAGCGCGAGCCGTCGATCACGGCCGAGGTCGAATCGGCTTGGATTCGAGGCGCGGCGGCTCCTTCGCCGAGGAGCGCGATCCGCACTTGCGCGCAATCGCGACCGAACTGCCGGCCGCAACGGCGGAGCGCATCGAGCCTCGGACTGCGCGCGCGACTTGCGCGTTCGAAGTCGAGCGCGCGCGAGAGCTCACGTTGATTCTCTTCGCGTCGGAGTCACTCGCGTCGCAGCGCGCGTCGTCGCGACGCGACACCGCGCGCCGAACGCGTGCTCGCCACGCCGATTCGCGAAGAATCTCTCACACCGTGAAGGAATCCCCGCGCGCTTTCGAGCGTGCACCGCGCACGAATGTTCGTTTGGTACGGGGAGATGCGTATTCCTGACGCGCACCGTCCTTATTTCTCCCCCTGCGCTTCCGTGGTCTGATTCGTGCAACACATCGAGCGACCCAGATGCGTTCAGCGATCCACTGCCGTTCACAAGAATCCGCAAGGATCGGCTCCCCTGATGGGGGGCTAGATCGTGGGTGCGCACCCGCGTTCGAGGTCGCAAATCGGGTCGAGTTCCACCACCTCTGGAGGGTTCAATCATGAAGTTCATCCTGGCAGGTCTCGTTGCAGCGGTCCCCGCGATCCTCGTTGGATCAGCTTCCGCTGGCGATTACCACAAGGATGGCACTCTGCTCTGCTCTCAGTGCCACGTCATGCACTTCAGCCAGTCGCACGGGTACAACCCCAATGGCTCCGGCTTCGTGTTCACCCCGCTCGGCTCCACCCCGCACGAATTCCTGCTGCGTGGGCCGGTCAACGACATGTGCCTCACCTGCCACGACAACAACGGCATCGCGCCGGACGTCTACGGCTCGGCCAACACCGGCAACGGTCCGACCGACGTGCGTCTCGCGGGCTTCCTGAACCGTCTTGGCGATCCGACCGAAGCGTCGGGCCACACGCTCGACTCGACTGACCTCGCTCCGGGTTCCACCGGCGCGGGCTGGTCGGATCCGAACGGCCTGAGCTGCGTCAACTGCCACCACCAACACGGCGGCAGCCAGTCGGGCACCACCTACGGTCAACCGGGCTACAGCCCATACCGCAACCTGCGCGTGACCGCGGGCCAAGCGGCGTCGAACACCACCGTGGTGACCTACAACTACACCGCGCACGGCACCAACGACCTGACCCGCGACGTGTTCGAGCGTCAAGCGGCCGAGTACGACGAAGCTGATGTCGACTGGAACGAACCGAACAGCGCCGACTCCGCGATCGCGAAGTTCTGCGGCGGCTGCCACGGCGACTTCCACGGCCAAGTCGGTAGCGCGCAGATCGGCGGCGTCGCCTCCGGCGCGGGCTTCGCGGACTTCGTTCGTCACCCGGCGGCGGGTGTCAACATCGGCGTGCTGGGCGGCGGGCACTCGAGCCTGACCCTCTTCAACGCGCACACCAACAAGGTCAAGGTCATGAGCCCGACCGGTGTGTGGGGCGCGACTCACCCCGGTGACGTCACCCCGACCTGCATCAGCTGCCACAAGGGCCACGGCAACGGCAACGCGTTCGGCTTGCTCTTCCGCCAAGGCACCGGCACCCTGACCGAGAACGGCGACACCGCCGGCAACCAACTCGAGGACCTGTGCGGTCAATGCCACGTGCAAGGCCGCTACTTCTTCAACAACCCGTGATCTCGGGTAATCGGTTGTAGAAGCCCCGACGGGGGCTTCGGTCGACGCGGGGCGGTCGCTGGCGACCGCCCCGCGGTCTTGGGCGCGGAGGAGTTCGCGGACTCGTCGCTGAGCGTCGATGCGCCGCCGGGCATGGCAATGCGTCTTCCTTGTTCGCATCAAGATCGCGGCGCGGTGCGGTCGAACCATGCCGCCCCATGGCTCCCTCCCTCCGCCGTTTCGTAGGGCGGCCCGCGGCCCGCCTCGCGACCACCTTCGGCCTGGCCTCGGCCGCGCTGCTCGGGGTCCGGCTCGCCCACGCAGGCGACTACCACGATCGCGCCACGCTCGACTGCGCCGAGTGCCACGTGATGCACGTCAAGCCGAGCGAAAAGGCCTCGAACATCGACGCCGGGGCGGAAGCCGATGCGGACGTCGGCCCGCTGCTCCGTCGCGACATCAACGAGCTCTGCCTCTCTTGCCACGACGGCTCTCAGAAGGCCGCGGACGTGCTCGGTCGCAATCAAGGTCGATCCGCAGGCGATGTGCGCCAAGCGGGGTTCCTGAACTCGATCCAAGGTGTCGGGTTCGCGTCGACGGGGCACACGCTCGGCTCGACGGACCTCGCTCCCGGCTCCGAGCCGCCGTGGAGCGCGGAGGACGAGAACGGGACGGGGCAGGGGCTCACGTGTATCAACTGCCACGCCCCGCACGGCAGCGGCTCCGGCACGCAGGCCTATCGCAACCTGCGCAGCGACGCCGGCAACAACCGGCCGGGCGAAGGTCTGGTGACCTACAACTCCGAGCACTCGGGCTCGAACGACCTGACGCGCGACGTCTTCGTGCGACGCGCTCTCTGCTACGACGAGGCGGATGTCGACTTCAACGAGCCCGATCGCCGCGACTCGGCGATGGCGCGCTTCTGCGCGGGTTGCCACGACGAGTTCCACGGCATCCCCGGCGTCGACGCGAACATCGGCGGTCGACCGAGCGGCAAGGGGCTGACCGCGTTCGTCCGTCACCCGACGTCCGGCGTCGACCTTGGCTCCGTCGGCAGCCAGTGGACGCGCGTCGATACCTACCTCGGTCGCAAGAACCGGGTGAAGGTGATGAGCTCGCTGGGAACTTGGGATTCTGCGAACGGCGAGCTGACTCCGACGTGCATCACCTGTCACAAAGCGCACGGCAACGACAACGCGTTCGGTCTGATCTATCGCTCCGGAAGCGGCGCGCTGACGGAGAACGGCGACACCCAGGGCCGCGCGGTCGAGGACCTGTGCCGGCAGTGCCACGGTGAGTCGCCGTTCGCGCCGTGACCCTCGTGGAGCGATCGGGCGGGCGCTCGCGCACGATGGCGCTCGAGTTCGAGCGACGCCGGCGTCGATCGCACGGTGCGCGCACCCCGTGAATGCGGCGGACCGGCCGGTGCCCAGTCTCCGCGTGCGCTGATCGCGCGGCCGGAGTGCCGCGCCGTCGTCAGTTGTTGAAGCTCGCCGACACGGTGACGATTTGCGTCGTGTCGCCCTGGTCGGGGACCTCGGCGGCGTACTGGAGCTCGAGAAACGTGTACGCGTTGAAGCCGTAGCGAGCGAGCGCGCGCCAGCGATCGATCTGCGTGTCGGCGAACGATTGCGTGCTCGTGCGGTCGAAGTCGAACTGCAGGTCGAGCGAGCCGTCACCGAACGGAATCCAGTCGACGCGCAGGCGCTGATCGAGCCCGCTGCCGGCGAAGTTGTCGATCCAGCGCAGCTCGGCTTCGCCGATCAGGTGCTCGCTCGGCCGGTAGACGAGCGTGAGCTCGTAGCGATCCTCCGACGGGTCGGGGATGCCGGTCGAGCCGGAGCCGGTGACCGACGCGTCGTCGGTGCGTGCGCGCAGGGTCGCGTCCAGCGTGGGGGTGAGCTCGGCGATCAACGCCGCGCCGCCGATCCAGCGCTCGATGTCGCGTTGGTTGGTCGAGTCCTCGGTCGAGTTGTGCTCGAGGGAGACCTCCGCGCGCAAGGTCGGCAAGAGCTCCGCCGAGGTCAGTGCCTGGGCGACGTCGGTGCGCAGGTCGTCGACATCGTCGACGTCGCGATCGCTGCGCAGAAAGCTGAGGTCGAAGTCGAGCGTGCGGATCGGTCGGTACGAGAGTACGCCGAGCAGGGTCACGACCTCTTCGTCGCGCAGCACCGGATCGTCGATGCGTTGATCCGCGACGCGCAGGTTCGCGTCGAACTTCTCGGTCGGCGTCCAGGACGCCCACGCGCCGGCATCGAGTCGCTGCTCGTCCCGCGTCGTCGTCCCGTTCGCGTCGGCATCGGCTTGCTGCGCGATCACGTCGGCGCCGACGGTGAGCGTGTCGGCGACCCGCCAAGAGACGTTGGTCGTCGCGCTGCGCACCGACTCGTCGACGGTCGTGGTCGTCGTGCCCGAGCCGCCGGCGGAGCGGAAGACCTCGAGCTCGGCGATCAGCACCGCGGGCGCGCCGGCGGGCGACGAGGTGTTGACGACCTTGACGAAGCGCTTGTTGACGCTCGGGATCGAAAGTCGGAAGCGTTGGAACGCGGGGTCGTAGACGTACGCCGCCGAGCTCTTCACCAGCGTCCAGAACGTGTTGTCGTCCGACGCCCACACCGAGAACGCGAATTGGCTCGCGAAGTTCGCCGGGACGACGGCGACCGTGGAGAGCTCGATGCGGTCGACGGACTGACCGGGCGGGAGCTGGGCCGCGATGTTCCAGGAGATCTGGCCGCCGGAACCGAAACCGCCGATGTCGATGCCGGTCGAGGTCGCGAAGTTGGCGTCGATGAGCGCGGCGTTGGTCGTCAGCGACGAGATCTGCGGCGTCGTGTCGACGTCGGCGAACGCGAGCGTCGGGAAGACCTGCAGCGTCGGGATCGTGCCGGCGGGAACGTCGGTCGAGAGGTCGCGCTCGCTCGCGAAGACGCTGACCGTGGTCGAGAGCTTGTCGTCGAGAGAGAGATCCTGGTAGGTGAGCCGTGCGATGTGCTCGGTGCGTTCGCTTTCGACGTCCGCGTCGAGGTCGTCGGTGTTCTCGCGGCGGAAGCTGTAGTCGTAGTCGAACGGCTCGAGCGACTGCGAGACCTGCAGCCGGGTTTCGACGCGCTCCTGATCGACGAAGAACTCGTCCTCGGTGGTCCGGTAGTTCAACCACGCGGTGACCTGAGGCAAATCGGTCGGCGCCCATTCGAGCTTCTCGAGGAAGTCGTTGCGGACCAGCGTGTTGTCGGGCCCGCTGCCGGAGAGCGTGCGATCCTCTTGCGACTGGAAGAGCTGCGTCCAGCGCACCGGCCCCGACGTCATCACGACGTCGACCGACGGTCTGTGCAGCGTCGTCTCGTCGTAGGTGGAGGCCGTGTCCGTCTCGAGCTTCTGCGCGCCGAAGACGAACTTGTCGCTGACGCGGTACTCCAGGTCGGGCCCGATCCGATCCTGCACGCCGACTTCGATCAGATCGGTCTCGGTCTGAACCTGGTTCGTGCCGGTCTTCGTCAGCTCGTAGGTGCTGCGCACGTGCCGGATCGGGTTCGTCGTGCACGCCGCGACCGTCGTGGAGATCGCGAGCGCGGCGAACGGGCCGCGGCGCTCCAGGAGAGCTCGCGCACGACGTCGGCATCGGATCTCAGCGTTCACGGGGTCCGGCTTCCGCTCATTCCGCGATCACGACGTCCATCGGACGCGAGCCGCAAGGGATCGCGGCCTCTTCCTTGCCGAGCACGAGATCGATCGAGAGCAACGTGCCCTTCTCCGGCACGACGCCGTAGAGGCGGCTGCCCTCGAGCGTGAGCGCGAGCGCCTGGATTCGTCCGGATACCGGGATCCTCCGCACGATCGAACCGAGGCGTCGCTCGACGACCAGCACCTCCGCGGGCCGCGAGCGCGCGACGTAGATGCGGCTGCGCTGGGGGTCGGCGAGCACGTCGGTGACGTCGCCGCCGATGAACAACGTGCTCGTGACCGCGAGCGAGCGAGCGTCGAGCACCAGCAGGTTGGGCGACGTGCGATGGCCGACGAACAGTTCGAGCTCGTCGCGATCGATCTCGACGTCGGACGGTTGCGACTCGACGGACACGGTGGTCACGACCGACCGCGAGTTCGTGTCGATCACCGAGACCGAATCGCCGCCGGACTCGCAGACGTAGAGTCGCGCGAGCGACGGCGCGGCGGCGAGGCGGGTCGGCGAGCGGCCGACAGCGACGTTCTGCGTGGTTCCGCCGGGAGCGAGCGTCGCGAACGTCACCGAATCCAGCGCCGGGTTCGCCGCGGCGACGAACCGGTCGAGGTCGGCGAGCACGACATCGGACGTGCCGGCCGAGAAGCCGATCGCGAAAGACGTCTCGATGTGGCCCTGGCGCACGTCGACGATCGAAAGCGAGCCGTCGCCCGCGTTCGCGACGCACAATCGGCGGCGGTCGCGCGCCAACGCGAGAGCGCTGGGTTCCGAGCCCGCCTTGCACGTGCCGACGATCTGGCCGGTCGAGCGATCGAGCGTCAGCACCGAGCCCGAGCCCGCGTCCGCGACGAAGAGCATGCCGAGCGTGGTCTGCGGGCGTTCGAGCGACGTCGTGAAGCTGGGCGCGAAGCCGGCGCCGCCGCGCAGCGAGTCGGCCGCTTGCCAATCGATGAAGATCGACGCGGCATCGCGTTCGCGCAGGCGCAGGTCCAGACGGAGCTCGTAGCTGCGCGTCGTCTCCGTCAGCACGTCTTCCACGGCCGGATCCGTCGATTCGAGTTCGAGGGCTTGTCTGCCGTCCCCCCGACCCAACCACGCACCGTCGAGCGTCACGCGCAGCTTCACGTAGCGCGCCGGAGGCACGATCGAGCCCGCGAGCGGCAAACGCCGCGCGGCGTCGGCCGCGAGGATCTGTCGGCGCGAGGCCGCGAGCGCGCGCGAGGAGCCACCCTCGTCGACGAGCTCGACCGCCGCGACCGAGAAGCCGAGCTCGCGCGCGGCCGCATCGGTGCAGCGCAGGAAGACGTCGACGCGCGAGCTCGTCGCCTCGACCGGCGCCGGTGCTTCGCGTCGCGGTCGATGGCACGCCGGTGACGCGGCGAGCGCGAGGCCCGCCGCGAACGCGAGCCATGCCGAGCGCGAAGCGTGCCTCGAGGGTCGGCGTTCGGTCGTCGTCGTTCGTCGTGCCGGCTGCATGTTCCTGCTCGAGGCGTCGTTGGGGGAGCGCGCTAGCGGTTGACCGGCGTCTGCGGCGCCCGGCGTTGGCGTTCGGCGAGAGGCTTGCGCAGGAAGACCTGGACGCGCTGGCCGTAGCGCTCGGCGACCCAGATCGGTCCGTCGGGCGCGATCGCGATGTCGGTCGGGTAGAGCAACTCGCCCGGCGCGTGGCCGCGGGTCTCGGGCGTGAACCACCCGCCGAAGCGCGAGAGCATCTTGCCCGCGGGCATGAAGACCTTCACGTCGTGGCGCAGCAGGTCGACGATGAACAGGAAGCCGTTCTCGTCGAACTCGAGCGCGATCGCCGCGGTGAAGTTGTCGAGCCCGATGTCGTGCTCGCCGAAGGCCGCGATCATCTTGCCGTTGGCGTCGTAGACGTGGACGACCGGCTCGCCGCGTTGGTCGGAGATCGCGACGAGGCCGTCGCGCGACACCGCGATGTCGGAGATCGACTCGAAGTGCTCCTTGCCGATCGGCGGTTCGAGCTCGAGGACCGTCTTGCCTTCCGCGTCGAGGATCCACGCGCGGCCGAGCTCGCGATCCGCGACGTACCAGCGGCCCTTCGTGTCGCGCGTGACCGCCGACAGCGTGACCAGGCGGGGCGCCTCGCCCTCCTTCGCGGAGACTCGAAACTCGACGAAGCCCTCGGGCTCGCCGCGGTAGTTGAAGCGCCTGAGCTTCGAGCGATCGGCGTCGAGCACCAGGATCGTGCCGTCCTGCGAGGCGAGCACCGACTTCGGCTCGAGCAGCACCGCCGCGCCGCCGAACGAGAACACCGGCGTGCCTTCGACGTCGAAGATGCCGACGCGACTGTTCTTCGAGTCGGCGACGTAGAGCTCCTTCGCCGTCGGCTCGAAGAAGACCCCGATCGGCTCGCGGAAGTTGCCGTCGGTCAGGTGGCCCCAGAGCGCGTCCTGCGGCACGACCTCCCACGGGTAGACTTCGGCCGCGAGGGCCTTGGCTCCCTTCGGAGGCGCCGCGTCCTGCGCGAGGAGCGCGAGGACGACGAGCAGGCTACTTGCGCTTGCCGGCATCCGGTTTCTTGGGCTTGTTGTGGTCGGTGTCGTGACACTCGATGCACAGACCGCGCGATTGATCGCCGCGCAGCTGGTAGGAGAACGCGGTGCCGTGCGGGTCGTGGCAGGTGACGCACGTGATGCCCTTGCCGGTGCGCGGGTCGAGGCGATCCTCGCCGAGCGGGTGGCCGTGCTTCGCCGTCTCGTGGCAGCTCAAGCACGTGCGGATCGGGCCCGAGTTGAGCAGGTGCTCCTCGGTCGACGAGTGCGGCGAGTGGCAGCCGAGGCACGCGCCCTTCTCGTCGACGATCGGGTGCGTGGACTTCGACGCGGCGCCGCGCGCGAGCAGATCCTGGTGGCAGGAGCTGCAGAGCTCTTTCGGCGAGCTCGCGAGCAGTGCCTTGACGTCGCCGGTGTGAGGCACGTGGCACGAAGCGCACTCGCCCTGACCGACCGGCTTGTGGACGACGGTGTCGCCCTTCTTCGGATAGTCCTGGTGGCACATCGCGCACAGACGACCGCCGGTCGCTCGGACGAGCCGCGGCGTGTCGCTGTCGGTCATGTGGCACATCTCGCAGCTGCCGTCGCCGAACGGCGAGTGCACGACGGAGCGCAACAGGCCCTTGGTCTTCGAAGCGTGCGGATCGTGGCAACCGACGCAGTTCGCGCCCGCGATCGGGATGTCGGTGTGCGCGGCGACGAGCTCGGCGGAGTCCGCCGCGTGGCAGACCTGGCAGAGGTTCGCGGTCTGGGCGTTGAGCTGGTTCGGGTACGGCGAGTTGTGCGCCGCGTGGCAGTCGAGGCACTCGCCGTTGACGAACGGATCGTGCACCGCCGGCAGCGAGGCTTCCTCGTGCTTCTCCTTGTGGCAGTTCGTGCAGAGCTCGTTGCCGGTGCGCGCGAGCAGGTGCTCGTTCTCCGAGCCGTGCACCTCGTGGCACGGCGTGCACTGGCCGTTCTTGATCGGCGTGTGCACGTTGCCCTTCATGAAGTCGACGATCTTCTCCTGGTGGCACGTCGCGCAGAGCGCGCGCTCGCGCTGGTTCAGGAGCTTCGGGAAGCGGGCGGCGTGAGGCGAGTGGCACTTGACGCACTCCCCGTCGGCGGCGGGCTTGTGCGCGACGCCGCGTTGGATCGTCGTCCTCAGCGGCTCGTGGCATCGCAGGCAATCCTGCGTCGCGGCGCCGTGCTGCTCGACCTCCTCGGCGACCGCGTTCGACGGCGCGCCGCCGAACGCGAACGCGACCATCAGCACGAGCATTCCGAGTCGTTCACTTCTTCTCATGGCACTCCTCGCACTTCTTGTCCGCGAAGGGCACGTGTCGGTTCGGCCAGAACAGACCCTCGCCGGGCGCCGCGTGCGGTGCGTGGCAGGACGAGCAATCGGTGGTGGGGCTCGCCATCGACTTGTGCGCGGTGGCGAACTCGGCCTTCTGGGTGTCGTGGCAACCGACGCAGAGCTCGGGCACCGCTTTCTTGGTCAGGCCCGCGTGATCGGACGCGTGGGGGACGTGGCATTCGCCGCACTCGCCGGCGCGCGCCGGAGCGTGGGCGGAGAAGCCGGGTTGCGTCGTCTCCGCGAGGACGTCGCGGTGGCATGCGGCGCAGGTCTCGCGCAGCGACTGCGCGAGCAGGTGCTCGTTCGGCGCGTTGTGCGGCGAGTGACACGCGAGGCACGCACCGGCGGCTGCCGGCGGGTGCTTCACCGGTGCGTTCGCGATCGCTTGCTGCGTGATTCCGTGGCAGCTCGCGCAGAGCTCGCCGCCTTCCTTGCGAACCAAACCCTTGTGCGGCGACGAGTGCGGATCGTGGCAGGTCAGGCATTCGCCCTTCTTGACCGGCGCGTGCGAGCTGCCGCCCGGCTTCTCGCCGACGATGTCGGCGTGGCAGGACGTGCAGAGCGCGGCGCCTTCGCGGATCAGGAGCTTCTCGGCATCCGAACCGTGCGGATCGTGGCAGTCCAGGCAATGTCCGAGCGCGACCGGCTTGTGCAGCTTCTCGTTCTTGAAGCGCTCCGCGAGGTCTTGGTGGCAACGCAGGCAGAGCTCGCTGCTCGCGCCGCGCATCAAGCCGGGCAGGTCGGTGCCGTGGCCGGTGTGGCAGGTGCTGCAGAGCTCGGCGGGCGCGTGCATGTTCTTGCGCTCGAGCACGGGCCGCGTACCCTCGTGACAGCCGAGGCATAGCTCGGGCTCGTCGGCCTTCAGCAGGCGCTCGTCCTCGGAACCGTGCGCGGCGTGGCAGTCGGTGCAACGCCCGTCGGCGAACGGCCGGTGGGGCACGCGCGGCTGCATCGTCGCCGGGCTCGCCTTCGGATCGTGGCACTTCGCGCACGTGGCGTTGGGCTCGGCGAGCAAAAGCTTGTCGTGATCGGTCGCGTGCGCCGAGTGGCACTCGGTGCACTTGCCTTCCTTGACCGGCGCGTGCGCGCCGGGGAGCGCGGCGAATTTCGCGCACTTGTCGCCGTGGCAGACAGCGCAGAGCTTGTCGGCCGGCATCACCAGCGGCAGTGCACCGATCGCATCCGCCGCGGTCGGCGCCGGAACGTCCTCCGCGGCGACGTGGCACATGTCGCAGCTCGCCTCCTTCATCGGGGA
The DNA here is from genome assembly GCA_016220085.1 of Planctomycetota bacterium. GTDB lineage: Bacteria > Planctomycetota > UBA1135 > UBA1135 > JACRIN01. The sequence goes on from JACRIN010000037.1 coordinate 40,326, forward strand.
GTGCGCGACGCGCCGCAGCAGCCCCTTCTCCTCCGCGTGGTGCGGAGCGTGACAGGAGTTGCAGTTCGAGCGGGCGAGGTCGTAGTCGGAGTGCGCCGACTTGAATTCGGCCTCCGAGGCGTCGTGGCAGCCGGCGCAGAGCTCGGGCACGGCGGCCTTGAGGTCGGACGGTTTGCCGTTGGGGTGCGCGTCGTGGCAGACCAGGCAGCCGTCCTTCACCGGCGCGTGCACGTTGCCCGACTCGTACGCGCCTCGATCGTGGCAGCGAAAGCAGAGGTCCGTGCCCGTCGCCAGCGCGAGCTTCGGCTCGCTCGACGCGTGCGGGTCGTGGCACGCCGAGCACTTGATGTCTGCCTTGTCGCCGTGCGGATGCGTCGCGGCGGCGAGTTTCGGATCGTCCTTGTGGCACGATGCGCAGAGCTCGGCCTCGGGCTTCTTGAGCTTGAGCACGCCGACGAGCCCGTGCTTGTCGTGGCACTCCTCGCAGCGATTCGCGAGGTCGGGGAGGTGCGGGTTCTTGCCCTCGAGCTTTTGCATGAACTCGCCGTGGCACTCGACGCACGTGCGACCGGCGCGAGACGGCCGGTTCGCGCGTTTGTCGTCGACGCGAGCCGCCGGACCCGCGTTCGGCGCCGCCGCGGCGGGCTCGTTCGACTCGGCCCGCTGCACGCGATTGCGCTGCGGTGTCCTCGCGGATTCGCACGCCGACGCGATCACGAGCGCGAACGCGGCGACGATCGCCAGCGCGCTCGCGAGTCGCTTGGTACCGGAGCCGGTCGCTCTCACGGCTTCTCTCCTTCGTTCGCCTTGCGGGTCGGCGGCTCTGCGGCCGCGTCGTGGCCCGGCGGTTTCTCGCCGCGCGGAGTCTTCGGATTCTTCGCGGCTTCGGCCTCGCGGCGCTGGGCTTCGCTTTCGAGCCATGCGACCGCTTGGGCGAGCCCTTCGTCGCTCAACGTCACCTCCGCGCGCTCGCGCAGAGCCTTCGCCCACGTCGCGTACGCGTCCTGGCGCCGCTGTTTGGTCAACGACTTGATCGCCGCGTTGCGCGCACGCTCGTAGGGGATCAGCGCGGGCTCCTTGCGATCGATCGCGCGGACGACGAACGAGCCGTCGGGCGTCGAGATCGGACCGTCGAACCCGCCGATCGGCAGCTTGAACGCGCGTTCCTCGACTTCGGGCAGCAGCTCGCCGGGCTTGACCCAGCCGATGCGACCGCCGTGCATCGCCGACGCGGCGTCCTTGGAGAGCTCGCGAGCGAGCTTCTCGAAGTCCTCGCCGGCGTCGAGCCGCGCCATGACCGCCTTCGCTTCGTCTTCGGTCGCGACGACGATGTACGCGAGCCGCACTTCGAGCGGCGTCGTGAACTCGGTGTCCTTGCGCTCCTCGTAGTAGCGCTTCAGGTCCGCGTCGCTCGGATCGGTGTCCGGCCAGACGTAGTTGTCGCAGAGCGTTTTCATGATCACGTCGCGGCGGAACGTCGCGACCTTGCGAGCGACGATCGCATCCTCGAAGAGCCCGAGCTTCTTCGCCGCGGCGATCAGCGCCCGAGCGCGCGCCCACTGCTTCGCGAGCAGCAGCCCGGCTTCGGCGCCGGATTCCGGCGGCGCCGCGCGCAGCTTCTCCATGTCGAGAGCTTCGCGCACATCGGCGAGCGAGAGCGTCTCGCCGCTCGAGCGCGCGACGATCGTCTCCGCGTCCTCGCCGTCGAGCACGAAGTCGCGCGTCAGTCGTTCCTCGTCGACCCAGAGCTCGGCCTCCGTGGCGATCCGCGTGTCGACGTCGTTCGCGATCTTCTTCTGCGCGCGTTCGATCAGGATGCCGCGGATCTGCGGGATCGCCGTTTCGCGCGCGGGCCGATCCGGGTTGACCGAGCGTTCTTCGAGCCGCAGAAACGCCCAACCGTCGTCGGTTTGCGTCACCGGGCTCAGCGAGCCGGGCTCGGTCAGCGCGAAGGCGGGGTCCTCGAGGGCGCGTGCGATCTCGCCGCGGCGGACCAAGCTCAGCAGACCGTCGAAGTTGCGCGAGTTGTGGATCGACTCGGTGCGCGCGAGCTTGCCCATGTCCTCGCCCGCAGCGACGCGCGTGCGGAGCGCCTCGGCGCTCGTTTGGTCGGCGGTCTCGATCAGCGTCAGGCGCAGCGCGACGTCGGTCTTCTCGTAGAACGCCTCGACGTCCGCGTCGGTGACCGAGACGCGTTCCTGCACCTCGCGCTTCCAGAACTCGTCGGCGGCGACCTGGCCGCGGTACGAATCGACGACCTCGAGCACGCCGGGCTCGTCGGGCACGCCGAGCGTCTCCGCCTCCATCAAGAAGAGCTCGCGCTCGACCAAGCGTCCGGCAAGGTCGCGGACCGCTGGCTCTCCACGCACGAGCACGCCGTGGCCGGTGTGCGAGGCGAGGAACGTCTCGATCGCTACGTCGAGCGTCAGCTCGGTGCCGTTGACCACCGCGAGGACGATCGGCGGGGGCTTCACTTCGGCCTTCGGCGCTTCTTGCGTCGCGCGCAGCGTCGGGGCGAGGCCGAGGAGGAGCGCGGCGCGGAACGCGACGCGCGTGAGGATGTTCGAGTTGCGGGGATTCACTTCAGCCTCCGAGGGCAATCACGATCTCTCGCGCCGCACGGCGGGCGAGCTCGGCCGGGTCGCGAATCGCGCCCAAGCCCAGCACGGTCTGGTAGTCGCTCCCGCGCCGCGCGAGCGACGCAGCGGCCACGATGCGGCCGGTCTGCGTGTCCACGAGCTGCACGGTCGCTTCGATTTCGGGGAACCGCTGGTCGTCGACCAGCACCTCGTCGCCCCAGCGCTCGATCGCGCCGAGGACGAAGTAGCGCACGCCCATCGTCTGACCGATCTCCGCGAGGCGCGTGAGGTCGACGAACTGCATGCTGCGCACCTTGCGGGCGACGAGCGCCGCGCGCAGCTCCGCGACTTCGGCGACTTGGATCCCGGCTTCGTGGAACCACGCGTCGCCGAGGAACTCGACGAACTGCGTCGGCGCGTCGATGTTGCCGGAGCGATTGGCGAACGGGAGCACGGCGAGGCGCTGGACCGTGCTCGGATCGAAGTCCTCGCGCGCGAAGCCGTAGCCGTCGTCGGGCGGCTCGGGGCGCGAGGTCGCGGGCTCGCCCGTGGCGTCCCCGCGCGGCGCGCCGCGTGCGTCGAACTGCTCGAGGGCGCGCGCGACCGCCTCATCGGCGAGCGTCTCGACGTCCTCGATCCGGCCGAGGCCGAGCAGCCCCTCGAAGTCGACGCCGCGCAGCGCGACGGCGGTCGAGAGAGCGCGCCGCGCGTCACGGTTGTCGAGCGCGCGCAGCGAGAACGAGAGCCGCGGCTCCTTGCCGGCGGTGTATTCGAAGATCGTCGCGACCAGCGTGAACGTCGCGCCGGTCGCTTGCGCGAGACCGGCGAGCTCGCGCGGACCGAGCGAATCGGTATAGCGGATCCGGCGGGTGCGCAACGCCTGGTCGATCTCGTCCGCGGGCACGAACGCCGCGCCTCGCGCTTCGAGCGCGCGGGTCAGGCGAGCGAAGAGCCCTTCCACGGCGCCGTCGACTCCCGAGAGATTGCGCGGCGGCACGAGCGCGTAGCGCACGCCTTCGGCGGCGTTGGATCCTTCGACCCCGCCGGGTGTCGGAGTCGAGGGGCCGGCCGCCGCGAGGAGCAGGAGACCGGGGAAGAGCCCGCGCATCATGTTGATCGCCCTATTCGAGCGTCTCGAGCACGTCGCGCACGAGGCGCACGGTCGCTTCGGTCTGGCTCTCTTCGCCGATTCCGAAGAGCCGCGTCGAGAGCTTCGCGCCGGCGCGCGCGTCGGTGACCGCCCAGATCGCGACGCCGGTTTCGACGTCGATCATCCTGAGCGAGATCGCGATGTCGGGGAGCGCGACCGTGCCGGTGCGGCGCTCGTCGAACTCCATCACGCTGCCCATCAGCAGCGCTTGGACTCCGAGGGCCTTGCCGAGCGCGGTGGTCTGCTCGGGCCCGAGCTCGGTCAGGCTGACCAAGTTCTGGGTGCGCACCGCGCGGTTCACCTCGCCGAGCTCCAGCGACTCGAACAGTCCTTGCGCATTGAGCTCGACGTTGAGCACCTCGCGCACCCGTTCCGCCGCGTAGCGCTCGTTCGTCAGGTTCTCGAGCGGGAGCACGGCGACACGTTGGTAGTTCGACCAATCTGCGTTGGGGTGCACGTAGAGCGAGCCCAAGGGCTCGGTCGTCGCGCAAGCCGGCAACAGGAAGAGCGTCCACGCCACGGCGAGGGCTCTCAGAGCCCCGCCTGGAACGATCCTGCCGATCATGACTGACTTCCTCTCTCTGCGGTCGGTGGGACGCGCGGCAGATCAGGCGGTGCGTCCGTCCGTCGAGTGCGGCGCTTGCGCGGGCTGTTGCGCGTGCGTCGCGCCGCTTTGCGCCTCTTGCTTGGCGCGTTCGATCATGAAGTGCACGCCGCAGATCGCCATCAAGCCCCATTGGCCGATGTAGTACGACCACAGCGCGGTGTGGATGCCGCTGGTGAATCCGTAGCTGTGGAGTCCCACGCCGAGCAGGTTGACGCCGAACCAGGAGAACGCGATCACGGTGCCGCCGAACGCGGTCGCCATCGCGATGCCGAAGTCGCGCAAGTACCCGCCCATCCGAAGGTGCAGGATCACGATCTGCGAAAGGCAGATCAGCAACGCGCCGTTCTCCTTCGGGTCCCAACCCCAGAATCGGCCCCAGCTGTCGTTGGCCCAGATTCCGCCGAGGATCGTGCCGACCACGGAGAAGATCAGGCCGAACGCGAGCGCGCCGTAGGTCATGCGGCTCAGGCTCTTCAGGTGCGTCGGATCCGACTTGCGGATGCCGAACAGCCGCGAGACCAGGTAGACGTTCGCGAGCAGCGCCGCGAGCATGCCGGCCGAGTAGCCGATCGTGATCGAGGTGACGTGCGTCGCCAGCCAGAAGTTGGTGTCGAGCACGGCGACGAGCTCGGGCATCGTGTCGCGCTTGTCGAGCTCCTCATAGCGATTCGCGAGGAAGATCCCGAGCGTGCCGAGCACGACCGCGGCCGACAGCGCGAGCTTGCGACGGTTGATCGCTTCCATCACCAGCGCGGCGAGCGTGCCGACTCCGGTGACGAACAACAGCGTCTCGTAGAGCGTGCTGACCGGCGGACGTTCGCGGATCATGCAGCGCATCACGATCACCGCGATGATCGCGGCGACCGAGAACCCCGCCGACAGCGCGGTCACGCGGTACAACCACTTCGACTGCGGCCACATCCAGAGGAACGCCACGAGCAGGAAGCCGAGCACGAAGCCGTAGTGCGAGTAGTCGAGCAGCTTCGACTTGTAGTAGACGAGCTCGAGCCCGATCTTCTCGTACTCGCCGCGTGCGCGAGCGAGTGCCTTGGCTTCTCCCGCGAACCCAGCGAGCGACTTGTGGAACTCGCCCATGTCGCCGCGCGCGTCCATCGCCTTCTCGAGGAAGCCGAGCATCGCGACGTGCTCCGAGTGACGGCCATCACCCGCGAACGCGCTCATCAGCAGGTCGGAAGGGGAGTACCACGCCGGCTGCGCCTTCGCGTCGACGGTCGGCGGGAACATCGCGACGGCTTCGGAGCCCTCGGCGATCTGGACCGTGCGCTGCAAGAGCTCGGTCAGCGGACCCTGCTCGGCGGCGCGCGCCGGATCCTTGTCGAGGTCGCCCTGCAGGGCGCGCAGTTCGTCCACGTGATCGATCACTTCGCTGAAGCGGACCTGCTCACGCCCGCCGAAGATCTTGGTCAGACCGTCGCCGGCGCCGACCGGCAGCAGCGACTGCGCGAACGCGGTCTTGCGCGAGACGCGGATGTACTCGTCGACGTTGTGCGCGAGCGCCACGACCTGCGTCTGCACGGAGTCGCGCGCCTTCTCGTCGATCTGCGAGTACGTGTTCGCGAGGTCGAACAGCTTCCCGGTGTGCTTGTGCAGCTCCGAATAGCTCCACCGGTCGCGTTTCTGCTTGCCCTCCGTGGGCCCGCCGATCTCGCGGATCGCCGCGATGTCGTCGACCCGGAACATCGCGTACGTGTTCGCGAGGTCGGGGAAGAACAGCAGGTCGAGCAGCCACTCGGTCGGCGAGAGCAACTCGCCGGTCGGCGTCTTGACCGAGCGCTTGCCGTTCATCCGCAGCAGCGTGAAGCCGGCGAACGTGTGCAACGGCTTGACGCGGCCACCGTCCTGGACCGGCAGGCTCTCCGCGAGCTCGACGATCTCCTTGGTCCACGGCACGGTCCGCGAAGGACCGGCGTGCGACGCGTGGTCGTGGCCGGGCTCCGAGTGATCGTGTTGCGCCGAGAGCGGCGCGGCCCACGCGAGGACGAGGAGCAGGCAGCAGGCGCGAATCAAGCGGTTCATGCGATCCCCCGAGCTTCGGAACGAATGTGGCGGAAGAGCTTCAGGAGAAAGTGCCCAAGCAGTCCGACCGCGATCACGATGCAGGCCCAGAGCGGGTATTGGTCGGCCGGATTGCGGACGACGGACAACGTCGAGAAGAGTCGGTCACCGGGCCGCGCGTTCGACGGACCCCACGAGGACTGGTAGAGCACGAGTCCCTGCGAGCGCAGCGGCTCGTTCATCTCGATCTTGGTCGCCCGCGAGGTCGAGCCTTCGAAGACGGTGACGTCGCTGGAGAACGACTTCGCCATCGTCATGCGCGGGTGGTCTTCCTTGATGAAGTCGTCCATCCGCAGCGTGAACGGCAAGAGGTACTGCGAGCGCCGCAGCTCGACGCCGAACGTTTTGCCGCCGACCTCGACGGTCCAGGGCTGCGTCGCCGCGCCCCAAAGGATCGCTTCGTTGCGTCCTGTGCCCTGCGGGTCGAGCACCGCGACGTACGCGCCTGCGACGTTCTGCTCGTTCTCCTTCGCCTTCTCCTGGCGCTCGAGGAAGAACCCGTCGATCACCGGCAGCGGCGCTTCGAACATCGGGCCCTTCGGCAGCACGCGGCTGTTGCTCAGATAGCGCGTCACTTCGAGCGAGAACGGCAGGTCCTTCGAGGTGAGCACCACTCGCGCGCCTTCCTCGGCGTCGGTGAAGGTCAACTCCGGCGCGACCACTTCACGGAGCTGTCCGTCGGGAAGCTTCTCGAGGACCGCGATCTCCCAGTTGTGGTAGCTCTCGAACACGTTCGAGCGCTGGCCCTCGTAGAGCGTCAGGTGGCCTTCCTCCGCGTGGTACGCCTTGATGAATCCGGCGACCAAGAGGAACGCGATGCCGAGGTGCGTGGTCAGCACGCCCAAGGTCGCCACGCGCTTCCGCAGGCGCACGATGCCGCCGAGGATGATGTTGACGAAGAGCACGCCCATCACCAGCGTCGCGCCCGGCAACGGAATCGGCACGGGGCCGGCGTGGTGGATGAAGAAGATCGATTCGAAGTACTTCTTCTGCACCTCGAAGAGCCCGGTGTGCACCTGCTCGAGCGTGCCGAGCCACGTGAGCAGCGCGAGCAGGACGAGCAGCGTCACGCAGAGCCAGAGCGAGGAGAGTCCCTTCACGAAAGCGTCGATCAAGCGCATCGCGGCCTCACTCCGCGACCCGCGCGGACTTGCAGAAATCCTGGAACGCCACGAGTTCGCGCTCGAGCAGCGTGCGCGGGCCCGTCATCTTCACGAACACCGAACGCTCGGGCAGCAAGCAGACCGCGCCGAGCAAGTACTCCGCCGCCGTGCTCGACGACGAGCCGCGCTCGAGCTCGACGATCGTCGCGTCGGCGCCGAGCATCGGGACGCGCGCGAACTTGGCGACGTCCGCTTCCGTGAACGGTGCTTGACCCATCTGACCGCACCAGCGGTTGATGTTGGCGAGCATGCCGCCGCCGGTGCCGCCGAGCAGCGTGACGTAGCACTCCGCCTCGCCGACGACGTACGTGATCTCGCGCATCGCCTTCTCGGGGCCGCGCGTCCACCCGGCGGGCGGCGTCCACTCGTAGCCCCCGGGCGAGCGGTTGCCGGCGGGGATCGCGGCGGGCGCGCTCGCGGTGCTCGACTCCATGCCGCTCGCGCCGCTTCCGGCGTTCGCGCTGGCGCCACCATTCATCGGCGGGTGCCCCGGCGGCAGCTCACCGGTCATGTCCATCGAGCCGTCGTCCTGGGCCGCGGCGCCGAGGCGCAACGAGGCCGCGAGCGCTCGGAAGTTTTCGAGCTCTCGCTCGAGCACCTCGCCGGGCCCGGTCATCTTGAGGAAGCGCGACTGCGTCGGCTCGACCAGCAGCAGGCCGACCAAACGCCACCCCGCGGCATTGTTGTCGCCGCTCATGCCGGTCCAGGTGCCGGTGAAGTCGACGCTGACCGCCTTCTTGCCGAGCCAATCGACGCGCGGCAGCATCGCGATCTCGTCGCCGCCGAGCGGCGGGAGCGACATCTGCGCGCGCCAGCGATTGACGTTGGCGGCGAGACCTCCGCCTTCGCCCGCGAGGGTCGAGAGGTAGCACTCCGCCTGCGGATTGCCGGCGACGCGGAAGTTCGCTTCGCGGAACTGCGAGGTCGGGAGCTCCGACCAGCCGGCGGGCAGCGCGTAGCTCGCGGCGGCCGGACCGGCGGGCGCGCCGGAGCCCATCGCGAAGTCCTTGCTGGACATCCCGAAGCGCTCGGCGCTCGACGCGTCCCAGCGGACGTTGCGGCCGACCGGTTCGTACGTCCGCGCCGCGTCGAACTCGCGGGGGCCACTTTCACGCGAGCTGCAGGCTGCAAGGGAGAGCAACCCGAACAGTGCGAGGGACCTGGGTCCGCCGTGCCTCATCCGACTCATGTGCTCCTCCGCTACGCACTCGCCCGCCGCCGCGCCCCGAGCCCCGTCGAATCGCTCGTACAACATGCGCCGCAGTATAGGGGTACGCTCGCCTCCGCCGGCGTACGCCGCTCGGCGTAACCGCTTGAAGACGAGGGCGAAGAATCACCCACGGCGAAAGGGGGCAGACCGGCACGAACTTCCAAGTCGAGCGCGTCGGCCGCGGGGCACGAGACCTCGACGTGCTCGCGGCGCGCGACGTCGACCGTGCGCGGGCGGCGGGCAGTCCAGGGGTTCGCTCAGCGTCTCCAAGGAGGCGTGGACGCCTCGCGGGGTCGGTTGCACACTGGAAGTGTGAACACGGCGTCACCTGGTGTGTTTGGGGGGGGGGGCGGCTTCGTTCGCCGCGCCGCGCCCCGGCGAGCGGCGCTCGCGGTGCTCTCGCTGCTCGGGGCGTTGCTTGCGGTCGAAGTCGGCGCGAGGTTGCTCGCGCGCTCGCGCGGAGCGCCGTTCGACCCGGAGGTGACGCGACATCGGATCGCGGCGGTTCGTTCGGGCTTCCTCGAGGTGGCGCCGGAGACCGACGGACGCGGCGCGCGGACGACTTCGGACTCCGGGCCATCGCTCTCCGCCCATCCGAACTGCGGCTTCGAGTTCACGCGCGTCGGCACGCGGCTGGAGAGGGAGCTCGCGTACTTCGCGTCACCCGCGGCTCAGGCGAACTACGACGTCGTCGTGCTCGGCGGCTCGGTCGCGTCGGCGTTCGGCATTTCGGGCGGCGCGCGCCTCGAGCGACTGCTCGCGAGCGATCCGCTGTTCGCGGGACGGACGATCCGCGTGTGGAGCCACGGAGTCGGCGCCTACAAGCAACCTCAGTCACTCAACCTCCTCAACTACCTGCTCGGCCTCGGGTGTGAGCCCGACGCGGTGATTCTGGTCGACGGCTTCAACGAGCTCGCGGTCGCCAACCAGAACGCGACCGACGGCGTGTCTCCGGCGTTCCCGTGGGCCGCCGAATGGCTGCGCCTGAACGGCGATCCGTTGCGCGAGCCTGCGTGTTTCGACGCGTTGGTCGCGGTTCGCGAAGCCCGGGCGCGCGTGCTGGAGCTCTGCGACGACGCGCTCGCGGGTTCCGCGCTCGAAAGCGCCGTGCTCGCGCGCCGCGTGTGGACGCGCATCGATGGCGCGCGCGCCGACGCGAACGATGCGCAGGCTCGATTCTCCGCCGCGGTCGCGTCGAGCGACGCCGCGCGACACGTCCGCGGGCTCCCCGTCGAGCAGGACGTGCTCGCGCGCCTGCGGGCGTGCGTCCGCGCGTGGCGCTTCGGATCCGACGCGCTGCGCGCCATCTGCCGCGAGCAGTCGATCGCGTTCGTGCACGTGCTGCAGCCGACGCTGCTCGACGAGGGCTCCAAGCCGCTGACCGCCGGCGAGCGCGAGCGCGGGCGCGCGCTGCGGGCTTGGAGCGAGGCGATCCGGCTCGGCTACCCGCTGGTTCGCGAGGCGAGCCGGGAGCTCGTCGCCCGCGGCGCGACGTTCGTCGACGCGACCGATGTCTTCCACGAGGTCGCCGAAGACCTCTACGAGGATGCGTGCCATTTCAACCAACGCGGCGTCGACCTGTTGGTCGATCGCGTCGTGCCGGCGCTCGCGGCGGAGGTCCGGCGGCACTAGGAGGGAGTGGACCGACCCGCCGCCGGAGCCGCGAAAGCTGCGTACGAGCGTTCCGCGGGCCGTCGAACGTCCAAATTCGGCGGCGCGGGGCTCGCGAGGCGGCAGCGCTCGGACGCGGCGAGCCGCGAGTCTTGGCCGCGCGTCCGTCTCCCGCGCCCGGCGCTCCGAGCCTCGAGCCCAGTGCTCGACGCCGCGAGCCCGACGATTTGCGCCGCGGGGCTTGGTGCTTTGCGCCGCGAGCTCGCCGAGCGGATGATCGTGCGATGACCGACCCGGAACCGAAGCCGCCCCGCCGTCCGCGCTACCCCGGCACGCATCCGCGGCGCTTCGAGCAGAAGTACAAGGAGCTCGCGCCGGAGAAGTATCCCGAGCTCGTCGAGCACGTGCGCGAGCGCGGCATGACCCCGGCGGGCCAGCACGTGCCGATCCTCGTCGAGGAGGTGCTCGCGGTGCTCGCGCCGAGCGCGGGTGAGCGCGGCGTCGACTGCACGCTCGGTTACGGCGGCCACGCGCGGCGTTTCCTGGAGCGGCTCGCGCCGAACGGCACGCTACTCGGGCTCGACGTCGATCCGCTCGAGCTCGAGAAGACCGAAGCGCGGCTCCGCGCGCTCGGCTTCGGTCCCGACGCGCTGGTCGTGCGGCGCACGAACTTCGCGGGGCTCGGCGCGGCGGTGTTCGGCCTCGGTTGGAGCGACGGAGCCGACTTCGTGTTCGCGGATCTCGGCGTCTCGTCGATGCAGATCGACGATCCGTCGCGCGGCTTCACGTTCAAGGCCGACGGTCCGCTCGACATGCGGATGCATCCGGGCAAGGGGCTCTCCGCGGCGGAGTGGCTCGCGCGCACGACCCGCGAGGAGCTCGAGCGCGCCTTGATCGAGCACGCCGACGAACCGCACGCCGAGCGGCTCGCGAGCGCGCTCTGGCTCCACAATCACGAGCTCACGACGACGCGCGCGCTCGTCGATGAGGTGCGTCGCGCGCTGCCGCCGCGCCTCGACGAGGAGGAAGCGACCGCGAGCATTCGTCGCGTGTTCCAAGCGTTGCGCATCCAGGTCAACGACGAGTTCGGCGCGCTCGACGCGCTGCTGCGCCAACTGCCCGCTTGCGTGAGGCCCGGCGGCCGCGCGGCGATCTTGACGTTCCATTCCGGCGAGGATCGCCGCGTCAAGCACGCGTTCGCCGCGGGCGTGCGCGACGGCGTGTGGTCGGAGGTCAACGACGAGGTCGTGCGCGCGTCCGCCGAAGAACGGCGAGCGAACCCGCGCTCCGCGCCGGCGAAGCTGCGCTGGGTGTGGCGCGCGCTCGCTCCCGCGTGACGCGCGGCGTCGACCCGATCGCGCATCGGCCGCGGCGCGCTCGCCGGTGCGTTTCGCGGTGGGTGAGTCGGTGTGCTCTCGGACGCCGCGCGCGAGCCGACGCCGCGCGCGAGCCGACGCCGCGCGCAGCCGACGCCGCGCGCAGCCGACGAGTGCGCGAGCCGACGAGCGCGCGTGCGGAGCGGCCGAGCTCGCTCGTCGCGGCACGTCGCGTGCGCGGGGACCGACCGACGCCGAGCTCGTCGCATCCCAATACGTCGAAGAGCGACGGCGCGTCGAACGAAGGAGGCACGCGCCCGCGCGGGTGGCGTTCATTCCGCGCTCGACCCGCCGATCTCCGCATGGTTCCGCCGGCCGCGATCCGCTGGAATCGTCGTCGACGCGCGCGCCTTCGAGACGGCGCGGATTGCGCTGGCCGAAGCGCACGGCGCGCGGTATCTCCAGGCGCCGCTCACCGAGCCCCTACCATGTTGCAGACAGCCACCCCCGATTGGACCCGCCGCGCCGTTTCCGCCGCGGACGTCGTCGCTCACGTCAAGAGCGGCATGAACCTCTTTCTGCACGGCGCCTGCGCGACGCCGTCCGGTTTGCTCGACGCGCTCTCGGCCCGCAAGGACCTCGAGAACGTGCGCATCTACCACCTGCACACGGCGAGCTGCGGCTCGTTCGTCGCGCCGGACCAGGCGGGCAAGCTGCTCTCGATCTCGCTCTTCGTCGGGCCGCCGGCGCGCGCCGCGGTCAACGAAGGCCGCGCGGACTTCGTGCCGGTGTTCCTGTCGGACATCCCGGGCCTGATCACGTCGGGGCGCATCCGCATCGACGCGCTGTTGATGCAGCTCTCGCCTCCCGACCGCCACGGCTACTGCACGCTCGGCACGTCGGTCGACGCGGCGCGCGCGGCCGCGGATGTCGCGCCGTTGCTGCTCGCCGAGATCAACGATCGGATGCCGCGCACGCACGGCAACACGTCGGTGCCGGTCGACAAGCTGACCGCCTTCGACCACATCGATCGCCCGATCTTCGAAGCGCCTCCCGCGCCGCAATCAGCGGTCGAATCGCGCATCGGAGAGATCGTCGCCGAGCTGATCGAGGACCGCTCGTGCCTGCAACTCGGCATCGGAGCGATTCCCGACGCGGTGCTCGCGCGCCTCGGCAACAAGCGCGATCTCGGCATCCACACCGAGATGTTCTCCGACGGCCTCGTCGATCTGGTCGCGACCGGCGCGGTGACCAACCGCTACAAGGCCGTTCACCCCGGGCGTATCGTCACGAGCTTCGTGATGGGCACGCGCAAGCTCTTCGACTTCATCGACGACAATCCGCTGGTCGAATTCCACGGCTGCGATCGCACCAACGACACCGCGTTGATTCGCAAGAACGACCGCGTCGTCGCGATCAACTCCGCGTTGCAGATCGACTTGACGGGCCAGGTCTGCGCGGACTCGATCGGACACCGCATCTACTCGGGCATCGGCGGACAGATGGACTTCATCCGCGGCGCGGCGCTGTCGCGCGGCGGCAAGCCGATCCTCGCGCTGCCCGCGACCGCCAACGACGGGAAGCTCTCGCGCATCACGCACGAGCTGCTCCCCGGCGCCGGCGTCGTCACCACGCGCGGCCACGTGCACTGGGTCGTGACGGAGTACGGCGCGGTCAACCTGCACGGTCGGACGTTGCGCGAGCGCGGCGAAGCCCTGATCGCGATCTCGCACCCGGACTTCCGGCCCGAGCTCAAGAAGCAGTTGCACGCGATCCGTCACTTCCCGATGAGCTGACCGCCCGATCGCCGGCCCACGGCGAAGGGCGGACGTGCGTTCCTGCGCGGCGGTTCGCATGATGGCGGCCACGCCATGCACAGAACCACGCTCTGCTCCGTCCTGTCGATCGCCGTCGTCACCGCCTGCGCGACCTCGCGCGGCTTCACTCGCACCGACGAACCGCCTGCTCCGCGCTGGGCCGCGCCGGCGCTCGCCGCGGCGGTCTCCGTGCGCGACGGCCGCACCGGCGAGGAGGTCGAGCTCGACGAGCTGTTCGACCGGCTCGCGACCGCCGACGCGGTGTTCCTCGGCGAAACGCACCTCGACGAGACGACGCACCGCTTCGAGGCCGCGACGTTCCAAGCGCTCGCCGCGCGCCGACCGGGCCGCGTCGTGCTCGCGATGGAGATGTTCGAGCGCGACGTGCAGCCGACGCTCGACGCGTACCTCGCGGGCACGCTCGACGAAGCGGGCTTCCTCGCGAAGGCTCGACCGTGGTCGAACTACCGCACGGGCTATCGCCCGCTGATCGAGCACGCGAAGGCGATCCACGCGCCGGTGGTTGCATCGAATTTCCCCGCGCCGTTGCGCGCGCGGCTCGCGAGCGAAGGTCTCGCCGCGCTGGAGAAGCTCGCGCCCGAGGAGCGTCGCCTCGCGCCCGCCGAACTCTTCCCGCATCGCCCGGAGTACTGGCGCCGCGTCGACAACGCGATCCGCGGCCACCTGGCGATGATGGGAGGCATGTCGGGCGCCCAGCCCGCTCCGGACGATCCGCGCCTCGACGACACGCAGTCGCTCTGGGACAACTCGATGGGCGAGTCGTGCGCGCTCGCGCTCGCCGCGCACCCCGGCTCGTTGGTGCTGCACGTCAACGGCGGCTTCCACAGCGAGTACTGGGACGGCACCGTGCGCCAACTCCTGCTGCGCAAGCCCGACGCGAAGGTGCTGACAGTCGCGATCGATCCCTCGAACAACCCGTCGACCGACGGCGCCGATGGCATTGGGGGCGCGCCGCGCGCGGACTTCGTCGTCCTCGCGGAGGCGCGAGCCAAGGACATCGACGACGGCGCGTACGCGGTCGGCATCGGCCGCGAGCTCGCGTATCGCCTCTACGTCCCGAAGGGCGCGACGGCGCCGTTGCCGTTGCTCGTGTGGCTCGGTGACGACGGTTTGTCGGCGCGCGAGACGCTCGCGGAGTGGAAGGAACGTCTCGGCGACGCCGCGGCGATCGCGGTGGTCGAGCCGCCGTATCGCGAGACGCAGGAGGATCTGATCGAAGGCGGGCGCTGGTTCTGGCCGGACTCGTTCTCCGAGGACGTCTTCGCGCTGCGCGAGGGGTTCGAGCGGCTCAGCGGCTACTTGCTGCGCAACCAACCGATCGATCCGGCGCGCGTCGTGCTCGCGGGCGAGGGCACCGGCGCGACGGTCGCCGCGGCGACGGCATTGCTGTCGGAACAGCTCGACCTCCGCACGTTGGCGTTCGCGCCGCGTCGCTTCGCCAAGATCAAGGACTTCCCGCTGCCGCTGCCGGAGCTCTTCGGCGACGCCGAACGCGCGGCGAAGTCGCTCGCGCTCTACGCGTCGGCGGGCGACGAGGAGTGGTGGCGCGGCGAACTCGCCGAGTACACCGCGATCGGTTTCGCGAACGAGCTCGCGAGCGTCGAGCGGGATCCTTGGCTCGGCGACCTCGCGCGCGAGAACGCGGTGCGCCGCGCGCTCGGCGTCGCGGTTCTCGAACCGAAGGCCGACGCCGCTCGGCGTTTCATCGTCGCGAAGAGTCCGCGCGAGCGCGCGTGGGCTCGCCGCTGGACCGTGCGTCAACGCCGCGATGCCGGCGAAATGGTCGCGGTGCTCGCTGCGGCTCCTACCGACGGCTCGGCGACCGAGCTCGACACGCCGGTGCGCGCTTCCGATTTCGCGGCGGGCCGGCCGTTGCCGCGCTGCCCGGGACCGTTCGGCGGAACCACGGTGATCGTGTTGCCGTCCGGACTCGTCGGCGAGCAGGTCGACGCGTGGCGCGAACTGGAGAAGGACGATCCGCTCGCGAAGAAGAGCCGCTTCCATCGGTTGCGCGTCGCGCACGCCGACGGGCCGCAGGGGCTCGCGCCGATGCTCGACGAGCTCTTCGCCGCCGGTCGCAAGAACGTGCTGGTCGTGCCCGCGGTGTTCTGCGCGGACGGGGCGACGATGCGGGAACTCGCGCTCGCCGCGCGCGCGAACGAGGATCGCATGACGATTCAGTGGCAGCCGGGCCTCGGCGCGCTCGGTTCGGACTGACGCGGGTCGTTCAGCCGGGCGGGGGGCGGGAGAGCTCGCTCTGGAGCTCGCTCGCGAGCGCGACGAGCTCCTGGTGCGTCGTCCGCGGCGCCGCGCCGCCGAAGCGGGCTCCGACGAAGTCGCCGAGCGTTCGCGCCGCGCGTTCGGCGAGTTCCGGCGGCGCGCCGGCGCGCGCGAGTCGATCGGCGAGGTCGTGCGAGCTGACCGCGTTCGAAGCGACGCCGAGCACGGCGGCGAGGAACGCGGTCCATTCGGCCTCGACGTCCGCGGCGGGGCGCGCGAGCCCGCGCTCGAGCGTCGCGAGCGCTGCGTGCTCGCGCGCCGCGCGTTCGCCGCGTCGCCCGCGCGCACCGCCGCGTCGCACGATCACGATCACGATCACGAGCGCGACCGACACGACGGCGAGCCCGACGAGCCACAGCGCACGCCGCTCGGGAACCGGCTCGCCGACCGTGCCCGACTCGCTCGTCGCTCGCTCGGCGACGCGCACGGTGAAGCTCGGGCTAGCGAGCGTTCGGTAGCTCGCAACATCGGGGTCGAAGTACGCGAACTCGACGCGCGGCCCGGGCGACTCGCCGGCGGTGAGCGCACGCAGCTCGTAGCGATACGCGCGGGTCGTGCCGGTCGTCTCCTCGAGCACGCCGAGCAGGTGCCACGCGCTCGAATCGGCGATACGCGGCGCCGCGAGCGAAGCGAGGTCGCCCGTGCCGGACACGAAGAGCGTCAGCGCGAGCGGCTCGCCGACTCGGAGCTCGCGTGGCGCGAACTCGGCGCGGAGCTCGAAACGTCCGATCGCGCCGTCGAACCCAGCGGGACGCCCTGCCTCGGGCAGCGCGCGGACCTCGAACTGACGCGGCGAGCCGTCGACGCCGACGAAGCGCGTGTCGACCGCGACGTCGGAGTCGAACACGTCGCGCTCGACGCGCGCAGCGGTCGCGAAGCGCAGGCGCGGCGCTTCGAGCTCGAAGCGACCGGCGCGTTCCGCGACGACCGAGCGCGAGTACGCGAAGCGTTGGAACCGCCGGGCGCCGCGCGTTTCCTCGCCGAGGCGTAGCGCGCGCGAGAGACCGTGCGCGGTCGCGAAGCTCGCCGAGTTCGTGGACTCCAGCACCGCCTCCGCCAGCGCGCGACCGAACGGCGGGGCGTCGAGCCACGCGGCGTCGAGTTGCACCGGCACGTCGAGCGGCTGCGCGAAAAGCTGCGGCCAGCCCGGCTGCGTCAGCGCTTCGTCGACCGCGAACTCGACGCGCAGCAGGACGACCTCGCCGACGTAGCTCGCGCGCGCCGGCGCGTCGAGCTCGACCTCGGCGAGGTCGGCCCGTGCGAGCGCGACGTCGGCGA
>JACRIN010000004.1 GCA_016220085.1 Planctomycetota bacterium
GCTCACGTTCGCCGCGGCGCGCACGCTCGCCGCGACCGCGCTTCGGTTCGGCGGGCGCGAGCAGATGGGCTTCGTCGGGCAGCTCGGGCAGCTCGTCCGCGAGCGCCGGAGCTTGGAACTCGTCGTCCTCGCCCGGGATGATCTCGACGCCGACCGGACCGGCAGTGTCGCCGCGCTTGCGCTTGCCGCCGCGGCGGCCGCGACGACGACGGCGACGATCGCGGCCTTCGCCTTCGTCTCCGGCGCGCGCGGAGCCCGCGGCGCTCGCTCCCGCGGGGGAGCTCGATCCGTCGGACCCGGCGTCTCCGCCATCGGCCGAATCTTCCTCGGAGTCCGCGTCACGCGGCGCGACGGCCTCGGTACGGGAGCGCGGGGCCGGCGGAGCCGACGGATCGCGCAGAGCCTCGGGCTCGCCGGCTTCCCCGTCGCGGCCACGACCGCGGCGACGACGGCGACGACGACGGCGGCTGCCATCGCGCGCCAGCGAATCGGGCGCGAGGTTCGGATCGAGCGGGAAGAGCCCGCCATCCGCGGCGCGGTCGCCTGCGTCGGCATCGCTCGCCGAATCCGCGACGTCCACGGGCGGCGCGAACTCGTCATCGTCGTCCGAGAACGGCGGTGTCACCGCGCGCGAGGGCGCGGTCGAGCGCTCGTCGCGCGAGCTCGGCTCGGCATCGGCTGCGTCCGTGCGCGCTTCGCCGGAGCGGCCACCGCGTCCGCGGCGACGACGGCGACGACGGCGCGTGCCGTCGCTCGTGCCGCCGGTCGTGTCTGGGCCCGATTTGGCGACGTCGAGCGGCGGGAGATCGTCTTCGGCGAGCGGCGGCTCGACCGGGGCGTCGTCAGCGTCCGCGAGCCCGGACGGCTCGGCACGGTCGCGAGAGCTCGGCGAGTCGGACGGGTCCGCGAGCGCGTCTTCGGCGCCCGGCGCCTCGGCGGTTGCGGCATCGCCACGGCGACCGCGGCCGCGGCGGCCACGACGACGACGGCGGCGGCGGTCGTTACCTTCGGCGCTTGCGGCGCCATCGCCGCTTTCGGGGCCGTCGCCGCTTTCGCCACTCTCGGCGGGCCCGGTGGATTCGGCGGCAGCGTCGGCACCCGCATTGGAGGCGTCGGTCGGCGCAGTCGCTCCGAACTCGGCGTCGCCGTGAGCCGCGGCATCGGATGCCGCACGCTCAGGCCTGCCGCCCGAGAGGGAGCCCGCGGAGGCTTCGGAGGATTTGGAGGAGAACGGAAGGCCGCGAGCATTCGCGGCGCGGAAGCCGGGAGCGGCTTCGAAATTCGAGCCCGCGTCGGGGCCCGTGGGGAACTGGTCCACCATGATGGAAGTGATCGGAGTTGTAGAGAGCACGCGGACGACGTCGCGGCGATCTGCTGGGCAGGAACGCGACGAGCATCCGGGGCGCACGGGCTCTGCGAGTCCACTCCGTGTTCCCGCGCGCTCCAGGACGAGAACGTCCGAGGGGGTGCGGGGGTCCTGGGCCGCTGGCTCAGGGTTCAAGAAGCGGAGGCTCGCATCGCGCGAGATTCGCGGGCCGAGCGTCGGAGAACCGACGGGGTGGCGCGCGGCGCGCGGTCGATGCGCCGGGGGAAGGGTGTTCGAATTGTGACTCGCCGCGGAGGACACGCCCCGAAATCGGGGCACGACGGTTCCGGATGACGAGATCCGGGTGCGGGGCTCGCACTCCCAGCGGGACGCGAGCACTCCTACCTGTTCGGCATGCTCCCTCATCGGGTGGGTCGAGTCGACAACGAAAGCGCATAAATCCCCCACCGCCGGGCTTTCCCCCCAACAGCACCGCCCCCGCGCAGGCCGATCGGCCTGCGCGGGGGCGGTTAGGGGTGGCCCGTTCGAGTCAGGTCACTTGGCCTTCTGGGCGTCGATCGCGGCTTGAGTCGCGGGCGACACCATCGCCTTGATCTCGTCCTTCAGGCGCGTCTTGCGGCGCAGGAGTTCGCGCTGGAGCACGGACTCGGCGTCCGCGCTCGTGTGCATGATCGTCGGCGTCAGGAAGACGAGCAGCGAACGCCGTTGACGGTCGGTCTTCTCGTACTTGAAGAGCTCGCCGATCAACGGAATCGACGCGAAGCCCGGCACGCGCGACTCCGTCTTGGTGTCGGACTCGGTCGTCAGACCGCCGATCACCATCGTCTGGCCGCTCTGCACCATCATCGAGGTGACGATCGTCGAGCTGCGCGTGCGCGGCAACGCGATCGAGCCTTCGAGGCCCGATGCGCCGATCGTGAACACGTCGAAGCCCGCCGGAGCGAGCGCGGACGAGCCCGTGCCCGAGAGCGACGTCTCCTTCGGAATGACGTCGAGCGCCAGCGTGTTCGTGCCGGGCACGACGTGCGGGACGATCAGGAGTTGGAAGCCGACCTCGACGGGCGAACCGCCGGCCTCGGCGAGCGACAACTGCAGACCGCCGGCTTGGCCTTGCTCGGACTTCGCCTCGGCGTAACGGATCGTCTCGCCGACGAAGATCGTCGCGGGCGTGCCGTCGAGCACGTTGAGCTTCGGCGCTTGGACGACTTCGCTCTTCGTGTCTTGCTGCAAGAGACGCAGGGTCGCTTGCACGCCCGTGAAGTTCAACTCGCCGAACACCGTCGCAGGCATCACGGTCGTGCTCGACGAGTTGAGCAGCGGATCCGAGAACGGGCCGATGCCGGAGTCGTTGGCGATGATCGAGTCTTCCCACCCGCCGCTGCCGAGATTGAACGGCAGCGTGATCGGGATCGCGCCGAGGCTCATCGTCGCGGTCGGGCCGGTGTCGCCGTAGTCGACGCCGAGATCGAGCAACTTGTTGTTCTGCGTCGTCACGAACTTCACGTCGACGTAGACCTGCGCGGGCTCGACGTCGAGGCGCGCGACGATCGCTTCGATCTGATTGTGCACCTGGGCGGTGTCACGGACGATGATCACGTTCTGCGACTCGATGTAGTCCATCTGACCGCCTGTCGAGAGCGCCTTCTGCAGCGCCTTCAACACGGTGAACGTCGCCGCCGCGTCCTGCTTGCCCTGCCCGCCCATTTGTTGGGTCGGGATCGGCCGCAGGAAGTCGGACTTGATGTTCGGCTGGTAGATGCTCTTCGGGCGCAGGTAGCGCAGTTGGTAGCTCTTCGTCTCCATCTGCGATTGCAGCGACTTCGGATCGACCACGCGCAGGATGCCGCGGTTCTCCTCGACCACGACGTACCCGCGCGTCTTGCACGTGACGTCGAGCGCGTCGCGCCAGGGCACGCCGTTCAGCGACAGCGAGATCGTGCCTTCGACTTCCGGCGCGACGACGATGTTCGCCTTGGACACCAAGGCGATCATCGAGATCACCTCGCGGATGTCCTTCGGCGCGGTCGTGATCATCGTGAAGCGCTCGGGCTTGGTCACCGCGAGGATGCCGCCCTGACGCTCTTCGACGATGCAGCCCGCCTTCTCGGCCGCGACTTCCAGGGCGTCACGCCACGGAACGTCGGTGAGCTCGACGGACACCTTCTCGGAGCCGCCCTGGAACACGACGATGTTCGTGCCCGATTGCTCTCGGAGGTAATTGACGAACTCCTCCAGATTGACGTCGACCACGCGCGGCGAAACGCGTGCGTCCTTGTTGCCTTGAGCGAGCGCGGCTGTGCCGAGGCACAGGATCGCGAGCGCCGTCCAAACGAACTTCTTCATCACGAAACCACTCCTATGTCCCGATTGCTCGGGCTCGACGGACATTGCTGCGGCGACCCTCTCAGAATCGACGCACCAAGATGACACCCCTGAAGATGAACTCGACTTCGTCCTGTTTGATCGACTTGATGATCAGGTCCTGATCGACCAGATCGCCTTCGGTCAGAGGACGGCCGTTTAGCAAGATGACGGGCGGACGATCGTCCATCATGATGATCCCGCCGACGTCGAGCTCGAGCGCCGCGAAGTCGGTCGCGGTCTTCGCGCTGCGCGCGATGTCGCGCAGAGTCGCGCACACTTCTCGACGCGCGGGATCGAGCTCCGCCGGACCGAGCCGAGGCTCGACGTTCGCGAACGCAGCCAGCGCGAGCGGATACTCGCCGGCGTCCATGTGACTGCGCATCGTGTCGATGAGCGCGGTGAGCTCGTCGATGTTCGCGCCGCGGCCATCTTCCTTCTTGGTGATGACTTCGCGGATCACGGTCAGGTCGACCGCGATGCGGTGCTCGAGCTCGTTGCGAGAGACGGTGAACGTGATCTGGCCGCCGTCGACCGTGCGACGGACGTCTTCCTCGAGGACGGCGAGCGTCGTCTCGAGCTCCGCGCGCTTGAGCTTCTTCTCGAGCTCGTTCGGCGCGACCTTCCACGACTCGAAGACCTCCGAGACGCCCTCGCAGCGCGCCGAGAGCTCGGAGACGATCTGGATCTGCTCCTCGACCGTCAGGCCTTCGCCGATGTCGATGTCCGCCGACACGCGCGGATCGACCCACGGATCGCGTCGGCCGTGCTGGCCGCGGTACGTGAACGTCGGGATCGCGAGCACCGCGCGGTGGCGCGCGATCTCGCCGAGCAGCAGCTCGCGCTTGCGCGTGTAGCCGTCGATCTTGACCGCCGCGGCGTCGCCCTGCGGCGCGTACACGTAGGTCTCGATGTCCATCTGGATCTTGTGCGCGTACGGCTGGTCGCCATCCTCGACTTGGCGACGCGGCGCGGCGGAGAGCTTGAAGCTCGGCACGCTCATGAAGCGCGAGTGGCTCTCGACGCGGCTCATGAACGCGAGCCACTGGAACGCGTCGGCCTCGATCGTGAGCTGGTAGGTCGCCTTCTCGAAGTCGGTGGCGTCCTTCTTCTGCTTGCGCGACGCGTTCTCGGCCTTCTTCTTGAGGCCGGTGATGTGCACGCCGGACTCTTCCTCGAAGGCGCGCAGGTCGCGCACGAAGTTGTTGAGGTCCTGCTCGTCCGGCAGGATCTCCTTGATCAGCTGCTCGGTCTCGCGGAGCACGATGACGTCGCGCTCGAGCTGACCGGTCAACGCGAGGAGCTTGCGCGACGAATCGATCGACTGCCGCAGGCCTTCGACCTCTTCGCGCGAGGCCGCGATCGTGTCGTAGCCGCTCCAGATGAGGAAGCCGAGCAGCGCGCCGGCTCCGAGGCCCGTCGCGAGGACGAGCCGGAAAGTCTTCTTCTCTTTCACTGCTTCTTCTCCTCGGCCGACGCCTTCGCCTCGGCGGTCGACTTCGCGTTGGTGTTGGGCGCCGCGGGCTTGGCCTTCGGATCCTCGAGCGCCGGCTTGCCGCTACGCTCCTCGGGGCTCTTCAGGTTGAGTTGGAGCGGGAAGCCCCAAACGATCGCCGGCTGCAGCTCCTTGTCGGTCTGCTGCTGCGTGCCTTCAGGCGGCGCGGGCGGCAGGAAGTCCGAGATGAAGCTCGACTGCTCGATGTCCTCGAGGAAGTTCGCGATCTGGTCGAAGCGCTCGGAACCGGAGTGACCGCCCGCTCGCACCGAGCCGTAGGACTTCGCGCGCGCGTCCGAGGTCTGCTGCACGATCAGGTCGTCGAACCAGACCATGTGGCGATCGCCTTGCACGCCCTTGTTGACGACGTCGATCAGCTCGTCGACCTTGCGCGTCCACGAGATGCGGTTCGACGTGACGTCGGCGAGCGCCTGCTCGCGCAGCGAGTAGATCTTCTTCTCCTGCTCGAGCGACTTGTGATACTTGATCTGCGCGGCCAAGCCCTCGGACTCGGTCTGCATGACGGTTTTCTCGCTGTCGATCTCGGCCATCACGCCGAAGTGCAGGAAGGCGAGCCAGGCGAGCGCCAGGCCATTGGCCGCGACGAGACCCGTCACGGCCAACATCAGCTTCAGCGGAGTACGGCTCTTCTTCCGGTACTCGTCGGGGAGCAGGTTGATGCGGATCATGCGGCACGCACTCGCGAGGCAAGGCCGACGGCGACGGCGAGGGACGAGGTCCACGCCTCCAGCTCTTCGACGTCCACACGATCGACGGCGATGCGCAGACCTTCGATGGGGTTCCAGGCACGCGCCGTGCGGGCCGTGGCTTGTTCGATGTAGGTGATCGCACCCGGGGCGAGGATCCCGCCGCCCGAGAGCAAGATCTCCTCGACGCGCAGACCTTCGTGGTGCTCCACGAAGTCGAGCGACAGAGTGATCTCGCTGGTTAGGTCCTCGAGCACCGGCGCGATCGCGCGCTGGAGTTCGGCTTCCTGCTCGCCCGGGTTGCGCTTCAGGTTCTCGGCCTCGTGAAGCTCGATGCCGAGCCGCCGAGCGACCGCTTGGGTCATGTCGTGCCCGCCGATGCCGATCTCGCGGCTGAAGCAGGTCTCGCCGCCGCAGAGCACGTTGATCGACGTGCGCACGTGACCGACGTCGATCAGCGCGACGCCCTTCTCCTGCTCGCCTTCCTTGGCCTCTTCGGGCAATCCGCAGAGCTCCCAAGCATTCGCGAGCGCGAAGACGTCGACGTCGACCGCCTGCGGCGCGAGCCCTTGCCCGAGCACCGCCTTGACCTGTTCTTCGAGTGTCTGCAAGCGACACGCGACGAGCAGCACCGACATCTGCTCCTTGTCGTTCGGGTCGGTCTCGGTGCCTTTCTGCGGCCGACGCGAGAGCGGCTGGCAGTCGAGCTTGACCTCGTCGAGTTCGAACGGCACGTAGCGGTCCGCCTCGATGCGGATCGCTTGGCGGAGCTCGTTCTCCGACATCCGCGGCATCGACACGTAGCGGACGACCACCGACTGGCCGCTGACCGACGTGACGACGTTCTTCGAGCGGAAGCGTCCCTTCTTGAACGCCTCTGCGATCGCGGCGCCGCGATCTCCGCCCGGGGGGATCTCGACGCGCGCGAAGCCGGTGATCACCGGCTCGGGGCCTTCGAGAGTGATCTCGACTGCCTTGACCACCTGGCTGCCCAGGTCCAAGCCCACGATGCTCTTGCCTCGACGGAACACTCTTGAACCCCCGCTGGGGACGCGTAACGGCGGCAGTGCCGTGGGAACGCCACGTCGCTGCCGTATCCCGCGGTCACGGAAGACCCGGGAAGCCGCACACGTTTCGGAGCGAAAGGGCTCCGGGGTTTAGCGGGACGTGGCGTTTGCGGGAGAGTCAGGCGGGTTCGCCGAACCCGGAGGCGACCACCTGGGAAAGTCGTTCCGCGACCGCCTCCGCATCGGCGCCCTCGACGCTGAACTCCAGGACCGAGCCCTGGGGCGCGGCGAGGGTCATCAAGTCGAGGATGCTCTTGCAGTCGGCTTCCCGATCCTCGCAACGCACACGCACTTCGCTCCGGCCGGCGAGGGCCGCCGAGGCGAGCTGGTGGCAGGGCCTAGCGTGCAGGCCGGCCGCGTTGACGACGCGGACGCTTCGTTGGACCTTCGGCACGAGAGCTCAGACGTGCGCCATCTCTTTCAGCAGGTCGACGAGCTCGCTCTTCGTCTTCGCGGCGATCGCGAACCGACGGAAATCCGGAGATCGTCCCAACCGCGCGATCCAACGCATCATCTCGAGGTGCTTCGCCGGATCGTGCGCCGCCGTGGCCCTGTCGGGCCGCAGCACCGCGAAGAAGAGGTGGACGGGCTCGCCGTCGATCGCGCCCCACTTGACGCCGCCGGGGTGCACGCAGAGCGTCGTCACCGCTTGCTCCAGGCCGGCGATCTGAACGTGCGGGATCGCGACGTTCATGCCGATGCCGGTCGACGCCTGAGACTCGCGCGCGATCAGCGCGGCGAGCGCGTCGCGCTCGAACTTGGGGTCGATCGCATCCCCTTCGATCATCCGTGCGACGATCTCGGCCAGGACCAGTTCCTTGTCCAGCGCCTCGAGCCCGATCGAGCAGGACTTCGCCTTGAAATGCTTCCAGAAGTTCATCGCCGAGATCCGCGCGTCGCCACCGCGGCGGTTCGCACGGCGGGGAGACTACCACAAGCGAGCCTCGACCGAGCGCCCGGAGCGACGCGCGCGGGCCGCGGAGGCGATCCTCCGCGGCCCGCGCCGTACGTTGGGGTTCGCAGGCGACTAGCGATCGCCGTTGCGACGGCGGTGACGGTCGGTCAATTTTTCCTTGTGACGCGCGAGCACCGAGCTCATGCGGTGCACCGCCTCCTCGAGCGCCGTGTCGAGCAACGGTCCGCGGCCATCGACGACCAGCGTCGTGCCGTGGCCGACGTTGGCGACGAGCTCGACGCGATGCGCTTCGGTCTCGCGCTCGAGCTTGGCGCGCAGCGAAACGATGCGGTCGTAGAACTTCTCGAGGTGGCGGAGCTTGCCCTCGACGAAGTCGCGAACGTTGGACGGATACTCGTGGTGCGGAATCGAGACCTGGGTCTTCATGAAGTACCTTCCTCTGCAGGCTGGATCTCGCTCGCGGCGCGCGGCCGCGAGCCCGGATGCGGAGCGCTCGGCCGGCCGGCCGGGAACACCGCGCAAGCTGGATTCGCTCGACGGTGGAGTCGAGCGGATCGCGCGCCGATCGGTCGCGGTAGGGTGCGAACGGAGACGCGCTCGGAGCGCATCGACCTTTCGGGCACGCCAACCGAAGCGCACATCGGCAACACGGTCCAGGTTGAGTCGCTCGCGCGGATCGGTCAAGGGGTTCGTCGCCGGAGCGAGCCCGGTTCCGGCGGGCAGTTCCGTCCGAGGGCGCGCGCGTCTCCCGAGATTTTTTCGACATCGGCGCGTTCGGCCGAGCGCGCGGCACCTCGCCCGGGCTGCCTCTAGTACTGGAAGACGCCCGGCACGCCGCGCGGGCCGCGATCTCGGCCGGCGAACACGGGTTCGTCGTACAACACCGAGACCAGGTACAACCCTTCGGGCGGCGCGGTCGGCCCCGCGTTCTTGCGTTCGCGCGACTCCAGGATCTCGCGCACCTCGCAAGGCTCGACCCTGCCGCGCCCGACCTGGATCAGCGTGCCCGCGATCGTGCGGACCATGTTGTAGAGGAACCCGTTGCCTTCGACGACGAACGCGAACACCTCGCGCCTCGCGATGAAATGAACGCTCTGGATGCGCCGGACGTTCGAGCTGCGAGGTGAACCCGAGCTCGCGAGCGCCGAGAAGTCGTGCTCGCCGACGAGCAGGTCGGCGGCGGCGCGCATGCGCTGGAGATCGAGCGGCTGCTCGCACCAGTGGCAGAGCTTGTTGCCGAACGGCGGCTGGAAGCGCGCGGTCGCGATCACGTACATGTAGCGCTTGCCGCGCGCGTCGAAGCGCGCGTGAAAATCGTCGCGACACGTCTCCAGCCGTCGCACGACGACGCCTTCGGCGAGGTGCGCGTTCAGAGCGTGGCGTAGACGATCGTCCGCGAGCCGCGTCTCGACGTGGGCGTGCGCGACTTGGCGCAACGCGTGCACGCCGGTGTCGGTGCGCCCCGCGCCGTGCACGACGACCGAGTCACCGGTGACGCAGCGGTACGCGTCCTCCAAGGCTTCCTGGACGCTGTAGAACCCCTCTTGGCGTTGCCAGCCGTGGAAGCGCGAGCCGTCGTAAGCGATCTGGAGGCGCACGTTGCGCATGCCGCGCATCGTAGCGGCCCGCGCGGCCTCATTCGTGCCGGCGGCGGCGATAGGAGCTCGGGATCCCGAGCTCCTGGCGGTACTTGGTGATCGTGCGGCGCGCGAGCTCGAGCCCGCGCTTGTGCAGCGTCTCGACGACCTCGTCGTCGGAGAGCGGTCGCTTCGGATCCTCCGCGGCGAAGAGCGCACGCACGGTCTCGCGCACGTCGTCGCGCGCGGAGTCGGGATCGTGCCCGGACGACGCTTGGAAGAAACGACGCAGCGGTTCGATCCCCCACGGCGTCTCCGCGTACTTGCCGGCGACCGCGCGGCTGATCGTGCTGACGTGCAGACCGATCTCGGAGGCGACGTCGGTCATTCGCAACGGCACCAGGTGCCCGGGTCCGTGGTCGAGGTACGGGCGTTGGTGGTGGAACACCGCGGTCGCGACCCGCAAGAGCGTCGCGCGGCGTTGGCTGACGGCGTCGACGATCCACCGGGCGCGCTCGACCTGGCCGCGCAGGTGCTCGCGCAGCTTGCGGTCGAGCTCGCGATCGCGCGCGAGCTCGCGAACGCTCTCGTCGAGGGTCACCGTCGACGCGCGCGAGTCGTCGAGCGCGATCTCCCAACCGTTCTCGCCGGCACGCACGAGCACGTCGGGCACGATCGGCGGCGCGGCGGCGCGGTCGAGATCGGCCGCCGGCCGCGCGGAGAGCTCCGCGAGGCGCGCGATCAACTCCCGCAACGAATCGACGTCGAGCCCCATCGCCTTCGCGACCGCCGGGAGCTTGTTCTTCGCGAGCTCGCCGAGGAAGTCCTCGATCAACCGCGCGAGATCGCGGTAGTCGGGATCGCTCGGATCGAGCTGCAACAACAGCGCCTCGGTCGCGTTGCGGGCGCCGACGCCGCGCGGCTCGAGCTGCTGGAGCGCCGCGATCGCGCGCGCGAGGTCGTTTGCGTCGCCTTGAAGCCCGCGATCGCGCGCGAGCGCGAGCAACTCGTCGTCGTTCGGCGCGAGGAAACCGTCCGAGTCGAGACAGCCGATCAAGCAGCGCACCCACGCGAGCGTCGCGGGATCGAGGTCGGCGGTCGCGAGCTCCTCCTCGACCTGCTCCGCGACCGAACGCGTGCGCGCCGGCTGCGCCTCGAGCATCGCGGAGTGCCGCGCGGTCGCGTCCTTCGAACGCACGCGTTCGCGCGGCGTCGGGATGCCGAAATCGACGCCGAGCGAGGGCTCGTGGAGCTCGAGCGCGGCGTTCTCCTCGGCCGCGTTGCGCAGGTACGCGTCGAGATCCTGCGTCGGCAGCGCCAGGATCTCGATCGCCTGGAGCATGCGCGGCTGCAGCAGCATCTCCTGCCGCTGCGCCTGCCGCATCTCCTGACCGAAACCGAAGCGTGCCATGACGGCAGGCTTCTTCGACCGGATGGCGCGGTGGGTTGAGCGCGCCCGAGAGCCCTGGGAGCCCTGGACTCAGCCCGGACGCGTGCGCAGCTTGACTTCGCGTCGGCCCGCGAGCGCGTCCTCGAGCACGCCGCGGTGCAAGTACTCGATCGCGCTGCCCGAGGGCACGCCGCGGGCGAGGCGCGACACACGCGGCGCCTGGTTCCCGAGCGTTTCGAGCGCTTCGAGCACGAGTTGCGCCGTCGCTTCGCCTTCGGCGTCCGGATCGGTCGCGAGGATGACCTCGTCCGCGCCGTGGGACGCGACGCGCGCGCGCAGGCGGTCGACCGTCAAGTGACGCGGATCGGTGCCTTCCGCCGGGTTGAACGCGCCCATCAAGACGTGATAGCGGCCGCGGAACACGCTCGCGCGCTCGAGCGCCTCGACGTCGCGAGGACGCTCGACGACGCAGATCGTCCGCGCGTCGCGTTGTTCGTCGGAACACACCGCGCACGGATCGGTCTCGGCGACGTTGCAGCACACCGAACACGTCTTGGTGTGCGCGAGCGCGTGCTGGATCGCGTTCGCGAGCTCGCGCGCTTCCTCGTCGCGCAGGACGTGGAACGCGAGGCGCTCCGCCGTGCGTCGGCCGACGCCGGGGAAGCGCTCGAAGGCCTGAACCAATCGCTCGAGCGGCTCGGGGTACGCCAAGTCAGAAGAGCCCGGGGAGGTTGATGCCGCCGGTGACCTTGCCGAGCGCTTCCTCCGCCATGCGCGCGGCTTTCGTCGTGCCGTCGCGCAGCGCGAGCAGCACCATCTCCTCGATCTCGGCTTTCGACGCGTGCTTCAGGAACTCGTCGGAGATCTCGAGCTTGCTGACCTGTCGATCGCCGGAGACCTGCACGCGCACCGCGCCGCCGCCGGCGCTGCCCTCGACGGTGCGGTTCTTCATCTCCGCGCGCACCTTGTCGAGCGCGCGTTGCATCTCCTGCGCTTGCTTGAGCAGGCTTCCGAGCTCGCCGAACGATCCGCTCATGCGCTGTCCTCGATGTTTCCGCCGAAGAGCTCGGCGACCGAGCGGGTGAACGCGTCGCGCTCGCCCGGCGGCCGTTGCGTCGCGTCTTCGAACACGACGCGCAACGCGCGGCCGAAGAGGCGCGTGAGCACGGGCTCGCACGCCGCGCGCGTCGCATCCGACATCAAGCGCTCGCGCTCGCCGTCGCGCAGCTTGGTCAGGTGCACGCGCGCGCTGGTCGAACCGACGTCGACGAGCTTGCCCGCGCGGCCGAGCGCTTCACCGAGCGCCGGATCGGCCGCGCGCAGCTCGGCGACCAACGTCGCCCACGCGCCCGCGTTCGAAACGGTGCCGGCACGCGGTGGCGCGACAGGACGCAGCTCGCGCGTCGCGAGCGGCGGCGGCTTGGACGCGACCGACGGCGCGGGCGCCGAGCCCGGCCGCGAAGCGTTGGAGCCCGCGACCGGCGGCTGGGACGGCGTCGGACGAGCCGCGATCGAAGGCGCGACCGACGGGCTCGCGGATGCAAGCGTGGACGCCGAGGCCGCCGGCCCCAAAGGTGCTGAGCCTCTCGGCGTCTGACCGCCCGGCGTCGAGACCATCGGAGCGGAGCGCGCCGGGCTCGCTGCGCCCGACACCGCGGGCGACGGTGTACCGCCGCGCGCGAGCCGTTCCTCCAGTACCGCGAGTCGCTCGCACAGCTCCGCGAGCGGCATCGCCGCGTCCATGCGGCAGAGATCGAGCAGCGTGAGCTCGAGCAGCAGTCGCGCGTGCGTCGGAAGCTCCTGCATCCGCGCGCGCGTGCCGACCAACTCGAAGAGCCAGAGCTCGAGGCGCTCGGAGCCGAGCCGCTTCGCGCGCGCGAGCCGGCGTTCTTGCTCGGACGCCTCGGTCTGGAAGAGCTGCGAGCGCTCGCCGCAGTGCAACGCGACCAACGCGCCGCGTAAGTGCTCGAGCAACGCGTCCAGCAGCACCGCCTCGGAGCCGTCCGCCTGCGCGAGCGCGCCGAGCACCTCGGCCTTGTCGCGCTTCTCCAGCGCGCCGAGCACCGCCTCGACGCGCTCCGGTCCACCCGCGCCCGCGAGTCGGCGCACGTCCTCGACCGTCGGATTCGAGCCCGACAGCGCGAGCAGTTGATCGGTGATCGACAGCGCGTCGCGCAGCGAGCCGCGCGCGAGCTGGGCGACTTCTTCGACGACGCCCGGCGCGACTTGGATGTGCTCTTCGCCGAGCACGTGCGTCAGCCGCGCGGCGATCTTCTCCTCGGTGAGCAGCGTCAGCTTGAGGATCTGACAGCGCGAGCGAATCGTCTCGGGGACCTTCTCGGCCTCGGTGGTCGCGAAGACGAACTTGACGTGGCTCGGCGGCTCCTCCAGCGTCTTCAAGAGCGCGTTGAAGGCCTGCGTCGTCAGCATGTGCACTTCGTCGACGATGTAGACCTTGAACCGCGCCTTGAGCGGCGCGTAGGCGACTTCGTCGCGCAGGATGCGCACGTCGTCGATGCCGCGATTGGACGCGGCGTCGATCTCGATGATGTCGATCTCCGCGCCCGCGTCGGTCGACGTGCAGCGCTCGCAGACGCCGCACGGCTCAGGCGTCGGGCCGCGTTCGCAGTTCAGCGCCTTCGCGAAGATGCGGGCCGTCGTCGTCTTGCCGGTGCCGCGCGGACCGCAGAGCAGGTACGCGTGGCCGATGCGGCCCTCTTGGATCGCGTTCTGAAGCGTCCGAACCGCCACTTCCTGCGCGCAGACCTCGGCGAAGGTTCGCGGGCGGTACTTGCGGGCGAGGACGAGGTAGGACATCGATGAGGACGATGACGACCGACGGATCCGAGTGAATCAGGGGAAGTAGATCGAGCCCGCCGGTGGGCCCGGGCGTCCATCGCATGAATCCATGCTCTTAGGGCTGCTCCGTTCCCGGCCTGACCCGGTTCGAACCGTACCCATCGACAGGGTCCGGACCCACCGCCGGGCTCGACAGCTGGGCGCTCGCGCGCGCCAGCCGACTCCTTATACACCTTTCGCGCGTCGAGCGCGCGCGGCATGCGAGGCCTCGCGAGGGCGCGACTCGGGCGCGACTCGCAGCTCGCGAGCAAGCGCGGTGTGCTCGCCGCATGCTCGCGTGCGGGTCGCCACTTGCCCGCCGCGCTCGGCGCGGCGGCGCTCGCCGGTGCTCGCACGCCCACGTGGCGCGAGCGACACGAGCGGAGCGAATGGCGGAGAGGGAGGGATTCGAACCCTCGATGCCGTTTCCGACATACACGCTTTCCAAGCGTGCTCCTTCGGCCGCTCGGACACCTCTCCACGTGCGACGCCCGAGGGGCGCCGCGGTTCACAGGCGACGCCCGGCGGCGTCGCGGCTCACACGATGCGCCGGAGGGAGACGCGTTTCGAGCCCGACGTCGGCGAAAACGTCGCGGATCGAGACGCGTCGCCATCGCAACGCGGGGCCGTCCGGCGCGGACGCCGAACGGCGAGAAAAATGGCGGAGAGGAAGGGATTTGAACCCCTGGTACCCGTGAGGGCACACCGGTTTTCGAAACCGGCCCATTCAGCCGCTCTGGCACCTCTCCGCTCGCCGTTCGCTTCGCGAACGACGTGGTTCCGCTCGCCGTTCGCTTCGCGAACGACGTGGTTCCGCTCGCCGCTCGCTTCACGAACGGCGTGGTTCCACGCGCCGCTCGCTTCACGAACGGCGTGGTTCCACGCGCCGCTCGCTTCACGAACGGCGTGGTTCCACGCGCCGCTCGCGGGGCGAGCGGTGCTTTCCATGGAAGCGGACCCACGGCCGAACGGCCGTGCTCCGCGATCAGGAGCCTTCGGGGCTCCCGCGCTTCTTGCGAAAGAACGATTGCAAGAGCTCGCGCGCTTGGTCGGCGCACACGCCCTCGTGGATCTCGGCCCGGTGGTTGGCGCGTTCGTCGCTGAGCACGTGGCCCAGCGAGACGCAGCCGCCGAACTTCGGGTCGCGCACCGCCCACACGACGCGCTTGACGCGCGCGTGCAGCAGCGCCCCGGCGCACATGAAGCACGGCTCGACCGTCGTGAACACCTCGGCGTCGACCAGGCGAGCGACGCCGAGCGTGCGCGCGGCGCGCGACAGCGCGAGCAGTTCCGCGTGGTTGGTCGGATCGGTGTGTGTCCGGGTCAGGTTGTGCGCGGCGGCGAT
The DNA here is from genome assembly GCA_016220085.1 of Planctomycetota bacterium. Lineage (GTDB taxonomy): Bacteria > Planctomycetota > UBA1135 > UBA1135 > JACRIN01. The sequence continues at coordinate 15,024 of JACRIN010000004.1, forward strand.
CACGCGCTCGCCGATCACCACGACCGCGCCGATCGGCACCTCGTCGAAGCGTTCCGCGGCGCGCGCTTCGTCGAGCGCGATGCGCATGAAGCGCTCGTCGCGCGCGAGCCGCGCGTCGACCGGACGGCTGGGCTCCGAACCCGCGCCGCGCGCCGCCACCGCGACCGGATCCGACGCGAGCGAGCGCGACTCCACCGCGCCCGCGACGGGGGCGGCGAGATCGCACGCGCGCTGCGCGAGGGTGTCGGGGATGGCTCCCATGGTGGGGTCGGGAGAAACGGGCGGGGTCGGCGCGGGGTCGGGGAGGCTTCCGGTGCGGTCACCGGAGAGGCCGCCGACGAGGCTCGCGGCGGTGCGCAGCGTGCTCGTCGGCGTGAGCTTGGTACACCCAATAGGACTCGAACCTATAACCTTCTGATCCGTAGTCAGATGCTCTATCCAATTGAGCTATGGGTGCGTGAGGGGCGACCTATGTAGCCGCGCTCCCACCCCCTGTCAAGGCGAGCGCGCGTCCGACGACCGCCACGGGCGCATGGACACCGCCCCCGCGAGGATTAGGCTGGCGCGCATGTCCGAAAAGCGCGTCCCCCAGCATCTGATCCGTCTGAACGATCTGTCGCCCCAGCAAGTCGACGACTTGCTCGAGCTCTCCACGCGCCTGAAGCGCAAGGGCACGCGCGCGGAGCTCGCCGGTCGCACCGTCGGCCTGCTGTTCTTCCGCGGGTCTTTGCGCACCCGCGCTTCGTTCGAGGCGGCGATGGTGCAACTCGGCGGCAACACGATCAACCTGACGGCCGCGAGCGACTTCTGGGACCTCGAGGTCCGCGAAGGCGCGGTGATGGATGGACGCGCGCCCGAGCACATCCGCGACGCGGCGGCGGTGCTCTCCTCGTACGTCAACGCGCTCGCGATCCGGCCGAAGCCCGCCGGGCGCTCGTGGGCAGAGGACCGCAAGGACAGCGAGATCCGTTCGTGGGCCGATCACGCCCGCGTGCCGGTGATCAACATGGAGAGCGCGCTGTGGCACCCGCTGCAGGCGCTCGCGGACCTGATGACGTTGCGCGAGACGCTCGGCGACGTGCGCGGTAAGCGTCTGTCGGTCGTGTGGACGCACTCGCCGACGCCGGCGACGCCCGCGGTCGTGCATTCGCTCGTCCACGGAGCCGTGCGCGCCGGGATGCACGTCCGCGTCGCGCACCCGCAGGGCTACGAGCTCGACACCCACGTGCTCGAGGAAGTCTCCACGCTCGCGAAGTCGAGCGGCGGCAGCTTCGAGACCGGCCTGCCGCTGATCGAAGGCGTGCGCGGCTCGCACGTCGTGTACGCGCGCTCGTGGGAGTCGCTCGAGGACTACGGGAACCCGACGCTCGCCGCCAGCCGACGCTCGCGCCAACAAGGTTGGGCCGTCGACGAACGTTTGATGGCGCAAGGCGCCGACGCGCGGCTGATGCACGCGATGCCGGTGCGACGCAACCTCGAAGTCACCGACGAGGTGCTCGACGGACCGCGCAGCCTGATCGTGCAGCAAGCGGAGAATCGCCTGCACTCGCAGAAGGCGTTGCTGACGCACATGCTGCGCGGCTGACGCTCGCCGAAGCCGAGCTAGGACGGCGAAGACGAACTCGAACGCTGCGCGCGCGTGCGGCGAGCGCGAGCTAGGATGCGCGCCCTCACCCGCACACCCACGAGGAGCGCGCATGTCGGAACCGGACTTCGTACACCTTCACGTCCACTCCGAGTACAGCCTGCTCGACGGCGCCAATCGCATCGGCGACCTGGTCAAGGCGTGCACGCAGGACAAGCAGCACGCGATCGCGCTTACCGACCACGGCAACATGTTCGGCGCGATGGAGCTCTACCAGTCGGCGAGCTCGTCGGGCATCAAGCCGATCCTCGGGTGCGAGGTCTACCTCGCGAAGAAGTCGCGCAGGGAGCCGCACAACAAGAAGGAGAACGGCTACCACCACCTGACGCTGCTCGCGCGCAACGAGCGCGGCTACAAGAACCTGCTCGACATCTGCTCGACCGCGTACACCGAGGGCTACCACTTCCGGCCGCGCATCGACAAGGAGTACCTCTCGAGCCACGCCGAGGGGCTCGCCTGCCTCTCCGGCTGCCTCGCCGGCGAGATCAACCAGCACTTCCTGCGCGACGAGGACGTGAAGGCAGAGGAACTCGCGACCACCTTCCGCGACTTGTTCGGCAAGGAACACTTCTGGCTCGAGCTGCAGCGCAACGGCATCGACATCCAAGCGAAGGCCAACGAAGCGCTGGTGCGGCTCGCGCAGCGCACCGCGATCCCGCTGATCGCGACCAACGACATTCATTACCTGCGGCAAGAGGACTGCCACGCGCAGGACGTGTTGCTCTGCATCAACACGCAGGCGAAGCGCGCGGAGAAGAACCGCTTCCGCTTCGACACCGACACGCTCTTCTTCCGCACGCGCAAGGAGATGGGCGAGATCTTCCGCGATCTCCCCCACGCGCTCTCGGCGACGATGGACGTCGCGAACCAAGTCGATCTGAAGCTCGAGTTCGGCAAGTACCACGTGCCACTCTTCCACACAGGTACGAGCGAGACGCCGACCGCGTTGCTCGATCGCTTGTGCGAGGAAGGTTTGCTGCGCCTCTACGGCGCGGATCCCGCGGGCGTCGCGAAAGCGCGCGAGCGCATCGAGCACGAGAAGCGCGTCATCCGCGAGATGGGCTTCGAGTCGTACTTCCTGATCGTGTGGGACCTGATCCGCTGGGCGCGTGAGCACGGCATCCCGGTCGGCCCGGGCCGGGGCTCGGCGGCGGGTTCGGCGGTCGCGTACGTGCTCGGCATCACGCAGATCGATCCGCTGCGCTACGACCTGCTGTTCGAGCGCTTCCTGAACAGCGCGCGTGTGTCGATGCCCGACATCGACATCGACTTCTGCATGGACGGTCGCGAGCGCGTCCTGCAGTACACCCGCGATCGGTACGGCGTCGCGAACGTCGCGCAGATCGTGACGTTCGGGACGATGGCCTCGCGCACGGTGGTGCGCGACGTCGGGCGGGTGCTCGACGTGCCGCTGAAGGACGTCGATCGCATCGCGAAGAAGATCCCGGCCGGACCGAACGCACCGTCGCTCGAGGAAGCACTCGAAAATGACAAGGACCTGATCGCGATCCGCAAGGAGCGGCCGGAGTTCGAGGAGCTCTTCGAGTTCTCGAAGAAGCTCGAAGGCCTCGCGCGGCACATCTCGACTCACGCGGCAGGCGTCGTCATCTCCCCGCGACCGCTGATCGAGTTCGTGCCGCTCTGCACGCACGACGGCGAGGTCGCGACGCAGTGGCCGGCGAAGCAGCTCGAGGACCTCGGCCTGCTGAAGATGGACTACCTCGGGCTGCGCACGCTGACGATCCTCGCGCGCGCACTCGTGAACATCGAGAAGCGCGGCGGCACGGCTCCCGACCTCCTGCACCTGCCGGAGGGCGATCCCGCGACCTATCGCATGTTGATCGCGGGCGACACGGAAGGTGTGTTCCAGCTCGAATCCGATGGGATGAAGAAGCTGCTCGCGCGCATCAAGCCCGACTGCTTCGAGGACCTGATCGCGATCCTCGCGCTGTACCGCCCCGGCCCGCTCGAGTCGGGCATGATCGACATGTTCGTCCGCCGCAAGCACGGCGAGGAAGCGATCGAGTACCCCCACCCGCTCGTCGAGCCGATCCTCAAGGACACGTACGGCTGCATCGTCTACCAGGAACAGGTGATGCTGATCGCCTCGAGCCTGGGCGGCTTCTCGCTGAACGAAGCAGACAATCTGCGCAAGGCCATGGGCAAGAAGAAGCCCGAGATCATGGCCAAGTACGCGGACCAGTTCGTCTCCGGCGCGGTCAAGAACGGCGCGACCGCGCACGTCGCGCAGGCGATCTGGGACAACATCGTCAAGTTCGGCGGCTACGGCTTCAACAAGTCGCACTCGACCGCCTACGCGCTGATCACCTACCAGACCGCGTACCTCAAGGCGAACCACCGAGCGGCGTTCCTCGCGGCGAACATGTCGTGCGAAATGTCGAGCACCGACAAGGTCAAGGCGTTCTGGGACGATGCGCGGCGCGCGAAGGTCGAGATCCACGGTCCGGACCTGCGCTTCTCGGGTTGGACGTTCGAGTGCGAGGGCGAAGGCGTGCGCTACGGGCTCGGCGCGATCAAGGGCACCGGCGAACGCGCGATCGAGAACCTGCTCGCCGCACGCGACGCGTTGCAGAAGGAGCGCCTGCCGATCGGAATGCACGAGCTCTGCGCGCGCGCCGATTCGAGCGAAGTGCCGCGCTTGTGCTGGGAAGCGCTGATCAAGGCCGGCGCGCTCGACTTCGGCGGCGTGAACCGCGGCATGCTCGTCCACCAGCTCGACTCCGCGCTCGCGGAGGGTTCGCGCCTCGCCGCGGACCGCAAGGCCGGACAAGGCTCGCTGTTCGGCGGGCCGGCGGAGCCGGAACCGACGAAGCACGAGCACGGCGGACCGAACGACGACGCGCACGCGTGGACGCGCGCGGAGACGCTGCGCGCGGAGCGCGAGGCGCTCGGCTTCTACGTTTCCGGCCACCCGCTCGAGGAGCGTGCTGGGCTCTTCGCGCTGCTCTCGACCGTGCGCACCAGCGAGCTCGCGACGCGCTCCGGCGGCAGCGAGCTCACGATCGCCGGCTTGGTCGTCGGCTTCACGGAACTGATCGTGAAGTCCGGCTCGCTCGCGGGCCGCAAGATGGCGCGCTTCCGACTCGAGGACCTCGAAGGCTCGGTCGCGGTCACCGTCTTTCCGCGCACGCTCGAGGCGCAACAGGGCCGACTCGCCGAGGACACGGTGATCGTCGCGCGCGCGAAGCTCGAGGAGCACTCCGAGGAGCCCGCGCTCATCCTCGAGGAGGCGTTGTCGATCGACGAGGCGCTCAAGCGCTTCGACGGCGGCTTGGTCGTCGAGCTCGAGCCGACCGACCGCGAGCGCCTCGCGGAACTCAAGTCCGCCTTCGCCTCGTCGCCGGGCAAGAGCCCCGTGTGGTTCCTCGTCAACGGCGACGACGGCTACCTGCGCCGCGTTCGCGCTTCGAAGGACCATGCCGTGACGATCACCCCCGACCTCGCGGAGAAGGTCCATGGCCTGATCGGGCGCGGACGGCTGCGACTCGCGCGGATTTGAGCGAAGCGTGTCTGGGGAACATGCTCGCGAGTGCGCCGGCGCGCGCACGGATCGATCGCCCATCTCCGTGCAGCTGCTTACGCTCCAGGCCCCTGACTCATCTCGAGCACACTTCCTCCCGGTAGCGTCGGACTGAACACCAACAGCGTCCCGGGCCTGAGCTCGAGGTGGGTCGGTTTTCGCTCGCCGGATGGGTCAGGTTTCGTTTACCGCTTCACGTTCGCGTCGATCGCGCCGTCGAACCTGACGAAGGCGCTCGCGGTGACCGGTCGGCGGCAGCAGGCCGGTGTGGTGCTCGACGAGTTCCTCGCATCGATCGAGCGCACGTTCGGGTCGAGCGTCGCCGGAGCGAAACGCGGTCGCCGAGGCGATCGCTGGGACGCGCCGCGCGGAAAGGCGGACGGGCGACGCGCTCTCGGCGCATCGCCCGTCCGTGAACTCGACCCGGCGTCCGTCAGGACTTCGCGGTCGCGGCCTTCTTGGCCTTCTTCTTGGGCTCCGGAGCGGCTTCGGGCTCGGCGGCGACCTCAGGAGTCGGGGCTTCCGTCTCCTTCGGCGTGCGCTCGACGAACTCGAGGATCGCCCGGGCTCCGTTGTCGCCGAGCCGAGGTTTGGCGAGCTTCAGGATGCGGCAGTAGCCGCCCGGCCGCGCCTTGAAGCGCGGTCCGAGCACCGCGAAGAGCTTCGACACCGCGTCCTTGTCGCGCAGACGAGCGAACGCGAGCCGGCGATTGTGAACGGTCGGCTCCTTCGAGAGCGTGACCATCCGTTCGATGAACGGCTTCACGTTCTTGGCCTTCGGCACCGTCGTGATGATGCGCTCGTGGGCGATCAACGCGTTGGCGAGATTGCGCTCCATCGCCGTGCGGTGCGCGGCGGTGCGGCCGAGGTGGTTGACTGAGGAACGGTGACGCATGGTGACTAGGCCTTCATGCCGAGAGACAAGCCCCTCTCGGCCAGCTTGGACTTGATCTCGGTGAGCGAGGTCTTGCCGAGATTCTTCAGGTTCATGACTTCGGCTTCGGTGAGCGTCACGAGCTCCTTGAGCGTCGTGATGTTCGCGCTGTCGAGGCAGTTGCGCGCGCGCACAGAAAGTTCGAGTTCGGAGATCGGACGCACGAGCGTCTCTTGCACGCGCGACACCTCGCGGACGCGCTCGCTGAACTGAGTCGTCGACGGGTCGTCGGCCATCGGCTGCTGTTCCCGGTTGTGCTCGTAGAGCACGAACGGGTTCAGGTGGCGACGGTAGATCTTCGCCGCTTCGACCAACGCCATGTCCGGCGACACGGTGCCGTCGGTCCAGATCTCGATCACCAAGCGGTCGAAGTTCGTGAACTTGCCGACGCGCGTGGCTTCGATCGCGTAACGCACGCGGTGGACCGGCGAGTAGATCGAGTCGACGGGAATCGTGCCGAGTTGGTACCCCTCGTTCATGTTCTCTTCGGCCGAGACGTACCCGCGGCCGCGACGGACCTCGAGCTCCATCTCGAAGCTGCGATCCGCCGTCAACGTGGCGATGACCATGTCCTTGTTGACGACCTGAGCGTCACCCGGGCACTGGACGTCAGCGCCGGTGATCGGTCCCTTGCCCTTCTTTTGGATGCGGCAGGTGATCGGCGTCTCGCCTTCGTAGCTGAACCGGAGACGCTTGATGTTGAGGATGATGTCGGTGACATCCTCGTAGACGCCTTCGAGCGAGTCGAACTCGTGCGAAGCGCCGGTGATGCGCACGGCGGTGGCCGCCGCGCCCTCGATCGACGAAAGCAGCACACGGCGCAGGCCGTTGCCGATCGTGTGTCCGAAACCCTGTTCGAAGGGTTCGATCACGAACTTGCCGTACTCTCGGGTCAGCGTGTCCTTGTCGGGCTGAACCTTGCTCGGCAGTTCGAAATTGCGCCAGCGAATCCGCATGGGATGACCTCCGCGTCTACTTCGAGCAGAGCTCGATGATCAGCTGTTCCTGGATCGGGTGCGGCACGTCCTCGCGTCGCGGCAGCGCCACGACCCTCGACGAGAGCGCGTCGCGATTGACTTCGAGCCAGCTCGGGACCGGTTGCGACTTGTTGACCTCGACGGCCTCCGCAACGATCTTTCGAGTGTTCTCCTTGGTACCGGGCGCGATCACGTCACCGGGGCGAACTTGGAAGCTCGCCACGTCGACGCGACGTCCGTTGACCGTGAAGTGTCCGTGGTTGCAAAGCAGACGGGCGTGGTTGCGCGAAAGCGCGAAGCCCGATTGCAGCACTACGTTGTCCAGCCGGCGTTCGAGCAGGGCGAGCAGCGTCTCGCCGGTATTGCCCTTCAGTCGCTCGGCCTCGGCGAAGTACAGACGGAACTGACGTTCCATCACGCCGTAGATGCGCTTCAGCTTCTGCTTCTCACGCACGCGGACGCCGTAGTCGGTGACCTTGGTGCGCTTCTGCGCGTGGACCCCCGGCGGGTAGTCGCGGCGAGAGAGCGCGCATTTGTCCGTGAAGCAGCGCTGACCCTTCAGGAAGAGCTTCATCCCCTCCCGACGGCAGAGCTTGCACTTGTTGCCCGTGTAACGACCCATACTTGTTTCCTCTGGAGTCCGATCAGACGCGACGACGCTTGCGCGCGCGGCATCCGTTGTGCGGGAGCGGAGTGACGTCCTCGATGATGCTGACGAGCAGGCCCGAGTTGGCGAGCGCGCGGATCGCGGACTCGCGTCCCGAACCGGCGCCGCGCACCTTGACCTCGACTTCCTTCACGCCGGCTTTCATCGCGTTCTGCGCGGCGTGTTCGGCGGCGCGTTGCGCGGCGAACGGCGTCGACTTGCGCGTGCCCTTGAAGCCGACGATGCCCGCCGAGCCCGTGGCGATCGCTTCGCCCTGAGCGTTTGCGATGGTCACGTGCGTGTTGTTGAACGAGGCCTTGATGAACGCGACGGCCTTCGCCGGTGCGCGTTTCACCTTCTTCTTCGGAGCGGCTGCTTTGGACATGGACTACTTCATTCCCTTCACGGACTTCTTGCCGGCGACTGTCTTGCGCGGCCCCTTGCGCGTGCGCGCATTCGTGCGCGTGCGCTGACCGCGCACCGGCAGACCGCGGCGGTGACGCAAGCCGCGGTACGAGCCGATGTCGCGCAAACGGTTGATCGATGCCGTGACCTGGCGGCGCAGCTGACCCTCGACCGAGAAGTTCTTCTGGATGTGGTTCGCGACCACAGTCAGCTGATCTTCATTCAGATCACGGGCGCGCATCCCGGGGTCGAGGTTCAGTTCCTTGCAGATCTTCGACGCCGTCGTCCGACCCACTCCGTAGATGTAGGTGAGAGCGACTTCGAGGCGCTTATTCGGGGGGATGTCTACGCCGATGACACGCGGCATGAGATTTCGGCTCCTGGAGAGTGGTGTGCGGGTGAAGGGCTACTTGCCCTGCTTTTGCTTGTGCGTCGGGTCTTTGCAGATGACGCGCACGACGCCACGGCGTCGCACGATCTTGCAGTTGGCGCACATGCGGGATACTGAGCTGCGGACTTTCATTGGTGGTCCTTCTTCTTGGTGCCGCGGTAGACGATGCGACCTTTGGTCAGGTCGTACGGCGACATCTCGACGGTGATCTTGTCTCCGGGCAGGATGCGGATGTAGTTCATGCGCATCTTGCCGCTGACGTGGGCGAGGATCTCGTGGCCGGACGAGAGCTTCGCCCGGAAGCGCGCGTTGGGCAGCGCCTCGGTGACGATGGCCTCGACCACGATCGGTTCTTCCTTCGCCATCAAGCCGCCTCTCCGCCGATCGAACGGCGTGACAGGTCACGGAAGACTTCTTCCTCCGGACGATTGCCGTCGACCTCCGCGAGCAGCTTGCGGCTCGCGTAAAAGCCTTCCAGCGGCTGGGTCTGGTTGCGGTACACCTCGAGGCGCCTGGAGACGACCTCGAGCGTGTCGTCGGAGCGTTGCGTGAGTTCTCCACCGCACTTGTCGCAAGTGCCTGCCACCTTCGGCGGCGCGAAGCGCAGGTGATGAACGTTGTTGCACGCCTTGCAGGTGCGACGCGAGGTCAAGCGCTCGAGCAACACGGTTTCCGGCACGCGCAGCGAGAGCACGACCACCTTGGCGTGGCCGCCCAAACGCTTCTCGAGTGCCTCGGCTTGCGGGAGGGTGCGCGGGAAACCGTCGAGCAGGTAACCCTGCCGGCAGTCCGGTTTCGCGACGCGGTCGAAGAGCATCTCGAGCACGAGGTCGTCGGGCACGAGTTGCCCCGCGTCCATGAAGCCCTTCGCGCGCTTGCCCAGTGCCGTGTCCTGCTTCAGGTTCTCGCGGAAGAGGTCTCCCGTCGAAATATGCGCGAGCGAGCGAGCGGCGCACAGGCGCGCGGCCTGCGTCCCCTTGCCCGCCCCCGGAGGCCCGAGAAGGATCAGCACCAGGACCACGGTCATTCTCCGTCGCGCGGCGTTTCGCCGCTGCGGCCCCAGGTCGAACCGGTCTGCTTCATGAAGCCCTCGTAGTTGCGCATCACGAGCTGCGCGTTGAGCTTGTCCACGAGGTCCATCGCGACACCGACGACGATCAGCACCGAGGTGCCGCCGATGAAGTACGCCATCCGGCCCTGGAAGCCAGAGCTGGTCGTCATCAGGTTCGGCAACACGGCGATCAAAGCGAGGAAGGCGGCGCCCGCCATCGTGATCCGCGTCAGCGTGTAGGTGAGGAACTCGGCCGTCTTCTGGCCCGGACGGATGCCCGGGATGAAGGAGCCGTGCTCGCGCAGGTTGTTGGCGATCTCTTCCGGCTGGAACATCAGGCGGTTCCAGAAGAAGCAGAACGCGAAGATCAGGACGATGTAGAGCGAGATGTGGATGAACCCGCGCGGGTCGTTCATCAGATTCTCGAGCGTCGTCCAGCCGAACACCTTGAAGAGCACGCCCGGGATCACGAACAAGATCGAGGCGAAGATGATCGGCATCACGCCCGCCATGTTGATCTTGAGCGGGAGGAAGTGACGCTGACCGCCGTAGACCTTGCGGCCACGGGTCAGCTTCGCGTACTGGATCGGGATGCGGCGCGCGCCCTTGGTGATGTAGACGATCACGACGACGGTGATGATCCAGATCACCACGTAGGTCGACAGCGTCTGGATCCAGTCCGGATCCGCGGTGATCTGCATCATGCTCGCCGGGAGCTCGGCGATGATGCCGGCCATGATGATCAGAGAGGCCCCGTTGCCCAGGCCGTACTCGGTGATCAGCTCGCCGATCCACATGCAGAGGACCGTACCGGCGGTCAACGACAGCACGACGAGCACGAAGAGCCCGATGCCCGGATCGACGCCCGGCGCGATCATCTCGGGGAACTGCTTGAACACGCCGGTGTAGACGAACACCGCCTGCAGCATCGCGATCGGCACGGTCGCGAGGCGCGTCCACTGATTGATCTTCTTCTGGCCGGTCGCACCTTCCTTGGCGACGGCTTCGATGCGCGGGCTGATCTTCGCGAGCATCGAGAAGATGATCGACGCCGAGATGTACGGCATGATCCCGAGCGCGAAGATCGTCGTGCGCCCGATGGCGCCGCCCGAAAACGCGTTCATCAGGCCGAACAGACTCCCCTTCATGCCTTCCGCAGCCTGAGCGAGGTACTGCGGGTTCATGCCCGGCAACGGGATCTGGAACCCGAGACGGAACGCGAGAATCAACATCAACGTGTTGACGATCTTGTCCCGGACCTCGGGAATCTTCAGGAGCTGTAGAGCTCGGTGCTCCACTCCGTTCAACCTTTCGTGCCCGGGTTCGTGCCCGGGTCGCACGCGACGACTTCGCGGTGGGCCTGGTCGAGCTCGACGACGGTGCCGCCGGCGGCTTCGATCTTCTGGCGAGCCGTCGCGCTGAACTTCTGGGCGCGCACGGTCAGCTTCTTCTTGAGCTCACCGCTGCCCAGCACCTTGAGAAACGGCGTGTTCATGCTCGCGAGGCCCTTGGCGACGATCGCGCCCAAGTCGACGGTCGTGCCGTCGTCGAAAGCGTCGAGCTTGTCCACGTTGACGACCGTGTACTCGGTGCGGAACCGCGCGTTCGTGAAACCGCGCTTCGGCACGCGACGGTAGATCGGCATCTGACCGCCTTCGTAGCCCGGGCGGCGAGGCGCGCCGGAGCGTTGGCCCCAGCCCTTGTGACCGCGACCGGAGGTCTTGCCGAGGCCGGAGCCCGGGCCGCGACCGACGCGCTTGCGGACGGCGGTCTTGACGCCCTTGTTGCAGACGGACTTCAGGTCCATGTCACTTGCTCTCCGGATTCGGGGTCGTGGCCGACGTGCTCGCGGCCGGCGAGGCCGTGATCAGCGCGACGCCGCGCAGCGCCGCGACGTCTTCGGGGGTGCGCAGCTCGGACAGCGCCTGCAACGCCGCCTTGACGACGTTGATCGGGTTGGTCGAGCCGTACACCTTCGTGAGGATGTTCTTGATGCCGGCCATCTCGCACACGGCACGCACGCCGGCGCCGGCGATGATGCCCGTACCGGGCGAGGCCGGGACGAGCCGCACGCGCGTCGCGCCGAAAGCGGCTTCGACCGTGTGAGCGATCGTGCCATCGGTCGTGAGCGGGACGTGCATCAGGTGCTTGCGAGCATCGCGAGCAGCCTTCTCGATCGCGCTCGGAACCTGCCGGCCCTTGCCGTAGCCGAGGCCGACGACGCCGGAGCGATTGCCGCTGACCGAGAGCGCCGAGAACGAGAACCGGCGACCGCCCTTGACGACGGCGGCGCTGCGGTTGATGCGGACGAGAACTTCGCTGAGGGTCGACAGTTGGTCGACCTCGGCGGCGTCCAGGTAACGAAGGGTTTGAACCATCTTGCTTCCTCGTGTGCGCTCAGAACTTCAGACCGCCGGCGCGCGCGGCATCGGCGAGGGCCTTGACGCGGCCGTGGTAGCGGGCATAGCCGCGGTCGAACACGACTTCCTCGAGACCCAGCTCCTTCGCCTTCGCCGCGATCGCAGCGCCGACGACGGCGGCCTTCTCGGACTTTTTCTTCCCGACGAGTTGCGGCGCGGCTTCCTTGCCCACCGACGTCGCGGCGCACAGCGTGCGGCCCGTGTTGTCGTCGATGATCTGCGCCGAAATATGCTTCGACGAGCGGAACACCGAGAGGCGCGGACGCGCGGTCGTGCGACGGATCTTCCCTCGCACGTGCCAGAGGCGACGCTGACGACGGACCTTCTTGTCTTCCTGTTGACTCATGATCAGCTACCGAAGCTCTTCCCGGCCTTCTGACGGACGTACTCGCCCTTGTAACGCACACCCTTGCCCTTGTAGGGCTCGGGCGGACGCGTCGAACGGATGCGCGCGGCGATCGCGCCCACGAGCTGCTTGTCGGGCCCGAAGATCGACAGGCTCGTCGCGCTCGCGGCGCCGGCTTGCACGTTCGGCGGGAGCGTGATGACGATCGGGTTGCAGAATCCGACCTGCAGCGTGACTTTGTTGCCTGCGACCGCGGCGTTCCAACCGACGCCGACGATCTCGAGGTCCTTTTGGTAGCCCTTGGTGACGCCGATCATCATGTTCGCGAGCATCGCGCGCGTCATGCCGTGGTAGGCACGCACGTCGCGAGCGTCGCTCGCACGGCTGACGAACACCTTGCCTTCCTTGATCTCGATGTCGACCTCCGGACGGAGCGTCAAAGCGAGCTCGCCCTTGGGGCCCTTCACCTTGACCTGACGGGTCTTGGTGAGCTCTACGTTGACGCCCGGGGGAACGACCACGGGCTGCTTTCCAATACGGGACATGACGGGGGCTCCGATGGATCAGTAGATCTTGGGATCAGTAGATCTTGGCGAGAACTTCGCCGCCGATGTTCTGCGCACGGGCAGTGCGATCGGACATGACACCCTTCGACGTCGAGAGCACGTAGATGCCGAGCCCCTTTAGGACGGGCACCAGTTCCTTCGGGCTGCTGTACACGCGACGGCCGGGCGTGGACACGCGCTCGATCGTGCGGATGACTCGCTCGCCGTCGGGACCGTATTTCAGGTCGACCTTGAGCTTGGATTGGGGCACCGCGGTCTCGACGGAGAAGTTGGCCAGATAGCCCTCCTCCTTGAGCACTTGCACGACGTGCACCTTGAGCACGGACGCCGGGAGCACCAGCGACTTCTTGCCAATCTCGTTGGCGTTGCGGATGGCGGTGAGCAGGTCACCGATCGGATCAGTCATCGACATGGTCGGTGGAGCTCCTTACCAGGACGCCTTGCGCATGCCCGGGATCTCACCGAGCAACGCGCGTTCGCGCAGACAAATGCGGCAGATGCCGAACTTGCGGTACACGGCACGCGAACGGCCGCAGATTCCGCAACGGGAGTAAGCCCGAGTTTTGAACTTGGGCTTTTGCTGGGACTTGTAGATCCAAGAGGTCTTTCCCATGGGTCAATCTCGCGCAGTGGCTCGCGTCGTAACGCGGCTCACGCCTTCGCTTCCTTCTTGCTCTTGCCCGACTTGGCGGCCGGCGTCTGGAATGGCATCCCGAGTTCTTTCAGCAGGTAGTAGGCCCGCTCGTCGGAACCGGCGCTGGTCACGAACGTGATGTCCATGCCTTGGGTGGCTTCGATCTTGTCGAGCTCGATCTCCGGGAACACCGTCTGCTCGGAGAGACCGAGCGTGTAGTTGCCGCGGCCGTCGAGCTTGTCCTTCACGCCGCGGAAGTCGCGGATACGCGGGAGGACGACGGAGATCAGTCGATCGGCGAACTCCCACATCCGATCGCCGCGCAGCGTCACCGCGCATCCGATCGGCATGCCCTCGCGGAGCTTGAACGCCGAGATCGCAATCTTGGCCTTGCGGATCGTCGGCTGTTGGCCGGTGATCATCGCGAGGTCCTTCGCCGCGGCATCGACGCGGGTCTTGTTCTCGACGGCGCCCTTCACACCCATGTTGACGACGACCTTCAGCAGCTTGGGAACCGCCATGTCGTTCTGGATGCGGAAGTGCTCCTTGAGCTTGCCTTTGACTTCCTTTTGGTATCGCTCTTTGAGACGCGGTGCCATGGATCAGCTCTTCTCGGCCTTCGGGGCCTTGTCGGCCTTCGCCGACTTCTTCTGGGCCGACTTCTTTTTCGCGCCACCGGCCTCGGCTTCGACGCGCTTGACGTTGGAGGCGTGGATCGCGACTTCGCGCTGGATCCGCTCGCCCTTCGGATTCTGCTGCGTCGGCTTCTTGTTCTTCCAGCGCAGGTTGATGCCCTCGACGAGCACCTTGGTTTCGGTCGGCATGGCTTCCTTCACGACGCCGGTCTTGCCTTTGTCGTTTCCGGAGATGACCAGCACCGTGTCGCCCTTCTTGACGTGCATCACACGACCTCCTGGGCGAGCGAGATGATCTTCATGTAGTTCTTCTCGCGCAGCTCGCGAGCGACCGCACCGAAGATGCGCGTGCCCTTCGGGTTGCCTTCGGCGTCGATGATGACGAGCGCGTTGCGATCGAAGCGGACGTACGTGCCGTCTTCACGGCGCGTGGCCTTCCTCGTGCGCACGATCACGCCCTTCACCACCGAACCCGCCTTGACTTCCGAAGTCGGCAGCGCCTTCTTGACCGACGCCACGACGATGTCGCCCAGTCCGGCCACGCGACGGTGGGTGCCGCCGAGGACCTTGATGCACTGGACTCGCTTCGCGCCGGTGTTGTCGGCGACGTCGAGGTACGTTTGCATCTGGATCACGAGGCACCTCCGTCAGCCTGTTGTTCCTTCTTCTGCTTCTTCGAGGCGAGCACGTCCTCGGCACCGGCGGCGGCGATCGCCGCGACGTCGGCACCGCGATCGGGTGCGGCCTGAACGACGGTCTCGAGGCGCCAGCGCTTCAGCTTCGAGAGCGGACGGCACGCGACGATCGACACTTGGTCGCCGATGCCGGCGGTTTCGTCTTCGTCGTGCGCGTAGTACTTCTTGCGGTGACGCAGGTACTTGCCGTACTTGGCGTGCTTGTAGAGAGTCTCCACGCGCACGATGATCGTCTTGTCCATCTTCGTGCCGATGACGGTGCCGATCACCGAGCGGCGCGTAAGGCGTGCTTGGGTCATGTTCAACGCGGCTCCTGTCCGCGGATCTTCGTCTTGCGCTCTCGCATGATCGTGTTGATGCGCGCGATCTCCCGGCGGAGCACACGGATGCGCGAGGGGTTGGCGGACGTCTCGGTCGCTTGCTTGAAGCGCAACCCGAAGAGTTCCTTCTTCAGGTTCCCGAGGTCGTAGTCGAGCTCGCTGTCTCGTTTGGAACGGATCTCGTCGATCTTCATGGCGGCAATCAGGTCGTCGGCAGGCGACGAATCAACTTGACCTTGATGGGCAGCTTGTGCGCCGCGCGCTTGAAGGCGAGCTTCGCCTTCTCCTCGGTGACGCCGCCGATCTCGAACAACACGGTGCCCGGCTTGATGACCGCGGCCCAGTGATCGACGTCGCCCTTGCCGGAACCCATGCGGGTCTCGGCCGGCTTCGACGTGATCGGCTTGTGCGGGAAGATGCGAATCCACACCTTCGCCGTTCCGCCTGTCGCGCGGTTCGCCGCGACGCGGGCAGCTTCGAGTTGGCGGGCGGTGAGCCAGCAGGCGTCGAGCGACTGCAGGCCGTAATCCCCGAACGCGACGGTGTTGCCGCGCGTGGCGAGGCCGCGGACCTTGCCGCGGTGAACCTTGCGGTACTTGGTACGACTCGGTTGAAGTGCCATGGTCCTCTACCTCACGCCCCTTCGGAGCTCGCGGACGGCTGGTTGTCGCGCGGAGCGCGCGGACGACGCGAACGATCGTTCGGGCGCGGCGCGCCCGCCGAGGCAGCCTGCTGACGGAAGTCGATCTTCGCGCCCATCGGCAGGTCACCTTTGTAGATCCACACCTTGACGCCGATGATCCCCCACGTGGTGCGGGCGATCGCGGTGCCGTAGTCGACGTTGGCGCGCAGCGTGGAGAGCGGCACTTGGCCTTCGCGCTCTTTCGCCTCACGCGCCATTTCCGCGCCTCCGAGGCGACCGTTGACTTCGATCTTCACGCCCTTGGCGCCGGCTTGGATCGTCGTCTGGATCGCCTTCTTCAGCGCGCGGCGGAACGCCATGCGCTTTTCGAGCGCCTCGGCGACGACCTCCGCGACCAGGGCGGCCTCGAGTTCGGGGCGCTTGATCTCGCGCACCGTCAAGTGGCAGGTCTGGCTGGTGATCTTCTGGAGCGCCGTCTTCAGTTCGTCGACGCGCACGCCCTTGCGACCGACGAGCACGCCGGGACGCGAGGTGTGGACGATGACGTTGACCGCATCCGCGGTGCGCTCGATCTCGATGCGCGGGATGCCGGCACCCTTGTACTCCTCCTGGATGTGCTTGCGGATCTTGTGATCCTGCAGAAGGAGCTTGGAGAAGTCCTTCTTGTTCGCGTACCAGCGCGAGCGCCAGGGCTCGATCGTGGCGAGGCGGAAGCCGGTCGGGTGGACCTTTTGACCCATGGGACTCTCTACAGTTCCTTCGAGGACTTGGACTTCGACTTCGACTTCGACTTCGGGGCGGCCAACATCTCGGCGACCTCGACTCGGATCGTCAGGTGGCTCGTCCGCTTGTGCCAGGGACGCACGCGCCCTTGGGGGCCCGGGCGGAAGCGCATGCGGCCTTGGACGAGCGGGCCGTCGTCCGCTTTGACCTCGGTGATGACGAGGTGATTGACGTTGACCTCTTCGTCCTGCGCCGCGTTCGCGACGGCGGACTTGAGCAGGCGCAGGTAGAAGGGCGCGCCGCGCTGCGGAGTGAATTGCAGCACCTCGAGCGCTTCGTTGACGGACTTGCCGCGGATGATCGCCGCGACACGGCGCGCCTTGCGCGCGGTGATGCGCGCGAAGCGGTGTTTGGCCGCGAACGACTTGGTGGCGGTGGCTTCCATGGATCAGCTCCCCCCAGCGACGGCGGGACCTCTGTCCTCTTCCTTCTTGTTGGTGTGCCCGCCGAAGCGGCGCGTGGGCGCGAACTCGCCGAGCTTGTGCCCCACCATGTCTTCCGTGACCAGCACCCGCATGTGGTGCTTGCCGTTGTGGACCATGAACGTCAGACCGACGAATTCGGGCACGATCGTGCAGGCGCGTGCCCACGTGGTGATCGGGTCCTTCTTGCCGGACTTCTTCAACGCGGTCACCTTCTTCATGACCTTGGCGTCGACGTACGGGCCCTTTTTGATGCTGCGACTCACTTGCGCGCTCCTCTAGGTTCGCTGCGTTACCGGCATCACGCCTTGTGGCGGCTGCGCACGATGAACTTGTTGGTCGGGTGGTTCTTGCGACGACGACGGCCGCCCTTTGCCGGAACACCGTTCGGGTTGCAGGGGTGACGACCGCCCTTGGTGCGGCCTTCGCCGCCGCCGTGCGGGTGATCGACGGGGTTCATCGCGGTGCCGCGCACGTACGGGCGGATGCCCAGGTGCCGCGAGCGACCGGCTTTGCCGAGCGCGACGTTCTGGTGATCGAGGTTGCCGAGCCGGCCGATCGTCGCCATGCACTCGCGGTGCACCTTGCGGATTTCACCGGACGACAGCAGCAGGTTGACGAAATCGCCTTCCTTCGCCATCACCTGCGCGGCGACACCCGCGGCGCGACACATCTGGCCGCCGCGACCCGCGCGCAGCTCGACGCAGTGCACCTCGAGACCGTCCGGGATGTCGGCGAGACGCAGCGCGTGACCGACCTTGGGCTCCGCGCCCTTGCCCGAGCACACCGCATGTCCGACCTCGAGGCCTAGCGGCGCCAGGATGTAGCGCTTCTCGCCGTCCGCGTAGTTCAGGAGCGCGATGCGCGCCGAGCGGTTCGGGTCGTACTCGATCGTCGCGACCTTGGCGGGAATGCCGTCCTTGTTGCGACGGAAGTCGATCAAGCGGTACATCCGCTTGTGACCGTTGCCGCGACGGCGCGACGTCAAGTGACCGTGGTTGTTGCGACCACCCGTCGAGTTCAGTCGACGCAGCAGCGCCTTTTCCGGCGTGCGCGTCGAGAGCTCGGCGAAATCGTGGACCGTGCCGTGGCGGCGGCCCGCGGAGGTCGGTTTGTATTGCTTGAGCGCCATGGAGGGGACTTCCTAGTGGCTCCTAGAGGATGTCGATGGTGTTGCCCTCAGCGAGGGTCACCATCGCGCGCTTCCAAGCCTGCGTCGAACCCGCGACATATCCGCGGCGACGAACCTTGCTGCGCACCGTCGCGGTGTTGACCGCGAGCACTTTGACGTTGAAGAGCTTCTCTACCGCGCGCCGGATCTCGATCTTGTTGGCATCGACCGGGACGCGGAAGTGATAGGCGTTGCGCTTGGCCGTGTCGTCGGAGGCTTTTTCCGTGATCACAGGCTTTTGCAGGATGTGGTACTGACGATCGAGGGTCGACATCAGACGGCTCCGGTGGTCTGGTTCGAGGTCTTGGCCGGGCCGACGCGCTCGGCGACCAGCGCCAGCGCCGACTTCTCGGCGAGCACGATCCCGCCGGCGACCACGTCGTACGCGCACAGGTCCTTCGCCGTGCGCACCGTGACGCCCGGGAAGTTGCGGAACGACTTCCACACGTTCTCGCGCGGCTCCGCCAGCACGAGCACGGCTCGCTTCGCGCCGACATCGGCGAGCATCTTGCGCGCGGACTTGGCGGACGGCGCGCTGAAGCTCGAGAAGTCCGACACCACGACCTCGCCATCCTTGAACTTGCCGGCGAGCGCGGCGCGCAGGGCGACGCGTCGCTCGCGGATCGGCAGGTCCTGACGATAGTCGCGCGGGAGAGGCCCGAAGATCGTGCCGCCCTTGCGCCACAGCGGCGACTTCTTGTCGCCCGCGCGCGCTTGGCCGGTGTGCTTCTGCGACCAGGGCTTCTTGCCGGAACCGTGGACCTCGGAACGACCCTTGGTCTTGACGGTGCCCTGGCGTTGATTCGCTTGATAGGCGACGACCGAGCTCTTCAACGTCTTGAAGAGCACCTTCTCGCCGAACGAGCTCGTGTCGAACTCGCTCTCCGAGAGCTTGCCGCCTGAGTAGACCTTGACCTTCATGGACTCGCGCTCCTCTCAGCGACTCACTTCTTCTTGCCTTCGGCCTTCTTGGCCTCGATCTTGGAAGGCTGCGTCGCCGCGCCACGCTTGCGAGCCGTCTTGGCCGATTGAACCAGGACGAAACCGCGCACCGGACCGGGGACCGCGCCGGACACGAACAGCAAGTTGCGCTCGAGGTCGACGCGGACCACGCGGAGGTTCTTCGAGGTGCAGCGCTCGACGCCGTAATGACCGGCCATGCGCTTGCCCTTCGGGATCTTGCCGATGCGGCGGCTGGCGATCGAACCGGGTTGGCGCACGTTCATGCAACCGTGCGTTTCCGGGCCGCGGTGGAAACCGTGGCGTTTGATCGTGCCGGCGAAGCCGCGGCCTTTGGTCGTGCCGACGACATCGACCACGTCACCGACCTGGAAGATCGCCGCGGTGAGCGTGTCACCGACCGCGACCTTGGCGGCGTCGGTCAGTCGCTCTTCGCGCAGGAAGCGCTTCGGCGCGACGCCGACCTTCTTGTACTGGCCGAGCTGCGGCTTCGCGACGCGCGTATCGGGCACGTCTTCGTAGCCGAGCTGGACGGCGTCGTAGCCGTCCTTGTCCTTGCTGCGGACCTGAGTGACGACGCAGGGGCCGGCGGAAACGACGGTCACACCCGTGAGGGTGCCGTCTTCCGCGTACAGCTGCGTCATTCCTTGCTTTCGTCCTAGGATCAGCGTCATGAGTCCTGAGAACCTCGTTGGTTATGCCGGTTCGACCAGAAACCTGCGGCCGTCGAGCATGGCTCGGGTCGGTCGCCTGGGCTTGACAGCCTGGCCACTCGGCGTGTCTTGATGGGAGTTGGAGAGAACGTGCCGACGAAACGAGACGAGCCCGAGTCGTCGGAAGAGCTGCGGGAGGCAGGTCGCGAGCGAACGTGTCGCCGCTTCCAGACGCGAAAGGGCGCGAGGCGCCGCGTCGCGCTCGAGGCCCTCAGGCCTTGATGCGGATATCCACCCCCGCGGGCATGTTGAGGCTCGACAGAGCATCCACCGTCTGACTGGTGGGCTCCGAGATGTAGATCAGGCGCTTGTGCGTCCGGATCTCGAACTGTTCGCGAGACTTCTTGTCGATGAAGGGCGAGCGCAGAACGGTGTAGCGCTCGATCCGAGTCGGCAACGGAATGGGCCCGGCGACGCGAGCGCCGGTGCGCTTGGCCGTTTCGACGATGTCGAGGCTCGACTGGTCGAGCGCCTCGTGGTCGTAGGCCTCCATCCGGATTTGGATCTTTCCCTTCATGCCTTGGTCTCGTTCCGGGCGAGCGCGGGCTCGCCGGGGTTTGCCGTTTTGGTCGGCGTCGGATGCCGTCCCTCCCTGGGGGTCGGGGCGGCGTGTGCGGTGCGTCGGGTTGCGACAGTTCTACCTTCCGAGCGCGAGGGGCTTCTCTGACGGCGCCGTCGGTCGTTCTGGACCGGAGGGGGCCGTGGTCGAGGCTTTCGCTCCCGAAAGGTAAAGGGCGAGCAGATTACACGTGACCCCCAGGGTCGTCAACGCTCGTGTGGAGTTTCCGCGGACGGCCGCGGATCACGTCCAAACCAGCCCGCGGACCGCTAGCTCGGCCTCCGGCACCGGGGCGAAACCGGCGGGCTGCAGCGAATGCCCGGCCCTCCCCTGCGAGAGCGACCGCACGACGGTCGAGTAGCCGAACATGCCGAAGAGCGGCACCTTGCCCGAGAGCACGCGGTCGGTCCCCACAGCGTGGACCGAGCTGACCTCGGCGTGGCGACTGTTGAGGTCGGCGAGCACGCCGCTCGAGAACTCCGCCGGCACGTGGATCTCGAAGGACATCACCGGTTCGAGCAGGTCGATCTCGGCGCGCTCGAGCGCCTCCCGCAACGCCTGGTTCGCCGCCTGCACGAAACCGACCTCGGAATCGACCTTCGGGCGCGACTCGCCGCCCGAGAGCCGCACGCGAGCGTGCACGAGCTGGAACCCAAAGCGCGGCCCGACCTGGGCAGCGAGCGCGAGCGAGTCCCGCACCGCGGGCCGCAGCGCCGAAGGCACGTTGCAGTCGGGCTCGAAGCTCACCTCGACGCCGGTTTCGAGCTCCGGGCACGGTTCGATCGCGACATCGACCGCGCCGAACACCTCGCGGCCGCCGAGAACCCGCTCGACGCGACCGGACGCGGCACCCGCGCGGCGCACGGCCTCGCGATAGGCGACGCGCGGCTTGCCCATGCGCGCCGCGACGTGGAACTCCGATGCGAGGCGGTGCAGCATCACCTCGAGGTGCAACTCCCCCATCCCGGAGACGCTCCACTGCCCGGTCGCTTCGTCCTCGCGCTCGTGGAAGCTCGGATCCTCGTGCGCAAGGTGCTTCAGCGCGGCGCCGAGCTTCGCGCGCTCCGAGGTCGACGCCGGCTCGAGCACCATCGCGATCACGGGCTCGGGGTACGTCAGGCGCTCGAGCACGAGCGGTGCGCCCGGATCGCACAGCGTGTCGCCGGTGGCAGTGAACTTCAGGCCTTGCACGCCGACGATCTCGCCGGGCCCCGCGGTTTCGATCGGCGTCCGATGGTCGGCGTGGAGACGCAGCAGGCGCGCGATGCGCTCGAGCTTGCGAGTGCGCGGATTCAAGAGCTGCTCTCCCGGCATCAACACGCCCGAGTAGATGCGCACGAACGTCAGATCGCCGTGGGCCTCCGCGTGCAGCTTGAAGGCCAACGCCGCGGTCCGTTCCTTGGTTTCGGGGCGACGCGACTCGCGCGCGCCGTTCTCCGGGTGCACGCCAGAGATCGGCGGTACGTCGAGCGGCGACGGGAGATAGTCGACCACCGCGTCGAGCAGCGGCTGGACGCCGATGTTCTTGAACGCGGCGCCGGCGAGCACCGGCAGCACCCGCGCTTCGATCGTCGCGCGGCGCAGAGCGGCTTGCAGCACGTCGAACGGCACCGCACGGTCCTCCAGCACCGCGCCGAGAATCCCCTCGTCGCCGTCCGCGAGCGCGTCGAGCAAGTCGGAACGCAGCACGCCGATCTCGTTCGCGAGTCCCGCCGGAACGTCGAACTCGCGCGGCGGCACCGACGGGTCTTCGTCGAACTCGAGCGCGCGACCGCGCAGCACGTCGACGACGCCGATGAACTTCTGCTCGCGGAAGAGCGGGTACTGGATCGCGACGGGATGCGCACCGAGGCGGCGCTGCAGGCTCGCGAGCGCCGCCATGAAGTCCGCGCCGGCGCGATCGCACTTGTTGACGAACGCGATCGCCGGCACGTGGTGGCGACGCATCTGGCGCCAGACGGTCTCGGACTGGGCTTGGACTCCGGCGACCGCGTCGATCACGAGCACCGCGCCGTCGAGCACGCGCAAGCTGCGCTCGACCTCGATCGTGAAGTCGACGTGACCCGGTGTGTCGATCAGGTTGATCGTGTGATCGCGCCACTGCAGCGTCGTCGCCGCGGCGGTGATGCTGATCCCGCGCTCGCGCTCCTCGGGCATCCAGTCCATCACCGCGGTGCCGTCATCGACCTCTCCGATGCGGTGTTCGACGCCGGAGAAGTAGAGGATGCGCTCCGAGACGGTCGTCTTGCCGGCGTCGATGTGCGCGACGACGCCGAGGTTGCGCAGCCGGGCGATGTCCATTCCCGGAGCTTAACAACCGCCGCCGGTCCGACTCGCGAGTCACGCGCGCGGCAAGAGCTCCGCATTGCGCGCCAAGAACTCGGCGGCCCAGCGATAGTGCGTAAGCAGCTCGGGCCTTGGCCGGTCGAGCAGCGCGACCGCGGCGTAGAGCGCCTCGATCGACGCGAGCCCGTTGGTCGGATCGGCGAAGACCTTGCTCTTGCGCGGATACGCAGTCACCAACGGAGGCAGTCGACGCGGACGCAGATCGCCTCGCACGACGCGCCGCAGCTCGGCGAGATGTTTCCACGAGCTGTCGAGCACCAAGAGCCCGAGCCCGCGATCCGACGGCACGATTTCCTCGCCCTCTGGATCCAGCAGGACGCGCGTGCCGACATCGAGGTCGAGTCCGCGCCGGTAGTTGACGAACCGCACGCCGGGAAACTCCCGCAGCGGCACGAGCGAGCACTTGTGCGGCGACTCGCGCGGGTCGCGCACGATCAGCACGTCGAGGTCCATCGCTGCTCCGAGTCCATCGCTGCTCCGAGGTCGCGCGAACGGCGTTGAGCACGGCGGTGAAATGCGCGGGGCCGCGCGAAGCGGCCCCGGTTTCGTCCAGCGTGCTCGCGCGGCTCAGCGCGCGTAGTGCGCGTAGGCCTTGTTGGCCTCCGCCATCTTGTGGACCTGTTCCTTCCACTGGACCGAGGCGCCGGTCCCGTTGAAGGCGTCGACGAACTCCTCCGAGAGGCGGATCGCCATCGGCTTGCCCTTTTTCTTGCGGGCGTTGTCGACCAACCAGCGAATCGCGAGCGATTGCTGACGGTTGCGACGCACTTCGCGCGGCACTTGGTAGTTCGCGCCGCCGACGCGCTTCGAGCGCACTTCGACGGACGGACGGATGTTGTCGATCGCCCGGTTGAAAATCTCCTGCGGATCTTGGACGTCCGGGAGCTTCTTGTGGGCGCGATCGAGCGCTTCGTAGAAGATCGCTTGGGCGGTCGACTTCTTGCCGCTCCACATCAGCTTGTTGATGATCTTCGAAGCCAGGAGCGAAGCGAACTTCGGGTCCGGCTTGAGCAGCGGAGCGGTCGACTTGTAGTTACGCGGCATCGGGTTCTCTCGGGATCAGGTTCGGCTGATCGCTATCACTTCTTGGGGCGCTTGGTGCCGTACTTCGAACGCTCGTTGTGACGGCCTTCGACAC
Source organism: Planctomycetota bacterium (assembly GCA_016220085.1). Classification (GTDB taxonomy): domain Bacteria; phylum Planctomycetota; class UBA1135; order UBA1135; genus JACRIN01. The sequence continues at coordinate 38,965 of JACRIN010000004.1, forward strand.
CGGCGGTGTCGAGGGTGCCACGGATCACGTGGTAGCGCACACCGGGGAGGTCGCGGACGCGACCGCCGCGGATCAGCACGACCGAGTGCTCTTGCAGGTTGTGACCTTCGCCCGGGATGTAGACGGTCACTTCCTTGCCGTTGGAAAGACGAACACGCGCCACCTTGCGCAACGCCGAATTGGGCTTCTTCGGCGTCATGGTCTTGACCTGGAGGCAGACGCCGCGCTTCTGCGGGCACGCTTCGAGCACCGGCGACTTGGTGCGGCGCTTCTGCTGCACGCGCGGCTTGCGGATCAGCTGATTGATGGTGGGCATGGGTTCTTTCGGCTCTGGGTCGGCGACGCGTCGCCAAGCTCGCAGGGGGCGAGCATTCTAGGGGTCACCTTCCGGCGGTCAAGCACGAGTCTCGGCCGTCGGCAGGGATCCCGCCCAGTCCGGCCCGCGGTGAGCACCGGCGGGCGGACCGGACGACCTGGATCAGGGTTCTTCTTCGGTGGTTTCCGCGTCTTCGGAGATCACCGGATCGGCGTCGTCGTCGAGGGCTTCGTCCTCGTCCTCCGACTTGTCGGCGATCGCCTCGAGCGGCGGCGGCAGTTCCTCTTCCTCCGGAGGCAAAGGCAGCGCTGCGCTGCCCGCCCCGGCGGCGACCGCGGTCGGCTCGCGCCGCGGATCGAGCCCTGCGACCAGGGCTTCGAGGTCGGGATCCATCGCGCGCGGGATGAAGCTCACGGTCGAGCTGATCTCGCCGAAGTCGATGTTCTTCTTCACACGGGTCCGATAGTGATCGCGGAAGCCCGTGCCGGTCGGCACGAGGTGTCCGAGGATCACGTTTTCCTTCAGACCGACCAACAGGTCGCGGCGACCGGCGATCGCAGCTTCCGTGAGGACCTTGGTGGTCTCCTGGAAGCTCGCGGCCGAGATGAAGGAATCCGACGACAGCGACGCCTTCGTGATGCCAAGCAGCAAGGTCTCGCCGGTCGCGGGCTTCTTGCGCTCCTTGCGCAGACGCTCGTTCTCGCGGCGGAACTTGAACTTGTCGGCGACGGCGCCCGGCAGGAACTCGGCGTCGCCGGGATCCTTGACCTGCACCTTGCGCATCATCTGGCTGACGATGATCTCGATGTGCTTGTCGTCGATCGTCACACCCTGCGAGCGGTAGACGTTCTGGATCTCGCGGAGCAGATAGCCCTGCACTTCCTCTTCGCCGTTGATCCGCAGGATGTCGTGCGGATCGAGCGGGCCGTCGACCAAGGGCTCGCCCGCGCGCACTTCGTCGCCCTTGTGGACGCGGAGGTGCTTGCCTTGCGGCACGGCGTGCTCTTGCTCTTGGATGACCTCGCCCTTCGGCCCGACGGCGCGCACGATGATCGTGCGTTTGCCGCGCTTTTTCTCGCCGAGCTCGACGACGCCGTCGATCTCGGAGATGACCGCGGGTTCCTTCGGACGACGAGCTTCGAACAGCTCGGTGACCCGAGGCAGACCGCCGGTGATGTCTTCCGTGCCTTGGATGTCGCGCGCGGACTTGGCGAGCAATTCGCCCGGCCCGATCGCGACGCCTTCCTCGACCTCGAGGTACGCGCGTTCCGGGATCGGATAGACCGCGAGCACCTGCCCGCTGTTGTCGGTGATCTCGATCTGCGGGTGCAGGTCGCCCTTGTGCTCGATCACCTGCTTGCGGATCGTGCCGCGGCGCGCGTCGCGCTCGACCTTGAGCGTCTTGCCCTCGATCAAGTCGACGTAGCGGATCTTGCCCTTGAACTCGGCGATGATCGGAACGTGGTGCGGGTCCCAGCGGCAGAGCTTGGCGCCCGCCGTCACTTCCTGCTCGTCGGTGACGAACATCACCGCGCCGATCGGAACTTGGTAGCGGTCGATCTCGCGATCGCGGTTGTCGAGCAAGCGCAACTCGCCGTTGCGGTTGAGCACGACGACTTCACCGGCGGCGTTCTTGACCACCTTGACGTTCGAGAAGTTGACCTTGCCACCGCGCTTGGCGACGACTTCGGACGCCTCGATCGCGCGGCTCGCGGTACCACCGATGTGGAAGGTACGCATCGTGAGCTGCGTGCCCGGCTCGCCGATCGACTGCGCGGAGATGATCCCGACCGCGAGTCCGCGTTCGGCCATCTGGCTGCGCGACAGGTCGGCGCCGTAGCAGCGCGCGCACACGCCGAAGCCCGCTTCGCAGAGCAATGGCGAGCGCACGCGGATCTTCTGGTGGCCGAGCGCTTCGATGCGCTGCGCCGAGTCGTCGGTGATCTGCTCGCCTTCGCGGACGACGACCTCGTCGTTGATCGGATCGATGATCGTGTCGCGCGCGACGCGGCCTCGGATCGCCTGCGCGAGCGCGAGGACGACCTTCTCGCCCTTGTAGACGACACCCTTGTAGATGCCGTTCGGGGTCCCGCAGTCCTCGATCGTGACCACGACGTTCTGTGCGACGTCCGTCAGCTTGCGCGTCAGGTAGCCGGCATCGGCGGTCTTGAGCGCCGTGTCGGCCAAGCCCTTGCGCGCGCCGTGGGTGGACGAGAAGTACTCGAGCACCTTCAGGCCTTCGCGGAAGTTCGCGCGGATCGGGGTCTCGATGATCTCGCCCGAAGGCTTGGCCATCAGACCGCGCATACCGCCGAGCTGACGGATCTGGTCGATCGAGCCCCGGGCGCCCGAGCTGACCATGCAGAAGATCGGGTTGACGTAGGTGTCGTTCTCGCGGTAGTCCTCGCGCAAGACCTGCATCAGGTCCTGACCGACACGTTCGCGAGCGTGCGTCCAGTGGTCGACGATCTTCAGGTAGCGCTCGCCTTCGGTGATCTGGCCCTTTTGGAAGGCCTTCTCCACCTTGTCGATCTCCTTCTGCGTCTCGTCGAGGATCTTCGGCTTGGTCGCGGGCACGCGGATGTCGTCCTTCGCGAACGACAGGCCTGCGCGCGTCGAAGCCTTGAAGCCGAGGTCCTTGAGGTCGTCGAGCAGCCGCAGCGTCGCGTCCCGACCGAGCAGTCGGTGGCAATCGCTGATCAGGGCTTGGATGCCCTTCTTGTCGAGCTCGTAGTTGTAGAACGGCATGCCCGGCGGGAGCACGTCGTTGAACAGCGCGCGACCGATCGTGGTCGTCAGCAGCACGCGCTTGCCCGCGATCTCGACGCGACCGTCCTCGCCGACTTCGATCTCGGGTCCGCGCGTGCCCATCTTGACGCGGCGGCCGATTTCCATCCGCACTTGGACCGGGCGCAGCGTCTCCGCAATGCCGTGGCCGTGCGCGAGGAAGAGCTCGGCGAGCGAGCCGAAGCGCATCATCTTCTTCTCGCTCTTCTTCTCGAGCGGGAGGTGGCTCTTCGTCAGATAGAAGAGGCCGAGCACCATGTCCTGGGACGGCGAGATGATCGGCGCGCCGTTGGCCGGCGAGAAGATGTTGTTGGTCGACAGCATCAGCGTCGCGGCCTCGATCTGGGCCTCGTAGCTGAGCGGCAGGTGAACCGCCATCTGGTCTCCGTCGAAGTCGGCGTTGAAACCGCCGCAAACGAGCGGGTGCAGACGGATCGCGTTGCCTTCGATGAGCACCGGCTCGAAGGCCTGGATACCCATGCGGTGCAGCGTCGGAGCGCGGTTCAGGAGCACCGGGTGGTCGCGAATGACCTCCTCGAGGATGTCCCACACCTGCTCGTCGCGGCGTTCGAGCATCTTCTTCGCCGACTTGATCGTGTCGGCGAGTTGGAGTTCCTTCAGCCGACGGATGATGAACGGCTGGAAGAGCTCGAGGGCGACCTTCTTCGGCAGACCGCACTGGTGCAGCCGCAGTTCGGGTCCGACGACGATCACCGACCGCGCCGAGTAGTCGACGCGCTTGCCGAGCAGGTTCTCGCGGAAGCGACCTTGCTTGCCCTTGATCATGTCGGTCAAGGACTTGAGCGGACGGTTCGACGAACCGAGCACCGGACGACGGCACCGGCCGTTGTCGAACAGCGCGTCGACCGACTGCTGCAGCATCCGCTTCTCGTTGCGGATGATCACCTCGGGGGCATTGAGGTCGAGCAGCTTCTTCAACCGGTTGTTGCGGTTGATCAAACGACGGTAGAGGTCGTTCAAGTCGCTGGTCGCGAAGTTGCCCGAGTCGAGCAACACGAGCGGGCGCAGGTCCGGCGGGATCACCGGGATCACGTCGAGGATCATCCACTCCGGCTTGTTGCCCGAGTCGCGCAGCATCTCGACGGTCTTGAGGCGCTTGATGATCTCCTTCTGGCGTTGCTTCGAGCGCGTCGACAGCAGCTCTTGACGCAGCTCGTCGGAGAGCTTCGGCAGGTCGAGGCGCTGGAGGATCTTCTTCACAGCCTCGGCGCCCATGTCGGCTTCGAACTCGGAGCCGTACTTCGCCTTCGATTGACGGAATTCCTCCTCGGTGAGGAGCTGCAAGTACTGCAGCGGCGTGTCGCCGGCCTCGATGACGATGTAGTCCTGGAAGTAGACCACGCGCTCGAGCATCGACGTCTGGATGCCGAGCAAGGTCCCCAAGCGCGAAGGCATCGCCTTGAAGAACCAGATGTGCGCGACGGGCGCGGCCAGGTTGATGTGGCCCATCCGTTTGCGACGCACGCGCGAGTGCGTGATCATCACGCCGCACTTGTCGCAGACGATGCCCTTGTGCTTGATGCCTTTGTACTTGCCGCAGAAGCACTCCCAGTCCTTCTCAGGTCCGAAGATGCGTTCGCAGAAGAGACCGTCACGCTCCGGACGGTACGTCCGGTAGTTGATCGTCTCGGGCTTCTTGACTTCCCCGTAGGACCACGAGCGGATGTCCTCGGGGCTCGCCAGCGCGATCGTCACGCTGCCGTAGTCGTTGATGCGGTTCTGGATCGTTTCGATCATGGTTCCAACCTCGCCTTGAAGGGGACGTCGACGCTCAGAGCGTCGCGGCGACCTTCTTGTGGAGCTGCATGTTCAGCGCCAGACCCTTGATCTCGTTCGTGAGCACCTCGAACGACACCGGAGTGCCCGGCTCGAGGATGTTGAGGCCCTTGACCATCGCCTCGTAGATCTTCGTGCGGCCCTCGACGTCGTCGGACTTGACGGTGAGCTGCTCCTGGAGGATGTGCGCGGCGCCGTACGCTTCGAGCGCCCACACTTCCATTTCGCCGAAGCGCTGACCGCCGAAGCGCGCCTTGCCGCCGAGCGGTTGTTGCGTGATCAGGCTGTACGGACCGGTCGCGCGAGCGTGAACCTTCTCGTCGACCAGGTGGTGCAGCTTGAGCATGTACATGATGCCGACGGTGACGTTCTGCTCGAACGACTGGCCGCTGCGGCCGTCGATCAGGCGGAACTTGCCGGTCTTCGGCAGCTTGGCTTCCGTCAGCAGGCCCTCGATGTCGGACTCGCTCGCGCCGTCGAACGCCGGCGAGTGCACGCGCAGTCCGAGGACGCGCGCCGCGAGACCCAAGTGCGTCTCGAGGATCTGTCCGACGTTCATGCGGCTCGGCACGCCGAGCGGGTTCAGCACGATGTCGACCGGCGTTCCGTCCTCGAGGTACGGCATGTCCTCGATGCGCATGATCTTCGAGATCACGCCCTTGTTGCCGTGGCGGCCGGCCATCTTGTCGCCGACCGAGAGGTTGCGCTTGGTCGCGACGTAGACTTTGACCTTCTCGAGCACCCCGGTCGGGAGCTCGTCACCGCGCGAGAGCCGGTTGACGATCTTGTTCTTGTCCGCTTCCTTCGCCTCGATCTTCGACTGGAACTCCGAGACGGAGGCGAGCGCCTTGTCGCGCTTGTCCTTGGTCGGGCAGTCCTCCGCGGCGCCGACGCACAAGAGGCGCACGCGGCGCAGCTCGTCGTAGGTCGCCGTGTCGTCGATCTTGACCGCCTTGCCGGTCAGCGAGTCGAGGACTTCGCTGTCGAGCGCGAGCTGCACGTCGCGCAGCATCGCACCGGTGTAGTCCTTCAACGCGCGCAAGAACTCCTTCTCGGCGTCGCGGATCTGGTTCAGCGCCTTGGTGCGCTCCGCGTCGGTCAGGTTGACCCGACGCGAGAACTTCTGGGCGCCGATGACCACGCCGCGGGTGCCCGGAGGCATCGTCAGCGAGGCATTCTTCACGTCGACGCCGGCCTTGCCGAAGATCGCGTGGAGGAGCTTCTCTTCTGGCGTCAGCTCGCTCTTCGACTTCGGCGCGACCTTGCCGACCAAGATGTCGCCCGCGTCGACGAACGTGCCGATGCGCACGATGCCCGACTCGTCGAGCATCGAGAGAGCCTTCTCGCCGACGTTCGGGATGTCACGAGTGAACTCTTCCTTGCCGAGCTTGGTCTCGCGGACCTCCACCTCGTACTCCTCGATGTGGATCGAGGTGAAGACGTCCTCGCGCACCAGGCGCTCGCTGACGAGGATCGCGTCCTCGTAGTTGAAGCCGTCCCAGGGCATGAACGCGACCAGCAGGTTCTTGCCGAGCGAAAGCTCGCCCGCGAACGTCGCCGCGCCGTCGGCGAGCAATTCGCCGGCCTTGATGACCTGGCCTTCCGTGACCAGCGGCTTGTGCGTCTGGCACGTGCGCTCGTTCAAGCCGCGGCACTTGGTGAGCTTGTACTCTTCCTCGTCGACGACGATGCGGAGCGCGTCGACGTAGCGAACGGTCCCGCCCTTGTCCGCGCGCAGCGGCAGGTGCGAGTTCTTCGCGGCGATGAACTCCATGCCGGTGCCGACGATCGCCGGCTCGGCGACCATCAGAGGCACGGCTTGGCGCTGCATGTTCGAGCCCATCAACGCGCGGTTGGCGTCATCGTGCTCGAGGAACGGAATCAGCGCGGCGGAGATACCGATGATCTGCTGCGGCGAGACGTCGAGGTAATCGACTTCGTCCGGCGGAACTTCGACGTTCTCGCCGTCCTTGCGCGCGAGCACGCGCTCGCCGGTGAGCTCGCCCTTGTCGTTCATCGGCGAATCGGCGGGAGCGAGCACGAACCCGAACTCCTGGTCGGCGCGCATCCAGTCGACCTGGTCGGTCAACTTGCCTTTCTTCACCTTGCGGTACGGCGTCGTGAGGAAGCCGTAGGCGTCGACGCACGAGTACATCGCGAGCGAACTGATCAGACCGATGTTCGCGCCTTCAGGCGTTTCGATCGGGCAGAGGCGTCCGTAGTGCGACAGGTGCACGTCGCGCACGTCGAAGCCGGCGCGCTTGCGGTTCAGACCTCCCGGTCCGAGGGCCGACAGCCGGCGCTCGTGCGTGAGCTGCGACAGCGGGTTCGTCTGGTCGACGACCTGGCTGAGCTCGCCACGACCGAAGAAGTAGTCGATCGCGCTCGAGAACGTCTTCGAGTTGATCAGGTTGCGCGGCGAAACCGTCTCCGGGTTCTCCAGGTTCATGCGCTCCTGCGCGGTGCGCCGGAGCTTCAGGAGACCCTTGCGGAACTCGTCGCCCGCGAGCTCGGCGATCGAGCGCACGCGCCGGTTGCCGAGGTTGTCGATGTCGTCGAGCTGTCCCTTGCCTGCACGCAATTCGAGCAGGTACTTGATCGAGTTGACGATGTCCTCGGGCTTCAGCGTCTGGACGTCCTCGCCGATGTCCTGCTTGTACTTGCGGTTCAAGCGGAAGCGGCCGACGCGGCCGAGGCGATAGCGCTGGGGATCGAAGAACTTCTCGTGGAAGAGCTCCTTGGCCTTCTCGAGCTGCGGCGGATTGCCCGGGCGCAGGCGCGAGTAGATCTTGAGCAGCGCTTCGTCGTGGCTCTTCGTCGGATCCTCGTGAGCGGTGTTGATGATCAGGTTGTCGAGCTCTTCCGGCTTCTCGTCGATCACCTCGACCTCGGCAAGGTCGCCCGCCGCGATCTCGAGCGCGGCGGTTTCCGGGATCGGCATGCCCGACGGCACGAGCACTTCGCCGGTCTTGAGGACCAGGATGTCCCCCACCGCGATGCGACCGGTGATCGCCTTGACGAACGCGTTCTGCGTCGTCGTCTTCTGCTTCTTCACGACCTTGGTCGCGTAGAAACGGCGCAGGATGTCCTGGTCGGTCGAGAGCTTCTCGTCGAGCGCGCGCAGGAACGTGACCGCCGGGAACTTGCCCGACTGGTCGATGCGCACCGAGAGCACTTCCTTCTTGGTGACGTTGAGCTCGATCCAGGAGCCGCGCTCCGGGATGATCCAGCAGTTGTGCAGCTTCTTGTCGAGCGCCGACTGGTCGACCGAGAAGTCGACGCCCGGCGAGCGGTGGAGCTGGCTGACGATCACGCGCTCCGAGCCGTTGATGATGAACTCGCCGCCGCCGATCATCACCGGGATCTCGCCCAGGTAGACCTCTTCCTCGCTCGCGCCGGCGCCGCGGATCAGGCGGAGACGGACCTTGAACGGGTAGCCGAAGGTCAGGCCCAGCTGGCGGCACTCGTCGATCGAGTAGCGCGGCTTGCCGAGCTCGTACCCGACGTACTCCAGACACATGGTCTTGTCGTAGGAGTAGATCGGGAACACCTCGCGCAAGAGGGCCTCGAGACCTTGGTTCTGCCGGCTCGCCTGCGGTTGGTCGAGCTGGAGGAAGTCGCGATAGGCCTTGGTCTGGATCTCGACCAGGTCCGGGATCTCGATGATCTCCGGATAGTGGCCGAACTTGCGCAGCGGAAGGCGGGTCTTGTTCATGGGCGGTCTCTCACCGTTCACCGAAGCCGCCGGATCGCTTCGTCATGGATCACGGCGTGGGCTTTGGATAATCGAGGACTAGGCCGAAAAGAGAGCGGAGTGCGGGTGAACGCTCGACCGAGCCGAAGCTCAGTTCGAACGCGTCACGGCGACGTCGTGCGAACGCGCGCACGACGACCGACGCAGAGGCTGCGCCACGGAGCGACGCAGGAGCTGCGTCAACGGGCAGAGCCCTGGGCGCGGAACGAACGCTCCGCGCCCGGGGCTGATGATCGATCGTTCTCGGACGGACGAGCTCAGTCGAGCTTGACCTTGGCGCCGGCGCCTTCGAGTTGCTTCTTCATCGCTTCGGCTTCTTCCTTCGAAGCGCCTTCCTTCACGGACTTCGGCGCGCCTTCGACCAGGTCCTTGGCTTCCTTCAGGCCGAGACCGGTGATCGCGCGCACTTCCTTGATCACGGCGATCTTGTTCGCGCCGGCGTTCTCCAGGATGACCGTGAAGGCGGTCTTCTCCTCGACCGGAGCCGCCGCAGCGGCAGCCGCCGGAGCCGCCGCAGCCGCGACCGGAGCCGCGGCGCTGACGCCCCAGTGGCCCTCGAGGTGCTTCACCAGCTTCGAGGCCTCGAGCAGGCTGAGGCCATCCAGTTCCTTGACGATCACTTGGAGCTTCGGCTCCAGTTCAACCACTTCCGACATGAGATTCTCCTGGGAGAAGGTGCAACGAACTTTGTTTCTTGCGTTGATTCAGAGCCGCGGCGGACCACCCACCGCGGCTGAGCGTTATTGGGCTTCTGCGCCCTGCTTGTCGTTCTTCGCTTGCAGGACGCGGGCGAGGCCGCTCTGGTTCGCGTCGAGCAGGGTGACGAGCGCGCGGCCGGGGCCTTGAATGGCGCCGACGATTTGAGCGCGCAGCGTGTTCTTGTCCGGCACGCCCGCGAGCATCAGCGTGTTCTTCGCGTCGAGGAACGTGTCCTCGAGCACACCGCCACGCACGACGAGCTTGCCAATCTTCTTCGCGTCCGGCTTGACGAGCAGCTTGGCCGTGTGGATCGCCGCTTCCGCCTCGCCGTAGCACACCGCCACGGTTCCGGTGAAGACGCCGTCACCGACTTCGATGCCGCGTTCGGCCAAGGCTCGACGAGCGAGCGTGTTGCGCACCACGCGCACCTTGACGCCCTTCTCGGCGAGCTGGTCGCGGAAGGTCTCGTTCTGCTCCATCGTTTGGCCGGTGACGGTGAGGATCACCATCCCGCGGGCCGCGCCGAGGGCTTGCTTGTACTCCTTGTCGAGGAGTCGATTGACCAGGTTCGGCATGGATCAGGCTCCGTTCACGCCCCGAGGGGCTTGGAGTAGTTGATCTGCGCGCCCGGGCCCATCGTCGTGGAGACGCAGATCTTCTTCAGGAACACGCCCTTCACCGACGCGGGGCGGAGCCCGGCGAGGTGATCGAGGAAGGCGCGCAGGTTGGCTTCCAGGTCGGTGGCGTTGAAAGAGCGCTTGCCGACCGGAGCGTGGACATTGCCGCCGGCATCGGTGCGGAACTCGACCTTGCCGGCCTTGAACTCGCGGACCGCGTTGACGACGTCGGGGGTGACCGTGCCGGACTTCGGTGAAGGCATCTTCCCTTGCGGGCCGAGGACCTTACCGAGCTTGCCGACGTGCTTCATCATGTCGGGGCTGGCGATCACGATGTCGAAGTCCATCCAGCCGCCGAGGATCTTCTCGGCGAGATCGGACGAGCCGACGAGGTCGGCGCCGGAGGCTTGCGCCGCCGAGGCCTTTTCGCCTTCGGCGAACACGACCACGCGGACCGTCTTGCCAAGCCCCTTGGGCAGCGACACCGCGCCGCGCACGAGCTGATCGGACTTCTTGGGATCGATACCGAGGTTGACCGCAACCTCGACCGTCTCGTCGAACTTCGCGGAAGGCAGGCTCTTCAAGAGAGCGATCGCCTCACCGGGCTCGTAGACCTTGGAGCGATCGACCTTGGCGGCCGCCGCGACGTAGCGCTTGCTGTGTTTGACCATTGTGGTGCGTGCCTCAGACCGTGACGGCCTAACCTTCCACCTTGATCCCCGCAGCGCGGGCTGTGCCTTCGATGATCCTGCAGGCGGCATCGAGCGAGCGCGCGTTGAGATCCTTCATCTTCATCTTGGCGATCTCCTCGACCTGAGCGCGCGTGACCTTGCCGACCGTTTCATGGCCGGGGGCCTTCGCAGCGGATTCGAGTCCGGCCGCCTTCTTGAGCAAAACACCCGCGGGGGGCGACTTGAGCACGAAGTCGAAGCTCCGGTCTTTGTAAACCGTGATTTCGACCGGGATGATCAAGCCCATGTCCTTGCGCGTGCGTTCGTTGAACTCCTTCACGAACGCAGCGATGTTGACGCCGTGGGAACCGAGCGCCGGACCGACGGGCGGCGCAGGCGTCGCCTGCCCGGCCGGGCACTGCAGTTTGATCTTTGCTGTTACTTCCTTAGCCATGGTGATCCGCTCTTTGTCGTGCGCGCCAGAGCCGCGCTTCCGTTGGGCGAGGGCGCGCTTTAGAGCGCCTCCACTTCCCAGTACTCGAGTTCGACCGGCGTCGGGCGACCGAAGATCGTGACGATGACCTTCACGGTGCCCTTGTCGGTATTGACCTCGTCCACAGCACCGTCGAACCCGTCGAACGCGCCGGACTTGATCTTGACCATGTCGCCCTTCTGGAAGCCGATGTTGACTTGCGGGCGAGTCTCCGTGTCGCTCATGCGCGACAGGATGTTCGAGACCTCTTGATCCGACAGCGGCACGGGCTCGCCGCGCGGTCCGAGGAAATCGCCGACGCGCGCGGTCTCGCGCACGACGGCTTGCGCCAAACGCGAGCGCTCGTCTTCACCGTCGTCGAGGTCCGCTTGGACCATCAGGTAGCCCGGATAGAGCTTCTTGTTGACGACGCGCTTCTTGCCGCCCTTGAGGTCGGTGACGCGCTCGAAGGGCACGAGCACCTGCGGGACGACGTCCTGCAGGCCCTTGAGCTTGACGCGCATCTCGACTTGCTTGCGAACGCTGTCCTCGCAACCGGACTGACAGCGGACGAAATACCAACGGTGCATATCGCTCAGCCTCCGAACAGCCAGTGGCTGGTGATTTTCGCTAGGACCCAGTCGGCCCCGGCCAGGTAAGCCATCAGGAAGAGCACGCAGACGACGACCACGATCGAGGAATTGATCACCTCGGGCGTCGTGGGCCAGGTGACCTTCTTGAGCTCGGTCTCCGTCTCGATCAGCAGGTCCGCGATCTTCGGGGTCTCGAGCCAGCGGTACAAAAACCAGATGCCGCCGAGGCAGACCGTCGAGGCGATCAGGAACGACGGCGAGAGCTTGATGGAGAAGACCGGGACGGTGATCCCGCCGATCGCTTCCGCGAGCTTGCCGTCGAACGCCGAAGAGAGCGACGTGTGCATCGAGGTCGAGCCGTAGAAGACGAGCACGGCGAGAACCCAGAACGACGCCAAGCGGGCGTAACGTCCTTGATCCTTCTTGTAGCCAGCCATCGCGGTTCCTTTCCTCAGCCCTTCTCTTGGCACAATGCGTTCTTCGTCGAGCACACTCAGGCCCGCACTCGGGTCCTCACTCGGCAAGGCGAGCGCATGCCGCGCCCGACCTCGCCCCACGCGCTCAGAGCTTGTGCTCCTTGTGCGACGTGTGCTTGCGGCAGAAACGGCAGAACTTCTTCTTCTCGAGCTTGTAAGTGGCCCGCTGACGCTTGTGCGTCGTGTAGTAGCGGTTCTTGCACTCCGTGCACTCGAGGAACACGAAGCGTTCCTTGGTCTTCATTCGTCAGCCTTGCTCGCGTGTCGGTGGGCTCGCGGGTCGGGAGGAGTCGGAGCTCCCCGGGAGCGTTCGCCCCCGGGGAGACGGTTCTCCTCTTCGACTACTTCAGGATCTTGGTCACGACGCCGGCGCCGACGGTGCGTCCGCCTTCGCGGATCGCGAAGCGCAGCTGCTCGTCCATGGCCACCGGGATCGACAGCTCGACCTCGAGCTTCACGTTGTCGCCCGGCATGCACATTTCAGCGCCGCCGAGGAGCTTGGAGGTTCCGGTCACGTCGGTCGTGCGGAAGTAGAACTGCGGGCGATAGCCGTTGAAGAACGGCGTGTGGCGCCCACCCTCTTCCTTCGAGAGCACGTACACCTCGGCTTCGAAGTGCGTGTGCGGGGTGATCGAACCCGGGGCCGCGACGACCATGCCGCGCTCCAGGTCCTTCTTGTCGATACCGCGGAGCAGGATGCCGACGTTGTCGCCCGCTTGGCCGGACTCGAGCGTCTTCTGGAACATCTCGACGCCGGTGACGACCGACTTCTGGATCTCCTCGCGGAGACCGACGATGTCGACCTTGTCGCCGGTGCGGACGACGCCGCGGTCGATACGGCCGGTGCCGACCGTGCCGCGACCTTCGATCGAGAACACGTCCTCGATGCACATCAGGAACGGCTTGTCCGTCAGACGCTGCGGCTCCGGGATGAAGGAGTCGAGCGCGTTGAGCAGGTCGTCGATGCAGGCGTTCGCCTTGTCGTCGGCACCGTTCGACTCGAGCGCCAGCTTGGCCTGGCCGCGGATGATCGGGGTGTCGTCGCCCGGGAACTTGTACTTGTTGAGCAGGTCGCGGATCTCCATCTCGACGAGATCGATCAGCTCGGGGTCATCGAGCAGGTCGACCTTGTTCAGGAACACCACGATGTGCGGCACGCCGACCTGACGGGCGAGCAGCACGTGCTCGCGCGTTTGCGGCATCGGGCCGTCGGCGGCGGACACGACCAGGATCGCGCCGTCCATCTGCGCGGCGCCGGTGATCATGTTCTTGATGAAGTCGGCGTGGCCCGGGCAGTCGACGTGCGCGTAGTGACGCTTCGGGCTCTCGTACTCGGTGTGCGAGGCCGCGATGGTCACCGTCTTGTCCGCGGAACGGACCGTGCCGCCCTTGGTGATCTCGGCGTAGCTCTTGACCCTGGTGCCGTTCTTGGCCGCCGAACGGGCCGCGAGCGCCGCCGTCAGAGTGCTCTTGCCGTGGTCGATGTGACCGATCGTGCCGACGTTGACGTGCGGCTTCGTCCGCTGAAAGAGTTCCTTTGCCATGGTGGTGGTTTGGGTTCCGATGCTGGCCGCAAGAGCCCGGTGGTTTGCGTCCGAGGTTTTCGTCCGGGGTTCCAGCCGGCTCGCCCCCGCGTGGACAATGCGCGCGGGGTCGGGTCCGGTTGTTGCCTGGTTTTGTTGCCTGGTCTGTTTTCGAGGAAGCCCGGAGCCGCCTGCGCGGCACCGGACGAGTTCAAGGTCGAGTTCGGAGAAGAGCGTTTGGTTGGAGCTGGTGGCGGGGATTGAACCCGCGGCCTCTCCCTTACCAAGGGAGTGCTCTACCACTGAGCTACACCAGCCGACCGTCCGCGCGGAGCGCGAACGGTTGAGTGTCTGGGTGGATGACGACTGCTGAAGCTCTGGTGGGCTTTCGTGCAGTGATGAACCTCGCGCTGCGCGGGGGCGCCGCTCGGGGGTCGGCTACGGAGCCCGGTCTGGTCGACTCGGCGAGCGTGGTTGCGCTCGCGAGCTGAGCGCAGGTCGCGCGCGCAGGTTGCGGCATCGGGGTCGAGTCCGCCCCACAAGGTCAGGGCTGTCTCGGGATCCCGGCTTGCGGCCCGGCGTGCGGCGTTGGAGCGGGCGGTGGGAATCGAACCCACGCTATCAGCTTGGAAGGCTGAAGTTCTACCATTGAACTACGCCCGCCTGACCTACGCCCGCATGGGCTCCGGCCTCGCCGCACGAGACGCTGCGTCGTTCGCGGGGCGGTCAAGCCGCAAGCGAGCTCGCCGAAGCGTTGCGCGCGAAGCGCCAAGCGCGCCTCCCGGCAAACGGCCTCTCCGACAAAGGATGTCGTAGAGGGAGTCGCGCCAGGTGGATGCGTTGTTGGGGTCCGGAACTGCACGCGGCCAGAAACGAGCGTCACCCGAGCGCCGGTAGCGCTTGGGCTTCGATCAGGAGGAGCCTCCAAAGCAGTCCGTCCGTCGAAGCGCCGCGTTTCGCGCGCGGTCGATCGCCGGTGAGGGGACAAAATTGGTGGGGAGAGGCGGATTCGAACCGCCGAAGGCATAAGCCACCAGATTTACAGTCTGGCCCAGTTGGCCGCTTTGGTATCTCCCCCTGATCTCGATGCTCGGTGCTGACGCGGGGCGCCGGTCGCGCAAGGTCGCGCGTTCGGCCGCCACCGCTCCCGTGTCATCCGAAGGGTGTCTCGTTTCCAGTGAGCAGCGCGAGCTTGCGCCCGCGAGACCCCTTCGCCCGGTCGTCGCGCGGAGCGCGGGGCCGTGCTGGCAGGATCCAAGCCGTGTTCGAGTTGTCGAGCGCCTCGGCCGTTCCGGCGCGGGGCCGGCCGTCAGCTCGCGGATGGAGCCAGCGGTGGGGATCGAACCCACAACCACCTGATTACAAATCAGGTGCTCTGCCATTGAGCTACGCTGGCCGCGAGGTGTCCCACGGATGTCCGGCGGAGCCTCGAGGGCCGGTTGACGGGTCCGACCGCCTGGGGCGGTAAGACGAGCGGCACATGTTACGAGTGACCTCCCCGCGGTCAAGCCTCGACGGGGAATTCCTCCGTGACCGCCTCGGACGGGTCAAACCCGGCCGGCTTCGCGGCGCCAAAACTCGAAGCTCGCCTCGACCTCGGCAAGCGTGTCGCCGCCGAACTTGTCGAGGAAGGCGCGCGCGAGCTCCAGCGCGACCACGGCCTCGCCGACGACGCTGGCGGCGGGCACCGAAGTGACGTCGGAGCGCTGGTACGTCGCCCGCACGGGCTCGCCGGTCGCGAAGTCGACGGTGTCCAGCCCCTTGCGCAACGTCGGGATCGGCTTCATCGCGGCGCGGACGACGAGCTGCTCCCCCGTCGTCAGGCCGCCCTCCAGCCCGCCCGCGCGGTTGGTCGCGCGCGCGAACCGCCCAAACCGCGGCGGCCGGGTCGGATCCGCGGGGACGATCGCGTCGTGGACCGCGGAGCCTGGCAGGCGCGACGATTCGAAGCCGAGGCCGAACTCGACGCCCTTGATCGCCGGGATCGAGAACAGAGCGCCGCCGAGGCGCGCGGTCAGCCGCTCCGGCGCGCTGACGTAGTGGCCGAGCCCGGGCGGCAGGCCGACGACGCGCACCTCGAACACGCCGCCGAGCGAGTCACCCGCGGCCTTCGCCTCGTCGACCTTCGCGCGCGCCGCAGCGTCGGCGTCGGCGTCGAGGCATTGGAAGTCCGACGCGGCGCGCCGCGCGCCGCGCTCGGCGCCGAGCGTCTCGAAGAGCCCGTCGCGCGCCGCGACGCCGCCGAGTTCGACGACGTGAGCGAAGAGCTCGATGCCGAAGCGCTCGAGCAGTTGCCGCGCGAAACCGGCGAGCGCGACGCGCGCCGCGGTCTCGCGGGCGCTCGCGCGTTCGAGCACCGCGCGCGGGTCGCGCGCGAGGAGCTTCTGGCACCCGGCGAGGTCGGCGTGCCCCGGCCGCGCGTTGGTCGGCACCGGCAGCGACTCGATCGTCTGGTCGTGGTTCGCGATCACGAACGCGAGGGGCGAGCCCAGCGTCTTGCCGGCGCGCAGCCCGGCGAGCAACTCGACGCGATCGTCCTCGAGCTTGGCGCGGCCGCCGCGACCGTAGCCCGCCCAGCGCCGCGCGAGCTCCGCGTCGACGCGCGCGACGTCGAGCGCGAGTCCCGCCGGCAAGCCCTCGAGCACGCCGACGAGCCCGCGGCCGTGCGACTCCCCCGCCGTGGTCCAGATCAAGCGGCTCAAGCGCGGACCATGCTAGCGCTCGGAATCCGCGAGAGAACCCACGCGTCGGCCCGAGGACGTGCCGGGACGGGTTCTGCGAGGAGGAGCGACCCCACGACTACCCGTGGCGACGCGGAGACGCTTCGGCGTCGAAGCGCGCGCCTCGGCACGACCGAAGGCGGCGCGAGTCCGGTCACCGACTCTCAGAGCGAGTCGTACCACGTCACCTCGTCGAACGGCACCGACAGCGTCGCGGTGCCCAGGCGCACGCTGAGCAGCTCCTTCGCATGATCGACCTTGGTGATCACGCAGCGCTGCTTGTAGCGCGGGATGAACACGAGCCCGCCCTTCTTGAGGCCCGAGAGGAAGGCCTTGCGGCGCTCGGAGAGCGCGGCGCCCGACAGATGCTTGTCCACCTGGTCCAACACGACGCGCATCGGTTCCGCCGACCTCGGCGAGAGCTGCGGCAGGAGGTCGAACGCGCGTTTGAGCTGGCCGCGCGCCTCGCGGACGCGTTCCTCGAGCCCGCGCTGCGCCTCGGCTTCGAGCAGCTCGCTCTTCTTCTTGAGGTCTTGGACGCGCGTCTTCGCTTCGTCCTCGGTCTTCTTGAGCTCGACGAGCTTCTGCTCCGCGTCCTTGCGCACGCGTTCGGCGGCTTCGCGCGCGCCGCGCATCTTGCGCATCAGCTCGAGCGCCTCCGCGTCGCGCCGCACGATTCGTTGGCGCGCGTTCTCGACGATCTGCTTCGGCAGACCGAGCCGGGCGGCGATGTGCAACGCGCACGACTCGCCGGGCGTGCCGACGAGCAGGCGATAGCGCGGCCGCAGCGTCGTCGCGTCGAACTCGGCGGACGCGTTCTCGGCGCGCGCGTGACGGAACGCGAACTCCTTGAGCTTGCCGAGGTGCGTCGTCGCAACGGTCGGCGCGCGCTTTTCGAGCAGGAACTCGAGCACCGCGTCCGAGAGCGCCGCGCCCTCGTCGGGATCGGTGCCGCCGCCGAGCTCGTCGAGCAGGAACAGCGTCTTCGGCCCCGCGCGCTCGAGGCCCGCGCGGATGCGCGCGAGGTGCGACGAGAACGTCGAGAGGTCCTGCGCGATCTCCTGCTCGTCGCCGATGTCCGCGACGACGCCGTCGTACAGCGGCAGGCGGCTGCCTTCGGCGCACGGGAACGGCAGACCGAGCCTCAGGTAGCACGCCGCGAGTCCGACGGTCTTCAGCGCGAGCGTCTTGCCTCCGGTGTTCGGGCCCGTGATCACCAAGAGGTCGAAATCGTCGCCGAGTCGGATGTCGATCGGGACGACCTCGTCGAGCGCGCCGGAGAGCACCTTCTCGACCAGCAACGGGTGGCGCGCGGCGCGCAGCAAGAGCCCGTTCGGCCGGCCTTCCTCGCCCGCGATGTCGAGCGCTCGCGCGCCGTACTTCGTGCAGTACGTCGCGGAGATCGTCGCGAGCTCGAGCTCCCCGAGCCGCGCCGCCGCGAGCCGCACCAAGCCCTCGGCCTCGAGCGCGTGCCGCGTGAGCTCGACCAGGATGCGCCGCAGCTCGTGCTCCTCGTCGGCGATGCGCTCGGCGCGGCGGTTCTGTTCCTCGATCACCTCGCGCGGCTCGACGAACACCGTTTCGCCGGACTGCGAGCGATCGTGGACGATGCCCGACACGCGCCCCTGGCTCTTCGCCTTCACCGCGAGCACCAGTCGGCGCCCGCGCCGATGGATGCTGCCGTCGGAGAGGTGGTCGCGCGCGGCGGTCGCGATGCGCCGCAGCCGCGATTCGATCTCGCCGGAGAGGTCGCGGATCTCGCGGCGGAGCTTGGAGAGCTTCGCGGACGCGTCGTCCTTGATCTCGCCGCGCTCGTCGAGCGCGCGCTCGAGCTCGAAAGCGAGCGACGAGAGGTCGGGGAACCCGTCGTGCAGCGCGTGGATCGCGGGGGCGTCGAGCTTGCGCTCCGCGAACCACGGCGCGAGCCGATGCGACGCGGCGACGAAGCTCCAGAGGCTCGCGAACTCCTCGCGCTCGAACGGCCGGTGGAACTGGCGCGCGCCCTCGAACGCCGGCATCGGATCGCACACGCCGGCGAGCGACGGCTGCGACCGCGTCTCGATCAGGCCCTGCAGCTCGCGCACGCGCTGGAGCGCCGCGCGCGCGTCCGCGTCCGAGCGCGGCGCGAGCTCGCGCAGCGCGCGCCGGCCGAGCGACGTCGACGCGAGGCGCTCGAACAGCCCGCGCGCGCTCTCGAAGTCGAGGGACGCGAACGCGAAGTCGGCGGCGGAGGGCGTCAATGCTCGGGCGGGCGGCATGCGAAGAGCCGCACAGGATACCGGACGAGCGCCTTCTCGATCTCGACCGTGCCGAGCTCGCGCTCGCTCCAACCGAGCTCGTCGACGAGCATGCGCCGGTACTTCACCGTGAACGCGCGGTTCGCACGGCGCGCGAGGTCCGGCGGATCGGTCGCGAAGAACACGTCGAAGCCGGCGGCGAACTCGGCGAGCTGCTGCTTGGTCCAGTTCGGATCGACGCCCTCGAACGTGACGTCCATCTCCCGATGCGCGTCGCGCAGGAAACGCTCGCCCGACCCGCCGCGCTCGAGCAACCCGAGATGGATCGCCGCGGGCGAGAGCTCGCTCGAGAGTCCGAGCCACCCGACGCGCGCGGTCGGGCCCGCGGCTTCTGCCGCGAGTCCTAGGAATCCGTCGGCCTCTTTCCGCAGGAGTCCTCCGGTCGGTAGCGGCGTGTGCGGACCGATGTGGTTGCGGTCGTCGAGTTGCTGCTGTTGATACGCGCGGATCTTCGGGTTCGCGTCCGCCAGACCAAGCACGCCGAGCGCGTGACCCGTCCACCAGAAGCCGACGGCGACGGAGACGCCCAGCGCGAGCAAGACCGTTACGGACGAGTGGAGCCACGACCTGCGCCGGTTGCGGTCGAGGGAGAGCAACCCGCCGATCGCGAGTGTCCACAGGGGAACCATCGCGGGCACGAGGAACCGGTCGAGGTGGAACGGGTGCACACAGAGCGACACGACGAACACCAGAGTGACGATCCACAGGCAGCGGACCGCCGCCCGGCGCCAGAACGCCAGCGAGACCAACAGCATGCCGCAGAAGAACAGCGCGAGCGGGCGCCAGAAGACCAGCGTCGTCCAATCGATCGCGCGCACCTGCCACGGCACGCGCGCGAAGTCCTGATTGCCTGTGAGGAACGATAGGAACGCCGTTCGGTGGCTCGCGCCGAGGTCGAGGCCGCCGGGCAACGGCAGGACGAACCACCACGCGCAGGCAACGATCGGGACGACGCCGACCCACGCCAGGCTGCGCGCAATCGCTGCGGCCTCGCCTTTGCGCCACGCGCCCGCGAACTGCACGCCAGCATCGAGAGCGAGACCCAGCGCGAGCAACACGCCGTAGTTGAACTTCGTGAAGAATGCCAACGCCACGAGCGCGCCGGCGAGCATGTCCCGCGCTCGTCCGGCGCTCTCCGCTCCGCGCCGCAGCCAAACGAGCAGCGCGAACGACATCACGGCCGCGAACGGCCCTTCGAGGAACAGCGTCGGAGCGTAGAGCGCTGCGAGCGGGGTGTTGGCACCTAGCATCGCGACGAACACGATCGAGAGAAGCGCACGCCTCCGATCTGCGACGACCTGCCTGACCAGGAAGTACAGCGCGTAGAGACCGAAGCACCACAAGGACGCGAGCGCGTAGCGTGCGACGGATTCGCCGAGCCCGAAGAGCGCTTGGATCGACGCGAGGTAGACCGGCACGACGAACGGATAGCGATCACAGCCGAGCAGCACGTCGGCCGCCGCACGCCATTCGCCGCGCTTCGCGAGTTCGACCAAGCGCGCAGCGGGGAGCTCCGCGTGCATGGACTCGTCCCAGCCCCAAGTCCGGTCGAAGTTGACCCTCGCGACGACGATGCCCCACAAGAGGCACGCCATCAGGATCACGAGGACGACGACCGAGAGCTTGCCGGAATCCCTCGCCGCAACACGATCCTCCGGATCGATCGACAACGGCGAGCTCGACATCGCCCGCGATTCTAGGCAGCGCCTGCCCGCGCGCCTACACTGCGCCGATGAGCCACAACCGCGAGAGCGATCGCTTCGAGACGCGCGCCATCCACGCCGGCCAAGAGGCGAACCCGGAGAACGGCGCGATCATGACGCCGGTCTACTTCACGAGCACCTACAAGCAGGACGCGCCGGCGAAGCCGCGAGGCGGCTACGAGTACTCGCGCACGTCCAATCCGACGCGCACGGCGCTCCAGCAGAACCTCGCGTCGCTCGAGGGCGGCCGCTGGGGCCTCTGCTTCTCGTCGGGCCTCGCCGCGACCAACGCGCTGCTCGATCGGCTCGTCCCGGGCGATCACGTCGTCGCGGGCAACGACCTCTACGGCGGCACGTATCGCATCTTCAAGCGCGTCTTCGAGCGCTACGGCATCCGCTTCACGTTCGTCGACACCACCGAGCCCGCGCAGGTCGAGCGCGCGCTCGAGCCGGCGACGAAGTACGTCTACATCGAGACGCCGTCGAACCCGCTGCTGCGCTTGACCGACATCGCCGCGATCGCCGCGATCACGAAACGCGCGAAGACGCTGCTCGTCGTCGACAACACGTTCGCGACGCCGTACCTGCAGCAACCGCTCGCGCTCGGCGCCGACCTCGTCCTCCACTCGCTGACCAAGTACCTCGGCGGTCACTCCGACGTCGTCGGCGGGACCTTGATCGGCAACGACGACAAGGTGCGCGAGGAACTCGCGTTCTTCCAGAACGCCGTCGGCGGGACTCCGGGTCCGATGGACTGCTTCCTCGTGCTGCGCGGCACGAAGACGCTCGGCGTGCGGATGGATCGCCACGGCTCGAACGCGCTCGCGATCGCGCGCTTCCTCGAGAAGCAGCCCCTGGTCGAGAAGGTGATCTACCCCGGGCTCGAGTCGCACGCGCAGCACGCGCTCGCGAAGCGCCAGATGAAGAACTTCGGCGGCATGGTGTCGTTCGAGCTCAAGGGCGGCGTGCCCGCGGGCGACACGCTCGCTTCGAGCACGCGCCTGTTCACGCTCGCCGAATCGCTCGGCGGCGTCGAATCGCTGATCGAGACGCCTCCGTCGATGACCCACGCGAGCATCCCGCCGGAGACGCGGCGCGCCGCGGGTCTCGCCGACGGCTTGGTGCGCCTCTCGGTCGGCATCGAGCACGTCGACGATCTGATCGCGGACCTCGCGCAGGCGCTCGACCGCGCGAGAGCGGCGGCCGGTCAGCTCGCCGCGCGCTGAGCGAGTTCGGGCGCGCGCGTCCGACGGATTCGCGGGCGCTTTCCGGGGCCTGCGAGGCGCAACTCTCGGAACTCGGCTCGCGAGCGTCGCGGGACCGTCGCCTGCGATCGCGTTCCTCGCGAACGGCTCCGCGACGCGGTTCAGAACGGCGAGTTCGAAGGCGGCGGCTTCGGCGGCGCGGGCGGCGGAGCCGGTTGCACCGCGGCCGGCGCAGGCGCGCCGGAGCGCTTCGGCGCCGCAGGCGGCGGCGCGGGCTCGGGCGGACGCTCCTCGCAGACGCGCTCGCGCATCAAGCGGCCGACCTTGTACTTCACGACCCGCTTGCCGGGCACCTCGACCTTTTCGAGCGTCCGCGGGTTCTGCGCGCGACGCGGCGCGCGTTCCTTCACTTCGAAGACGCCGAACTCGCGGAACTCCAGGCGGTTGCCGCGGCAGAGCTCCTCGATGATCTCGTCGAGGAACTTCTGCAGGATGTCCTTGACGATGACCTTCGTCTGCCCGGTCTGTTCCGCGATGCGGTTGACGAGCTCCTTCTTGGTGATCGTCTGGGGTCCAGGCGGTTGGGTCATCGAGGGCTTTCCTCGCGCGAAAAGCCGCGGGGAGGGGTGCGGCGGCGACGGCGCGCAATATCGAACTGCATTATCTATGTGTCAAGCAAGAACTTGTGACGGCAGGAGCCGCCGGGTGGCGGTCCGACCGGGCTCCGTCGGCCGACACCCCCCGTTCGGCTCAAGTGTTTGGACCGCAACGACTTGGCGCCGGTTGCGGGGCCGCGGGTCGACCAAGGGCCCGGATCGACGACGGCGAGCCGCTCTAAACCCATCCGCGGCAGGGCGTTAGGCCGGGCCGACCGACTCGCTTCCCGGGTGCTCGTCGAGCAACAACGTCACCGGTCCGTCGTTGACCAACTCGACCTGCATCGACGCGCCGAAGCGGCCGGTCGCGCACGGCACGCCGAGGTGCGCCAGGCGCTCGACGAACCTGCGGTAGAGGCGCTCGGCGAGCTCGGGAGTCGCGGCCGGATCGAACGACGGGCGGCGACCCTTGCGGGTGTCCGCGGCGAGCGTGAACTGACTGACCACCAGCGCTCCGCCGCCGACGTCCTGCACCGACAGGTTCATCTTGCCGTCGCGGTCGGAAAAGAAGCGGTAGGTCGCGACGCGCTCCGCGAGCCGGTCGCACTCGCGCTCCGCGTCGCCGCGCTCGACTCCGAGCAGGACGAGCACGCCGCGGTCGATCGAGCCGACGATCGCTCCGTCGACGCGCACGGACGCGCGCGTGCAGCGCTGGAGCAGCGCCTTCACGGCAACGAACCCTTCGCGCGCTCGCGCCGGCGCTCCGCGCGTTCGAGCGCGAGCCGCGCGCGCATCGCGAGCAACACTCGGCCGAGATCGCCACCCGACTGACTCGACGCGAGCAACCGCCGCCACGCCGCTTCCGCGCCCTCGGGGTCGTCGAGCCAGCTCTGGCGCAGGATCGCTTCCTGCACCCACGGCAACGCGACGTCGGGAGCGAGCTCCTCCGCCGCCCGCGTCGCGTGCAGCGCTTCGTTCGGTCGCTCGGCACCTTGCTCGGCGGCGGCGAGCACGCACAGCGCGCGCACGGCGAGGTCGCCCTCGAGCGTCAGGCGCGTCAAGAGCTCGCGCGCGGCATCGGGATCCTGATCGAGCACGTACAAGGTCGCGAGGTCGAGCTGGGCCTCGGCGAACTCGCGCAACGCGACGCGCGGATCGTCGACGACGTCCTCGAGCCACGACTCGAACGCGCCGATCGCTTCGCGGCGCCGGCCGTCGCGCGCCAGCAGCATCGCTTCGAGCCGCCGCGCGGCCGGCAGGAAGGCGTCGAGCTCCAACGCGAGCTCGAGCTCGGTGTCGGCCTCCGCCCAGTCGCCCGCGCGCGCCGCGAGGTGCGCCAGTCCGTAGCGCGCCCACGCGCAGCGCGGATCGAGCTCGAGCGCTCGAACGAGCAAGGTGCGTGCGGCCGCCGGTTCGCGCGCGAGCCGCGCGGCGAGCACGCAGCGTGCTGCGGTCGGCGCCGCCTCGGACGCCTCGAGCTCTCGCGCCGCCAGCGCATCGCGAACGGCCGCGTCGCCGGACGCGAGCTCGACCTCCTGCGCGAGGATGCCGAGCCCGAGGTGCTCGGGCGCGGCGGGGAGGACGTCGGCGAGCGCGATGCGCGCGGCGGCGAAGTCGCCCGAGTCGAACGCGCGCCGCGCGACGCCGTAGCGCTCGGTGAGCGCCGCGTTGAGTTCGTCGTAGACGCTGACGACGCGCACACCGCCCGGCCGCGCGAACGGGCTCGCGCACGCGCCGAGGACGAGCGAGAGTCCGAGGGCGAGCGGCGCGAGCGCGCTAACCGTCCGCCAGGAAAGCCCGCGCGGCGCGTTCATTCACGGACGCTGGCCGACGAAGCGCAGGACCGCGGAACGTTGCTCTGCGTCGCCGACGAGCGGCTTGTACCAAGCCTCGCCGCTGACCTGGACGATCACCGGCCCCTCGCCGGGTCGCTCGAGCACGCGCACGCTGACCAGCGCGTCGATCGTCCACGCGTCGATGCGCAGGCGGATCGGCGGCGCGCCGCCGACGTCGGGTCTGACCGCGGTGAGCTGGAGGAAGCCGTCGGGCGTCGCGCGCTCGTCGTGCGTGAAAAACTCGCTGTTCTGGAGCACGAGCACGTGCGCGAGCAATCCCGGCGGCCCTTCGATCGTCACCTCGTCGCCGACCAGCGCCGCCTTCTCGCTGAACGCGGTCGTCCACGGCTTGTCGGGCTGCTTCTTCTTGATCGGTCGCGAGTCCTCGGCGGCGGCGGGCGCGCGAGCTCCGGACGCTTCGGATTCCTTCGGAGAGCTGCAACCGGCGGCGAGCGCGAGGCTCGCGACGACCGCCACGATCGACGTGCGTAGGAACATGCGAGGGTCCAAGGGTTGACGCGCGCACTCTACGCCATTTCGGCGCGCGTCTCGACGCTCGCGCGTTCGGTCAGCGCAAACCGCAGGCGGCGAGCGCACGGTCGCGCGTCGCGCGGGCCCGAGCTCGCGCCCGCTCCGCGCCGCGCGCGAGCATGCGGTCGACTTCGCCCGGGTCGCGCAGCAGCTCCTCGCGTCGCGCCCGCGCGGGCGCGAAGAATGCGTCGGCCGCTTCGACGAGCCGCTGCTTCAGATGGCCGTAGCCCGGCGCGCCCGGACCACCCGTTTGCACGCGTCGCTTCCAATCCGCGAGCTCGCCCTCGTCGAGGAAGAGCCGCAGGAGCTCGAAGAGCAGCACCGACGCCGGATCCTTGGGCTCCTCGGGCGGACGGCTGTCGGTGACGACGCGTCCGACCGCCTTCTTGAGCTCCTTGCCGCTCGCGAAGAGCCAGATGTGGTTCCCGTAGCTCTTCGACATCTTCTGACCGTCGAGCCCGGGCACCTTCGCAAACGGCGAGATCGACGGCTCCGGCCGGACGAAGACCGGCCCGTAGAGCGCGTTGAACGACGCCGCCATGTCCTGCGCGATCTCGATGTGCTGCTGCTGGTCGGGCCCGACCGGCACGAAGTTCGAGTCGTACGCGAGGATGTCGGCCGACATCAGCGCCGGGTACGTGAAGAGGCCGACGCTCGGCTGGAGTCCGCGCTCGACCTTGTCGCGATAGGAGACCGCGCGCTCGAGCACGCCCATGCCGGTGACGCAGGAGAGCATCCACGCGATCTCGGTGACCTCGGGCACTTCGCTCTGGCGGAAGAACACCGCGCGCTCGGTGTCGAGCCCGAACGCGAGGTACGTCACCGCGACCTCGCGCACCCACTCGCGCAGCTCCGGGGGGTTCTTGCTGGTCGTCAGCGCGTGGTAGTCGGCGATGAAGTAGAAATGCTCGCCGCCGGCGGCGGGCGCCGCGACGTGCTGACGGACCGCCCCGAAGTAGTTGCCCCAGTGCAGGAGCCCGCTCGGTTGGATGCCGGAGAGGTAGATGCTCATGGCCAACTGCGCCGGGCCCGCCGGGCGCGCCGCTCGGTTGGCGCCGTTGCGCTCCGCGCGAAGCGGCGGACGGTAGCAGGGGCGCGCACGAGCAACAAGCTCGTCCTGCGACGAGCGACCGACTCGGACTTGAATCGGCCCGCGCCGCCTCCACAATCGCGGCGATGATCGAAGAGTGCGCGCGCGTCCCGGCCCCAGCGAGGGCGCGAGCCTCGCGAGCTTGGCTCGCCCACCTGCTCGCCCACCCGCTGGCGGTCTTGCTCGCTTGCCTCGCGAGCTGCGCCGGGTTCGACCAGGAGATCTACCTCGCCCCCGCCTACTCGCGGTACTCGCGCGCCGGAGGCGGCACCGAGGCCGAACTCGTCGCCGGAGCGCTGCGTTTCCGCAACGAGTCGCCGCGCGGCGCGCTGACGCACTGGGCGCTGCGGCCGCTCGCGAGCCGCTACGACGAGGCGCACGGCGACGGCATCACGCGCTTCCTCGTCCCGCTCGGCTCGATCACCCAGCGCGGCGACGAGCACGTCAACCAACTGCTGCCGGTGTGGCGCTACCAGAGCGAGCTCGACGCCGACGGGCAGCGCGCGTGGAAGTTCCTCTCGCTGCCCGGGATCTTCTGGTCGCAAGACGCGAGCGGCCGGATCGTCCGAGCGTTCTTCCCGTTCGGCGGCGTGATCGAGAACTTCGCGACGTTCGACAAGATCGTCTTCGTGCTCTTCCCGCTCTACTTGCGCACCGAGCGCGAAGGTCGCGTCTCCACCAACTGGCTGTTCCCCTTCTTCAATCGCACGACCGGCACCGGCGGCACCAGCGGACGCATCTGGCCGTTCTTCGGGCACAATCGCTTCGAGGGCCGCTACGACCGCTGGTTCTTCCTTTGGCCGTTCTTCCATTCGCAGAAGAACGACCTCTCGAAGCCGGCGGACGCGCGGGAGAGGAGCTGGATGTTCTGGCCGCTCGTCGGGCACACCTCGCGCGGCAGCTACGACGCGTGGACGTGGCTCTGGCCGTTCTTCGGCTACGCGCGCGACACCGAGACCGGCTTCTGGGCGTGGGACGGACCGTGGCCGCTCGTGCGCGTGCACGGCGGCGGCCGCCATCCGCCTTCGGAGGAGCGCGTGCGCTTCTGGCCGTTCTACTCGCGGTACAAAGGCGACGGCCTGGAGAAGCGGAATTACCTCTGGCCGATCGTGCAGGTCAGCAGCGAGGACTACCCCGACCGCGTGCGGCGCGCGACGTACGTGCTGCCGGTCTGGCAACGCTGGACCGCGCTCTTCGCCGACGGCGGAGAGGAGAGCTGGACCAAGCTCTGGCCGCTCTACCAGGACTTCCACGGACGCAGCGCCGATCGATTCGCGTTCCCCGCGCTCAATCCGCTCTGGCACTTGCCCGTGATCGACGACCACTACGCGTGGATCTATGAGCTCTGGTCCGCCGAGACCGAAGCCGGCGGCGACATCCGCCACGACCGCGCGTGGGGCGGCGTCTACCGGCGTGAGCTCGATCGCCACGAGGAGCGCACGTACCTGCTCGGGCTCTGGTCGCGACGCCGCTACGTCGACCACGGAGCGACGGTCGACGCGCACTCGGCGCTGCTCGGGCTCTTCCGCTGGGAAATCCGCAGCGACGTCGACGACGTCGACTGGCTCGCGCCGGCGTTTCCGGGGCCGGGCTGGCCGCTGGAGCGATCGCGCGAGGAACTGCCGCTCGACGGCGACACGCGCTTGGTAGAAGGAGGCACGCTGCCGTGATCTCCGTCTTCACCGCGTTCCTCGCCGACGTCGGCTACCTGCTCGACCTCCTCGTCCAGGTCGTCTTGCGCTTCGGCGCGATCGTCAAGCGTCGCGAACTGATCCTGGAGCAGCTTTGGCAGGCCGGAATCAAGGTCGTGCACGTCGTGCTGCTCGTCGGCGTGTTCATCGGGATGATCGTGTCGCTGCAGACCGGGCTCGAACTCGCTCGCTTCGGCCAGCAGGATCAGATCGGCACGATCGTCGCGATCTCGATGTGCCGCGAAATGGGCCCGTTCATCACCGCGACGATCCTCGCGGCGACGGTCGGAAGCGCGCTCGCCGCCGAGATCGGGACGATGGCGGTCAGCGAGGAGCTATCGGCGCTCGAGGTGATGTCGATCGACCGCATCGCGCTGCTCGTGATGCCGCGCGTGATCGCGCTCGCGATCATGTGTCCGCTGCTCACCGTGCTCTGCGACGCGGTCGGCATCGTCGGCGGCGGGTTCGTCGCCGATTCGCAGCTCAACGTCGGGCTCTCGCTCTACTGGGACTCGGTGATCGACGCCCTGCAGGACACCGATTTCTTCCTGGAGCTTCCGAAGGACGTCTATTCGGGCCTGTTCAAGTCGTTCTGCTTCGGCGCGATCGTCGCGGTGATCTCGTGCGGCGCGGGGTTGCGCGCGACCGCCGGCGCGCTCGGCGTCGGCAACGCGACGCGCAAGGCGGTGCGCGATTCGATCATCGCGATCATCATCGCCAACTACTTCATGTCGTGGCTCTTCTTCCAGGCGTGAGCACACTGAGCGTGAGCCCGGCAATCGAGAGCATGGACGCGACGAAGCCCAGCGACGACGTGATCATCCGCTTCCGCGACGTCCACAAGGCGTTCGGCGAGCGCAAGGTGCTCGCCGGCCTCGACCTCGAGGTCCATCGCGGCGAGACGTTCTGCATCATGGGCCCGTCGGGCTGCGGCAAGTCGGTGACGCTGCGCCACGTGATCGGGCTCCTGAAGCAGGACGCCGGGCTGGTCGAGGTCGAGGGCAACGACATGTCCAAGATCTCGCGCAAGGAGCTGCGCGAGATGCGCTCGCGGATGGGTTACGTCTTCCAGGAAGCCGCGCTGCTGAACTGGCTCACCGCCGGTGCCAACGTCGCGCTGCCGTTGCGCGAGACGACCTCGCTCTCCGAGGCAGAGATCGAGCTCAAGGTGCGCGAGAAGCTCGAGCTCGTGCGCGTCCCCGATGCGTACGAGAAGCTGCCGAGCGAGCTTTCCGGCGGCATGAAGAAGCGCGTCGGCCTCGCCCGCGCGCTGATCACCGATCCCGAGCTCATCCTCTACGACGAACCGACCGCCGGCCTCGACCCGGAGATCTCGTCCTCGATCAACCACCTGATCCGCGAGCTCGCGGATCGACTGCACGTCACCGGCCTCGTCGTCACGCACCACATCGGCTGCATCAAGACGGTCGGAGATCGCGTCGGACTGCTCGACGGCGGCGTGCTGAAGTACATCTCGACGCCCGCGGAGTTCCTCACTTCCGAGGAGCCGCGCTTGATCCAGTTCCTCGGCGATCGTCTCGACTAGCGGAGTCCCCCCACCATGGAAACTCGACGTCAAATGCTCCTCGGCGGCTTCTTCGTCGCCGTCCTCTTGGTGCTGGGGTACTACACGCTCTTCCTGACCGACTTTTCGCTCTTCAAGGAGCGCTTCGGCTTCACGGTGTACTTCCCCGAAGCCTACGGGCTGCGTCAGGGCGACGCGGTGCTCGTCGCGGGCATCCGCCAAGGTCGCGTCAAGGACATGAGCTACGACCCGACCGCCGAGTACGTGCGCCGCGTGACGGTGACGATGCTGATGGACCAGCCGGTCGAGCTGCGCGAAGGCTTCACGATCGCGATCACCGACGCGACGCTGCTCGGCGGCAAGAACATCGAGATCGATCCGGGCCCCGCCGGCGGCGCGGTCACGTCGACCGATGCGCCGCTGTTCGGCGCGATCGAGCGGGGCGCGCTCGGCTCGCTCGGCGAGTTCATCGACAAGAACGGTTCGCGCTTCGAGGAGATCGTCGGCAACATCGACGTCGTCGTCGCCGACCTCAGGAACGGCAAGGGCACGGTCGGGCGCCTGTTGCGCGACGACGAGCTCGCCGATCAGTTCGAGACCGCGGTGACCAAGGTCGAAGCGACGTTCGATTCCGCCTCGCAGATCGCAGCGGACATCCGGGCGGGCAAGGGCACGCTCGGCAAGCTCGTCAACGACGAGGACCTCTACCAGAAGGTCAACGAGATCGCCGATCGATTGAAGGAGATCGGCAACGACCTCAGCGCGGTGACCAAGGACGTCAACGCGGGCAAGGGCACGCTCGGACGCCTGGTGAAGGACGAAGCGCTCGCCGACGAGGTGACCAAGGCGGTCCAGCAGATCCGCGAGATCACGGCGAAGATCAACGACGGCCAGGGCACGCTCGGCAAGCTCGTGATCGATCCGACGCTCTACGACGACGCCCAAGCGGTCGTCGCGAAGCTCAAGAACGGTGAGGGCACGCTCGGCAAGCTCATCACGAACGAAGAGCTCTACGGCAAGCTCGCGCAGATCGCCGACGACCTCGCGGCCTCGAGCGACGCGCTCAAGACGGGCCGCGGCACGCTCGGCAAGCTGATCATGGACGACGAGCTCTTCGAGCAGGTCTCCAAGGCGCTCGCGACGGTCACGCGCACGCTCGAGGAGTACCGCGAGGCCGCGCCGATCTCGACGTTCACGTCGGTCCTCTTCAGCGCGTTCTGAGCCGCGCGTTCCGGGCGCACAAGCCCCCGTCCGCCGCGTTCGCGTCGCGCTCGCATCGCTCGCGACACGCGCACTTCGGGAGCAACGCCAGGCGAAGAACGATCGCGGGCGAGCTCGACCGAACACGGTTCTCGCTCGAGGGCGTTGGGTCGCGGTCGAACGCGACCGAACGCGCCCGAATCGACCCAAGAGCGATCGATCGCGGCCGCACGCGAACGCGCGCGAATCCGCGCGCCGGGCGTCGCCGTCGACGCTCAGCGCTCGCGATAGCCGAGCGACACCAACAGGCACGGGCCGTTCGCGATCACGCTGAGCCCGAGCTCCTCGGCGCGCGCGACCGCCTTCGGGCTCTCGGCGCCGGGTTGCATCCAAAGCCGCGTGATGCCGAGCTTCGCCGCTTCCTCGACGAGCTTCTCGGTCACCGGCGGCGGCGTCACGATCGAAAGACCGTGGATCGGTTTCGGCAGCTTCGCGAGCTCCGCCACCGTCGGCGCGCCTTCGATGTCGGTCTCGCGCGGGTGCACCGCGAAGACCTCGCGCGATTGCTGCTGGTAGCAACGCAACACCTTGTTGCCGTACTTCTCGCGATTGGAGGAAGCGCCGGCGACCGCGTAGGTCCGGCCGGCGAGGAAGTCCTTGATGCGCGCGTCGAGGTTCATGGAGCGCACAGCGTGGGACGCGCGTGAAGCCTCTGCAAGGGGGCAACGGAGCGCACGCCGAGCGTCTAACATGCGCGCAGAAAGGAACACTCCATGTCGATCGCCCAGAGTCTGATCACGGAGCTCGATCACGAGCTCGCTGTCACCCGCAAGGTCCTCGAGCGCGTCCCCGAGTCGCGCTTCCCGTGGAAGCCGCACGCGAAGTCGATGAGCCTGCACGACCTCGCCGGACACACCGCGGGGATCCTCGGTTGGGGCGGGATGACACTCGCGACGACCGAACTCGACCTCTCGGCGCCGTTCACGCCGCCGCGCTTCGAATCGACGGCGCACGTGCTCGCCGAGCTCGATCGCAACGGCGCGAGCTACCGCGCCGCTCTGGTCAAGGCGACCGACGCGGACTTGGGCGTGCCGTGGACGCTCAAGGCCGGCGCGCAGGTCTTCTTCAGCCAACCGCGCGCCGGAGTGTTGCGCGGCTTCGTGATGAACCACCTGATCCACCACCGCGGTCAGCTCTCGGTCTATCTGCGCCTGCTCGACGTGCCGGTGCCGTCGATCTACGGCCCGTCGGCGGACGACAATCCGATGGGCGTCGGAAAGCACGCGTCCTAGAGATCGGCGAGGTGCGGGCGGTAGAGCGCTTCGAGCCGCAGGAGCTCGAGCGCCGCCGCCCGTGCCGCCCCCCGCGTCATCGGTGGTCCGACCTTGCTCTCACCAAGCGCGCGCACGAAGTCGCCGAGCCGGAACGCCTCGCGCTGATGCTCGAGCGCGAGCAGCGCGTGCGCGAGCGGCCCGTTCTCGAACTTCAAGGGCTCGCGCCGCCGCACCTGGAGCGCGAGCGACTCGACGCGCTCGCGATCGCGCAGATTGCGACGCTCGATCCGCAGCAGCGCTTCGGGATTCCACGCGAGCGGCTCGTCGTCGCGCGCGCTCGCGTCGAGCGGCGCACGCGGCGCGTTGCCGGGGCGCGCGAGCACGAGCTCGAGGCTCGGCCGCCACGCGAGCTCGTCGACCAACGCGAAGCGCCGCGCCGCGGGAAGGCGCGCGATGCGCTCGCGCAGCGGGCCCGCGGGCACCAGCGACTCCGCGTCCCAATCCGCGGGCTCGGCCCAGCGCAAGAACTCGAGCCCCGCGCGCTCGCAGAGCGCGAAGAGACCCGGCACGTCGTAGCTCGTCTCGTGCACGTTGAGGTAGCGATCGACGAACTCGACGTCGTGGATCGTGCGTTGATCGCTCCACGGGCCGTGCACCAAGGGCTCGCTCTCGACGCCGGCGACCAGCGCGCGGCCGACGCGCAGGCGTTCCTCGAGCGGGAGCTCGCGCGGTGCGATCGCGTCGATCGCGCGCACCAAGCGATAGAGCGACTCGCGTCCGCGACGGCCGTAGACCATCAACGAGAGCACGCCGTGCGGCGCGAGCACGTTCGCGAGTCGGCGCAGCCCGACCTCCGGATCGGCGAGGTGGTGCACGACGCCCGACGAAAGGACGACGTCGAAGCCGCCCGGCGGGACGTCGAGCCCCGCGAGCGTCATCAGGTCGACCTCGGCGAGCCGCACGTTGGCGAGCCCGCGTCGCTCGACCTCCGCGCGCGCGTGTTGGAGCGCCGGACCGCAAAGATCGATGCCGAGAAAGTCGACGTCGGGTTGCAGCACCGCGGCGCCGATCAGGCCGACACCGCGGCCGCAACCCGCGTCGAGCACCGTCAGCGCGCGCCCGGCCGGCCGACCGCGCTCGCCGTAGGAGAGCAACAGCCGCGCGTCGGTCGCCTGGCGCAGGGTCGGCGTGCCGGCGGGGTACGGGAAGGCGCTGTACATCGCACGCACGGCTTCGGTGATCGCGTCCATGCGCACCTTGTCGGTTCGCGCGCTCGCCGCGCTCCGCCGCGGGCCGCTCGGACGTGCCGCGCCCGGGACATCGCGAGAGAAATTCGGCTGCGCCGCGAACCGCGCTCTCGATGGTCGCGGCGCGCGCGGGAGCACTCCAAGCTCGGCCGACGGGAAGCGCGCTGCTAGACTGCTCGGATGGGTCGACAATGGCTGCAGAAGAAGCGTGATATCAACGCCAACAAGCGCGCGAAGATCACCACCAAGCTGGTCCGCGAAGTGACGATCGCCGCCAAGCTCGGCGCGCCCGATCCGAACATGAACGCGCGCCTCGCGGTCGCGGTCGAAGCGGCGCGCAAGGCGTCGGTGTCGAACGACGTCATCGCTCGCGCGATCAAGAAGGGCTCCGGCACCGGCGAAGCGAGCGCCGAGCTCTCGCTCGTGACCTTCGAGGGCATGTCGCCGCAGGGCGTGCCGGTGGTCGTCGAGTGCCTGACCGACAATCGCAATCGCACGGCGCCCGACATGCGCGCGCTGTTCCGCGACGGCCAGTTCGGCGCCAAGGTGATGTTCTTCTTCGACCACGTCGGGATGATCGAGGCGACGCACCCGACCACCGGGCTCGACCTCGAAACCGTCGCGATCGAAGCGGGCGCGCAAGAGGTCGAGCCCGGCGAAGCGTCCGACGAAGCCAGCGCGGCGCACTTCTACACCGACCCGAAGGACCTCGACTCGACGACCGCGTACCTGCGCGCCAACGGCTGGTCGGTCGTGCAGTCGGAGATGGGCTACAAGCCGAAGGATCCCGCGAAGCTCGCGCCCGACGTCCGCCAGGCGCACGAGACGTTCCTCGAGACGATCGACGATCACGACGACTGCCACCGGATCTACACGGCGTGATCCGCGGCTCCGGCGCTTCGCGATGAAGCTCGGCACGCCACGCTCAGCCCGGTCCGTTCGTCCGAGTGGGCGAGGCCGAAGCCGCGATGCTCGCGTCGGATTCGAACCGGTCGTCGGCCCACCGAGCCATTCCGGTGCGAACTCGGCGCGAACTCAGCGCGAGCCGGCGACGAGCGGCACGCTCGAAGCGTTCGCGCCGCGAGCGCGCCGTGCTCAGAGCTCGCCGAGCAAGACGTCGGCGATGCGTTGCGACGCGCGGCCGTCGCCGTACGGATTCGGCGGCGGCGGTGTGCTCGCGCGCGGGAGCGACAGCGCTCGCAAAAGCTCCGGCACGAGCACCGCGCGCGACGTGCCGACGAGGCGCGCGAGCCCCTGCTCGATCGCTTCCGGCCGCTCGGTCGCCGCCCGCGTCACCAAAACGGGCACGCCGAGCGTCGGCGCCTCTTCCTGGATGCCGCCGGAGTCGGTGACGATCACCGTGGCGCGCGCGAGCAGCGCGACGAACGGCAGGTACTCCAGCGGACGGACGAGGTGGATCCGCGGATGGCCGCCGAGCAGCTCGTGCACCGGCGCGCGCACGTTCGGATTCAAGTGCACCGGATAGACGAGCACCGCGTCCTCGCGGCGATCGACGACTTCGCGCAGCGCGGAGCACAACTCTCGCAACGGCGGGCCGAAGCTCTCGCGGCGATGGCCGGTGACCAGCACGAGCTTGCGACCCTCCAGCGCGCCGCTCGGCAAGTCGGGGATCGTCGGCGGGCGCGCGCGATTGCGCTCGAGCGCGAGCTCGAGCGCGTCGACCACGGTGTTGCCGACGACGTGGATCGCGGTGTCTCGAACGCGCTCGGCACGCAGGTCCTGCGCGGCGCACTCGGTCGGCGCGAAGCACCAGCGCGCGAGCGGATCGGTCAAGCGTCGGTTCATCTCCTCCGGCCACGGCGCGGCGAGGTCGTGCGTGCGCAGGCCCGCCTCGACGTGGCCGACCGGCACGCCGGCGTAGAACGCGGCGAGCGTCGACGCGAGGCACGTCGTCGTGTCGCCGTGGACGAGCACGGCGTCGGGCGAGAGGTCGCGCAACACGTTGCGCACGCCGAGCAGCACGCGCGCGGTGACGTCGGCGAGCTCCTGATCGGGCCGCATCAAGTCGAGATCGACGTCGGGCCGCAGATCGAACGCCGCGCAGACCTGGTCGAGCATCTCGCGGTGCTGCGCGGTCGCGACGAACAGCGCGTCGCAGCGCGGCCTGCGGCGCAGTTCGAGCAGCACCGGCGCCATTTTGATCGCTTCGGGCCGCGTGCCGACGATCACGGCGATGCGACGCGGGCTCACGGCGTTGCGATTCCCGCACGACTCCGGTTGATCCGGCTCGCGCTTCCTGCGCGACGCCAGCTCATCCGGCTCGAGCTTCCGGCGCGACGCCGATTCATCGGGCTCGCGGTTCCTGCGCGAGGCCCGACCATCGGGCTCGCGGCCCCCGCGCGACGAGCGTTCACGAGCCCGCTCCGCGCGCCGGACTCGAGAGGCGCTCGCGCACCAACACCGCGAGCGTCCGCACGACCGTGCGACCGACCTTCATCTTCGACGCGCCGACCTTGCGGTCGTAGCGGAGCACCAACGGCACCTCGCCGAAGATCGCGCCGCGCCGAGCGAGGTGCAGCAGCATCTCGACCATGCACGCGAAGCCCTCTTCCGCGAGCGGTCGATCGCCGAGCGCCGCGAGCGCGTCCTGCAGGAACTTCGCGCGGTACGCGCGGTAGCCGCACGAGTAGTCGCGCACGCCTTGGATCGGGCACACCAGGCGGAAGAGCACGCTCATCCCGCTCGAGAGCACGCGCCGCGACCACGGCACGCCGCGCACGACCGCGCCGGGTTGGTAACGCGACGCGATCACGACATCGCGGCCTTCTTGGATGCCGCGGATCATCGCGAGCATCTGCCCCGGCACGTGGCTGTTGTCGGCGTCCATGCAGACGACGACGTCGCCGGCTAGCGCTTGAGACGCCGCCGCGGTCATGCCGCGCAGGAACGTGCCCGCGAGCCCGAGGTTCTTCTCGTTTCGGATCACTTCGAGCGACAGCGAGCCCGCGGAGCGCGCGGCGACCGCCGCGGTGTCGTCGGTCGAGCCGTCGTCGACGACCAGTACGCGCACGTCGAGCTGGAACGACTCCGCCGCGATCTCGCCGAGGTGCGCGAGCAACGCCGGCAGGTTCGCGGCTTCGTTGTACGCAGGCAGGACGACCCAGACGCGCATCGTTCAGCTCGCGGCTCGTCCGTGGACCGGCGCACGCGACGCCGCGCTCGTGCCGCCGACGATCCAGATCGCCGAACCGACGCGCTGCATCAGCCCGCGCGGCCGCGCGACGTGCAGGTAGTACCGGCCGAGCACGAGCCGGCGTACGACGCCGCCCCAATCGAGCACGGTGAAGCCGTTGCGCTCGAACGCGGCGAGCCACGCGTGGCGCGCCCACTTCGAGACGTGGGTCGGATCGCGATCGAGCGCGCGCACCAGCCCACCGAGCGGCCCGTCGTACACCGGCACGACGGCGATCAGATACCCGGGCTCGGCGAGCCGCGCGCGGATGCACGCGAGCGCCGCATCGATCTCGGGGATGTGCTCCAGAACGTCCCAGGCGACGACGACCGACGGCGGACGCTCGCTCGGGATCTGCTCGTACGAGCCCGCGAGCAAGCGCGCGCTCGGCACGCGGCGGCGCGCCTCGGCGAGGCCGTAGTCGTTCACCTCGCTGCCGGTGCAGCGGTACTCCGCCGACGCACGCGCGAGGAAGTTGCCGAGACCGACGCCGAGCTCGAAGAGCTCCGCCCCCGGCGGCGTGAAGCGCCGCACGAGCTGCATGTAGAAGTCGAGCTTGCGCGCCGAACTCTGTCGCTCGTAGTCCGCATAGAACTCCGCGTAGTACTCGCGCCCGCCGACCGACATCGCCTCGAACCATACCACAGGAGGTCGAGCGCCGTCGCGCGCCGAGCACGCCGTTCGCGCGGCGTCCGCGCGCGTTGACAGTCCGCGGACGCCCCGGTAGAAGCTCCACCCGCGTGACCGCCAACCAAAGCGACGGCGTTGCGACGGCGGACCGGATCCGACGCTTCGAGCTCGCGTTCGCGTGGCTCGCCACCGCGTTCGCGCTCGCGTGCTTCGCGCGCTTCTACGTCGACGCCGGCGCGCTTTGGCGCGACGAGATCAACAGCGTCAACCTCGCGGCGACGCCCGAGCTCTCCGAGCTCGTCCGTCGCTCGGAGTTCGAGTCGTTCCCGCCGCCGTGGACGCTGCTCTTGCGCGCGTGGACGTCGTTCGCGGGCGGGAGCGACGGCTCGCTGCGGTTCGCGGGCGTGCTCGGCGGCGCGTCGCTGCTCGCGGCCGTTTGGCTCGCCGCGCGCGGGCTCGGCCGCGCGGCGCCCGTGGTGTCGCTCGCGGTGCTCGCGGTGCAACCCGAGGTGCTGCGCTGGTCGTCGACGGTGCGCGCGTACGGACTCGGCGCGTGCCTCGGCGTGCTCGTGCTGCTCGCGTTGCTGCGCGTCGTCGAAGCGCCGACGCGCACGCGGGTGCTGCTCGCGATCGTCGCGACGGTCGCGAGCGTGCAAGTGCTCTTCCAGAACGCCGTGCTGGTCGCCGTCGCGGTCGCGGGCGCGATGCTGCTCGCGATCCTGCGCGGCGAAGCGCGGCGCGCGTGGATCCCGGTCGCGATCGGAGCGGCCGGCGCGCTCGCGCTGCTGCCCTACCTCGGCGTGATCGGTCGCGTGCGCGAGTGGAGCATGATCCTCGAGCAAGAGGTGACGCTCGCTAGCCTCGGCGACAAGCTCGTCGGCTCGTTCGGCGCGACGAGCAAGGTCGCGCTCGCCGTTTGGGCGGTGCTCGCCGCCGCGGCGCTCGCCGCGGGCGTCGCGTCGCTCGTTCGACTCGGCGCCGAGCCCGAGCGTCGAGCCGCGCGCGCTCGCGCGATCGTCGGCGCGGCGCTGCTCGTGCTCGCGCCGCTCGTCGTCGTCGCGTTCTTCCTGAGGCTCTCCTACCCCACCGAGTCCTGGTACTACGTCGGGCTCTTCGCGTTCGCCGCCGCGAGCGCGGAACTCGCGCTCGGCGCCCTGGCGGCCGCGAAAGCGCGCCTCGCGGTGCTCGCGCTCGCGTGCATCGCGCTCGTCGGCGGCGCGACGAGCGCGTGGAGCGCGATGCCGCAGAAGCTGACGGTCGTCGACCAGCTCGCCGCGCGCGTGACGAGCGAAGGCAAACCCGGCGACCTCGTCGTCGTCAACCCGTGGTTCCTCGCGCTGACGTTCGACCGTTACTACGTCGGGCCGCTCGAGGTGCTCACCGCGCCGCCGCTCGAGGATCGGACGCTGCATCGCTACGACCTGATCAAGCGTCGGATGCTCGAGACGCAGGTGATGGCGCCCGTGCTCGAGCGCATCGGCGCCGTGCTCGCCGCCGGCGGACGCGTGTGGATCGTCGGCGACCTCAATCCGACGCCGAACGGCCTGCCTCCGTTGCGCCTGGGCGCGCCGCCGCGACCGGGCAGCGGCTGGAGCGCGCTCGCGGACCTCTTCCTGTGGTCGACGCGCCTCGGCGACTACCTCGTCGCGCACACGACGACGCGCCAACTCGTCTACGCGCCCGGCGAAACCGGCCAACCGATCGAAGCGACGACGCTGTACGTCGTGCAGGGCTGGCGTCCGTAGCGCGGAGGCGTCGAGCGACGCAGCTCGCTACACTCGCGGATCGGAGCTCGCGCGCGACGAGGTGCGAGCTCGTTTCGACGCAGCGGAAGTGAGGCACGCGTGAAACTCGCAGACAAGGCAAAGCGCATCCAAGGAATCCTGGACGAGCTCTATCCCGCGCCGCCGATACCGCTCGACCACACCGATCCGTACACGTTGCTCGTCGCCGTGCTGCTGTCCGCGCAGTGCACCGACAAGAAGGTCAACGAGACCACGCCGAAGCTCTTCGCGCGCGCCAAGACGCCGCAGGCGATGGTGAAGCTCACGCCCGAGGCGATCCGCGAGATCATCAAACCGTGCGGCCTCTCGCCGGCGAAGTCGAAGGCGATCCACGGGCTCTCGAAGTTGTTGCTCGAGAAGCACGGCGGTCGCGTGCCGCGCACGTTCGAGGAGCTCGAGGCGCTGCCCGGCGTCGGTCACAAGACCGCGAGCGTCGTGATGATCCACGCGTTTCGGATGCCCGCGTTCCCGGTCGATACCCACATCCATCGACTCGCCGCGCGTTGGGGGCTTTCCGATGGTTCGAGCGTCGAGCGCACCGAGCGCGACGTCAAGGCGCTCTTCCCGGAGAGCGCGTGGGAGCGCTTGCACCTGCAGTGGATCTACTTCGGCCGCGAGCACTGCCCCGCGCTGCGCCACGACCTCGGCGCGTGCCCGATTTGCTCGTGGGCGGCGTCGAAGGAGCTGCTCGCCGCCGCCAAGGCGCCCAAGCTTCCTCGCGCGAGGCCCAAGCGGTAGCATCGGTCGCGCGATGCAACCCAACGAGTACCTGCGCCAGGTCGACACCGTGCTCGCGCGCGTGCAGCGTTGGCTGGAGGGCTTCGATCCCGACGAGCTCGACTACTCCACGACCGACGGAGTGATCACGATCGAGTTCGCCGACCGCACGCGCTACGTGTTGAACCGCCAGACCGCGGCCTCGCAGATGTGGTTGGCGGCCGGCGCGCGCGCGTGGCACTACTCGTGGGATGCGGCGAAGAGCGAGTGGCTCGACGATCGCGACGGACACCGTTTGCTGGAGAACGTCGCGCGGGTCGTGTCGACCAAGCTCGGCCGCGACGTGAAGCTCTAGGCTCGGCTGCGCGACGGGTCGCTACGTTTACGGCGCGCACGGCGCGCACGGCGCGCACGGCGCTGCGAGGCGACGCGCGGCGACTCGCTCGCCTCACGAGCCCGGCAGCACGAAGCCCTTCATCGGCGCGGCCTGCAGGCGCTTCACCGGACCGATCGGCGGCCACGCGAGGAAGAGCGATGGCTCGTCGAGCTCGCCGATGCTGCACGCGACCGTGCCCGCGGCGTCGATCCAGAGCGTCGGGCCGTAGTCGAACGAGCGATTGGTCAGCTTCTGCGTCGTCGCGCCGTTCAGGTCGACGCGCCAAAGCCACTGGCCGTCCTGCGGGTCCGGCGTCGCGAGCGCGGCCCAGCCGTTTTCGCGCACGTACGTCGCACCGAGGTCGTCGTCGCCGAGCGGCATCACCACGTTCGCTTGCGTGAAGAAGCCGTACGGGATGTGGTAGACCTCTTCGACTTCACCGTTCGCGAGCGCGCGCTCCGCGCCGAGCACGACGTGGCTGTCGGTGAGCTCGAAGAACGCGATGTCCTCGAGTCCCGACACCGCGGGGAGCGGCACGACGCCGTGGCCGTCGGTCGGCACGACGAGCACGAGCCCATCGTCGCCGGTCGGATTCGAGTACACGACCGTCCACTCACGATCGGGCGACAACGCGACGCGGTCCGCTTGGAGCGACGGGTAGTAGTTGAACGGCGGGTACGACGAGCCGGTCGACTGAGACAGATCGCTGACCGCCAGGCTGATCCCGTCGGCGGCGAGACCGGCGACGAACACGTCCATGCGCGTCAACCCGCCGAGGGTCGCGTCGAAACGGTCGCCGACGCCGACGTGGAGCTTGCCGGTCGGCAGGAAGCCGTAGAGCCCGATCTCGTCGAGGAACGGATGGAAGAGCGCGTCGTGCGTCACGTGCACGCCGCTGCCCGCGCCGAGCGTCGGCACGACGCCGAGGTAGAGCTCCGGCGTCGGCTCGAGCACCGACCACGCCGCGCGCGACCCGTCGTCCGCGACCGCGAGGTACGGTCCGGCGAGGTGGTTCGGCAAGAAGCCCGCGCTCGCGATCACCTGCGGCGTCGGGTCGACCTCGATCGCGTCGTGGCAACCGTCGAAGACGTAGACGTGCGCGGCGTCCGACGCGGAGCCCGCGATCGTCGCTGCCCAGGCTCCGTTCGCCGAGAGCACGACCTCGCGGCCGTACCACGCAGGCGGAGCGCAGTTCGCGAACGCGGGCGCGGACGCGTCGCCGGACGCTCCGCGCACGAAGCGCAGGATCCCGGTCGTCGCGACCGCGACGCCGAATCCCTCGCCGAGCGCGAGCCCCGACCCCGCGAAATCGAGCGGTGCGATCGCGCTGGTGCGGCAGACGGCCACGCCTTGCGTGAGCTCGATCTCCCACAGATCGCCGCCCGCCGCGAGCGTCGTCGCGACGAGCAATCCGTCGCCCGCGGGTGCGACCGCGAGCTCGGCGAGCATCGGCGCGTTGCCGCTCGCGTCGCCGGCGAGCTCCCACACGTTTCGCGCGAGTCCGTCGGCGTCGACGAGCATCAGCCCCCACGTCGTCGTGCCGTCGTTCTCGGCGCGCGAGAAGCGATAGAGCGAGCCCGCGCCCTGCGGCAACAGGAGCCGCGACGCCTTCGGCACGTCGTCGACGCGCCGCGGACGGCCGGGCTGGTAGTCGAGCAAGGCGACGCGCCCGCCGAAGTCGAGCGGCTCGAGGCGGATGCCCTGGAGCCCGGTCGGCCAGGCCGCGGCTTTACCGGATGCGTCGAAGACCTTGATGTTGCCGGCCTTGCCGCTCTCCCCGACGAAGACGGAAACGTGCGAGCCGTCGGCGGCTGAGGCCAACGTCGCGACGGCGACGAGGGCGATGGACGTGGGATTGGGCATCGGATGGGCTCCTTGGGGACGAGCGGCCTGGTGCCAGAGTACCCGCAAGCACGTAGGACGTGCGCCCCGAGCTCCGGGGTCCTGGGTTTCTGGCGCTTCGTCCGCGCTGACGGAGACGTCACAATGCGCCGATGATCCTGCTCCACCGTCTCGAGGGCTTCTACTGGGTCGCGCGCACCGGCGGCTATCACGCCGCGGCGCGGGCGTTCCCCTATCCGATCACGCAGCCGGCCGTGCACCAGCAGGTCTCGAAGCTGCAGGACGAGCTCGGCTTCAAGCTGCTCGAGCGCGTCGCGAAGGACCGCATGCAGATGACGCCCGCCGGCCGCAAGCTCTTCGAGTTCTGCGCGCCGTTCTTCGAGGAGCTGCCGACTCTGGTGCGTGCGCTCCAAGCGGGCGAATACGGCGGCGTGCTGCGGATCTACTCCGCGCCGCTCGTGCTGCGCCAATTGATGCCGGGTTGGTTGAAGCGCCTGCACAAGGCGCATCCGGAGATGCAGATCGAGCTCCGCGAGCTCGTCGAGCCCGACTTCAAGGTCCTGCGCGACGGCGCGGCGGACCTGCTCGTCGACTACCTGCCCGAGCTGCCCGACGACATGGCGTCGATGCAGGTCGGCTCGCTGCGCGCGTTCCTCGTCTTGCCGGCGGGGCACGCGCTCGCCGACAAGAAGCGCGCGTCGCTCGCGACGCTGAAGGACGAGACCTTCATCAGCTACAACCCCGGGATGGTCCCGTTCAACCTGCAAATGCAGGCGTTCGAGCTGCACGGCCTGACGCCGCGGCGGACGCTCTCCGCGGGCTCGGCGGAGACGATCCTCGGCTTCGTCGAGGCGGGCATGGGCTTCTCGCTGGTGCCGTCGATCGATCCCGAAGGGCCGAAGGGCAAGGGCATCGTCGCGATCCCGCTCGCCTCGCCGAAGGTCGAGTACCCCGTCGTCGCCGCGTGGCGCAAGGACACGCCGGAGAACGCGCTGCTCGACGCGGTGCTCGAAGCCGCGCCGCGCTGAACTCGGCCGGCTCGGACCTGCGCACATGATCGCAGCGCGCTACGCATCAGGTCGAAGTGTTTCGGATGGCGAACTTCGGCGCAATGACCGCTCGAGGACCTGCCGATGAGCGCCACCCCCAAACGTCCGCGCCTTGGACTCGCCGCCTGGACCGCCGCCCTGCTGGTCGGGACGGCGGCGGGCAGTGGGCTCTACCTCTTCTCGTATGCGGAAGGGGCGTCGTACCTCTCCGACGATCCCCGTGCGTGCGTGAACTGCCACGTGATGCGCGAGCACCTCGACGGCTGGCAGCAATCCGCCCACCACGCACACGCGGTCTGCAACGACTGCCACGTCCCGCACGATCCGCTCGGGAAGTACCTCGCCAAGGCCGAGCACGGTTGGCGGCACTCGAAGGCGTTCACGCTGAACGACTTCGCCGAGCCGATCCGCATCACGCCCGACGATCTCGACATCGTGCGCGACAACTGCGTGCGCTGTCACGACGAGATGGTGTCCGGGCTCGCCCCCGCGGCCCACGGCGACGGCGCCCGCGTCGACTGCATCCAATGCCACTCGGCGGTCGCCCACGGGCCGCTGCGCTGACCCCTAGCCCACGACTCCGCCATGAAACTCACCCGGTCCGGACGCACTGCCCTGTGGATCGTCGCGCTGCTCTCCGCGCTCGCCACCGCCGGCGTGCTCGCGCTCTACGACAACGTCTCGACGCGCAAGCACGAGGCGCAGACCTCGATCGTGCGCCTCGCGCCGATCGACGAGACGACGATCGATCCCAAGGAATGGGGCAAGACGTTTCCGCGCCAGTACGACAGCTACCTGCGCACCGTCGACGTCGAGCGCACGAAGTACGGCGGCAGCGAGAACGTGCAGAAGCTCGACGACGATCCGCTGCTGCGGACGTTGTTCGCGGGCTACGCGTTCTCGATCGACTACCGCGAGGAGCGCGGGCACGCGTACATGCTCTCCGACCAGCGCGAAACCGAACGCGTGACGAAGAAGAAGCAGCCCGGCGCGTGCTTGCACTGCCACGCGAGCAACGTCGTCGCGTACCGCGAGGCGGGGCTCGAAGCGGGCGCGCCAGGCAAGCTGACCGACGCGCTGCTCTCGAAGGACGGCATCGCGCAGCTGATGGCCGGCTTCGAAAAACTCTGCGCGATCCCGTACGACGAGGTCACCAAGAAGGTCTCGCATCCGGTCGCATGCCTCGACTGCCACGATCCCGAATCGATGGCGGTGCGCATCACCAAGCCCGGCTTCTTGAACGGCATCCGCGCGCTCGCGAGCTCGAGCGATCCGGTGCCGCATCTTCCGAGCGTCGAGCGCTGGCGCCAGGGCTCGAAGACGACCGACTACGACCCGAACCGAGATGCGTCGCGCCAGGAGATGCGCTCGATGGTCTGCGGGCAGTGCCACGTCGAGTACTACTTCAAGGGCGACGGCAAGCTGGTCACGTTCCCGTGGCAGAACGGCCTGAAGGTCGAGAACATCGAGGCCTACTACGAGGAGGTCGGCTTCACCGATTGGACGCACGCGAAGAGCGGCGCGAAGGTGTTGAAGGCGCAGCACCCCGAGTTCGAGATGTGGAGCCAGGGCATCCACGCGAAGAGCGGCGTCTCCTGCGCCGACTGTCACATGCCCTACAAGCGCGAGGGCGCGCAGAAGTTCAGCGACCACCACGTCAACAGCCCGCTCTTGCACGTCGAACGCTCGTGCCAGGTCTGCCACCCGTACAGCGACACCGAGGTCAAGTCGCGCGTCGAGACGATCCAGGCGCGCACGAAGAAGCTGCTCGACGCCGCCGAGCGCGCGACCGTCGACCTGATCGACGCGCTGGAGAAGGCGAAAGCCGACGGCGCGACCGAGTCCGAGCTCGCCGCTGCGTCCGCGCTGCAGCGCAGGGCGCAGTGGCGAACCGACTTCGTCGCCGCGGAAAACTCGATGGGCTTCCACGCACCGCAAGAGGCCGCGCGCATCCTCGGCGAAGCGATCGACTTCGCGCGCCAAGGCCAGATCGCGGTGCTCTCGCTCGGCGCGAAGCAGCAGTAGCGACGCGATCGAAGCCCGGCTCCTCGCGCGTGCGCGCCGGCGAACTGGCCGCGCACCGGCGATCGGGGTGCGCGACGACGATCGTTGTGCGCACTGGTGATCGATGCACGCGCCGGCGAGCTGGCCGTGCGACGACGAACGAAATGCGGACTGGCGATCGTTGCACGCGCCGGCGAGCTGGCCGCGCGACGACGAACGGAGCGCGACGCGCTCGTTCGGAGCGGAGCACCTGCACCGCAGCCGGGCGCACGGCAGGCCACGGAGCTGGCTCGTCCAGCTTCGGCGCCGGTACGCGCGCTCAGCGCACCGTGATCGCGAACGGTAGGCGCGCCAGCACGCCGCCGTGCTCCAGGTGGCGCGCGAGACCGCCGAGCGCCGTCAGCGCGGCGCGCACGTCGGTCGGCAGTGCGCCGAAGAGCTCGCCCGC
Organism: Planctomycetota bacterium; assembly: GCA_016220085.1. Taxonomy (GTDB): domain Bacteria; phylum Planctomycetota; class UBA1135; order UBA1135; genus JACRIN01. The sequence goes on from JACRIN010000004.1 coordinate 83,627, forward strand.
GGCGACGCGCGAGACCGGCGTGCCGTGTTCGTCCGCGAGCAGCGTGCCGAAGAGCTCGTCGAACGGACTGCGCCGTTCGGGGAACGAGACGAAGTAGTCGGTGGAGACGCCGGCCTTCTGCGCGGCGAGCGCGATCGCGTCGTCGAGCCCGCCGAGTTCGTCGATCAGCCCAAGCTCCTTCGCCCGCGTGCCCGACCAGATGCGGCCTTGCGCGTTCTCTTCGACGACCGCGCGGTCGAGCTTGCGCCCGCCGGCCACCCGATCGAGAAAGCCGTCGTAGATGCGGTCGATGTGGCGTTGCACGAGCGCGAGCTCCTCGGGCTCCTTGCGGCGCCACAGCGAGCTCCAATCCGCGTACGGACCGGTCTTGACCACCTCCGACTTGAGCCCGAGGTTCGCGAGCGACCCGGCGGCGTTCGGGAACATGCCGAAGACGCCGATCGAGCCGGTGAGCGTGTTGGGCTGCGCGACGATCGCGTCGGCCTTCGACGCGATCCAGTAGCCGCCCGACGCCGCGACCCCGGCCATCGAGACGACGACGATCTTGCCGTCCTCGCGCAGCCGCTCGACCTCGCAGAGGATCTCCTCGGACGCCGAGGCGCTGCCGCCCGGGCTGTCGACGCGCAGCACGACCGCGACCGCGTTCGAGCTGGTGCGGAGCTTGCGCAGCTCGCGCGCGAGCGTCGCACCGCCGATCTGATCGAGGCTCTCGCCGTCGACGATCTCGCCCTGCGCGTACACCACCGCGATCTGGTTCGAACCCGAGCCGCCGCGGACGGTGCCGAACGGATCTCCGAGCTCGTGTACGTACGCGCGCAGCGGCACCTGCAGGAAGCTCGTGCCCGCCGCGCCCGGCCCCGCGAAGTCGCGCAGCTCGTCGAGCACGCGATCGAACGACGCAACGTGGTCGACGAACTTCGCGGCGACCGCTTCGTCGGAGGTGAGCACGGCGCGCTCGGCGACCACGCGCTCGAGCTCGCCGACGGGCAGGCCGCGCGCGAGCGCCGTCTCGGAGAGGAACGTCTGGAAGAGGTCGCGGAGCAGCGTGTCGAGCTGCTCGCGGTTCTCGGGGCTCATCGAGTCGCGGATGAACGGCTCGACCGCCGACTTGAACTTGCCGACGCGCGAGACCTGCACCTCGACGCCGAGCTTCTCGAGACCTTCCGCGAAGTACATCACCTGCGCGGCGAGCCCGTCGAGCACGAACAGCCCGAGCGGCGCGATGTAGGACTGGTCCGCGAGCGACGCGAGGTAGAACTACGCCTCCTCGTAGTCGGGGAAGTACGCGTAGATCGGCTTGTCGCTCTCCTTGAACGCGAGCAGCGCTTGACGCAGCTCGCGAGCCTGCGCCCACGAGCCGCTGACCGACCCGTGCAGGAAGATCCCGCGGATCGACGGATCGTCGGCCGCCGTGACGATCGCGTCGGTGACGTCGGCGAGCCGCAGCGTCGAGAAGCGCCCGCCGAAGAGACCGAACGGATCCTCCGCGCCGCCGCGATCGTCGATCGGATCCGAAAGGTCGATCGTCAGCACCGCGCCTTGCGCGTGACCGGCGCGCGGCGCGCCCGCGGCAGCGAAGAGCACGAACACGAGGAAACCCGCCAGGCAGAAGAAGGCGGTGAAGAGCACCATCGCGACCAAGGTCGCGAAGAGCGAGACGAAGAAGTTCTTCATAGGATTGCCGGCGCGGGTGGACGTGGAGGCTAGCGGGTCGGAGCGCGCCGCGCGCGCGAGACGCCGAGCTTCTGCATGCGGCTCTGCAAGGTGCTCGGTTTCAGGCCGAGGATCTCGGCCGCGCCGCCCTTGCCGTAGAGCTTGCCGCCGGTGTGGTCGAGCACGCGCTCGAGGTACGCGCGCTCGTGTTCCGCGAGCGTGCCGAGCGCCGCGCCGCCGCTCGCGTCGCGCGCCACGGCGTCCTGCGGGAGGTCGAGCACGAGCTCTTGCGAATTCGAGAGGATCGTCGCTCGCTCCAGACAGTTGACGAGCTCGCGCACGTTGCCGGGCCACGGGTACGCGCGCAATCGTTCCAGGTTCTTCGCCGACAGCCGCCACGGTCCGCGTCCGGTGCGCCGCGCGATGCCGCGCAGGATCTCCGCGGCGATCGACAGCAGGTCTTCCTTGCGCTCGCGCAACGGCGGCACGCACAGCGGGAAGACGTCGAGGCGGTAGTACAGATCCTGGCGGAAACGGCCGTCGGCGAGCGCGCGCTCGAGGTCGAGGTGCGTCGCCGCGAGGATGCGCACGTCGACCTTGACCGTGCGATCGGCGCCGACGGGCGCGAACTCGCCTTCCTGCAGGACGCGCAGCAACTTCGCCTGCGCGCCGAGCGGCAAGTCGCCGATCTCGTCGAGCAGCAGCGTGCCGCCGTTCGCGACGGTGAAACGGCCGGGGCGCGATTCGGTCGCGCCGCTGAACGCGCCCTTCTTGTGGCCGAAGAGCTCGCTCTCGATCAGGTTCTCCGGCAGCGCCGCGCAGTTGAGCTTCACGAACGGCCGCGCGCGCCGGCGTGACCAACCATGGATCGCGCGAGCGAGCACCTCCTTGCCGACGCCGGTCTCGCCGGTGATCAGCACGGGCGCGTCGGTCGCCGCGACTTGGCGCGTGAGCTCGGCGAGCCGCTTCATCGCCGGGTTCTGCGACAGAGCGAGCAACTCGCCCGCGTCGCGCTCGCCGGTGACCTCGCCTTCGAGCAGGCGATTCTGCTCCGCGAGCTGGCGCGAGTTGCGCTCGAGCGACGTCGCATACTCCGCGGCGGTCAGCGCGAGCGCGATGATCTGTCCGTAGATCGTCGCGAGGTCGACCAGTGGCGCGGCGTACTGCTCGCACCGCGTGCGATCGAACGTCAACGCGCCGAGCGTGCGCTCGCCTGCGAACAGCGGAACCACCATGCACGAGTGGCCGTACGGCAGGTCGAGCAGCCCGTGGTACGGATCGGCGCCGTGGCCGTGATCGTGCTCGTCGAGCGTGCGCGCGCGCCGGGTCTCCAACGCGCGGCGCAGGTCGGGGAAACTCGCGAGCTGCACGCGGTGGCGGCGGACGCGGTCGTCGCAGAGCGGCCCGCGGGCGCAGCGGACGGCGAGTTCCTCCCCCTCGAGTTCCAGCACCGCCGCCAGGTCGTACGGACTGACGTCGCGCAGGGTGTCGAGCGCGCGCTCGAGCAGGTCGTCGACCCGCCGCGGCTCCCCCGCGAGCCGCGTGAGCTCCTTGAGATCTCGGGTCAGGTCGAGGACTCTTCCCTCGGCGGTGCTGACGGTGCTCATGGCGTGCCGGCCGGTTGTAGGGGCCGCCCCGGGGTCGCGCCACCGAAATATCGGTAGCCCACCGGAACCGCGGTGCCCCCGCACGACGCTCCCGCACCGGACCAGGCCGCAGAGCCCCTTGCGGCGGACCCGCCAACGTGGCACGAATCCTGCCTTCGGGGGCACCCCGACCGACCCCCAGACCCCCAGACGCAGATCCAGTCCAAGGAGGATTCGATGTCCAAGCAGCTCAAGGGCACCAAGACCCACAACAACCTGAAGGCCGCCTTCGCCGGCGAGAGCCAAGCCAACCGTCGCTACCTCTACTTCGCGAAGGTCGCGGACGTCGAGGGCTACCCCGAGGTCGCCGGCAACTTCCGCGACACCGCCGAGGGCGAAACCGGCCACGCGCACGGCCACCTCGACTTCCTGAAGAAGGCGGGCGACCCGGCGACCGACCTCCCGATCGGCGACACGCAGTCGAACCTCAAGGCGTCGATCGCGGGCGAGACCCACGAGTACACCGACATGTACCCGGGCATGGCGAAGACCGCGCGCGAAGAAGGCTTCACCGAGATCGCGGACTGGTTCGAGACGCTGGCCAAAGCCGAGAAAGCGCACGCGGGCAAGTTCACCGCGATGTTGAAGAGCGTCAGCTGACGCCCCAAGAGGCGCTCACTCTCTCTCCCTCGGCCGGCGTCTCGTCTTGCTACGAGGCGCCGGCTTCTTCTTTCCCCCGCCACGGCTTCTAGAGTCGGCCGAGCTCGAGTCCCTCGGCGCCGCCGATCCCCGACTTCGTCCCCAATCGAGAGAGCATCGCGATGACCGCCGGCAACTCCCACATCTCGTTCACGCCGACCGACGGGCTGACCTACGACCCGAGCGACGCGCGGTACTGGCAGGCCGAGAAGCTCCAGAAAGAGGTCACGCGCGCCTTCGAGATCTGCCACGGCTGCCGGATGTGCTTCAAGTACTGCGACAGCTTCCCGACGCTCTTCGATCTGATCGACAAGCAGTACGACGGCGACGTCACCCGGCTCTCGCACGACGACACGAACCGCGTCATGGACGCTTGCTTCCAGTGCAAGCTCTGCGAGGTGCAGTGCCCGTACACGCCGCGCGACAAACACGAGTTCATGCTCGACTTCCCGAAGCTCGTGCACCGCTACCAGGCGGTCCGGTTCAAGGAACACGGCGTCAAGCTGCGCGACCGCGTGCTCGGCGATCCCGACCTCGCCGGCGAAATGGCGCGACTGTCGTTCGGGATGGCCAACAAGCTGAACCGCGTCGCGCTCCATCGCTGGTTCATGGAGAAGTTCCTCGGCGTTCACCGCGACAAGCTGCTGCCCGACTTCGCAGGCACGACGTTCGAGCGTTGGGCCGAGGATCAGCGCCTCGTCAGCGACGAGACCGGCGCCGAAACGGTGCTCTTCCCGACCTGCTACGTGCAGAACAACGAGCCCGAGATCGGCCGCGACACGGTCGAGGTGCTGCACAAGAACCAGGTCGAGGTGCGGTGCGTGCGCGGGCTCGAGTGCTGCGGCATGCCGGCGTGGGAGCACGGCGATCTGGAGACCCTGCGCAAGCACGCGAAGACGAACCTCGACCGACTGATGCCGCACGTCGAGTCGGGCTCGAAGGTGCTCGCGATCAACCCGACGTGCTCGATGATGTTGCGACGCGAGTACCCGGAGCTCGTCGCGCCCGAGGACAAGGAGCGCGCGAAGAAGCTCGCGGAAGCCGTGCGCGATCCGAGCGAGTACCTGTGGTCGATCCGCGACGAACCGCGCTTCAACACCGACTTCAAGAGCACGCCGAACGGCCCGGTCGCGTACCACACGCCGTGTCACCTGCGCGCGCAGGCCGTCGGCTTCAAGGGCCGCGACCTCCTGCGCAAGATTCCGGGCGTCACGCCGAAGATGACGATGGAGTGCTGCGGCCACGACGGAACGTATGCGATGAAGGTCGAGGGCTTCGAAGTCTCGAAACGCGTCGGCAGGAACGCGTTCGAGGGCATGCAAGCCGCCGAAGCCGAGGTGTGGGCGACCGACTGCCCGCTCGCGGCGATCCAGTTCGCGCAGCACGCCGGCAAGAAGCCGATGCACCCGATGTCGATCCTCGCGCGCGCCTACCGCGAGCACGGCTTCCCCACGCCGGTGAAGCGCGAGCCGCCCGCGGAGGAGAGCGCGACGTAGTCCAGGGCGCGCGCGAACGTCGACGTGCCGGTTCCACGCCCGCTCATTCCACGTCGGCTCACTCCACGTCGGCTCACTCCACGTCGGCCGATTCCGCGCCCGTCGGTTCTGCGTCGGCCCGCGCGCCTCACTCCTCGACCACGTCGAGTTCGACGCGGTCGAGCACGAGTTCGCCGCCCGCGGAGAGCCGTCCCTCGCCTCCGCAGAGCGCGCAGCGGCGCACGGCGTCCGCCGGGAGCTCGGTGCCGCAGTCGCGGCAGCGCCAGCGCGCGCCTTCGTCGACGAGCACGAGCTCGGCGTCGCCGTAGCCGCGCTCGATTCTGCAGAGTTCGAACGCGGTGCGCAGGAGCTCGCCCTGGACGCCGGCGAGTTCGCCGACGCGCACCTTCAACACGCGAACGGCGGCGCTCGGGTGCGGCTCGATCGCGCGATCGGCAGCGTCGAAGAGCGCTTGGATCAGCGAGACCTCGTGCATCGCGACTCCTACGACTGCTCCGGGAGGCCCTCGTCGGCGCGGATCACGCGGACGAACGACTCGACCGCCGCGGCGAGCGACGCGCGCGCCCGGGGCGAGAGCGGCTCGCCGAGCTCGAACCGCTCGCCGCGCAGCGCGAGCAACCACGCCTCCGGCGGCTCGCCGACGACCGTGCGGTGCGCGTCGAGCAACGCGGCGGGCGAGAGCACGTGCGAGCTGTGACTCGCGTCGCGCCGCGCCGCGACCGGCGTGAACTCGAATGGCGGCTCGGCGCTCTCGCTCGCGTCGACGAACACCACGCGTCGGCGCCCGGTGAGGTCGAGCACGTGCTCGACCTGCAGTTGGAAGTCGGTGAGCAGCTCGATCCGCCCCGCCGTGACCTCGTCGGCGAGCGCCGTGCCGACTCGCTCGACGAACTCGGGCCCGAGCGCATCGTCGCCGCGCGACGGATTGCCGATGCCGACGATCAGGATCGGTGCGGGACTCATGGCGCGTGCTCCGCGTCGCGGACGATTCGCGCGACCCGCTCGCCCGTCGCCGCGACGACGTCGACCGCGAGCGGCATCTTGCCGAGCGCGTGCGTCGCGCACGACAGGCACGGATCGAACGCGCGGATCGCGACCTCGATGTGGTTCAAGAGCCCCTCGGTCGGCGCACGGCCGTCGAGGTGCTTGCGCGCGACCTCGCGGATCGCTTCGTGCATCGCTTGGTTGTTGTGCGTCGTCGAGACGATCAAGTTGCACATCGTCACGAGATCCTGCGCGTCGACCTCGTAGTGGTGGATCAACGTCCCGCGCGGCGCTTCGATGATGCCGACGCCGACGCCCGTGCGCGCGCCGGTGACGACGAGCTCTCGACCGAGCAGGTCCGGATCGGCGAGCAGGCGCTCGATCACCTCCGCGGCGTGGAGGAGCTCGACCATCCGCGCCCAGTGGAACGCGAGCGGCGCGTGGATGAACTTGCCGGGCGAGCTCGCGAGCAGCTCCTGGCGCGCGGCTTCGGCGAGCGGCGTGCCGATCGAATCGCAGTTCTGCACGCGCGCGAGCGGCCCGACCTTGTACCAGCCCTCTTCCGCGCCGAGCGCTGCGAGGTACGGGAACTTCATGTAGCTCCACGAGCGCACGTCTTCGCGCACGACGGACTCGTACTCCTCCGCCTCGAGCCCGTCGAACAGGATCCGACCGTCCGCGTCGCGCGCTCGCAGCACGCCGTCGTAGAGGTCGAGCTTCCCGTCGCGCCCGACCAGCGAGAGCAAGTTCGATCGCACGGTGCCGAACGTCTCGTAGAGCTCGCGATTCTTCGCGTGCAACTCGGCGATCAGCCGCACGCCCGCTTGCGCCCACGTCGTCACGTCGGGCAGCGCGCGCAGCAGTTCGTCACGCTCCTCGGCGGTCACCGACTTGTTGACGCCGCCCGGAATCGAGCCCGTGCCGTGCACGCGCTTGCCCGCGGTGATGCGGATCACCTCCTGGCCGAACTTGCGCAGCATCACGCCTTGCAACGCGAGCTCGGGATACGCCGCGAGCACACCGACGACGTTGCGCTTCGCGACGTCGCTGTCGAAGCCGAGCAACAGGTCCGGCGACGACAGGTGATAGAAGTGCAGCGCGTGCGACTGCAGGATCTGGCCGTAGTGCATCAGCCGCCGGACCTTCTCGGCGGTCGCGGACAGCTTTCGCGCGCCGACCACGAGGTCGAGCGCCTTCGACGCCGCCAAGTGGTGGCTGACCGGACAGATCCCGCAGAGCCGCTGCACCATCACCGGGATCTCCCAGTACGGGCGGCCTTGGATGAAGCGCTCGAAACCGCGGAACTCGTCGATGTGCAGCCGCACTTGGTGCACGCGATCGTGCTCGTCGAGCAGGATCGTCACCTTGCCGTGGCCTTCGACGCGCGAGACGGGCTCGATCGCGATGCGGCGGAGCTTCGACGGATCGCGGGCTTTCTCGAGCGGGAAGGACATCGCGCACCTCAGTCGTAACGGATCAAGCCGTGGCCGAGCTGCGGAGTGCGCCCGGCGATCAGGTCGTTCAAGAACTGCCAGATCGCGTCCGCCGACGGCGGGCAACCGGGCAGGAAGTAGTCGATCTTCACGACGTCGTGCAGCGGGTGCACGCGATCGAGCGGCAACGGCAGCTCGGGATCGTTCGGGATGAAGCCGCGCTCGACGCCGACGCCGGTCAGGTAGACGGTCTGCAGGCAATCTCGGATGTCGAGGTGGTTGCGCTGAGCGGGCAAACCGCCGGTGATCGCGCACGAACCGACCGCGACGAGCGTCTGACACTGCCGACGGAACTCGCGCAGCACGTGGACGTTCTCCGCGTTGCAGAGCCCGCCCTCGATCAGCCCGAGATCGCACGGCCCGCAGTGCTTCAGATCGGTCAGCGGCGAAGCGTCGAGCTCGATGAGGTCGAGCAGCGGCACCAAGCGCTCGTCGATGTCGAGCAGCGACATGTGGCACCCGAAGCATCCCGCGAGCGAGGTGGTCGCGACGCGCAGCTTGCGTTTCACTTGCTCCACGTCAGACCTCCTCGCGTCGCGCGACGGCGATCCCGCTGATCGGCGCTCGATCGTAAGTGCGTGTGCCGATCGGCACCGCGAAACCCCGGCCCTTGCGCTGGATCACGCCGACCGGACAGACGCTCATCGCCTTGTCGTAGACGGCGAGCGGCGTGTCGCAGAGCCGCCCCGACTCCGCGTTGACGACCAGATGCTTGGTGATGCCGCGCCCGGAGAGCGCGAACACGTGCTTCTTGTCGACCTCGGCGCTCGCGTGGACGCAGAGCTCGCACAGGATGCACCGATTGAAGTCGAGCAACACGTCCGGGTGGGACGCGTCGAGCGGCCGATTCGGGAAGAGCGGGTTGTAGTGCCCGGTGGTGACGCCGAGCTCGTAGCCGACCGCCTGCAGGGTGCAGTTGCCGCTCTGCTCGCACGACGGGCAGAAGTGGTTGCCCTCGGTGAAGAGGAACTGGATCAGGCTGCGCCGAAGCTCGGCGAGCTCTTCGGTGTGCGACTCGACGACGTCGTCGTCGCGCGCGGGGGTCGTGCAGCTCGCGGTCGTGCGCCCGTTGACCTTGACGGTGCACACGCGACAACTCCCGTGCGGACGGAACTCCGGGTGGAAGCACAAGTGCGGCACGTAGTGGCCCGCGGCGAGCGCGGCTTGCAGGATCGTCTGGCCGGGCTCGAACGGCACCTCTTGGCCGTCCAGCGCGAACGTTTTGCGTGCGTCGTCACTCATAGCCGCCTCCCGGGATCACGCGCTCGTCCTCCTCGTCGAAGTGCGCCCCCGCGTCGTCGCGCGCGGTCGCTTCGCGCGCGGGCGCGAGCGCTTCGTCGAGATCGAACGGCGGCAGCACGTCGAGCGACTTCAGCCTTCGATCGAACGCGGGCCGGTACTTCGCGAGCGCATCGAGCACCGGATTCCCCGCGGTCGCGCCGAGCCCGCAGTGGCTCGCCGCCTTCATCAACTTCGAGATGCGCGCCAGGTCCTCGAAGTCGCCGCGCGAGCCCTTGCCCGCGAGGATGCGCGCCATCAACTGCGCGTTGAGCGTGGTCCCGACGCGACAGGGCGTGCAAAAGCCGCAGCTCTCGTGCGCGAAGAAGCGCGCGAAGTTGTCGGCGACCGCGAGCATGTCGCGCGAGCGATCGAACACCATGAACGCGCCGGCGCTCGGCACGTCCTCGAGCGCGATGCGGCGCTGGAACTCGTGCGGCGCGAGCAGCGTGCCCGAAGGCCCGCCGACCTGGACCGCTTGGGTGTTCCGCGCGCCGGCGTCGGCGAGCACGCGCTCGACGCTGACGCCGAACGGATACTCGTACGTCCCCGGCCGGTCGACGTCGCCGGAGACCGAGAGCAACTTGGTGCCCGCCGACTTCGCCGTGCCGACCGCGCGGAAGGCATCGGCGCCGTGCACGACGATCCACGCGGCGGCGGCGAGCGTCTCGACGTTGTTGACGACCGTCGGCTTCCCGAGGTAGCCGTGCGTCACCGGATACGGCGGCCGATTGCGCGGGATGCCGCGCTTGCCTTCGAGCGACTCGATCAGCGCCGATTCCTCGCCGCACACGTACGCGCCGGCGCCGACGTGGAGCTCGATGTCGAAGTCGAAGCCGTCGACGCCGAGCACGTTGCGTCCGAGCAAGCCGCTCTCGCGCCGCGCGGCGAGTTGCTCCTCCAGCGGCGCGACCAGGAACTCGTACTCGCCGCGCAGATAGACGAACCCCTTCTGCGCGCCGACCGCATACGCGGCGACGCAGAGCCCGTCGACCACGAGATTCGCGTGCCCGCCGAGCAGCTCGCGATCCTTGAACGTGCCGGGCTCGCCTTCGTCGGCGTTGCAGACCACGTAGCGCTCTTCCCCCGGCGCGGCCGCGCACGCGGACCACTTCGCGCCGGTGGAGAAGCCCGCGCCGCCGCGACCGCGCAAGTTCGAGCGCACGAGTTCCGCGAGCGTCGCCTCGCGTCCGCGCCGCACCGCCGCGGAGAGCGCTTCGCCCGGAGCGAGTTGGTCGGAGAGCAGGATCCCGCGCTTCTCGACGTGCGAATGGATGCGCAGCAGGTTCTTCGGCCACTCGTCGACCGGCGAGCCGCCGCGGATCAGCGACGAGATCGCGCCGATGCGCTGCGGCGTGAGCCGCGCGATCGCGCGCCCGTTGACCAGCAACGCGGGCCCTTGATCGCAGAGTCCGGTGCACGATGTCGTGCCGACGCTGACCAGACCGTCGCGGCTGACCTCGCCGAGCTCGAGGTGGAAGGAATCGAGCAGCCGCCGACAGAGCTCGCGACTGCCCGCCATCTCGTCGGTGACGTTGCCGCTGAAGAGCACGCGAAAACGTCCGCGCGGCTCGGTCGCGAAGAACGAGTAGAACCCCGCGACACCCTCGACGTGCGCCCGCGGCAACGCGAGCGCCTCGGCCAACGCCGTGATCACCCGCGGCGCGACGTACCCTTCCGCGGCGACGACGTCGCGCAGAATCTGCACCAGGCGCGTCCCGTCGTGACGGTGGCGCGCGACGATCGAACTCACATCACGATCCAAGGAGACCCCCGTCGAGATGCAGCGACCCAGGACCGGGCTCCGCACGTCGACGACGTCGAGCCCGCCGGTGTTATATCACCGCCCGCACGCAATTCCTCTGCGCCGAGCCTCCACTCGATTTACGCGCCACTTCGCAGTGACAGCGGCCGAATCGGGAGCACCGCGCGCTCGACACGATGGCCTCGGAGAATGCGCACGAGCGCGCAGCTCGCCGCGCGTTCGGCGCGTCCACGCGGCGCGTCGGGCCGATCGCGAGGATGGAGCCGGCTGGCGCGGTGGGGCCCTTCACGCGCATGGAGGTCGCGCAACGGTCGTGCGTCGGATGGAGCTGAGGTCGCGCAGTGGGTCTCGCTCGGCCGCCTGCACTCCGGCCGGCGCGACGACGTCCTTCGCACGACAGCGAACGCTGCAGGCCCGGCGTTGCAAGCTCGGCGCCCGCGGCACGAGCCCAACCTGCGTTCCGACCAGCACGCGGCTCGCGATCACCGCGATCCCGTTGGCGGCCAGCGCGCTGTTCCGCGCGACGGGCTGACGCTTTCGAGGACCGTGTGCAGCGTTCGGCAACTGCTCCCGGATCGACGCGCTCACCCCGATGACGATGTAGTTGCTGCTCGGTCCGATCGCCCTGCCCCGGCTGCAGTCGCGCGCCCTGCGCGCGCGCTCGTCGATCGCGTTCGGCGGCTTCGTCGAGGCGGCGCAGCACCTTGGTCACCCGCTACCCGTGGGAACGCTCGACCCGGTCGCCCTCGTCGCGCAGGCCGCGGGAATCGCGCGGCGTCGCCTTCGTGCTCGTCGTGGGCCCCGCGCCTCGCCGAACTCGACCGCCCGAGCTGACCCGCGCGCAAGAACAGCTCGGCGCCCGACCCCGAGCACGCGGCACCGTGGTGCCGAAGGATTCCCATTCGAGCACCTAACTGGCCCCGACGGGCGATTCGAGGATAAGGCCACTTGCCAGTCTCGGACCTCCCGCGCAACAATTCGCCCGCGGAGAGATTGCTTGCCCCCGACTCCGAATGGCCCCCTTCGTCGCAACGACGGAGACGACCCGCGCATCTCATTGCTGCGCGATGGTGCTCCGTCGGAAATTCTCTCGCGCCTGGTAGAGACCGATGCGCTCGGTCTCGAGGCACGAGCCAGCAACGCACGCGATCAAGGCGCGTGGCTGTTGGACGTGCGGCGACTCCACTTGCGCGCCGCCGCGCGTGTCGCGTTCGAAGCAAGGCGCCGGCCGATCGAAGAACCGCTCGACACCTGGCTCGACCGCTGCGTCGAATCCGCCGTTCGGGAGTTGCTCTCCGAGCAGTACGAGGAGGAACTCGCTCTCACGTCCGTGGTGGAGTCCGACGACGTCGAGTTCTACCGACGCATTGCTCATGCGATGGAAATCGAGGTCGAGCTCGCGCGACTGGTTTGCGCGCGCGCGAACGCGCTACCGGTAGATCAACGACGGATCTTCGACGCGCTGATCCTGCAACGCAGGAGTGTCGAGGAATTGACTCGACTCGGTTGGGGCCCGCCGGCCAAGTTGCTCGAATTGCTCGAGCAGGCGGTCATTGTCATCACGCATTCGATCGAGCGCCGACCAGAGCGAAGGAGGGAGACGTGAACGGAAATCGCGCGCTCGACCCGCAGGTCCGCGAGGTCTTGGACGACCTCGCGCGCGCACCGGAAAGCGCGCTGTTCGCGGTGCCACCGCTCGCGCTCGCCGGGAATTTGCCAGCCGCGATCGAAACGCTCTCGCCGGTGACACCCGGCCTGTTGCCGGTCGAACGGCATCTGCTGAGCACGCTACGGGACGAGTTCGTCGAGCTCGCGGTGAGCGCTTTCAAAGCGTCGCTGCTCCGCGCCCCTGGTTGCCGGACGTTGCATGCCCACCGCAGCGTCCCCGAGCGCGAATGGAGAGCCGCTGCGCGCTACGGCGCCGATTCCGCGGCCACGCTGCAAGATGCACGCGTGCGGGAGGAGTTCGTGCGTTGGGCGACCGGGGATACCCCTTGGCCCATTCGCGACCGGCGGCGACTCCTGGCAACCGCGCTTCGCGTCGCGAACACGGCGCGTCTGCGGATCTACCTTTGCTGCGACTATCAAGCGACGGGCGAGTGGCGCGCGAGCCACCGCCTCGCCGGCGACCTGCTCGCGCGTGGGGCCGCGCCGGTGATGCGCAAGCATGCGCTGGACGAGCTCGGCGTCGCCGCGATGAGCCTCGAACGTGAGGCCGAGGCGGTCGAGTCCTACTCGGAGTCGCTAGCGCTCGCGGAGCGGCTGGGCATGACGCCGTTCGAGATCGCGATCCCTGCATTGAACCTCTGCGTCCTGGCGATCCGGGCGCGGCGCGCCGACACGCTCGAGCGCGCGGTCGCGACACTCGATTCCCTGGATCGAGCGGCCGCCGACGAAGCGACCGCGGCGCACATTGACATCCTGCGGCGAGGCCGAGAGCATGGATCGCACGCCGCACCCGATGCGATCGCGTGGGCGCGGCGTCGGGGGGACCGCGCTGGCTCGTCAATCTGGAGGATCATCGATGCACTTGCGTAGTCGCCTCGGTCGTTGGTTGCTCGTCGTGACGGTGTTGGTCGCCGGCGCGCGGCTCGCATCGCCTTGCGCGTCGCTCTCCGGCCCGCTCATGGCGAACGCGGGCGGTTCGGGTGGCCCGTCGGGGTCGGGTTCGATGCCACCGGCGGCTCGCGCGCTCGTGGTGCCCTGAACCCGAAGTCCGCGTCGATGAAGCGAGGACTCCTCGTCGCATTGCTGTTCGCCGCTTTCGGCGTCGCGTGGTGGCTCGCGCGGACGCCGCAGGCCGAGCCCGAGACACCCGATCGAGCCGCGACGGCCGACGAGGCCGCGACGAACGCGCGCTCGGCGGCGCCGGACGTCGGCGTCCGAGAGGTGTCGCACGCGCCGGAGCGCGAGCCGCAGGCCGCGACCGATCGCGTCGAAGCGGGAGCGACGTGGCTGACGACGATTCGAGATCCGCGGGGCGAACCGGTGCCCGGCGCGACCGTGACGCTGACGCCGCTGCCGACGTTGGACCCCGCTTCGCATTGGTCGTTGCTCGATTGGAAGCAGCTCGACGCCTCGACCTCTCGCGCGAGCTCGGGTTCGGACGGCGCGGTCGGCCTGACTCTCGCCGCCGACGCCGACCCTTCGACGCCGTGGGCGCTGCACGTGACGGCGCCAGGGTTCGCGATCGAATCGCGCGCGCTCGCGAACCTCGGAAAATGGGCGGAGCATCGCGTCGTGACGCTCAAGCCCGGCGATGCGCGGTTGCGCGTGGTCGCCGCAACGGAAGAGCCCCCGGGGCCTGTGCGTGTCGAGCTCTTCGGTAACGTCGCCTACCGCACGCGCTCCAGCGATTCCGGACTCGAGATCGCCGCGCGAAGGGTCCTGCACCGCACGTTCGAATTCGCCGATCCCCTGTGGCTGCCGATCTGTTCGTCGGAGGACGAGGTCGCGCTCGTGGTCGACGGCGACGCGCTCGTCGCCGCCTCACGCGAGGGCAAGCTGGTCGGCGACGTGACGCTGACGGTCCACGCCGCGTTCTACGTCCGAGGCGCGGTCGAGCTCGGCGCTGGAGAGACGTTCGAAGAACGCGCGACCGTGCTGATCTCGACCGACGATCCCTACGCGACCGAGCGGATCGCCGAACTTCCCGTGCGCACGGACGGCACGTTCGGTCCGGCGGCCTGCGCGTGGACCGGCGTGACGCGCTATGCATTCAACCTTTTGAGCTCCCGCTGCTTGCCTCAGCGCCTCGCGTTGGACGTGCCGAAGCCCGGCGAAACGCTCGTCGTCAGCTTCCCGCACGAGCCCGCGACGCCCGTGCGCATGCGCGTCGTCGACGAATCGGATCGTCCACTGGCGGGCGTCGCGGTCGGACTCTCGTGGCCGAGCGATGCGCCTCCGAGAAGCGTCTACCCGGCAGCCGCGCTCACGGACGACGCCGGTGTCGCTTCGCTCCCCGCGCCCGGGTCGGGGCCGATCGACGCACGCGCGAAAAAACGTGGCTGGGCGCCGGTGTACTCCGGGCCCTACCTCTTCGAGACCGGCACGGAGCGTGAGCTCGAACTCCGGATGAAACGGGGAGGCCGAATCCACGGGCGAGTGACGCGCGCGGGACGCCAGGTGCCGAGCTTCGAGGTCGTGTACTGGCCGCCGACGGACGTCGATCAAACCGCGCTGTTGGGTGTCGACGGGAATCGCGACGGGCGTTTCGAGATCGCCGATGTCGAGCTCCGCCCGCTCTTGCTCTACGCCAGCGCGAAGGACCAACCGCGCAGCGAAATCGTCTCCGTCGAATTCAAGAACGGCGAGGCCGGTCCGATCGAGCTGGAGCTCCCCGACGCGGGGCGCGGTCGAGGACGCGTCGTCGATTCCGATTCGCGCGAGCCGATCGCTGGAGCCTCCGTCCAGGTGTGGAACGCCTGGAACCTCCAGATCATGACGCCGATCGGCGAACCGGCGACGAGCGTCTCGGACGGGACCTTCGAGGTCGCCGGCTTGCGTCCGGGGCGCAACGTGCTTTGGGTGCAAGCGCCGGGGTATCACTGGGCTCAGCCGTCGATCGTCGCGGAGCCGGGTGTCGTCGCGGACACGGGCATGATCGCGGTCGATCGCGAAGCGGGCCTCGCAGTCGCGCTCGAAAGCGCGGATCCGACGGACTTCGGCCGCTACCAGTTGTCGACGAGCGGCGCCGTCGTCATGCCCTACGCACCGTTCGACCCGAGCGGGCGCGCGAGCATCCCGAGCATCGCGCGCGGACGTTGCCGCATCCTGATCGCGTATCCCGACGGCTCGGTGGTGAACTTCTTGCACTCCGTCCGCGGGCCCGTGCCGTCCGAGCTCCGACACACGGTTGCGTCCGGCGCGGAAGTCGAGACCAGGGTCCGGATGGAACCCGACTGTGCGAGCGACGGACCGCTCGAGCTCGCGATCGAGTACCACGACGGACGCCGTTGGATCGCACGTTGGGCCACGTTGTCGGAGGAAGGCTCCGCTCGCTTCCGCGGAGTTCCCAGCGGCACGTGGAGTGTCGTGCTCCACTCCGGCGGCGTGGCGCTGACTCGGCAGCGCATCGCGATCGGCAACGACGAGGTTCAATCGATCGACCTGGACGTCGATTGCAGCCAGAAGGTCCTGCGGATCGTCGACGACGACGGAACACCGCGCGCGAACTGCGAGATCTGGGCGCGGTGCGCGAACTCCGACCTCGCGGGGTACGCTTGGTTCGCGGTCACGGACTCGTCCGGTCGCGCGAGTCTCGCATGGCCCGACTGTCGCGAGCTCGTGCTCGGCGCTGTCGGTTTCCGGTCGAGACTGGGAGTCCAGGTGACGATCGACGACGCGGAGGAGCAGCTCGTCCGACTCCCCGCGCCCGCCGAATTGCGCTTGCGGTTGCACGACCAAGACGTCGCGCTCGAAGGCATCTCCGTGTGGGTCGAGGAGCCATCTTTGGAGTTGCCGTTGCCGGTGCAGCTCACCGACCGCTCGGGTGTCGTCGTCTGGAACGACGTCGCGCCGGCCGCCTACGCGCTCTCGATCGAAGGACAAGGTCTTTGGAGGACGCAAGCGACGCGGAGCGCGAAGCCGACGCCGGCCGAGGTGCAATCGATCGACGTGCGGCGCGTCGGCGCGCTCGAGCTCGACGTGCGCGGCGCGCTCGGCGAACCGATCGAAGGCGCGCGCATCGTCCTGACGTCGCTCGAGTTCGCGGCGACCACCGAAGACTGGCTCGCCGACGGCAAGCTCGGTGCGTGCCAACCGACGTCCGACGCATCCGGTCGAGCGCGCTTCACCGCGCTGCCGCATGGCGAGTACCGCTGGACGGCGACGCTCGACGACGGCCGTCGGGCCAACGGCCTCGCGATGGTGAAGCCAGCGAGCACGGAGACCGCGCTCGTGCTCGTTCCCTGAGCGATCCCGCGGATTCGAATCGGCGTCGAGCCTCCAGTTCGCATCCGTGCGGCTCCTCCGACTCGTCACGTGCGCTTCGGGGCGAGACTTTGGGTCCGCGCGTCCCGTTCGTTCGCTCGGCATGACGGCAACCTCCCTCTGTCCGTGACCAGCCGGACGCATCGAAGCCGCGCGATCGGCGTGCGATTCGCCCCGAGCCGCCCCGCGACCCACGGGGCGCCCGCGGCGGAAAGCGCTGGAGCTTTCGTCGCCAAGCGCCTCGATCCCGCCCCCTCGGCGCTCACGCGAGGCACCCGCAACGCGTACGGGGCTCCTGGATTGACGGCCGTTCGGCCGAAGAGGTAGGGTCCTCGTGTCCATGGATCTCAAGAGACTCCTGATTGCACTGCTCTGCCTGCCGGCGCTGCTTGCGCCGAGCGGGTTCAGCGCCGTGCTCTGTCTCTGCGGCGACATGGCGCCGGTCGTCGAGACGGCGAGCTGCTGCGCGGTGCAACAGGTGAGCTGCTGCTGCGAGACGCCCAGCGACGACTCCTCGCCGGTCGAAGCGCACGCGCCGTGCAAGGGCTGTCGCGACCTCTCGACGCCAAGAGCGCCGGCGACGCGCACGCCGACCGGAGCGGACGAGCTCGCCCACGCGGCGCTGCTCCCGCTGCCCGCGAGCTTCTCTTTCGTCCGCGCCGACGACAGCCTCGGCAGTCGACCGACCTGCCGCGTCGCGCGCAGCCACGCCCCGCCACTCGCCTCCGCGATCCCGCTGCGCATCTAACGACGAACCCGCACGCGTAGGAACCGGCGAGTTCGCTCGCCGATCGTGTTTCCCTTCGTCGCGGAGTCGTCATGTCCCGTTCGATCGCAACGCGTCGTGTGCGCGAGGCCCACGACCCGGCTCACCGAGCCGCCCGCTCCCTCGCTTGGATTCCGTTCGCGCTCGGCGCTTGCGCCGCGCCCGAGCATCCCGAGCCCTCGTTCGACTCCGTCGCAGGAGCGGTCGACTTGCGCTCGACGGGTTCGGCCGAACTCGAGCGCGCATTGGAGCTCGCAGAGCTCGCGCCGCTCTCGCTCGCCGAGCCCGACCCCGCGCTGCGCGCCGATCCGAGCCGCGACGCGTTCTGGCACGCGAGCGCGCTCGCGTGGAACGCCGGTGTGCGCGAGGCGCGGCGGCGTTTCCTCGGCGCGCGCGCGTTCGTCGACAGCGCCGGCGCGCCGCAGCCGATCACGGTGCAAGCGGACTCGATCGCGGGCGAGGGCGAGCGCGAGAGCGAGCTCAAGGCGACGCTCGACGTGCTCGGTCTCTTCGGACTCGGCCCCGCGCGCGCAGCGAAGGCTCTGGCGAGCCAGGAAGCTCGCCTCGCGTTCGCACAGTACGAGAGCCGCGTGTTCAACGCGTGGATCGACGTCGACCGCGCGCGCGTCGAGCTCGGCGCGAAACGTCGGCTGCTCGCCGCGCTCGACGCGCTCGCCGCGGAGCAGGAGCCGTTGGCGCGCCGCCGCGAGATCCTCGCGAACGCCGGCTTCGTCCCGCCCGGCTCCACCGACCTCGCGCGAACGGCGGAGACGATGCTCGCGACCGAGCGCTCGAACCTGCGCGCTGACGTAACGCTCGCGCGCGAAGCGCTCGCGCTCGCCGCGGGGCTGCCGATCGACGCACAGGCGCTCGATGCGGACACCGAGGGGATGCTCGACGCGCTGAACGAGCAAGAGCCCGTCGCCGCGCCGGCCGCCGCCGAGCTCTGGGACGCGCGCCCCGAGGTGCGCGCGATGCGCGTGCGCTGCGCGCTCGCCGAGGCGAAGCTCGACCTCGTGCTCGCCGATCGCTTCCCCGACCTGCGCGTCGGCGTCAAGTCGATGTTCACGCCGGAAACGGTGCTCGCCGGGCCGATGCTCGAAGCCGCGCTCGCGTGGCCGGGAGCTCGCGACGGACGCATCGAGGCCGCGCACCAGGAGTGCGAGGAGATGCGCGAGGCGGTCGAGGCGGAGCTGCTCGCCGCGCTCGCGCGCGCGCGGACCGCGGCGGACGTCTGGAGCGAGCTGCGCCGGCTGCACCACGCCGATCTCGAGCTGCTCGACCGCGAATCGCGCGCAGGCTGGACCGCAGCTCGTGCGCGCTTCCTCAACGATCCCGAGGCGCTCGAGGACGCCGCGCGGATGCTCGGCGAACGCGCGAAGGCCCTGCGGATGGTCCACGAGCACGACGGCGCGCTCGCGCTCGCCGCGCTCGAGTTCCGTCGTGCCGCAGGCGCCGCGCCGCGCGCGCACGCAGCTCCGCGCGCGAGCGGCGCGAGCGACAGCGCGCTCGAAAGCCGGGTGCAACCGTGAGCGCCGTGCGTTCCGACCTCGACCTCGGCGGCCTGACGCGCGAAAAGGGCGCGCTTGCGCGGCCGCCGAAGCGCCGGCTCGGCCTGTGGGTCGCGCTCGCGCTGTGCATCGCGTTCGCCGCGCTGCTCGCGACGACGCTCGGCGACTTCTGGCGCGGCTCGGTCGAGGTCAGCGTCGTGCGGCCGAAGCTCGTCGAAGCGGGCACGGCGTCCGCCGCGTCGAACTCCGTCGCACTGCAGGCGGCCGGCTGGATCGAGCCCGATCCGTTCGCGTCGTTCGCCACCGCGTTGGTGCCCGGCGTCGTCGAGGAGGTGCTCGTGCGCGAAGCGGACCGCGTCGAACGCGACCAGCCGGTCGCGCGGCTCGTCGATCGCGAGGCGAAACTCGCCCGCGACGCGGCGGCGAGCGCGCTCGCGACCAGCCGAGCCGAGCTCGAGCAAGCGATCGCCGAGGAACACATCGCGACGTTCGAAGCGACGCTCGCGATCCGCGAAAACGTCGCGGTCACCGGCGCCGAGCTCGAGGGCAAGAAGGCGGCCGCCGCCAAGCTCGCCGCCGCCGCGCGCCGCGCGCAGGCGGAGGTCGATGTCGCGAAGGAGACGCTCGCGATCGAGGAAGAGCTCGCCGCCGCGTCGGCGTCCGGTCCGCGCCAGCTCTCGCTCGCGCGCGCGAAGCTCGAAGTCGCCCGCGCGGCCGCCGAGGGCGCGCAAGCCGAGGCCGCGCAGGCCGAGGCCGAAGCGAAGGTCGCCGAGGCGCGCCCCGCTCGCGCGCGGCAGGACGCCGAGCTGCGCTTCGAGGACAAGCTCTGGATCGATCGCGCGCGCGCGGGCATCAAGCTCGCCGAGGCGGGGCTCGCCGAAGCCCAGGTACGGCTCGCGGAGGCCGAGCTCGCGCTCGAACGCACCGTCGTGCGCGCGCCGCAGGCGGGTGTCGTGCTCGAGCGGCTCGTCGCGCCCGGCGCGGTGCTCGAAGGCGAGCGCGCGGCGGTGCTCGCGCTCTACGATCCGAGTTCGATCCGCGTGCGCGTCGACGTGCCGCAGGGCGACGTCTCGAAGGTCTCGGTCGGCCAACGCGCCGAGGTCCTTTCCGAGTCGCGCGGCGGCAAGCCGTACGCGGGCGAAGTGCTGCGCGTCGTGCACCGCGCGGACATCCAGAAGGTGACGCTGCAGGTTCACGTGCGCATCGACGCGCCCGACGAGCTCTTGCGGCCCGAGATGCTCTGCCAGGTGCGGTTCTTCGGCGGCGCGCTTTCGGCGTCGGGAAGCGTCGCCGAGTCCGCGAGCGAGCACGTGCTCGTCCCCCGCCGGCTCGTCGAGAACGGCTCGGTGTGGGTCGTCGACGGCGCGACCGGCACGGCGAAACGGCGCGCGATCGAGTCCGCGGGCGAACGCGGCGACTGGATCGAGGTCTCGAGCGGCCTCAACGTCTCCGACAAGCTGATCGACGACGGCCGGACCGGACTCGTCGAAGGTGCGCGGCTCTCCGTGCGCGAGGGGAACTGACCATGGCGCTGATCGAGCTGCTCGAAGTCACCAAGACGTATCGCAAGGGCGAGCACGTCGTCACGCCGCTCGCGAACGTGTCGCTCTCGGTCGACGCAGGCGAGTTCTTCGTGTTGCTCGGACCCTCGGGCTCGGGCAAGACGACGCTCTTGAACCTGGTCGCGGCGATCGATCGACCCGATCGCGGCTCGATTCGCGTCGGCGGCGTCGAGCTCGGCACCGCGTCGAGCTCGAAGCTCTCCGACTGGCGCGCCGAACACGTCGGCTACGTCTTCCAGCAAGCGAACCTCGTCCCGGTGCTGACCGCGTACGAGAACGTCGAGTTGCCGCTGTTCCTCTTCGGTCTCTCCGCCGCCGAGCGTCACAAGCGCGTCGCGATCGCGCTCGAGGCCGTCGGGCTCGCCGACCGCGCGACGCACCTGCCGAAGCAGCTCTCCGGCGGTCAGGAGCAACGCGTCGCGATCGCGCGCGCGATCGTCGCCGATCCGGAGATCCTGGTCGCGGACGAACCGACCGGCAACCTCGACCACGAGTCGGCCGAGAGCGTGCTCGACTTGCTCTCGCACCTCCATCGCGAGCGCAAGAAGACCGTCGTGATGGTGACGCACGATCCGCGCGCGGCGCGCTACGGCACGCGACGGATGGTGCTCGACAAGGGCGAGCTGAAGGAAGAAGGGACCGCGCGATGAAGCTCGCGACGCTCGTCCGGAAGAACTTGACGCGCCGTCCGATGCGCACGGCGCTGACGGTGCTCGGCGTCGCGTCGGCGATGTTGCTGTTCGTGCTGGTCGAGTCGCTGAGCGCCGGCCTCGAACGCGCGCTGTCGGGCTCCGAGGCCGCGAGGACGTTGGTCGTCTACCGGCAGAACCGCTACTGCCCGCAGACGTCGTTCCTGCCCGAGTGGTACGCGACGCGGATCGCGAAGCTCCCCGGCGTGAAGAGCGTCTTGCCGGTCAAGGTCTACCTCAACAACTGCCGCGCGAGCCTCGATCTCGTCGCGTTCCAGGGCGCGCCGGCGGCCGAGATGCTCTCGACGCGCGGCATCGAGGTGATCGACGGCGACGCGCAGCGCTTCGTGCGGGAGAAGGACTCCGCGCTGGTCGGCCGCGCGTTCGCCGCGCGCAAGGACGTCGAGGTCGGCGAGAGCTTCCGCTTCGGCAACATCGTCGTGAAAGTCGCCGGCATCTTCGCGAGCGACGAGCCCGTCGAGGAAGGCGTGATCCTCACCCACCTCGAGTTCCTCCAACGCGCCGGGCCGGTCAACAAGCTCGGCACGGTGACGCAATTCGAAGTCAAGATCGACGACGCGTCGCGAGCGGAGGCGCTGTCGGCGGAGATCGACGAGCTCTTCCGCACCGCGGAGCAACCGACCGACACGCGCGCGAAGATCCTCTTCCTCGAGGGCGCCACGCGCGACTTGCGCGAGATCCTCGGCTTCGCGCGGATCCTCGGGTTCGCGTGCGTGCTCGTGGTGCTCGTGCTGGTCGCGAACACGGTGCTGATGAGCGTTCAGGAGCGCGTGCGGGAGTTCGGCGTCTTCCGCACTCTCGGTTACCGCGCTTCGCACGTCGCCGAGCTCGTCGTCGTCGAGTCGCTCGCGCTGTCGCTCTTCGGCGGCGCGCTCGGGCTCGGCCTCGCGTGGCTGGTCGTGCACTTCGCGCGAGTCTCGATCGGTTCCGAGGGCGTGCCGGTGCAGTTCTCGACGTCGCCGAAGCTCGCGGTGCTCGGATTCGCCGTCGCCGCGGCGTGCGGGATCGTCGCTGGGCTCGTGCCGGCGCTGCGCTCGGCGCGCGCCGAGATCGTCGTCTCGTTGAGGAGCGCCTGATGCGCCTCTTGCCGCTCGACTACGCCGTCCGGAACCTCGGTCGACGGCCGACGCGCACGCTGCTCGCCGCGGCGTCGAGCGCGCTGGTCGCCGCGCTGCTGGTCGCGACCGCGGCGTTCGTGCGCGGGCTCGACCGGACGTTCCAGGGCGCGGCGCGCGGCGACACCGCGATCCTGCTCTCCAGCGTCGCCGAGCGCGATGTCGTGCGCTCGACGGTGGTCGCGGGCCTCGGCGAGCTCGTCGCGGCCTCCGTGCGCGGAGTCGCGACGATCGAAGGCGTGCCCGCGATCTCCGACGAGATCCACATGGGCACGAACCTCGCGCTTCCGGGCGACAAGCGCGCGCGGCCCGGCTTCGTGCGCGGCGTCACCGAGCGCGCGTTCCTCGTGCACGACGCGGTGACGCTGATCGAGGGCCGCACGCCGCGCACCGGCGAGGTGATCGTCGGCCGGCTCGTCGCCGAGCAGCTCGGCGTCGAGCCCGTGGCGCTCGAGCTCGGCAAGGAGCTCTCGTTCGAAGGCGCGGCGTTCACGATCGTCGGCCGCTTCGCCGCGCCGGGCACGACGATCGAAGGCGAGGTGTGGACCCCGCTCGCGCCGTTGCGCGGCCTGACGCGGCGCGACGATTCGTCGGCGACGTTCGTCAAGGTGACCGAACCCGCCGCGATCGCCGAGCTCGAGCTCTTCGCCAAACGTCGCCTCGATCTCGAGCTCGTCGTGATCCCGACCGCGATCTACTACAAGGAGCTCGCCGACTACTTCGCGCCGATCCGCAACCTGTCGTGGGCGCTCGCGGGGCTGATCGCGCTCGCGGCGCTGTTCGGCGGCGCGAACACGCTCAACGCGACGGTGCAGGACCGCGTGCGCGAGCTCGCGACGCTGCGCGCGGTCGGCTACGGCGGCTGGGCGCTGGTCGGCTCGCTCGCGCAGGAAGCCTTGGTGCTCGCGTCCGCCGGTGCGCTGGTCGGCCTGCTCGCCGCGCGGCTCTTCCTCGCCGGCTCGAGCGTCCGCATCGCGATGAGCGCCTTCGAGCTCACCGTCGACGCCCCTGCGGTGCTCGCGGGAATCGCCGGCGCCCTGATCCTCGCTCTGTTCGGCACCGCGCCCGCCGCCTGGCGCGTGTTGAAACTCCCCGTGGCGGCGGCTTTGAAGGAGAATTGAAGACCATGATCCGCAATCGACTGTTCGCTCTCGCCGTCTGTCTCGCGCCGTTCGTCGTCGCGTGCTCCGAATCGAAGGAGAGCGCACCGCCCGCCGCGACGACCGCGTCGCTCCCCGAGGCGTACCACCTCGCCGCCGAGCCCGCGGGCGCGAAGGACGTGCTCGTGTTGAAGACCGAGCTGAAGGACGGCGACTCGGTCGTCGTGCGCGGCCGCGTGCAGGACTTCGTCAACGGGCTCGCCGCGTTCGTGATGACCGACGGCGCGCTCAAGCCGTGCAACGAGGAAGGCCCGATGCCGACGTGCGAGACGCCGTGGGACTACTGCTGCACCGATCCCGCGGAGATCACCGCCGCGAGCGCGGGCGTCGAGTTCCGCGACGGCGAGAACGTCCTGCGCACCGACGCCCAGGGCTTCCACGGCCTCGACCGGCTGAAGTGGGTGACGGTCAAGGGCGTGGCGAAACTCGACGACAAGGGCAACCTGACCGTCGTCGCTGACGGCGTGTACGTCAAGCCGTAGCGCGAACCACGAGCACCGGCTGCCGTCAGCCGGCGCGCTGGCCGAACCCGTGCGCCACGAACGACGCGGCGAGCGCGGCGAGGACGACGCACGTGAGCTCGAGGTGGCTGAGCACGGCGAGCGTCCGCGCATTCGAAGTGTTCGGCGCGCGGCCGGCGCGCACGGCGGCGCGCCAACGCATCAGCGCGACCATCGGCACGAGCTCGAGCAGCAAGATCAACACGAAGAGCCCGAGCTTCGCGTGGAAGAGCCACGTCCCCATGTAGAACGCGGTGCCCTTCTCGAGCGAGCTGAACGCTCGCCACGGTCCGGTCGCGAGCCAGAGCACCGCCGCGATCGCCCAGAAGAGATCCGCCTTGAACACGCGCTGCAATCCGGCGGCGTCGAGCGGCTGGCGCAGGAACTTCGCGCGTAGGTGGATTGCGGGCAAGCCGACGGCGAGCGCGAGCAAGTGGAAGAACGAGACGAGCGCTGCGGTCACGGGGGATCCTCCTCCGAACGGGACGATCGCGGCCCGAGCATCGAGTCGCGTCGGACCATCGGACCGCGCCCCGACGCGGAAGTCCAGCACCAGGCTCGCCGCGCGGCCCGCGCGCAGCGCGCGAACCGAGGGCCCGATGGCGCGGGAACCCGGTCGCACGCGGCGCGCGCGCCGCGCGATGTGCGCCACGCAGCTCGCCGATGAACGAATCGACGCGGGCGGCCTACCGCGTTCAGTTCACGATCACGTACTTCAGCTTGTCGAGCTGCGCGTCCTTGCCGTTCGGGTCGGTGACCTGCAACGACACGTCGTACTCGCCCGGGCTCGTGAAGGTGTGCGTCGGATTCTGCGCTGTCGAAGTCGTGTCGTC
The DNA here is from genome assembly GCA_016220085.1 of Planctomycetota bacterium. Lineage (GTDB taxonomy): Bacteria > Planctomycetota > UBA1135 > UBA1135 > JACRIN01. The sequence continues at coordinate 108,669 of JACRIN010000004.1, forward strand.
GCCGAAGTCCCATTCCCAGGCGATGACGTTTCCGACCGACAAGTCGGTGAACTGCACGGTCAACGGACCGCTGCCCGTCGTCGGCGAAGCGACGAAGTCGGCGACGATCGGCGGGCCCTGACCGACCTGGATGTAGGCGACTCGATCGAGAAAGGTCGAGCCGTACACGTTGGTCGCCGTCAGCCGCACCGAGTACGTGCCCGGCGTCGTGTACGTGTGGCTCGGATCCGGCACGACCGCGGCGCCGCCGTCCCCGAAGTTCCAGTACCAAGACGTCGGCGCACCGCCCGTCGACTCGTCGGTGAAGTCGACGACGAACGGCGCGTTTCCGGACGTGGGTTGGCCGCTGAAGCTCGCGATCGGCGGGATGAAGTCGACGATCACGCAGTTCGTCTGCGTCGACGTGTCCGAGCCGTACGCGTTGCTCGCGGTCAGCGTCACCGAGAAGTAGCCGGAGGTCGTGTAGACGTGGCTCGGGTGCTGGAGCGTCGACGTCTGGCCGTCGCCGAAGCTCCACGCCCACGCGGTCGGTGCGCCGCCGGCGGACAGGTCCGTGAACTGCACGGTCAGCGGAGAAGTCCCTCCATGCGTGGACGCCGTGAAGTCCGCGATCGGCGGCACGACATCGACGAGCACGCAATCGGTGACGGTCGTCGCGTCCGAGCCCAGCGCGTTCGTCACGCCGAGCGTGACCGTGTAGCTGCCGAGCGCGGCGTACGTGTGCGTCGGGTTCTGCTCGGTCGACGTCGTTCCATCGCCGAAGTCCCACGTCCACGCGCTCGGCACGCCGGTCGAGAGATCGCGGAAGCGCACGACGAGCGGCGAGAGGCCGGACGTCGGGTACGCGGCCAGCTCTGCGTTCGGTACGGTCGTTCCGGAGAGCATCAGCGACTCGAACGCGTCGGCGCGGCCGTAGCCGAAGCTGTCGTCGACGCCGGGCACGCCCAGGTCGTCGGCGCCGGCCTTGAGCAAGAGCTCGACGTCGTTCGGCGACAGCGTCGGGCGCCGGCTCCAGATCAGCGCGCACACCCCCGACACGATCGGCGCGGCGAAGCTGGTGCCGAGCGGCGACCCGGTGTACGCGTCGTTCGCGAAGTAGTCGGTCGTGAAGATGTTGACGCCCGGCGCGACGAGGTCGACGTACGGGCCGTAGTTCGAGAAGTACGCGAGCCCGTCGCTCAAGTCGCTCGCGCCCACCACGATCAGGTCGTCCGCGTCGCGATCGGTGTACGCCGGAACGCCGCCCTCGTTGCCCGCGGCCCAGACGAGCAGGCCGCCGATCGTCTTCACGTAGCTCGCCGTCGTCAGATTCGACGTGTATCCGACGCCCGCGTAGCTGACGTTCGCGATGCGATCGCCGCTCTCGATCGAAGTGCGCGCCGCGTGCTGCAGGTCCGACAGATAGGCACCGCCTGTGCTGAGGTTCGAGACCCGCAGCATTCGGTGCGACAGGTTCCAACCCACGCCGCTGACGCCGAGGCCGTTGCCGCCGTTCGCCGCGACGACGCCGGTGGTGCGCGTGCCGTGATGGTGAACCGGCTCGATCTGCCCGCCTTGGGTCTCCCACAAGCGATCGACCGCGTTGTAGCCCTCGAGGCGATGCAACTTCAGGTCCTCGTGCGTCGTGCGCACTCCGGTGTCGCACACGCCGACCTGGATCGACGGGTCACCGGTCTCCAGACTCCACGCGAGACAGGAGTTGGTGGCCCAAGGCTGGTGATGCCACTGCGAAGCGAAGTACAGGTCGTCGGGGCAGTTCGGCAGCGGTTGCCTCGACGGAGCGATGCCGACGCCGCCGCCGAGCGGCGCCTGGGAGCTCTGCGACAGCACGCTCGGCGAGAGCAACCAATCGGGCTCGACGTACTCGAAGTTCCCCGTCGCCAGCAACTCGGCAGCGACGCGCGGTTCGAGGCCCGGCGCGGCGATCCGGATCACCGACTCGTCGGTCTCCGGCACGTATCGGACGAGCTCGAACCGCTGGAGTTCCTTGCGCGCCGCGGCGCGCCGCGCCCAGCCGTCCGCGCGCGTCGCGCCCTTCGCGACCCACGCGCTCGCCTGAACGGGTCGCACGATCAAGCGAGCCGTCCACTCGCGCACGCCGGGCACCGGAGCGAACGTCGCGGCGAGCGGGCTCGACGGCGGGACCGACCCGGCGACCGGTTGCTCGGGCTCACCCGCGAACGCGAACGAACCGAGGACTGCGAACGTCGAGACGACGATGGAGAGAGCGGATCGGCGCATGGGACTCGCTTTCGGCCGAGCCCTTCGCCGCGGCGACGGAGCTCGGACTGCCAAGGGGGACGGACGGCTCCGTTTCTGCATCAGCAAGCTGCGCGCCCGAGCTCCACGCTCGATCACTCGACGCAGCGGCCGGGTGCGATCGATCCTCGGTCCGCGATCTGGACGGACTCGCGTCAATCCGACCAGGTGCGACCGGGTGCGACGACGCGCGGCCAGGTGCGACCGGGTCCGATCAGGTCCGACTCAGATGCGGCCGGGTGCCGCCAGGCTCCAGCCGGGTGCGATGCGTCGCGAGGCCGCGCGAGTCGCGCGTTCAGCGCCAATCGGGTTCGAGTTCGGCGCGCCAGCTCGCGAGCATGCGCTCATCGCCCGCGAGGATGCCTTCCAGCGTGACGTCGCTCGGCCGCGGATAGGCGTCGGAGAGCCGCGCGAAGACTCGGGTGCGCAGCTCGCGACTCGGCGCGTCGAGCAGGTGGAACAGCGACAGCGAATCCTCGCGGCGATCGAGCTCGCAAACGCGCGCGAGCGCCTCGGGGTCGGGCTGCGACGAGAACTCGACGCTGCGCAACGCCGCGACGAAGTCCGGCGCCGCGTCGAGGAACACCGGCGTGTCGGGGCCGCGGCCGGGCAGCGACCGACAGATCGCGCCCTTCGGCACCAAGACCTTGCGTCCGTCGGTCTCGAACGCGACGCGACCGGTGCGCACCGAGAGCGTCGTCAGCCCGGCGTCGTCGACCGCGAGGTCGTACTCGCAGCCGAGATCGACCGAGAGACCGGCGGGAGTGTCGATCTGGAAGAGCCGCGGCCTCGCGACGATCGACGCGGAGATCGCGCCGCGCTCGAGGAAGAGCTTGTGGAGCTCGTCACCGCGCTCGACGACGCGCAACCGCGAACCCTTGGCGACGCGCAGCTCGCCGAGCCGGCCGAGATCGAGCTCGGCGTCCGCGGACGCGTCGAGCGACTCCCCCACGCCGAGCGAGCGCGTCCCCGCGACGCCGCGCACCGCGTAGCCGTCGTCGCGCGAAGCGAACAGCCGCCAGGCACCGAGCACGACGACGACGCACGCCGCGGCGACGAGCCACGGCCGCCGCGCGCGCATTCGAGCCCCAGGCGAGCGCGCGAAACGCGGACCGGATGCGCCAGGCGCAAACGGAACGCGCTGCGCCGATGCGTCACGCGAGCGCAGACCGCGCTCCGACGCTTCGCCAGGCGCGAGCTCGACGCGCTGCGCCGATTCATCGGGCGCGCTCGCGACGCGTTGCGCCGGCGCGTCGGTCCGAGCCGCTTGCGCGATCGGCGCGGGCTCCGCGAAACGGCCGAGCAACCGCTCCAAGCGCTCGACCTCGCGCTCGGGAGGCCCGCGCTTCGACCACAGGTACTCGTCGTCTTGCTGTTCGGTGCTCATCGCGCGTCCTCGCGCTCCAAACGCTCGCGCAGGAGCTTCATACCGCGCGTCAGGTTGACGCGCACCGATCCGTGGGTCATTCCCGTGCGCGCGGCGATCTCCGGACCGCTGAGACCTTCGACCAGCCGCAGGATCAGCGTCTCGCGATACGCGTCCGGCAACGCGCGCACGGCGGCGAGCGCGCGCTCCGCTTCCTCGCCGTCGTCATGCGACGGCTCGTCGGGCGCGACGAAGTCGTCGACGAGCACGTCGGCGCCGTCGCCGAGCCGCGTGTCGGCGTTGCGTTCGCTCGGATGCGCGTCGCGCGCGCGCCGATGTGCGTCGCGCGCCGCGTTGCGCGCGATGCTCGCGAGCCAACCGGGGAAGCGCTCGGGCGACTCGAGCCGTCCGATCGAGCGCAGCGCGAGCAGGAAGACCTCTTGCACGAGATCGCGCACCTCGCGCCGCGGCCCGTGCGCGAGCGCGATGCCGTGCACCACGCCGTGAAAACGCTCGGCGAGCCGCCCGAACGCGTCGCGATCGCCGCGCTGCGCGCGCCGAGCGAGCTCGACCTCGAACGCGTCGTCGTCCGGGGCCTCGTACTCCCGGGCGTCGCGGTCCAGCCCGCCGCCGGCCACTCCGTCGGAGCTCACCGCGCCCCTCCGCGCGACGAAGGCACGGCGACGCGGTTTGACGCGAACGAACGACGTCCGGACCAGCCAGGGAAGCGAGTCTTCACTCGGGGGCGACACGCCGTGGGGACGAACGCCGCCCGCGAGTGTTAGCGCCCCATCGAACGTCCGTCGAGGGCCCGCAGCGGAACGAACCCGCGTGGCCTCAGCGCAGGCTCACCGTGCCCGAAGAGCTCGCCGGGCTGCCGCCGTAGTCGCCGGTGATCTCGTACGCCACGAGCGGAAGGACGTCGGCGCTCGCGCGCGGTCCGATCCCGTTGCTCAGGCGCACGTCGCCGTCCAGGCCAAGGGTCGGTTCGAGGAACTCGGCGCTCGCGTTGCCGATGCGCAGGTCGGCGCGAGCGCTCGGATCGCCGTCGTCGTCGAACTCGATCCAGAGCTCGCAGACGTAGCGATACTCGAACGCGCCGCCGGCCCCTCCGCGTCCGTGGATGCGGAGGTGCTGACCGCCGCCGGCGAGCGGCAAGAGCTCGACGTCACGCTGCTCCGTCACCCCGAAGGCCTCGACGCGGACTTCGTTCGCGCCAAGGTGCATGACGTCGGCGGCCACGAGCTCTTCGACGAACTCGACGTCGACGCGGGTCGGACCCGGAATCGACGCCGGCCAAACGCGGACGAGGAACACGCCGAAGCCGAGGAGGAACGCGTACGCCGCAACCGATCGCAGCCGCATGCGCGTCATTCTCGGCGCCGACACGGTCCGTCGCAATGCGGGATGCGCACTCAGCCTTCGTCGCCGCCGCGGCGTGCCTCGCCCTTCAAGAGCTCGCGCAGCACCGAGGTCGCGTACGCGCCCGAGTCGAGAGCGAACGCGAGCTCGAAGAAGTCGCCCGCGTCGTCGCGGCCGGGTTGCGTGGCGAGTTCGGCGATGCGAAAGCGCAGCGGGCGGCGGCCGCCGGCCGGCTGCAGCGGGCCGCGCTGGTCGAAGCTCGCGCGCTCGACGCCCGCCTCCGCGAGCACCGCGGCCTCGAGCGTCGCCGGCTCGCCCGACGGCTCGGTCATCCGGGGCCCGTAGAGCGGGCCGGTCGGCGAGATCTCGAAGCGCTCGGCGCGCGGCGCCTCGGCGGCGACGTCCTCGACGCGGAACACCGCGCCGCCGGGGTACTTCCATGCGAGATCGCCGGTGAGCACTTGGTCGAACGTGGCGAGCCGCTTCGCGAGCAGCGCGTTGAAAAGCCACGACTGCCACGCCGACACGAAGAACTGTTGCATGCGCCGATCGACGGCGAACAGCGAGCGACGTGCGTCGCCCTTCTTCTTGGACATCGCGTTCGCGAGCCGGATCGGGTCGCGGAACGAGCCCGGCCAGGCGCGCGCGCTCGCCTCGTACTCGCCGCGCGCGAAGAGCTCGCGCGCCTTGAGCACCGCGCCGCGGTCGACCGGCCGCGGATCGCCGGCGATCAACGCGACCGCACGATCGGCGTCGCCGCCGAGCAGCGCCTTGCCGATCTCCCACCCGTCGCCGCGCGCGCCGAAGCGTTGCTCGCCAAAATAGTTCGGCACGCCGCGGCGCGCGAGCGTCGCGAGCAGGCTCTCGACATCGCCAAAGCGCGCGCGCTCGACGCCGCGCAAGCGCAGACGGAAGCGATTGCCATAGAGGTGGCCGAGCTTGAGCTTGTTCTTGTGGCGCGCGACCGACAGGACGCTGAACGACTCGTCGCCGAGCGCTTGCACGCGCTCCGGGTCCACGTGCTCCACCGAAAAAGTCTGCCGCGTGACGCCTTGCGCGTCCTTGAGGCCCGCGTAGCCGATGTCGCGCGGCCCGACGCCGAGGGCTCGCGCGAAGCGCCGCGCGGCTTCGGCCGTGGTGATCCCGCGCTTTTCGATCCGCGCGTAGACGTGCGTGCCTTCGCCGCAGGGCTCGTAAGCAGGGAGCTCGTCGACGACGAAATCCTCCGGCCGCGTCTTGTAGACGCCGTGGATCGGCGGGACATCGGCGGTGAGGTACGGAAGCTCGCGCGAGTCGTCCATGGGAGCCGCGCAGTCTAGCAGTGGTCCGACGCAGCCGGGCGCGCCGGCGAGGCCACGCGCGCGCGTGGAGACACTCCCGCTCACCGCTGTGCCAAGACGGAGCGGAAGGCGCGCCAATCGAGGAGTTCGCCGACGCTCCAGTGAAAGCCGTCGAGGCCGAGCTTCAGCGCCGGCAGGTCGAGCGGCTCGCGGTGGAGGCTCGCGCGGATGAAGGTGCGGTGGCAACTCCAGAGGTGAGAGGCAGTCTCCCTCGACGACCCGCGGACTCTGCTGCGGCACGAGCACACGCTCGACGACGACGGACGCGCGCTGCGCGAATCCGACGGCCTCGGCGCGAGGGCGGTCATCGCTCGGAGACGGCGACGCTCCAGAAACGAAGGCGGCCGGCACGGCGCGAACGCGCGTGGACCGGCCGTCGAACGAAAGCACCGCGGGTCGAAGCAGTTCGGAATCGCAATCCGCCCGTCCCCCTGACGTCGCAGGATCCGCAACCGAGGCGCTTCGACCGCGCGGCGATTGAAAGTCAGTTTAGGAAGCGCGCGCGACCTCCGCAGCTCGTCGAACTACGTACGTGAACGGGGAACTAGTGCGATCCTGTTGGCTCAGAACGTGATCGCGAGCGTCAAGCCGAGCGCGTCGCCGTCGGTGTAAGGCCAGAGCGCGACAAACGAGCGCTCGCGCGGCCGGTAGAGCGCGTCGGTCGCTTGCGGATCGCCATAGTGCGCGTCGAAGACCCAGTTGGTCAGGAAGATGCCGAGCGCGGCGCCCGCGACGACGTCGGACGCGTAGTGGCGGTTGCCTTCCATGCGCGTCAACGCGACGTACGTCGCCGGCGCGAACGCGAGATAGCCCCAACTCGAATCCCAGCGCTCGTCGACCCAGCGCGCGAGCAGCGTCGCGCCCGAGGTCGCGAGCGAGGTGTGACCGGACGGGAACGAGTCGCTCGTTTGCGGCGAATCCGGTCGCGAGCGCTGCGTCGCGAACTTGATCGCGTGCGTCGCCGCGGTGGTCGCGAGCAAGCTCTCCGCCGCGACTTCGAAAAAGCGGCCCTCATCGCCCTGCCACCACTCGACGCCGCCGATCGCGAGCGCGAAACCGCCGATCGCCGGCGAGACCACGTCGCCGCCGAGCGTGATGCCGCCGGTCAGGTAGTGCTGGTCGCGCGAGTCGTCCTGGAGCTCGCTGTCGAAGCCCAATGCGAGCGGCAGCGCGCCCGCGAGCACCGTCGGCGGCAGCCATTCGTTGGTGTGGCGGCCCTGCTGCGCGAGCGCGCCGGACCACGGCTCGCCGCGCCAGTGCGCGGCGTCGAACGGACCGGGGCGCGAGCTCGAACACGCCGCGCCGAGCAGCGCGAGCGCGAGCGCGCCGAGCCCGCGCGGCACGCGGCGCGCGCACGCGCTGGAACGGCAGTCATTGGAACGGGACGCGGCGGAACGGCACGCGGCGGACGTACGCGCGTCGGACGTCCACGCATCGAGCGCCCGCGCGACACGGGGTTCACCGCGCCATCGGCACGTCGACTCCGCGCTGGCGCGCGCACGCGATCGCTTCGTCGTATCCGGCATCGACGTGACGGATCACGCCCATTCCCGGATCGTTGGTCAATACTCTTTCGAGCGCTTCCGCCGCCTCCGGCGTGCCGTCGGCGACGGTCACCTGTCCGGCGTGCAGGCTGTAGCCGATGCCGACGCCGCCGCCGTGGTGGAAGCTCACCCACGACGCGCCGCTCGCGATGTTGACCATGCAATTGAGCAACGGCCAGTCGGCTACCGCGTCGGTGCCGTCCTTCATCGCCTCGGTCTCGCGGTTCGGGCTCGCGACCGAGCCGCAATCGAGGTGATCGCGGCCGATCACGATCGGCGCCCCGAGGCGTCCGCTCTTCACCGCCGCGTTGAATGCAAGCCCCGCCTTCGCGCGCTCGCCGTACCCGAGCCAGCAGATGCGCGCAGGCAACCCTTGGAACTGGACGCGCTCGCCGGCCATCCGGATCCAGCGCGCGAGCGACGCTTTCTCGGGGAAGAGCTCGAGGATGATGCGATCGGTCTCGGCGATGTCCGCCGGATCGCCGGACAGCGCGACCCACCGGAACGGGCCCAGCCCTTCGCAGAAGAGCGGACGGATGTACTTCGGCACGAAGCCCTCGAAATCGAAGGCGTTCGAGAGCCCGGCGGCCTTCGCGTGGCCGCGCAGGTTGTTGCCGTAGTCGAACGTGTCGGCGCCGCGGCGCTGGAGTTCGATCATCAGGCCGCAGTGCTCGACCATCGTCGCGAGCGAGCGCTTCTCGTACGCCTTCGGATCGGTGCGACGGAGCTCGAGCGCCTGCTCGAGCGTCAAGCGCGACGGAATGTAGCCGCCGAGCGGATCGTGCGCGCTGGTCTGGTCGGTCAGGATGTCCGGCGTCACCTTGCGCGCGATCAACCGACCGAGCAGCTCGACCGCGTTGCACGGCACGCCGATCGACCTCGCGACGCCTTGCGACTTCCATTCGAGCGCCTGGTCGATCGCGCGATCGACGTCGTCGATGCAGACGTCGAGGTAGCGCGTGTCGAGGCGCTTCCGGATGCGCGAGCGATCGATGTCCGCGGCCAGGAAGGTCGCGTTGTTCATCGTCGCGGCGAGCGGCTGCGCGCCTCCCATGCCGCCCAGTCCGGCGGTGACCACCAACCGCCCGCGCAGATCGCCGCCGAAGTGGCGAGTGGCGCTCGCGGCGAACGTCTCGTACGTGCCCTGGAGGATCCCCTGCGTGCCGATGTAGATCCACGAGCCCGCGGTCATCTGCCCGTACATCATCAGGCCGCGCGCCTCGAGCTCGCGGAAGTGCTCCCACGTCGCCCACTTGCCGACCAGGTTCGAGTTCGCGATCAGCACCCGCGGCGCGCGCGTGCTCGTCCGGAACACGCCGACCGGCTTGCCCGACTGCACGAGCAGCGTCTCGTCCGGCTCGAGCCGCCGCAGCGCCGCGACGATCGCGCGGAACGAATCCCAGTCGCGCGCGGCCTTGCCGCTGCCGCCGTAGACGACCAGGTTCGCCGCGTCCTCGGCGACGTCGGGATCGAGGTTGTTCATCAGCATCCGCATCGCGGCCTCGGCCGCCCAGCTCTTGCAGACCCGGGTCGCTCCGCGCGGTGCGCGTTGCGGTCCGATCGGGATGTCCTGGTTCGTGACGAAAGCGTTCGATGCTGACGTGTGCGTGGTCATGGTGGCCGGCGTTGTAAGAACGACAAGCGCGAGCCGCCCAGTCTAAATCATCGGGCGGTAACGAGTCTCGCTTCCAACCGGAACGAGCCCGCGTATCGTGGCGGGCCCGAACTCTCGATGCCGCAGGTCACGCCGCTTCGCCCCCGCCTCCATCTCGCCGCTTGGATCGTGGTTCCGCCGCTCGTCTTCGCGGCGGTCTTGCGAGCGACCCTCCATGCGCGGTTCACCGACGAAGCCGCGTCCGGTGCGATGCTGAGCGAGCTCGGGATCGGCGTCGGAGTCGATGCGTTGGTCGCGCTCGCGCTGTCGGCGCCCGTGCTCGCGCTCGTTTTCGGATTGCCGATGCGCTTCCTCGCGCGCGCTTGGATCCGCGGAGCGCTCTTCGCGGCGTTCTACTCCGCGCTGGTGTTCCACGGCTTCGTCGAGCTCTTCTTCTTCGAGGAGTTCAAGGCGCGCTTCAACCACATCGCGCTCGACTACGTGCTCTATCCCGGCGAGGTCGTCGGCAACATCTGGCAGAGCTACGACGTGCCGCTGTACGGGGGACTTTCGCTCGCGACCGGTTCGCTGGTCGCAGGCGCGATGCTGTCCGCGACCCGCGGGCTCTCGCTCGCGCCGCTGCCGGCGCGCCGTCGCCTCTCGGCGAGCCTCGGCGCGCTCGCGCTCGGCGCCGTCGCGGTGCTCGTGCTCGTCCGCGCGCCGCTCTCGTTCGCGAGCGACCGTCTGCAGAACGAGATCACGACCAACGGAACGCTGCAGCTCGTCCGCGCGTTCTTCACCGGCGCGCTGGAGTACGACAACTACTACCTGACGTTGCCGCGCGACGATGCACGCCGCCGCGCCGCCGCGATCCTCGGCTTCGAGCCTCCAACCGACGCCGAGCTCGCGCTGCCGAAGGGCGAGTTCTCGCCGCGCCGCGCCGCGAACACGAGCGTCGGACCGCAGCGCGACTGGGACGTGCTCGTCGTCCTCGAGGAGAGCCTCGGCTCGGACTTCGTCGGCGCGCTCGGCGCGGAGAAGACGTGCACACCGGAGCTCGACCGCTGGACGAACGACGGGCTGCTGCTGACGCACCTGCTCGCCAACGGGAACCGCACGGTGCGCGGGCTCGAGGGCGTGCTCGCCGGGTTCGTGCCGCTGCCGGGCGACGCGATCGTCAAGCGCACGAAGAGCGAGGACGTCGCGACGCTCGCGCGCTTCTTCGTCGATCGCGGTTGGACGACCGAGTTCTACTACGGCGGCCGGGCTCTCTTCGACGGCATGCGGCCGTTCATGCTCGCCAACGGCTGGCAGCGCTTCGTCGAGCAGCCCGACTTCCCCGACGACGTGTTCACCACCGCGTGGGGCGTCGCCGACCAGTACGTGTTCGACGCGCTGCTCGCGCGCCAACTCGAAGCGCAGAAGTCCGGCGAGCGCCTGTTCGCGACCCTGCTCAGCGTCTCGAACCACAAGCCCTACGACATCCCCGAAGGCAATCCGTTCTACAAGAAGGGCAAGCAGAGCCGCGAGCGCGCGGTCAAGTACGCCGACTGGAGCGTCGGCCGCTACCTCGACGCAGCGCGCGCCGCCGGCGTGCTCGACCACACGCTCGTGCTAATCGTCGGCGACCACGGCGCGCGTGTGTACGGCGCCGCGGACATCCCCGCGGGCAGCTACCGCATCCCCGCGCTCTTCGTCACGCCCGATCCGAAGACGCGCGGCGTGCGCATCGAGCGCCTTTGCTCGCAGATCGACCTCGCGCCGACGCTGCTCGGGCTCTGCGGCTACGCGACGCCGGCGCCGTTCCTCGGCGAAGACGTCCGCGCGCTCCCGGTCGACGGGGGTCGCGCGTTCGTCCACCACAACCGCGACATCGGAATCGTCACCGACGACGCGCTCGTGGTGCTCGGGCTGCAGAAGTCGGTGCACTACTACACGCGTCCGGCGCGCGACGTGCTCGAGTTCACACCGATCGAGTCCGCGCGCGCGTCGGAGCGACTGCGCGAGCTCGGCAAAGACGCCGCGGCGGTCTTCCAGCTCGCCGACGAGCTCTACGAAGGCCGCCGCTATCGATTGGAAGCTCCGCGCGCGGCGCGCCTGTTGGAAGCGTCGAGCCCGCGCCCGCAACCGCCGCGCTGACTCAAGCGGCCCCCACCTCGCGAGCCCGGCGATCGTCGCGACGGCGCAAGAGGAGCTCGTAGAGCAAGAGGCAGATCGCCCACACGATCAGCGCCGTCCAGAGGTGGTGCGACACGAAGTGAGCGCCCTGCACCACGCGGCTGAAGCCCAGCACGTTGCCGTACACCAAGGCCGCGAGCCACGCCCAGCGCGCGCGCCTCGGTTGCGTGCGGAACCAGACGAAGTAGAGGCTCATCAACGCGAAGCCGCCGGACGCGTGGCCGCCGGGAAAGCAACCGCCGGGCTTCTCGCCCGGGATCGCCGGATCGAGCAGCTTGGTGTACGTCGCATAGCCTCCGTACATCTCCAGGTCGTACGGGCAGTGCTTGAACGACGAGTGCTTGAGCGAGCCGATCAAGAACGGACCGAGCCCGACGCAAAGCGCCACGAACAGGAACGTCCAACGGTGCCGGCGCACGCGCTCGAACCAGAACGATGCGCCGAAGAGCACCAGCGAGCCGCCGCCGATCGCGATGATCGGGTACTTCGCGCCTTCGTGCAGGATCGCCTCGATCCAACGGTTGTAGCGCAGCGGGAACTTGTGCCGCTCGGTCGAGTAGAACCGGTCGGAGATCGCGAGGTCGAGATCCGTGAACTCGAAGACGCAGAAGACGAGCGCCGCGAGCCCGAAGAGCCACAGCGCCTGCCGACGGTAGAACCGGCCCGGCGAGAAAGGCCGCGTCGGCTCCATCAGGCGGAGAGCGCGCCGGCGGCGGCTTCGACGCGCCGGACGAGCTCGCCGGAGACCAAGAGCTCGCGCGCCTTCTCGATGTCGGAGTGCAAGTAGCGATCGCCGTCGAGCGTCGGCACGTGCGCGCGCAGGCATTCGAACGCCGCCTGGGCGCCGCGGCCGGCGCGAAGTTCGCAGTGGAAGTCGTGCGCCTGCGCGGCGCACAGCCACTCGATCGCGAGGATGTTCTCGACGTTCGCGCAGATCGCGCGGGCCTTGCGCGCCGCGGTGACGCCCATCGAGACGTGGTCCTCTTGGTTGGCGCTGGTCGGGATCGAGTCGACCGACGCGGGATGCGCGAGCGACTTGTTCTCGCTCGCGAGCGACGCCGCCGCGACCTGCGCGATCATCATCCCCGAGTGCAAGCCGGGCTTCTTGACCAGGAACGCGGGCAGGCGCGAGAGGTCGGGATTGACGAGCTGCTCGACGCGCCGCTCGGAGATGTTCGCGATCGAGCAGAACGCGAGCGCGAGGTAGTCGAGCGGCACGGAGATCGGCTGGCCGTGGAACTGGCCGGCGCTGACGACCTCGTCGGTGTCGGGGAAGATCAGCGGGTTGTCGGTGACGCTGTTCAGCTCGTGCGCGAAGACCGAGAGCACGTGCTCGAGCGCCGCCTTCCACGCACCGTGGACCTGCGGCACGCAGCGCAACGAGTAGGGATCCTGCACGCGGTCGCAGTTCGCGTGGCTCTCGAGCACGCGGCTGTCCGCGAGGCAACGGCGCACGTTGTCGGCGACGCGCGCGTGGCTCGGATGACCCTTGAGCTCGGCGAACCGCGCGTCGAACGGCTTCACGGAGCCGAGCAGCGCCTCGATCGAGAGCGACGCGATCGCATCCGCCGCCTTCGACACGTTGACGGCGCGCAACAGCACGCCGACGCCGATCGCTTTCATCACCTCGGTGCCGTTGATCAGCGCGAGGCCTTCCTTCGCGCCGAGTTCGAGCGGGCTCTCGCCGATCGAGCGCAACGCGTCGGCCGCCGGCATCCGCCGATCGCCGACCCACGCCTCGCCATATCCGAGGTACGCCGCCGCCATGTGCGCGAGCGGCGCGAGGTCGCCGGACGCGCCGACCGAGCCTTGTTGCGGCACCACCGGCACGAAACCCTTCGCGAAGAAGCGGACGAGCGCCTCGCACGTCGCGAGCTTGACGCCGGAATGCCCGCGCAAGAGCCCGTTCAGGCGACAGACCTGCGCCGCGCGCACCTCGAAGCGCGGCATCGGCTCGCCGACGCCGCAGCAATGCGAGAGCACCAGGTTGCGCTGGAGCTCGACCAAGTCCTCCGCGGCGATCGCGACGCTCTTCAGCTTGCCGAACCCGGTGGTCAGGCCGTAGATGACGTCGCCGGCGGCGATGTGGCGCTCGACGAGCGCGCGCGCCCGCTCGACCGCGAGCGCGGCGGCGGGAGCGATCGAGAGCTCGACGGGCTCACCCGCGAAGATGGGCTCGAAAGCGGAGAGCGAGAGCGAACGACCATCCAGGACGAGAGACTTCACGTGTGCGGCGACCTCTTGGGGCGCCGGATTGTAGCGGACGTTTGGAGTCGCACCGACGTACGGCGTCGCACCATTTCATCCCGGTTCCGCCGGAGCGCGCACACGTCGCCGTCGTGCTCGGCGAAAGCTGACGCACCGTGTCGCACCATCTCTTCTGGGATCCGCCGGGGCACGGTCAGGTCGCCGTCTGACGTACGGGGTGACGTACGGTGTCGCACCACCTCTTCCCGGTGCCACCGCAGCGTGCACGCGTCGCCGTCGTGCTCGGCGGAAGCTGACGGACGTACCGTGTCTCGCCGTTTCTTCCGGGATCCGCCGAGGCGCGCTCGGGTCGCCGTCGTGCTCGGCGGAACCGGGAAGAAGTGGTGCGACACCGTATGTCGACACCGTGTGTCAGAGCTTACCCGCGCGCTTCAGCGTCTCGGCGTCCTGACCGTCGATCGCGCCGACCGGCAGCGCCACCGCGAACTTCGAATCGCCGCGGACCTGGAACTGCGGCGGCGCGGGGAACAGTGCCTCGCCGTTCCACGTCGCGACCAGCCGCCAGATCCCTTCGTCGAGGTTCTCGACGAGCAGCGGCTGGTCCGCCGGGATCACGCGCTCCGCGAACGGCGCGCCGTTGACCGTGCAGACGATCGGCAGGCCCTGATGGCGATTCGGGAACTCGAGCGCGAGCTTGCCGAGCGCGCCGGTGTCCGGCCGCAACACGAGCTCGACCTTGGTGTCGGTCGCGCGCACCGCCTTGACCGCGCGCAGCTTGCCGTCGGCGCTCTCGGCGATCAGATAACGCGTCGGCGCCATCTTCTCCCACGCGCTGAGCGAGAAACCGCCGTCGAAGCCGGTCTTCGCGCGCTGCACGCACATCGGGAACGTCGGCCACACCTCGGCTTCGAGGAACGCGGAGGCTTGCCCGAAGTGGTTGAGCAACGCGAGCGTGCGATCGGGCGCCTCGAGCCGCACGTCGGCGTTCTCCACCGGTCGTCCTGCTTCGTCGAGCACGCGCCCGGAGACGGTCGGCGCCGCTTCGAACTTCAGGACGACGTCCTTCACCTCGCCCTCGCGGATCGTCACCCGCGTCACCGGCGGTGTCGCGACGCAACCGAGCAGGTACGCGCGGACGTCGACGTCGCCCTCGGGCAGGTCGCGGACCTCGAACGTCTGGCCCGCGGGCAACGGCACCGGGTTGACGACGTGCCATGGGTAGTTGCGCTGGCCGGCGAGCTCGCCGTAGGAACCGAACGCGACGCTCTTCATCAACACGAGCTCGGCGGCGCCCGTGCTCGGCGCGTTCGAAAACGTGACGCGCAGCCCGCCGGAGCGGCGCATCTGGAACAGGAAGCGATCGCTGGGCACGTTGCTGGCGCGCGCGACACCGATCAGCTCGCGATAGCTCGCGTAGCCGTCCTTGCGCAGGATCAAGAGCAACTTGTCGCCCGCGGTCATCGACGGGAAGTGGAACGCGCCCTCGATGTCGGTGGTCGAGCGCTGGCCGTCGAGCTCGACTTCGACGTCGGCGAGCGGCTTGTTCTCCGCTGCGTCGAACACGCGGCCGCGCATCGACGCGGGCGCGTCGTAGCTGATGTTCAGCGGTGTGTCCTTGTTCGCGCGCAACAGGAGCTCGCGCGTCGAGCCGCCGATGCCGGTGCCCTCGGTCTCGACGATCGAAAGCCCGGGATAGAGGTCGGACGCGCCGAACGCGCCTTCCTCGTTGCAGTAGAGGATGCGCCCCGCGTTGAGCCCGCGCGTGAACGTGACCTTGCCGACGACCGGGATGCCGGCTTCGCGCACGAGCGTGCCCGCGAGCCGCGCGTTGCGTCCGCTGCCGAGCGGCGGCACGCCTTCGACCGAGGGCAGGCTGCCGTCGACGACGAGCTCGAGCGCGAGCTTCACCGGCCAAGCGACCGTCGTGTACGCGTCGTCGGCAACCGGCGCGACGCCGACCGCGTCGCCGATCAGCTCGAGCCGCGGCTTCGTCTCGCTCGCCACCGACTCGGCGGCCGCCGCCCGACTTTGCGCGGTCGGCGCGGCGACCACGATCTCGTGCTTGGCGGGCGTTCGGAACGCGAACCACACGCCGACCGAGCCGGCGGCGACGACGACGAGCACCAGAACGAGGACGAGCAGCGGTTTGGAGCGTGAAGCCATGCAGGTTCGGTCGCGTGCGATTCTAGCCGCCGCGGCGCCTCACCCGCGAAGCAAGTACGAGACCGCTCCGCCTCCTACGGCGCCGATCAGCAGCGTGGTGACCATCCCCGTGCGAAAGCGCAAGGCGGCGACGCAGCAAACGAGCGAAAGCGCTAGCGCGAGCGCGTCGACGCTCGACAGGACCGGCCTCGCGATCGCGACCGGACCGACGCGCAACACGCCGACCTCGCCGAAGACGACGTGGAGCGCAAACGTCGCCGAGAGGTTCGCGATGACGCCGACGACCGCCGCGGTGATCGCGGAGAGCGCGCCGGCGAGCGCTCGGTTGCCGCGCAACGCCTCGACGTACGGCGCGCCGAGGAAGATCCAGAGGAAGCACGGCACGAAGGTCACCCACGTCGTCAACGCGGCGCCGCAGAGGCCCGCGGCGAGCGGCGAGAGCTCGCCGGGGTGATTCCACGCGCCGAGGAAGCCGACGAACTGCGTCACCAAGATCAGCGGTCCCGGCGTGGTCTCGGCGAGGCCGAGGCCGTCGATCATCTGCTCGGTCGAGAGCCAACCGAAGCTCTGCGCCGCGGCTTGCGCGACGTACGAGAGCACCGCGTACGCGCCGCCGAACGTCACCAGCGCCGCGCGACTGAAGAACGCGCCGATGTCGAAGAGCACGCCGTCCGTGCCGACGGTCGCAGCGATCAGCGCGAACGGCGCGGCCCACAGCGCGAGGCAGGTCGCGAGCACGCGCACCGCGCGCCACGCGTTGGGCCGCGTGTGTTCGAGCTCGCCCGCGGCGAACGCGGCGTCCACGACCGGCTCGCGCTCCGGCTCGCTCAGGGCGCTCGCGCCGGCTGCATCGCGGGCGCCGGTCGAGTCGCGTGCATCGCGCGCTCCGGTCGACTCGCTCGCGGCGCTCGCTCCGGGCAACTCGCGCACATCGCGCGCTCCGGTGGACCGGGGCGCGTGGCCGTCGCCGCTGGGCAGCACGCCGGGCGCGACGCGCGCGGCGACGAACCCGAAGAGCCCGGCCCCGAGCACGACCCACGGGAACGGCACCGCGAACACGAACAGCGCGAGGAACGCCGCGACCGCGAGTCCGACGTGCGCTCGCGACCTCAACGCGCGCTTCGCGACGCGCCACAGCGCTTCCGCGACGATCGCGATCACCGCGGGCTTCAGACCGAAGAAGAGCGCGCCGACCCAACCGACCGATTGGAAGCTCGCGTAGAGCACCGACAGCGCGAGCACCATGCACGCGCCGGGCAAGACGAACAGCACGCCCGCCGCGAGCCCACCGCGCGTGCCGTGCATCAGCCAACCGATGTACGTCGCGAGCTGCTGCGCTTCGGGCCCTGGCAGCAACATGCAGTAGTTGAGCGCGTGCAGGAAACGCGCTTCGCCGATCCACCGCCGCTCCTCGACCAGCATGCGGTGCATCTCTGCGATCTGCCCGGCCGGTCCGCCGAACGACAAGAAGCCTATGCGCGTCCAGACCGCGAGCGCTTCGCGGAAGGGCACGCGCGCGGCGCGGGGCGTCGGCTCGACCATCGTGGGAGCATGGAGCGCGGCGCACGACGCCGCAAACCCTTTTGCGACGGCGCGCGCGAGCCCGCACAATGCGCGGCGTGATCCGCGGCGTCGTCGTCCTCGCGCTCGCCCTCGCGCTCCCCGCGTGCGGCGACGCCCCCGCCGGTGAGCCGATGCGAACGCCGGACTCCGTTCCGGCCGCGGCGCCGTCCGGAGAGACGGGCGCGCAACCCGGCGCGCGGCCCGCGCCGGCCACGGGCGCGCCGCTCCAGTTCCAGACCCGACTCGAATACGACGCCGGCGGCAAGCCCGAGACCGTCGCCGCCGCCGACTTCGACGACGACGGCAGCGCCGAGCTCGTCGCCGCGCTGCTCGATCCCGGGCGGCTCGTCGTGTGGCGCGGCTCGCGGTTCGGCCCGGTCGAGCCGCCGACGAGCCTCGCGATCGACGCCTGGCCGCTCGCGCCGCTGGTCGTGCCCGCGCGGCGTTTCGGCGCGCCGAGACCGCGGCTCGCGCTCGCGTCGCGCGCGACGAAGGGCCTCGCGTTCGTCGATCCGCTCGCGGGGACGGTCGAGCGCGTGCTGACGTTCGATTCCGTGCCGCGCGCTGCGGCGCTCGGCGATCTCGGCGCCGACGAACGGTTCGAGCTCGCGTTCGCGTGCGACGATCGCGCGCTCGTGCTCGTCGACGAAGCACTCGCGCGGACCGTCGCGAAGCTCCCCCACGACCTGCCGCGCTGCGTCGCGGTGCTCGCCGACGGCAGCGGCGTCGTCGTCGGCTTCCAGGACAGTCAGACGCTCGCGCTGCTCGCGCGCGACGCGAACGGTGCGCTCGCGTTCGAGCGCGAGCTCGCGCTCGCCGGCTTCCCACGCCGCGTCGCCGAGAGCGACCTCGATCGCGACGGCGATCAGGAACTCGTCGTGCTCGGCGGCGACCGAGCGGCGTGGATCTTCGGCTTCGCGGAGCCCGGTGGTTCGCGCGCGTGGCGGCGCGACGGCGCGCGAGCGCTCGAGTGGAGCACGTCGCAGATCCCGCTCGACCTCGCGACCGGCGATTGCGACGGCGACGGCGCGCTCGACCTCGCGGTACTCGCGTTCGCCGACCTCGAGGCGGCGCTGTGGTGCGGCTTCGACGCGTCGGGGCCGAAGGTCACCGCGGCGGGCTACGTCGGCCAGAGCGCGCTGTCGCTCGCTGCCGGCGACTTCGACGGCGATCGAGCGCTCGACCTCGCGATCTCGAACCGCGACGCGAATCGGATCAGCGTCGTGCGCGGCGACGGCCGCGGCGGGCTCGTGTGGCCGAGCTCGGCCGAAGTCGCGACGTTCCCCACGTCGATCGCGACCGCGGACCTCGACGGCGACCGGCGCGCGGAGGGCGTGACGGTCTCGGCGAAGCTCTGCGCGCTCGACGTCGTGCGCTGGAACGGCAAGGCACTCGAACGCATCTCGCGTCTGCCGATCGGGCCCGCGGCGCAAGCGCTCTCCACCGCCGACCTCGACGGCGACGGCCACGTCGACGCCGCGTGGATCACCTCCGACGCGCACGGCGCACGGATCGAGCTCGCGTTCGGCGACGGCACGCTCGCGCTCGCGTCGCGCGCGACCGAACCGCCGCTCGCGATCGGCGCGAGCGGCGCGGATCTGCTCGCGCTCGATCTCGACGGCGACGGTGGGCTCGAGCTCGTCGCCGCGAACTCGGAAGCGAACGAGCTCTGCGTCTTCCGCCGCGACGCGGCGGCGGGACGATTCGTCGCCGAGCCGGCGCGCCTCGCGCTCGCTCCCGCACCGGTCGCGCTCGCCGCCGTCACCGGAGCGACCGGCGCGGACCACGGACCCAGCGCGAACGGCGCGTCCAGCACGAGCGGCACGAACGACGAGGGCGCCGCGAGCACGCGCGGCGAGCTCGCGGTCGCGCTCGCCGGCCCCGGCCCGCGCACCGGCGTCGCGCGCGTCGTGCTCACGCGCGAAGCGTCCGGCGCGTGGCGCCTGGTCGAGCGCTCGCACGTGCCGCTGCGCGGCGTGCCGCTCGACGTCGCGGCGCTGCGGCTCTCGCCGACGGGCGGAGAGCTCGTCGTGCTCGGCTCCGATTCGCGCGACTCCGCGAACGGCTGGCTGCGCGTCGTGCGCGACGGCGCGGTCGGCTCCAGCCGGACGCCGGGCCAGAAGTGCGCGCACCTCGCGATCGGCGACCTCGACGGCGACCTGCAAGACGACGTCGTCGTCGCGTCGCTCAACAGCCACGCGGTCAACCTCTGGCTCGGCCGCGCGGGCGAGCTCGTGCCCGAACCCAACCTCGGCGCGGGCCTCGGCGTGCTCGACGTCGCGCTCGGCGACGCCGACGGCGACGGCCGGCTCGACGTGTTCGTCGCCAACGCGTTCGGCGACGACGTCGCGCTCGTGCTCAATCCCGCGCGCCGCTGACGTTGGGTCGACCGCTCGATCCCGCAACGCGGGCAAGCGCGCAAGCGAAATTCATCGGGGCCCGATCGTCCAGACAGGGGCGTTGCCCGGTTCGCGAGGTCGAGTCGTTCAGGCACCTTCGAGCGCCGCCGGCGTCGCTCGCTTCGAAGCGCTCGTGCCAGCGCTCGTTCCAACGCCCGCCTCGAACGCGCGAGGCTCGACCACGAGCGCCGCCCGAGCGCTTCCGCCGCGACCTCGCGCGTCCGAAACCCACACGGGGAGGTCACCGGACGTCATTCCGACTTGCTTACCAACTTGTGCCTTGTGGCCGCGCAACCGGCCCCCGAGAATGCCCGCTTCCAGGTGCCCCGACGGGCCCCGCAACACCTCGCGACCGCGTGTCTCGCCTCGTCGGCGTGCGGCGCTCCTCCCTTCGACGACCGAGGCGCTGACCAAGGAAGCTCTCCATGAATCTCCTCCAACGCCTGGTCGTGATCGGCGTGACGCTCGCGGCGCCGGCTCTCGCGCTCGCGGGAGACAAGGCCAATTGGATCGCCGACTACGACAAGGCGGTCGAGACGGCCAAGGCCCAGAAGAAAGACCTGCTCGTCGACTTCACCGGTTCGGACTGGTGCATTTGGTGCAAGCGCCTCGACGCCGAGGTTTTCAGCAAGCAAGAGTTCCTCGACGCGATCCAAAAGGACTACGTGCTCGTGTCCCTCGACTTCCCCAACGCGGAGGAGATCAAGGCGAAGGTGCCGAACGCGGCGCGCAACGACGAGCTCTCGAAGAAGTACGAGATCCAAGGCTTCCCGACGGTCCTCTTGATGACGGTCGACGGCGAGGTGTTCGCCAAGACCGGCTATGAAGCCGGCGGCCCGGTGAAGTACGTCGAAAACCTCGCCACGCTGCGCGAGAGCGGCCGCAAGGCGATGACCGAGTGCAAGGAGATCGTCGCCAAGTTCGGCGCGGCACTCGGCGAGGAGAAGAACATCCTGCTCGACCGCGCGCTGCGCACGCTCGAGAGCCTGACCGCGGACTCGCCATTCGCCTCGCAGCTCAGCCCGGTCGTCCGCACCGCGTTCACTTCCGACGCCGACAACAAGCAAGGCCGCAAGGGCCGCGCGGTCAAGGCGCTCCTGAAGGCCGGCGAGTACGACGCCGAGCTCGACAAGCTCGCGCACGAGCTCGACCCGAAGAACGAGCAAGGCATGATCGAGCAAGTCGTCTCGGCCAAGCTGGAAAAGCTCGGCAGCGAAGCGGAAGTGAAGGCGATCGTCGCGGAAATCGTCGAGCTCGACAAGCTCGGCATCAAGGACGCGACGACGAAGGAACGCCTCTACGCCTCGGTCGCGTTCTTCAGCTTCCAGTACCTCGACGACAAGGAAGCCGCGAAGGCGTGGGCCGAGAAGCTCAAGGCGATCGCCGGCGAAAAGGAAGAGTTCAAGCAGCTCTTCGAGATGATCCTGAGCTGACCCGGCGCCTTCTCTGGAACTTCGCGAGCCCCTGGCGCCAACCGGCGTCGGGGGCTCGCGGCCTTTTTCGCGCGCGCTGCGATGCGCCGCGTCGGCGCGACGACGCAGGGAGCGCTTTCCCTCGCGAGCGTCCGGTCAACGCGCTCGCGCACCTCGAGCGTGGTCGCCGTCCCGCCGAACTCGCCTGCCTACTTCGCCCGGCCGGCTCGCCTGGCCGCCTCGACCACCACGCGAGTAGCGTTCACGCGGGAGTCGCTACCTGCGCGCGCCGCCGCACGCCGCCCACGTCCCCGGCGGCAACGATGCCGCGCACCGACGAGCGCGCACCATTGCGCGCCAGCGCCTTCGCTCGCTACCCTGTCCGGGCCTCTTGCGCGCGGGCGTAGCTCAGTTGGTAGAGCGCAACCTTCCCAAGGTTGATGTCGAGGGTTCGAATCCCTTCGCCCGCTCCAATCACGTTGGCACCCTGCGATCACCGGCCATGGGCAACGTCGAACTCGCCGAATCGAACCGACTGCGGGTCACTTTCCAGAGCCAAGGCGATGTGGCGGCGCGGCGTGCGGCGATGCGGTCGGTGCCCGATCCCGACGAAGTCGATCTCTTCGCCAGCGCGGCACTCCTCGACTCCCAACACGTCGACGATGTCCTCGCCGGCTGGGCTTGCGGCTCCGAGTGGTCCCCCGACACGCGGACCCGCGCGATCGATGGGCTCGCGCCCTACGCGCGCCGGTCGTCCAGCATCCGCGCCGTCGGCTCGCTCGAGTCCAACCAGCGGATGGTGCGAAAGCTGAAGCAGGCGGAGGGCGACTGAGGACGCCGCTCGACGCCTGCCCGCACTCGGTCCCCGTCGCGCGCTCCCCTCAACGCGAAGTCTCACGTCCGGCTCCTCGCGCGGAATCCGTGCGGCCGAGCCGAGGGCGTGCCGTGAGCACGCGCGCACCTGAACTCCAAGAACGTCGCTGGTTGGCCTTTTGCTCCGTGCAGGTCGAGGTAACCGAGTGCGAATACCGAGCTTCGCGCTGCTGCAACAGTTCGCTCGGGCTCGGAATCGACAGGCCCCGTTCACACACGAGTGCGGTCGGCAGGACCCCACCGGGGGACGGCAAGTCTCGACTGCCGAGCCGATGCTTCCCGACTGGTTCCCGCCGGCACCGTGTGGCAAGACACGCCGGTTCAGGTCGGGCACGCCCGTGCCGAGCGCTTCGTGCGGTTGCTCCTCGTGGTACGAGCGCGGGAAGCGCGTGAAGGACGACTGCTGAGATCGGATCGACGAACGCAACGGTGTCGCAGTTTGCGCCTCGGGCGTTTCGCGGAAGCGCTCGCGCCGTCCATTCCAGGGCATCCCGGCACCAGAGGACCCGGCGACCGCTCAGTCACCCGAAAGTGTCACCCATGTACCCGGACACGACTGTCACCCATGTGCCCGGACCGGACCAGTCAGCGCCGGGACTTCCCCGTCCGACGTCTAGAGGCCGGTCGCGCTGCGTTCGTCGCGCGGCGTGCGCGCTGCTTCTGGGACTCCGCTTCGAGCAGCACCGAGACATTCGCGCTCGCATCGAGACGCAGGTTCGCGAGCTTCAATGCGGCCGCCATCAGCACTTCGATCTCCGCGCGGTCGAAATCCGCAACCGAGGTCAACGCGACGTGACGAACCGTCTTGCCGCGACCTTGCAGTAGCTTGTTCGGATCCGACTTCGACAACTGAGCGCCACGCCCGAAGAACAGACTCACCCTGTCCGGATACAGCGCGATCGAACACAGCCCGTCATAGCCGTTCTCGTTCGGTGAATACGTGATCACGAGCGCGGCTTGGTTCTCGTACACGATCTCGTTCAGACCGGGCAGGCGAGCACGCAGCTTTGCGCGCAAGGCTCTTCCCAGCTTGGCCGTCGCCGGCTCGTACTTCGCGAAGAAGCTGGCAAGTTGCGTTTCGGGATGGGTCACGCGTTTCTCGTCGAACTGGCTCCGCACTCCGCTTCCCGAGTGTGACCGTGCCTACGCAGCCGTCATGACGCGGCGCAGCACCAGATGGGCGAGCTGCGGCGATGAGATTCTCGCTGATCGCGATGTGCAAAGAGCGCGATGTCGGCCCGCGGCAGTGCGTGCGCGACGTGCTCTTGCGGATCACCTCGGTATCCGACCTCGAGCGTCGACCACGTCGCGGAGGTCAGGGCGCATTGGCGGCGCGTCGGCCGCGCGCCGGCTGAGCGGCTGGCGACGCGCGAGTTGCTCGCGCTCGCGCCACCCAGCGCGCTGCGCGAGCGACTGCGTGACCTGAACGACGCCGAAATGGAGGTCTGCATCGCGCCGCTGCTCGTCCAAGAGTGGAAATCGGTCCATCGACCGCTCGCGTGGCAGCTCGCGTGGACCGGGCATCGCCTCGTCGGCCCTGCGCCCGCCGGGCTCGTCCAACCGCGCGACAACGAACGCGACGTGGGCGGCTTCGAAACAACGTCAAAGCGTGGGCGCGGGCCCCAGCGTGGCCCGAACGCGCAGCCAAGCCTCGGACCCGAGTGCCCGAGCACGCATTCGACTCGGTGCGATCCGGGGCGGGCACATCAGGGTCTGGTCAGCCTCGCGTCCGAGCGTCTCGGTTCGCCGTGCATTGCGAGTAGACTTTCCCCATGACCACAACGCGTACCACCAAGAAGGCGGCCGTGACCGCAATCGTGAAGACTCCGTCGAAGAAGCTCGCGACGAGGAGCGCCGGCCGGATGTCGTTGGCCGAGACGATGCGCGCGCTGGAAAAGGCCGGCTCCGCGCAAACGCGCAAGACCTACAAGCGACACGGCGCGCAAGAGCCCATGTTCGGCGTCAGCTTCGCGGTGCTGAAAGCGCTCGTGAAGCGCATCGGCATGGACCACGAACTCGCGCTCGCCCTGTGGGACACGAAGAATCATGACGCGCGCACGCTCGCGGTGAAGCTCGCCGATCCGGCGAAGATCGAGCCGTCCGACCTCGATCGCTGGGCGCAGGCAAGCGGCGCGCGGATGTGCGGCGGCTACGTCGCGATGCTGGCGGCGGAGAGCCCTCACGGAGCCGCGAAGGCGCGCGAGTGGTTCGCGTCCAAGGACGCAACTCTGCGAGCCATGGCGTGGACGCTCGCGGGCTTCCTCGCGAACCTCGACGAGAAGACCCCCGACAAGTGGTTCGTCGAACGCCTCGCCCACATCGAGCAGTCGATTCACTCCGCGCCCAACGCCGAGCGCGAGTCGATGAACATGGCATTGATCACGATCGGCGGTCGAAACGCCGCGCTGCGCAAGGCGGCTACCGCCGCCGCGAAGCGTATCGGCAAGGTCGACGTGGACCACGGCGACACCGCGTGCAAGACGCCGGACGCCGCGCTCTACATCGAGAAGACGTGGGCGCACGCGACGGCCAAGGAGTTCGCGTCCCCGGCCGCTCAGGAACGAGCGCGCGCGCCGATGCGTACACGCTGCTAGCCCATCGGCCGGCGGACCGGATCTTGGTCGCGGTCCCTAGACCGTCGAGCGTCGCTGGGGCGGACGCGGAGTCGATCCCGCCAAAGAGCCGCGTGGAGCCATGGAAGTCTTCACGCCAGCGGGTCGTTCCGCACCGGTCGTCGCCTCCTTCCGATGCGAGGCATCGACCGCGCGACGTGCCTCGCGATGAGCCCGAGCCCGGCCCGGATCCACTCCGAGCTTCGACCGGCGTTCGACTTCAGGGAGGCGAGGAGCTTGTCGCCGACACCAGCGTCTCGCGCCGAGCAGCTTCGGAATCGAACCCAGCGTCATCCTCGCCATCAGCAAACGCTTCTCGAATTCGCTCGAGTTCGACCGCACCTTCGAGGCCTCGAACTCCAGCGTCCGATCGCTCGGGAACGCCGCGAGTCGCGCGGCGACGATCGAGTGTCGAAGGTCGGGTCAATCCGGTTCGCGCGCACGACCGCGCGCGGCCGCGTTGCGACGCGCGGCGCGAATCGATTCGCGGGACGTCCGCGGCGCGGTCGCGTACGATTCGGCGAGATGCTGCTGTACGGCACCTCTTCCTGGTCTGAACGCACTTGGGTCGGCGCGTTCTATCCGCCGGGCACGAAGCCCGGCGAGATGCTGACGCAGTACGCCACGCGCTTCTCCACGGTCGAGGCGGACAACACGTACTACGCGATCCCTTCGCGCAAGCTCGTCGCGGGCTGGGAAGCGAAAACGCCGATGGGGTTCGTGATGTCGGCGAAGTTCCCGCGCTCCGTCGTGCACGCGGGCACGGGTGAGAAGCCCGACGCGACCAAGCTGTTCGACGCGAGTGAGACGGCGAAGTTCCTCGACGTGATGTCGCTGCTCGGGCCGAAGTGTGGACCGCTCGTGATGCAGTTCCCCTACTTCAACCAGTCCGCGTTTCGATCGCTCGGCGAGTTCCTGGCGCGGCTCGAGCCGTACTTGGAAACGCTGCCCAAGACGTTTCGATACGGCGTCGAGGTGCGCAACAAGGCGTGGCTCACGCCGGAGTTGACCGACTCGTTGCGTCGACACCGCGTCGCGCTCGTGCTACTCGACCTGCTCTACATGCCGCATCCTTGCGACGTCGAGTTGGACCTCGTCACGACCGACTTCAGCTACGTGCGCCTGATCGGCGACCGAAAGGCGACGGAGACCGCGGGTGGCGGCAAGTTCGACCGCATCGTGGTTGACCGCACCGAGCGGTTGAAGCTCTGGGCCGAGTATCTGTCGAACCTCGGCGACAAGCTCCCGATCTACACCTACGCGAACAACCACTACGCCGGGTTCGGTCCGGACACCGCCAGGCAGTTGGAGCGGTTGGTCGAGGGGCTGAAGCTCGATCGGTAGCGCCGCTCGTCCGCCCGGTGGCTTGCCGACCGGCGGGCCCTGAATCAGCAGGCGCGCGTATCGTCGCTCGCCACGAACCGGGAGAGCGCTGACCGCGATCACGGCGCAAGGCGGCTCCCGCACGGGGACGCACGCTCACCGGCCAATCGACGGCCGGGCGCGGCGCGCGCCCGAGCTCCGGACGACGCGTGCAGCCTCTTCGACCACCGCGCGCGGAGCCCCGGCCTCCAAGCGCGAGCACGTCTTCGCCACGAGCGTCGGGTGCGAGTGCGCGAACGGCGAACGTGCACTTCGCAGACAACGCAGTGGACCGCTCCACGCAACGCAACCGCTTGGCCGGCGCCGCGAGAGCGGGAGCCTCGTCGTTCGGCGCTCGGTCACGGCGCTGCGGACCCGAGAACCGCGCTGAGTCGCTTGCGTGCGCAGTGCAGCCGAGACCAAACCGTGCCTTCGGGAATGCCGAGGATCTCGGCGATCTGCGCGTGGCTGAGTTCGTCGACCGCGAAGAGAGAGAGCACGACGCGATGGTCGGCCGAGAGCTGATCCATCGCTCGCGCGATCTGCGCGGCAAGTTCGCTCGCGAGCACCGGGTCCCCGCCGCGCGACGGCGGATCGACGTCGTGGACGTCGGCCGCGTCGCGCCGCCGGGAGACGACACGGATCGCCGCGCAAATCGCGATGCGGTGGACCCAAGTCGAGAGCCGCGAGTCGCCGCGAAATCGCGGCAGTCCGGCGCTCACGGCCATGAACGTCTCTTGAAGCGCGTCGTCCGCGTCCGCCGTGTTGCCCGTGATGTGCAGGCAGACACCGAATACCTGTTTGCGAAGCGCGATGAAGAGCTCGTCGAACGCGGCGGCACGCGTGGCCTCGCTGCGGACTCGGAGAAGCAGCTCCGTTTCGTATGCACCGGAATCGGAGGTCATTGGCCGAGCTCCGCGCGCTCGCGTTCGAGGCGCGGCAGGACCGCGCGCCCTCGAAGCCACATGGCGCCGCCGACCAGCGCGAACGTGATGAAAGTCGCCACGTAGCTCCGAACGTTCGGGAAGTCGTGACCGAGCAGTTGCTCCCTCACGACGTGGCCGAGCATGAAGATCGCGTTCAGGGCGAAGAGAAGCGCGAGAACGACGACCAGTTGACGCGCTCCCTTCAAACCGCGGATCTCTTGGTCGAGGTCAGCGCGATAGAACGCGAGCATGTCGGTGTTCAGCGTGGCCACGGCTTGCGCCCGGCGGAGCTGTGGACGCACGAGCCGCCAGTAGCCCACGCCGATCAGCGCGAGCGCGAGCGCGGCGAAGGTGGCGCCGGCCGCGGGCCCGAGAGACCAGCCGATGATTCCGACGAGCAGCAGGATCGCGCCCAGTCCGCGCAGCCGCTGGTTGCGCTCGGCGCGTCGACGCGCGACGAACCCCGTACGGACGCGCTCCCAATCCAACGCCGCGGTCGCGGAACGCGCGTGGCTGCTCATCGCGACCGAGGTCGCTTCGAGGGTCGCCGCGAACTCACGGCACGGCGCGCACGCGCGCAGGTGAGCTTCGAGTCGAGATTCCTCCGCCGGGTCGAGGGCGCTCCGAGTTCGGCGCAGAGCGGCGAGTTCGAAGGCCTCACATTGGGTCGCTTGGTTGTTCATGGCCGCTTCGAGCACCCTTGCCGCATTTCCTTCATCGGAATCCGGCGGAGCGGGAGGCGGACGGGAGCCGGCCAGCCGCCCTGTCCTTCGAATTCGGCGCCGCGGGAGCTGGAACGCGGTTCCAGGGCCGGCGGCCGAAGCCGGACCGCGAAGCGCGTCGCGACGCGCGGACCAGGCCGGCGGGGCGCGAGCACGCGAACACGTGGATCGGAGCTGTAGCGCTGAGGACTCAGGGGAGGCGCGATGGTGACGAGCTCATGAACCGTTCGCGAGCCTTTCGTGACCTCGGACCGCTGAACCGCCCGGGGGTCGTACGCTCGTCGCGGCGTGGTTCGCGCACCGCGCGGCGAGCGCGCCTCCGCGCGAAACGGACGGGTGGACGAGGACCTCGCGGCGCTCGAACACGTCGCCCCGCGAGTCGCCCTGCACGTTGTCGCCCGCAGCGTCGACCGCGTCGGCGCCTCGCGCATGCGCGTCGGCGCCCACCCCCGCGTCCGCTCGCGCACGCGCAACCACGTGCACGCGCATCCGCTTGCGCACGCACGCGAACCGTGGCCGTCGACGCGCGAGCCGTGCGCGCAACGCGCTCGGCGAGCGCTCGCAACCTCGATCGGATACGAAGGGGAGCCGCCGGCCTTACGACCGGTGGCTCCGAGGGAGAGCTCCTCGCCGGGCTTCCCGGGCTCACGTCTCGCTCGCATTGAAACGAGAGCCGCCCCGACGAGGACCCGCTCACCGTAGCCCACGCACGCAGGGCCGCAAGGTGCCACAGTGCGGGGGGCCAGCACCGCAGGAGCCGCCGCGATCGTGCACCGAGCGCTCGGAATCGTCCACCCGTCCGCGCGAGCACGAATCGCCTGCGTCGGCGCGGACGGCGCGGGCCTCGTTCGCGGAGGACACACACCCGAGCACGGCGCCGCGCTCGTGCTCACTTCGGGGTATTCGTACTCCGCGCCGAGATCCTGACGACTGCGCGCGCCGCACGAGCGCGCCGTGCGGAACCCGCGCGGCTCGACGATCGATCGCGCCGAACGCACTCCACGCGGCGCGGAGCCCACCCGCTGGAACCGACGAGCTCCATCGAGCTCGCTCGCGAAGCGCGGCGGCGAGTTCGAATGCGTCAGCGGACTCGATCGTCAGCCCGGCGCCGGACGCTCACCTCGCGAGAAGATCCAAGAGCCTCGCGGCCAAGCCCTGACACACGCACCGCCGGACGAGGACCCCGCACTCCGCACCGCTGAGCTCGAAATCCGTCGGCCCACGGAGCCAGACCGAGGTGAAGCGCACGGTGTGCGATCGTCCCTCCGCGCGAAGCGTCAGCTCCCGGTCCGTCGGCACCCCGGTCGCTGGGATCAAAGTCTCGTCGTAGGAGAAGAAGCCGTCGAGCTCGGCATCGCGGAGGAAGCGCGCGAGCCACGTCGCGGAGACGTAGCCAGTGCTCGCGGGGACGCCGTGGTCGCCCGAGCACTCGTAGAGACCGTCCTCATGGACGCGCAGCGTGAACTGCGGCTCGTCCGAACCGGTGTCGCGCGTGCGGAGCTCGATCACGACCGCCCCCTCGTGCACGACGGGACCGATCGGCAGCGCGCGAGCCTGCTCGACTTCGGAGGCTGCGCCGGTCGCGGGCGCGACCATTGACGAGTCGGAAGCACGAGGGCTATTCGGCGCTTGCCGTTCGAAGGCGCGACACGAACCGAGCACGCTGGCAACGAGAGCGAAGCCGACTTGCGACACCAACGACCGCATCGAAGTCGATCGACAATTCATCCGTCACCTCTCGAGCAGATCGTAGCGCGCATTCGCCGCGGCGTGCCTCGCGTCGCACTCGCGTCGTTCTGCGCTCCGGGCGCCCGCCGCGGGTCCGCGTCGAAGCAAGGGCTCGGCTTCGCTTCGCAGCGCGAGCCCACGGAGGCCCGCACCGCACGCTGGCCAACCGATCTCGCGCGGTCGGTTCGCCGCCCCACCGCGGACGTCGCCGAACGCGTGCGACGACGCGTGCTCGGCCGGCGGCGATCCGCCCGCCCCGTGGCGTCCCCGGTCAGCCCCGGATCGCATCCGACTCGGACACGCAGCGCAGTAGAGGCTCGCCGCGAAGCGCGGTACGCTTCGACGCGTGAAACGCCGCGATCGCAAGAAGCTGCAGAAGCGCAAGCAACGCGCCGACCGGATCCGCATCGAGCGTCACTACTCGCAGCTCGAACCACCGGCCGAGGGCGAGGCGCGCTTCGAAGACGCTGAGTTCGACTCCGACGTGGACGAGGAATTCGACGCCGAGGCGGAGCCCGGGCTCTCGACGTTCCTCTGGGAGCCCGCGATCCGACACGCGCGGCTCGCGTCGCTGGTGCAGACGCTGCCCGGCAAGGGCGATTGGATCGCGGCGCGCAATGCGTTCGCAGCGGAGGACGAGCAGCTCGACGTGCTTCCGCCGCACGCTGACCGCGCGACCAGAGCGCGACTGCTCGCCAGCCGCCGCCGCTACAAGCAACTGCGCAAGGAGAATTTCCGCGTGGAGGTCGAGTCCGCGATGTCCGGCGCGGCGCAGTGGCTGGAAGAGCCCGAGGAGACCGAAGCGCGGATCGAATGGCTCCGCGGCGTCGTCGCGCGCGGTCCGGCGATCTTCGCCGAGCGCTCGCGCGAACGCGGCGTGTGGGACGACTCCGCGCGTCGCGCGGTCCTGCGGTCGCGGCTCAACCTCGCGATCGCCCTGCACGACGCCGGCGCGACCGACGAAGCGCGCGCGTTGCTGGAGGAGAGCCTCGAGCTCGACCCGGACGACCACACGCACGCGCGCAGGACGCTGCTCGGCTTCGCGCTGGAGCGCGGAGAGCGCGAGGACGCGGCGAAGTGGCTCGCGTCGCTGGCTGCGGACGATTCGGCGGTGGTCGCGTGGGCGCGGGTGTTCGAGGCGATCCTCGGCGGCGACGAGCCGAAGGCCGAAGAGGCGCTGGCGGCGGCTCGCCGCGACTTTCCGGGCTGCGAGCTGATGTTCGCGCCGCTCGACGAGGTCCTCCAGGAGCCGCGCTACGACGTCGAGCGCAATGCCGAGCTCTTCGAGCTCGTCGCGCAGCTCGGCCGCGCGTGGAAGCGCCAAGCTCGGGCGCTCGAGTGGATCGTCCGCCACGCGCGGTAGAGGTGGCGCCACGGCGAGCTCCATCGCGCGCTCCACTGCGAGTTCCCGGGCGCGTCCCACGGCGAGCGATCCGGCGTAGCGCGGCGCGACGCGGCCGAGATGCGATGGCGGAACGCTGCGCCGTCCGACGCTTGACGGCGCGCGCGGCGAGCCGCGCGAAAGGCCCGGGCCGTGTTCCATGCAAAGGCGCCGTGCGCCGACGGCGGCGCCGCGGGCCGAGCGGAAAAAGGGAACCGCGGTCGCAACCGGGGCCGGGTGCAGCGGTCTGAACGGAAGAGTGCGCCGCGCCAGGCGCGCCCGAGCCTCGCTTCGCGCTTCCGGCAGCGCGCGGGTCGAGCGCCGACGTCTTCGCTGCCCCGGAATCCGACCGCCCGACCATGGCTCCGCCCGAACGCCTCGCCCGCGCCCTGGTCGATGCCGCCTTCGAGCTGCATCGACGTCGACTCTGGCTCGAATTGCCGTTGGATGCGCCGTTCCTGGTTCGCGTCCCCGGCGAACCGCATCCGCTCAGCGTCGCGGCGTTGGGCCAATGCGGTCAGGACTACGGCCTGTTCATCGTGCGAGGCGAGGACGCGCTCGAGCGCTTCGCGGAGTTCATCGCGCTGCGCGGGCCGCGCCTGAACGGGCTCGACCTGCTGCTCTTGTCCATGGCGCCGTTGGAGGGCGTTCCGCCGGAGCTGCGCCGCTTGGCGCGCGCGGCGGGCTTGCGTCCGCGTTCCTCCGACCTCACGCCGATGATCCTGGCGAAGCCGCGAGGCCAGCAGGTCGGTCGTCCGCCGACGAAACAGGAGCAAGCGAGCCTGCTCGCGCTCGTGCACGGCGTGTTGCTCACCCGGGATGCGAACGAGCTCCGAGTCGATTCGATTCACCCGCGGTCGAAGCACTTCTTGGAGATCACGGTCGAGGCCAAGCGCGACGGGTTCATCGCGAGCACGCGGCGCGTGAAGGTCGAGCTCCCCGCCGAGTTCCCGACGCCTCCGCTGCCCGACTTGCCGCCGGACCTCCCTCGTCTCGACGAGCGCTGGGTCGTCGGAACGCCGCCCGAACTGGATTCGAGCTCCGATTCGCCCGACGAGCTCGCGATCGTCGTCTTGCGTGAAGCCGACGGCCAACCGATCGCGGGCTTCGAGGTGTCGCTGAACGACTTCGATTCGATCCGGAACGTGTTCGCGACGCTGCTGCGCGGCGAGTACGAGTCCCAGCCGCCGGGGTTGCCGCGCGAGGTGCTCTTCACGGAGGTCGAGGTCCACGCGGCGGTCGGTCCGCTGTTCGAGGCGCACGGCGTATCCTGCCGATGGCTCGATCACCACCCGCGCCTCGACGAGTACTCCGAGTCGGACGACGTGGACGCCCCCACGCACGGTCGGCGACGGAACGACGAGCCGTCGCTGCCGACCGAGCTGCCGACCGAGCTGCCGACGACCTTGGAAGGCTGGAAGGACGCCGACCTGCAGGTGCTCGAGCGACTGGTGGAACGCCTCGGCTCGGATTCCAAACCGGACGAATGCGCCTTCGCATGCTTCTTCGGCGGCGACCAAACCGCGGAGGCGGTGATCAAGGAACTCGACCAACGCGAGACGCTCGGGGCGTTCTGCGAGTGGCACATGGCGCACTATCGCGCGACTCCGCGCTCGAGGACGGTGCTCGAGCGACGGCTGGCTCAGGACGATCTCGCGCCGATCGAGCGCACAATCCTCGTCGCGCGCAATCAGACGCGCAACTCGATCTACCGCGCCGTCGCGGCGCGACCCGGAGAGAGCCTGGATCTCGAGGACATCTTCGACGGCACGCGCGTGACGATCCACGACCGCTCGCTCTCGGGCCGCGACCTCGACGACCGCTTCCTGCCGTTGCGGGTGCTCGAACTCGGCGCATGGCGGGTCGCCTCGCTCGCCGGTCCGCCGCTGACATACCCCGACGTCTACACGGCGATGCAGCTCTTCGAGTCCGCGGGCGTCGAGCTCTCCGTTGCGGGGATCCAACGGCGACCCGAGGTCCTCGGCTGGCTCTGGGGGCTGCGGCTCTCCCGCTACCAGCGAACCGTTCGGCTCACGAACACCGATCTCGATCCGTTCCTGTTGCACACGGCGACCTTCCGCGCCGCGGATCCGAACGCGGCGGCGCGTGGACTCTCCTCGAGACCCGACGTGCGTCACGACGAGGAGCAGGGCGTTTGGATGTGGTGGCGCCCCGGCGTCCCGGCCGGCGCCGTCGGCGAAAGTACCAAGCTCGGCTCGATCGCACTCCACGACGACCGACTCGTCCTCGAGGTCAACTCGGCGGCGCGCTTCGAGCGAGCGCGCGCGTGGCTCGAAGCGCTGCCGGGAGGCGTCGAGTTCGAACGCGTGACGACGCGCGAGGCGAGCACCGAGCTCGCGCCGCTCGACGACCGACTCCCGAGCCAACAACCCGCGCCATCGCCGGAAGCGATCGCGCAACGCGCGCGGCTGCAGCGCGAGACGTGCATGCTCTGGCTCGATCAACCGGTGCCGTTGCTCGGCGATCGCACCCCGCGTCAGGCGGCGAGGACCGCGGCCGGCCGCCGCAAGGTCGCTCTGATGATCCGCACGATGCCCACCTGGTCGTCGCCGGCCGGACCACTCGAGCCGCCGCGCGAGGAACTGCTGCGCCAGATCGGAGCGACGGCCCGAGCCTGACGCCCCCGTCTCCGCCCGCCGCCCGCCGAACGGCTCCGCGTCGCGTCACGCCGCGTGACGCCGCATCGCGCCGCATCGCGTCACGTCGCGTCGCGTCGCGTCGCGCCGGGCGACGCACATGCTCGCCTGGACGCTACGAGCGGCTCCGCTCCGCGAGCGGGGCCGATCGCAACGGCCCTCACCGCCCTACGCCGGCTCGGCCGCGCGCGGCAGAACTTCGATCTCGACCTCGCCTGTAAGCACGCGCTGGCCCGCGCGCAGCTTGCGCGACTTGCGCAATTCGACCGCCCCATCGACCTGCACCGCGCCGGAAGCGACGAGCGTCTTGGCCGCGCCGCCGCTCGGACAGACGCCGAGGACCTTGAGGAGGTTGTGGAGCTCGATGAACTCGTCGCGCAGTCGGAATTGGAGTTGCTTCATGGGAATCCGCCGCCGGGTTCGCGTCGCGAGCCGACCAGCGTAGCGACGCGGACCGGCGACGCGTAGCACCGCGCGTCGCACGCGTCCGCACGGCGCGACCAGGCCGCGCCACTCGAGCAGCCCCGCGCCACTCGCCCACTCCGCGCGTTCTCTCGACGGAGCGCGCGCCGGTCGACATGGTGCTCGCACGACGGGTCGCTCGCCGCAATGGCAGTCGGAATGGCGACGCGAGTCGAATGCGACAGCTCGGCTGCGCGCGATTCGACGACCTGCGGCGCCGCGCAAGCTCCTGGATCTACTTCGCGCCCGCGAGCTTGGCTGCGCGCACGGCGCGAGCCTTCGCGAGGCGTTCGAGCAGCGCGGCCTTTTGCTCGGGCTCCATCGGCTTGCGTCGCTTCGTCGCCTTCGGCGCCGACGCGGCCGCCTTGCGCGGCTTGGTCACCTTCGCAGCGGCGCGCTTCGGCGCCGCGGAGGCCTTCGGCGCGACGCGCTTCGCCGTCGCGGCGGACTTCGGAGCCGCGCCACCGGCGAAGTACCGGGTGCCGCGCTTTTGTCCGGTGGTCTTCAGGCGCTTCTCCGACTTCAGTCGCAGGATCGGCAGCGCGACGTCCTTCTTCGAGAGCCCAAGTCCCGCGCGAATCTGCTCGACGCTGCAACCGGTGTTCGCCTTCACGAACTCGAGGATCTTCGCCCCGACCGCTGCGACGGCCTCGGTGGTCCGCTTGGCGCGCTTGCCGCCCTTGACGCCCGGCGCGACGGCGCGAGCACCCGGCGCGACGGCGCGAGAAACCGGGGCGGCGCGCCTGGCGACCGCGCGTCCAGCGCGGGTCGGAATCGACGAGCTCCCGCCCCCCGTGAGCACGGCCTTCGCCGCGTCCAACGCGGCGAGTCGCGTCAGCGATTGGATCTCGATCAGAAAGGCGTCGATCTTCGGGCGGAGGGCGGCGTGAATGTCGGTCATGAATTCTTCCAGTGGTTTTGCGAGCGCCTGGAAAGTTGCCTACCGGACGCACAGGATGCAAGCTCGAAGCCGCCGTCGCCGTGCCGGTCGGCCCCGTGCCGGTCGGTGCCGTGCTGGTCGGTGCCGCATTGCTCGATCCCGCGCCACTCGAGACGGAGTCGTTCGAGGCCGCGCTGTCCGCGCTCGGCAGCGCGATCCAGTCCATTCGAACGGCCCGCACCGCGCCATGGCGCGCGGATCGTCCTCGGGCGCCTCTGCCGTTACGATCCGGGCGGAGCCCTCGATCCGCGGCGAATCCTCGCGGCTCCTGAGCTCGGCGCCCTCCGGACTCACTTTCAGCCGGTGGATCGGGACTTCGGAAGTGCCCAGCACGCTGCCCCACCTCGCGCCGTCGACTCCCGCGACCAGCACGGCGAAGCGTCTCGACAGAGTGCGGGTCACGCGCCACCGATGTCGTCGCCCGCCCACGATGGTCCCCGCCTCCAACAGGACGGTCGCCGTGACCCGTCGCTCGCGCTGGGTCGGGTCGAAGCCGATCGGCCGGTCGACCCGGCGCCGTCGACGCTCCAGTCCTCGAAGCGCTGGAGCTCGGCCGGGTTGGCGAGCGCCGATCGCTCGGGGTGCAGCGGCGGGTTCATCGACCCGAGCTCGCGGTCGCGCGAACGAAGGCGCCGGCGAGCGAGTCCACGAGCGACGCTCCTCGACGACCAAGCGGCTTCGCCGAGCCCCCGAACCCCGGCGAGCCGCGAGCACGGGCCGACGCAGCGGCGACGGACTTCGGGCCGAAGCGGCTCGGCGAGCGCGCTCGAAATGCTGCGAGCGACGCCGACGCTCGCTGCGCCGCCGTCGCTCGGTTCAGGGCTGACCCGCGAGCTCTACTGGCAGATCGAGAAGCGGACCGCGTCGGTCAGGCTGGTCGTGAACGCGTCTTGCGGATCGCGGCTCCAGTACTGCGCGCCCACGAGCTGGCCGACGACCAACAGCGGGTCCGCGCCCGACTGGATGTAGGCGTTGAAGTCGAAGCTGTACGTGCCCGTGCAATCGCTGCCGGTCGGCGAGCCGCCGGAGTGGCTCACGCTCGTGCGGCGGATCGGCGCGGTGACGCACAAGGTCCCGCCTTGGAACGCGGCCGCTTGGATTCCGTAGCCGTAGAAGAGCAATCCGTTCTTGTTGTTCAGGACGTCGAAGGCGCCGATCGCGAACGGGCTCGCGCTCGAGACGCTCGCCGTGCCCTGGAACGTGATCGTCGGCAGACAGACTTGCGAGTTGAGCTTCGCGGTGCAGTAAGCGGTCGGCGGCGTGCCGCCGGTGCATTCGCACTCGTCGGGCACCGTGTTCGCGTTGACGTCCGGCGACGTGCCGAGGTCGATATCCGACCAGTCGGGGACATTGTTCGCGTTGCAGTCGCCATCGATCTCGAACGCGCCGATGTCGACGAGCGGCGCCGCGCCCGCGCCGGTGTCCGGCACGGCGAGCAGCTCGAGCAAGCGAGGCGCGCCCTCGACGTCCTGGCCGCCGCCGCCGACGTCCGCATTGCTGCCGGCGTCGATGCCCGGCGAGTTCACCGCGAGTCGGAACGGCAGCAGCCCGGTGACGTCGTAGATCGGCGTCGCGGTCAAATTGCCGGTGCCCGCGTAGCCCGCGGGAACCAGCGAGTACGTCACGGAAACGGTCGCCGGCGTGATCTGCGCCGCGGAACCGATCGCTCCGCCTGCTGCGGTGTTCTGATCGAAGATGCAGTTGGTCACCGTCGGCGTGCCGGTGACGACGCGCAGGCCGGCGCCGGTCGCACTGACGGTGCTCGTGTTCTGCACGACGGTGCAGTTGCGGATCTGCGCGGCGCTCTGCTGCACGTAGAGCGCGCCGCCGGAGCCCGTGCCGGTGCTCGTGTTCGCGTAAAAGAGCGAGTTGTAGACCTTGACCGAGCTCGTGAAGATCTCGAGCGCCCCCGCGCGCGCCGCGGTGTTGTTGCGGAACACGCAGCGGTCGAAGGTCGCCGCGCCGTTGGACGCGGCATCGAACGCGCCGCCGAAGCTGCCGCCGAAGTTGCCGTCGAAGATGCAATCCTCGAAGAGCGGGCTCGAGTTGTTGATGTAGCCCGCGCCGCCGCCGAACGTGCAGCGGTTCGAGAGGAAGGTGCAGCGACGAACGGTCGGGCTCGCGCCGCCCATGCAGAGGATGCCGCCGCCGCGATCCTGGTTGCCGCCGGCGCCGTTGGCGTTGCCGGCGCGCACCGTGAAGCCGTCGAGCACCGCGGTCGCGTTCGTGCCCGCGCCGGTGACGACGTGGAACGAGTTGTCCGCGAAGTTCGAGCTCCCGTCATCGCCGGCGAGGTCGCCGGAGAGGATCGTCGCGTGCTGCGCGATGTCGCGTTGCGCGACGCTGGTCTCGCCGCCGACGAAACCGCCGTAGACGACCACGCCGCTCTTCAGCGGGGTCGCGATCGTGCGAGTGCCGAGCGCCGTCGGCAAGTAGGTCCCCGCCGCGACCCAGATCTCGTCGCCGCTCGCCGACGCCGCGAGCGCGACGGAGACTCCATCGACCGTGCGATACGCGTCGGCCCACGAGGAGCCGTCGTTCGCGCCGGTGGCCAAGGCGACGTTGACGTAGCGCGTGCCGGCGAAGGCGCTCGAGCCCACCAGGGAAGCGACGAACAGGGATGCGACGACGGACCGCTGGGACATGGATCTAGCTGTGGAACTCGGGGGGAGGGCGGAACCAAGCGCGCTCGAAGCTCTGCCGAGCCGAGCGCGCGCGATCGCACGACGGTACCACAGTCGCGTGGCGAGCGCCGGAGCGCGGGCGGGTGGGACGCACTCCTTGCAGCGACGCGCGATGGCTCGCGTGGGTGTGCCAGCTCCGCGACGCTCGCGGGTGGTCCGCGTCGCGGGTCCGCGTCGGTGGCAAGCATCGTTGGTCCGCGTCGTTGGCTCGAATCGACGGTCCGCACCGCTCGTCCGCATCGTTCGCCTGCGTCGCTGGCCAGCTTCGTTGGCACGCATTGCTGGTCCGCATCGCTGGCTCGAATCGTTGGTCCGGATCGGTGGTCCGCATCGTTGGATCGCATCGCGGCGCCGGATGGCTGGCTCGGGGCGCGATCGGTGGTGGGTCGCCGGCGTCGCGTGGCGTGCTCGAGGTCGGCGGTCGGGCTTCGCGATCGAAGCCGTGTGCTCGGGGAGGCGATCGACGCCGGCGACGGAGCTCGGGCTCGGCTAGCGCTCGCGCGGGAAGGCCGGGCGGGTTCGGGGCTTTCGCGTGCGATTCAGAAGGAGCCGCACCTGACGGACTCGGAGCGATTTCGCGCTCCGGGAGCGAGCCCATGGCCTTCGTCGAGATCGAGACCGTCCAGTTCAACCACGATTCCAACTCCGCGAGTCACGACGCGCTGAATCTGCGGCGCAACGCGACCGAGGAGGTGATCCTCCCCGAGTGGCGGCGCGGCTTCTGCGTCCACCCGGAGGACTCGCCGGCGGCGTACGCGCTCGCGGCGGTCGGATCGAACACGGTGACGATCCGGGCGTCGTTCAGCACGTCGAACCGCAAGCTCGCGAGCGCCGAGCTTCGCGCCGTCGACAACGTCGTCGATCCGCCGGGGCCGCCGGGGTGTCTCGGGATCCTCGTCGCGTGGCTGCGAGCGTTGCTCCGCGCGCTCTTCGGCAACGTGCTCGGGTGTGTCGCGCCGAAGGTCGTCCATTTCGCGAACGGACAGACCGGGCCGGTGGTGTTCGCGTTGATCCACACGAAGCTCGGCAAGACGACGGTGGGCACGCACACGACCGAGTGGCGTTGGCAGGCACGCGCGACGAGCTCCGATCCGTGGAGCGACATCGGCGTCACGCGCCACCGCATCTACGTGCTCGCGGACGTGCCGACCGAGCCATGGACGCAAGCGCCTTTCGCCGCGAGCAACACGTCGCTGCCGTGGACCGAAGCGCTCGACTACGCGTGTCAATGGGCGGTCGCGACGCGCACGCGCGTCGAGGTCGCGGCGGCGGTGACGCGGCACGTGTACGCGCTCGGTCCGAACGTCGTCACGTACGACTGCCCGGGCGGCGGCTCCTCGCACTACAGTTGGGGCGGCTTCGAGCTGAGCGCGTTCCTCGATCGCCTGCACGGCGGACCCGGCAACGGCGTCTACGTCAACTGCAGTGACTGCGCGACGATCACGTCGACGTTCGCGAACCTGCTCGGCGCCGATCTCTGGCAGTCGAGGATGGGCTGGGGCTTCGACCTGAATCCGCTGCTCGGCATCGGGAGCAGCATGTGGCAGCCGGCGTGCGGCTGGTCGGGCTTCGGCTATCACGAGGTCGCGTGGACCGGAGCGTGCGACGTCGACGACCGAGTCTTCGATGCGTGCCTCCAAGTCGACGGCGACCCCGATCCGACGAACGCGCCGCACACGCCGCTCTTGCCGATCGACCTGCGCTTCGGCAACACCGGCGACGGCGACTATCGCGATCGACTCGCGACGCCCACGGGCAGACCGAATTGCGATCCGCAGCCGACCACCCGACAACGCCGAGCGCTCATCTAGGAGCCGAACCATGCAAGCCGATCGAATCGAAGCGATGAAGCGTCAGCACGGGTTCGAGGCGTGGCGGGGCAAGAGCTCGTTCGCGCGGCCGCTGCACGGTTTCGAGCTGCGCGAGAGCGTGCTCGAAGGGTGGCGGCTCGCGCGACTCGACCGTCGCGCGAGCGCGGTGCCGCGGACGACGTGGCTCTTCGCGCGCGGGCCCGACGAGCTCCTGCGCGTCGACGTGATCGAGTCGCAATCGGTCGCGGCCGCGCACGAGGAGCTCCTACGGGCGCTCGGGGAGTTCCAAGCGCCGCTGCTCGGCCGCCAGGAGGCACCGGTCGCCGGCGACGTCGCGTTCGTCACCGCCGGTTCGAACGCGAGCGTGCTCTTCGCCCGGGGGAACGTGCTCGTCCTGGTGCGCAACGGCGGTCGCAAGTTGGTGGACGCGACCGCGGCTGCGCGCTGGGTCGATGCGCGGCTCGTCGACGAGTTCGGCAAGCTCGCACGCTGAGCCCGCGCCCGACCGACGGGCGCGATCCCGGTCCGCACGCGAACCGGATCGCTCGCCCCGCTATGTTGGAACGCCCTCTGGAGAATCCGTTCGCGTCGACGCCGCGGCGACGGCGCCCGGAGCTCCGCGGCCCAGCCCCACCTTCGCGGAGGTCGAGTTGGTGATGCTCAGTTCGTGGATGCGGCTCTTCGTCCCGGCCCTCGCGCTCGTCGGCATGCTCGGCGCCTGAGTCGCCCGCCGCCGAAGCGAGCGCCGCGGGGCGCCGCGCAAGCCACGCGAACTTCCAGCAGCTCCTCGACGCACTCGCACACTGAACGTCCTCCGCGTCCGTCCCCTCGCCTCTCCCTCGCCATGCTCGACTGCCAACGCGCTCTTTTCGACCTGCCGGATCACGTGCACTACCTCAACTGCGCCTACATGGCGCCGATGTCTCGCGCGGTCGAAGCGGCGGGCGTCGTCGGGCTCGCGCGCAAGCGACGGCCGTACGAGTTCACGCCGGCGCACTTCTTCGACGAGAGCGAGCGCCTGCGCGCTCTGTTCGGCCGGCTCGTCGGCGCGCCGGACGGCGAGCGCGTCGCGCTCGTGCCGTCGGTCTCGTACGGCATGGCGATCGTCGCGCGCAACACGCCGCTCGCCGCACGGCAGACGATCGTCGTCGCGCACGAGCAGTTCCCGAGCAACGTCTACGCGTGGCGCAAACTCTGCACGCAGCGCGGTGCCGAGCTCGTCACCGTCGAGCCCGCGCCCGGCGCCGCCGATCGCGCGCAGAGTTGGAACGAGCGCTTGCTCGCCGCGCTCGACGGGCGCACCGCGGTCGTCGCGCTGCCGCACGTGCACTGGGCGGATGGGACGCGCTTCGATCTCGAAGCGCTCGGCGCGCGGGCGAGGGAGCTCGGTGCCGCGCTCGTCGTCGACGGCACGCAGTCGGTCGGCGCGCTCGAGTTCGACGTCGAGCGCGTCCGTCCCGACGCGCTGGTCTGCGCGGGCTACAAGTGGTTGCTTGGGCCCTATTCGCTCGGCTACGCGTACTTCGGGCCCCGCTACGACGGCGGCGATCCGCTCGAGGAGAACTGGATCGCGCGCGAGGGCTCGGAGGACTTCCGCGCGCTCGTGCAGTACCACGATGCGTACCAACCTGGCGCGCGGCGCTACGACGTCGGCGAACGCTCGAACCTGCACCTGATGCCGATGGCGGTCGCCGCGCTCGAGCAAGTGCTCGACTGGCGCGTCGAGCGCATCCAGGAGTACACGCGAGCCCTCGCGAGTCGTCTCGTAGCGCGCGCTGCGCCTCTCGGCTTCGTCGCGCAGGCCGAGCCCGGTCGCGCGGGACACCTGCTCGGCTTGCGCGCGCCGGCGACGCTCGAGCTCGCGAGCGTCGCGGAGCGTCTGCGCGCCGCGGAGGTGCACGTCTCGCTGCGCGGACAATCGATCCGGGTCGCGCCGCATCTCTACAACGACGAGCGAGACGTCGACGCGCTCGTCGACGTGCTGGCGAGTTCGGCCGCCGCGTCGTGATGCCGCGTCGTGGTCCAGTGTTGTGATCCAACGCCGTGGGTCAGCGTCGCGGTCCAACGCCGTGGTCCAGCGTCTCGATGCAGCGTCTCGATGCAGCGTCGCGATGCCGCGTCGCG
The DNA here is from genome assembly GCA_016220085.1 of Planctomycetota bacterium. Lineage (GTDB taxonomy): Bacteria > Planctomycetota > UBA1135 > UBA1135 > JACRIN01. The sequence goes on from JACRIN010000004.1 coordinate 150,339, forward strand.
ATGCCGCGTCGTCATGCCGCACCGAGCGTTCGAGCGCGCCGGCCTCGGCGCCGTTCCGCACTTGGCGGCGCGCCGGCGACGTGTGCGTGAGTAGGAGGGTCCCGAGGTGAAAGCTCCGTCGAACGCGGCCGCGCTCCGTGTGCACGCGCCCGCCGCGCTCCGGGCCCACGCGCTCGCGATGCTCGACGGCGGCGGAGCTCACGCACGCGCGCGCGACGTGCTCCGTGGTTTCCCGCGGCGCCACGCGGACCTGCGACTCCCTGGATTCGCACACAGCGCGTGGGAGCTGCTCGAGCATCTGCGCATCGCGCAGCGCGACCTCCTGCACTTCGGCCTCGACCCGGACTTCCGCTCGCCGAAATGGCCGCGGGGCTTCTGGCCGAGCACGCCGGCGCCCGCGAGCGCGTCGGCGTGGCAAGCGAGCGCGCGAGCGTTCCTCGCGGACCTGAAGGCGTGTCAGCGACTCGCGCGCGACCGACACGTCGACCTGCTCGCTCCGCTCGCGCATTCGCCGGACACGACGTGGTTCTTTCAGCTGATGTTGGTCGCCGACCACAACGCATACCACCTCGGACAACTGATGCAGTTGCGGCGCGCGCTCGAGAGCGGGGCGCGCTGACTGCGTTCGCGCTGTCCGACTTGGGGCAGCCCGACTTCGCGTTGCCCGCACTCGCGAGGTCCGACTCCGTGCGGTCCGACGTGGCGCCGAGCGAACCGGCGCTGCCCGACTTCACGCTGACCGAGCTAGAGCGGTCCGAGCTCGTGCGGTCCGACTTGGTGCGCTCTGACTTGACGCCGCCCGAGTCTGCGCTGCGCGTACTCGCGCTGCCCAGTTTCGAATCGACGGGCGGGGCGACGAGTGAGCCGGCGAACGCCGCGCCGAGTCCGACTCCAACGCTCGGCCCGCGGAGCCGATGAGCGTCACGGCGCCCGGCGACCGCACGCGCTGCCGGGCGGCACGGAAGCGACACGCTCCGACGCCTACGAAGTACGGTCGAGGAAGTGCGCGCGTCGCGCTTCGCGGGCTTCGCCGAAGAGGTGCGCGCGCGCGGCGCGCAGCACGTCTTCCGACTCGCGGTAGCCGATGCCGAGGTGGCTCGCCGCGCGCGTCAGGAAGCCGCGTTCGGCGCGAGTGAGCGAGCCGTCCTCGAGCGCGAGCTCGACCAGCGTCGCGTACCACGCCGCCGCCTCGCCGCGATCGCGCGCGCTCGGCGCGGGAGGCACGCGCTCGCCGTCGAGGATCTCGTCGACGCGCTCCGGCGCGACCCGCAAGCGCGCGGCGAGCGCCCGCAGCGCCCGTTGCTCGCGATCGTCGACCTCGCCGTCGGCGCGCGCGAGCTCCGCCGCCCAGACGAGCAAGCCGGCCGCCGATTCGGGGCTGACTCGCGCGTGCAGTGCATCGCCTTCGCGAGCTCGCGCGTCGCGCGCGCGCTGTCCGAGCGTTCGCACGAGCTCCTCGGCGACGTCGCTGCCGCGCTCCGCGACCTCCGCGACGAGCCAGGCCGAACGATCGCCGGTGCGCGGAGCGCCACAGAACGCGCACGCGGGCTCCGTGCCGCCGGCGTCGTGCGCGCCGCAGCCTCGGCACGTCGCGGTCGTGAAGGTGGCGTCGACCTGCGTGCTCTCGCCGAGGCCGCGCGCGAAGACCAGCAGCGTGCGCCGCAAGCGGCGCGAATCATCGAGCTCGCGCTCGCCCCGCGCGTCGATGCGCTCGCGTCGGCCGTCCCAGACCACCTCGACGACCGCGCGATCGTCGGCGTCGTCCCGCAACACGCCGAGCAAGTTCACCGATCCGACCGCGCTGTCGACGAAGCGTTCGCGCGGCGCCGCGGCGGAGAAACGAGGCGCGAGCGACTCGCATGTGCCCGCGGTCGCGATGCGCGTCAGCGGGCGCGCGTCGCCGACGCGCTCCGCCGCGCGCAGTCGCCAGAACGCCATCGACGCGCGATCCTCGAGCATCTGCACGTCGAAGCCCGGGTCGCGAGCGACGAGTTCGGCGAGCCCGGGCAACGCGGCGGCGTGCGTTGGGCGCCATTCGCTCGCTTGCGTGATCTCCGCGAGCACCCAGTCGAACCGACCGCTGCGCACCAAGCATCGGCAGTGACCGCAGAGCGCCGACTGGTTCAGCGCGAGCGTCGCGCCGCAGTTCGGGCATCGGCCTTCCATCAGGCCGTCCTGCGAGAGCGAACGCGCGCCGCGGCGCCGCACGAAGCTCCAGCACTCGACGAAATCCGCGCGCGGCACGCGCGAGCCCGAGATGCGGCTGCCGTCGCGCAGATCGAGCCGATGGATATCGCCGTGGAACTCGATCCGCACGCCGAGAGTCTCGAATTGCGGTCCGGTTTCGAGGCTCACGAGCTTCAACGGGCCGACGCGCAAACCCGCGATGCCCTGGCGCCAACCTTCGAGTTTCTGCTGCTCGATCTGCAGCGAGAAGCGCTCGTACACGCCGTCGGAGACGAACGCGCGCAACGGCTCGAGCTCCTGCGCGCACCAGCTCGACTGCGCGCGCCCGAACGCTCGCTCGACGCGCGCGAGGAAGGCCCGCTCATCGAACGAGGGGTCGGTGTTCGAGAGCTGCGCCGCGACGTTCGCGGAGGCGCGGGCCTCGCGAGCGGGGCGCGTGCGAGCGATCACGCGCTCCTGGTGCTTCCACCAACCCTTCCGCAGCCCGACGAGGAAGACGACGGCGACGACGATCAGCAGCGGCACGCCGACCACCGGCACCTCGATCGCCAGCCGCAGCAGCCAGTAGAAGAGCCAGAGGATCCCGTCGTCGCTGTCGCCGCCCCCACTGCCGCTGCCGCCGCCGAACAGCCCGCCGCCGCCGGCCTGGCTCGCGAGCGCGACGAACGGGAGCACGAAAGGGGCGAGGTGCACGAGGGCGCAGTCCGGCGTGGAGTCCTACTGAAAGCGGCCGAGCGACGCAACGCTGCGCCGCGCGACGAGCGCGCCGCTACACGCGAGCGCGCGGTTCATTCGTCGAGTGCCCGGGTCTGCTCGGTCGCGCGGTGTCGATCCGTCGCGCGGCTCTGTCCGTCGCGCGGTGTCGGTCCGTCGCGCAGTGGAACGCGCGTCGCCGACCGGTCGCCGAGCCAACAGCTCGACGAACGATCGGCGACGAAGCTCGGGCGCTCAGAACACGACGAGCAACGCGAGGCTGACCGTCGTGCGCGAGCCGGTGACGCTCGAGCGATCCTCGAAGACGTCCTCGTCCGACCAATCGCCGCGCAAGTCGCCGCGCAGGACGCAGTGCTCGCCGAGTTTCCACTCCGGCGTCAACGTCAGGCTCTCCAGCGTCTGCGCGGTGCCCGTGCGCGCGCCGTCGGAGTCGTCGAAGAGCTCGCCGCGCAACGCGAGCGCGAACGTGTCCGAGAACCGATAGCGGCAGTAGCCCGCGCCGCCGCTCCACGACGCGCTCTTGCCGCCGGCGAGCACGCCCTCTTCGGTTCCGTACAACGTGTCGATGCCGACCGTCACCGTTTCCGACGCCCGCCACGTGCCCGTCGCACAGTAGAGATAGCGGTTGTCGTGCGAGTCGTCCGCCTGCTCGGGCCCGCCGAGCGCGTTGAGGTAGACGGTCCAATCCGGCGCAGGCGTCAGCGCGAACTGCCCGCCGATCGACTTCGCTTCGTTGTTGCCGGTCCAGGTGTCCCAGCCCGGCACGAGCAGCAGGGACGCTCCGACGCTCTCGGAAAACGTGTAGCCCGCGCGCACTCCGGTGTGCGTGAACGGCATGCCGTACCCGAACAAGAAGCCGCGCGTCTGGTTGTCGTTGTAACCGTAGTACCCTTCGATCACCTCGTAGCCGAACGGCGTCACGAACTTGCCGACATCGAGGCGCAGACCGCTGCCGACCGGAGCGATCCAGCTCCCGAGCACCTGTTGCAGGTCGAAGTCGTGCGCTTCGCCGGTGTCGGAGTCGCGGAAGAGCCCGCTCGCGGCGCTGACTTTCGGGACGTGGGTGCCCGTGACCGCGTCGACGCGGAAACCGAACTCGCCCGGCGTCCCGATCGGGCGCTGGATCACGAGCTCGGCCGCGTCGACGTCGACCTCGTCGTCGTCGAGGTCGAACACGCGGAGCGCGTTCGTGCCCGAGTCGGGCCGGTTGAAATCGTGACTCCAACTGACCTCGGCGAAGCCGTTGATCGTGATGTCGTCGTACCAGTGCGTTTCGGCGGGTGTGCTCGACTGCGCGAGCGAGAGCGGAGCCGAGCCCGCCCACGCAACCGCGACGAGAGAGCTCTTCAGCAAGCGATTCGACACGTTCAAACTCCTTCTCCGAGGTAGGCCCGTTCGCCGTGGAGACCTTCGTCGAGTCCGATTTCCTCGGTTCCCTCGGCGACCTTGACGGGCGTGATCAGGTCGATGACTTTCAGCATTCCGAGCGTGAAAGCGAAGGCCCAAACGGACGAAACCACGACGGCCAGGCATTGCACGAGGAAGAAGCGCGTGTTGCCATTCAACAGGCCGTCGACGCCCGCGGGGTTGAACGCCTTGGTCGCGAAGATCCCGCACAGGATGATCCCGATGAAGCCTCCGACGCCGTGCACGCCCCAAACGTCGAGCGCGTCGTCCCACCCGAGCTTGTTCTTCAACGCGACCGCGTAGAAGCAGACGACCCCGGCGATCGTGCCGATCAAGCACGCGGTCGCCGGCGAAACGTAGCCGGCGGCCGGCGTGATCGTCGCCAGGCCGGCGACCGCGCCGGTCAGGAGACCGAGGAACTTGGGCTTGCGCGACGTGATCCAGTCCATGCAGAGCCACGAGATCGCCGCGAACGACGCCGCGACGTCGGTGTTGAGGAATGCGACGGCGGTCACCGAATCGACGCGGAACTCGGAGCCCGCGTTGAAGCCGTACCATCCGAACCACAATAGGCCGGTGCCGAGCGCGACCAACGGGATGCTGTGCGGGCCGCGGTCTTGGACCTTGCGCTTGCCGACATAGAGCACCGAAGCTAGCGCGGCGATGCCGGCGATGTTGTGCACGACGATGCCGCCCGCGAAGTCGAGCACGCCCCAGCTCGCGAGCAACCCGCCGCCCCACACCATGTGGACGAACGGGAAGTACACGAAGACCAGCCAACCGGTCAGGAACAGCATGTACGCCTTGAACGTGACGCGGTTGGTGAACGCGCCGGTGATCAGCGCCGGCGTGATGATCGCGAACATCATCTGATACGCGCAGAACACGATCATCGGGATCGTGTCGTTGACCGGCGAGGGCATGTCGAGCGTGATCCCACGCAGGAAGATCCAGTCGAAGTTGCCGACGATCCCGCCGAAGTCCGTTCCGCTCTGCAGATTGCCCGAGAAGCACATCGAGAAGCCGAACGCCCACCACAGCACGGTGGTCCAGCCCATCGAGACGAAGCTCTGGATCATGATCGCCAGCACGTTCTTGCGGCCGACCAGTCCTCCATAGAAGAACGCCAAGCCAGGCGTCATCAACATCACCAAGCTGCAGCACAGGAGCATGAAGCCGGTGTTTCCGGTGTCGATTTGCACGAGCGACCTCCTCGGGTTCGGGGTTGGCGGACGCATGCGGCGCCGCGTTCGGCATAGCTTGGCCACGAGCGCGCGGACGCGCCGTCGGTCGCAGTGCGCACGAAGCCGAGTGACGCGCTCGCAGATCGAGTGCGAGCGGGCAACTGGATCGGACTCCTCAATACGCGGCCGTCGCCGCGCCGCACCGCGCCGCTCACGCTCCCGCGTCAGCGCGCCAGCGTCGGCAACGCGTCCGCGCCGTGCGCGCGCGCCGGGCTCGTCGGCGCGAGCGTGAAATCGCCGCGCGCCGCGTCGACGAACAACGGATCGCGACCGCCGCGCGGCTCGCGCTCGACGACCGGGAGCCGCGGCGCCGCGCGCTCGGGATGGTTGGATCGCGACGAAGGTTCGCCGATGCGCGCGAAGCCGAGTAGGTGCCCGCTTCAACGGGCAGCTGGGGTCACAGCGCGAAGCGCATCCCGAGAATTGCTTCCTCGTGGCTGCCCAACCTCAGCGTGGTCCGTCGGACGAACACCGCGCCGCGGCGTCGGTAGAAGCGCACCGCCGGGCCGCGCTCGAACACCCACAACCGCGTCCCGCTCCAGCCCTGCCGACGCGATTCGGCGATGCACTCGTCCCACAGCGCGGTGCCGACGCCGAGACGTTGGTGCGACGGCAGGACGTAGAGTTGGACGAGCTCGCCGTCGCCGTCCGCGCGCGCGCAGAGCGCCGCGAGCCCGATCAGGCGACTGCCGCGCTCGGCGATCCATTCGCCGACGCACGGACCGAGCTCCTCTTGCCAATCGCCGGCGAGCGAGACCGCGCCCTCCAAGACGCCGATCACCAGCGAGCGACCGAGAAAACTCGCGTACGTGTCCGTCCACGTGCGGCGCAGGAGCATGTGCATCGCACGCTGATCCTCCGCCGCGGCGCGGCGGACCCGGTAGGCATCGTCGGCGAGCGCCATGGTGCTCGGACTGCGGACGAGCACGAGCTCGCCCAGGTTCCGAACATCCGTGCGACTCGAACTACCGGAGCCCCAAGCGCTTCGCCAGGTGGTGCAGGTTGCTGCGGTGCATGCCGAGCGCGCGCGCGGCGGCCGCCCAATTGCCCGAGTGCTCGGCGAGCGCGCGAGCGACCACCGTGCGCTGGTAGTCGAGCAAAGCCTCGCGCAACGGCTTGGTCGTGTGCCCGGTCGGCGTGGCGACGCTCGTCGGCGCGGCGGCCGGAGTCGGGCCCGTCGAATCGAGGTCCGCGCCGCGCACGATCACCGTGTCGCCGAGCTGCACGCGCGCGCTCGCGCGCAAGATCGCTCGCGAGAGCGCGTTCTCGAGCTCTCGGACGTTGCCGCGCCATTCGCCGCGCTCCAGCGCCTCGCGCGCGTCCGCCGCGACCCGGATCGGTCCGGTGCCGAGCCGACGGCGCGCCCGGTCCGCGAAGTGGCCCGCGATCAGCGCGATGTCTTCGGCGTGCTCGCGCAGCGCGGGCACGCGGATGCGGCAGACGTCGAGACGGTGCAGGATGTCGGCGCGGAATCGGCCTGCGCGCACCTCGGCCTCGAGATCGCGGTTGGTCGCGGCGAACAACCGCACGTCGACGCGCTCGGTGCGATCGGAGCCGACCGGTTGCACCTCGCCTTCCTGCAACACGCGCAAGAGCTTCGGTTGGACGTGCAGCGGCAGCTCGCCGATCTCGTCGAGGAAGAGACTCGCGCCGTCGGCGACTCGGAACTTGCCGGGCCGCGACTCTTGCGCGCCGGTGAACGCGCCTTTCTCGTGACCGAAGAGCTCGCTCTCGACCACGGACTCCGGCAGCGCGGCGCAGTTGACGTAGATCAACGGCTCGCGCGCGCGCCGCGACTGCGCGTGCAACGTGCGCACGACGAGCTCCTTGCCGACTCCGGTCTCGCCGGTGACGAGGACGGTCAAGTCGGTCGGCGCGACGAGCTCGATCTCGCGCCGCAGACGCGCCATCGCCTCGCCCTTGCCGAGCAACAGCCCACCGCGGCGATCGAGCACGTCTTGGACGAGCTCGCGCGCGATGTTGCCGTTGCGCTGCGCGAGACGTTCGAGCGCCTCGATCAAGTCGCTGGTGCGCAGCGCCGCCGCCGCGAGCGCCGCGAGGTGCTCGAGCAAGCGCATGTCGACGCCGTCGAACGCGCCGGGCACGAGCGCGTCCGCGGTCAGCACGCCGACCAACACGCCTTCGACGCGCAGGGGACACCCGAGGCACGAGTGCACGTCGAGGTGCGGCGCGTCCTGCACCAGTCCGTTGTAGGGGTCGGGCAACGAGCTGTCGGCCGGGAAGAGCGTCGGTCCCTCCGCGCGGCAGAGGATGTCGAGCCGCGGATGCTCGGAGCGCGCGAAGCGGCGGCCGAAGACGTCGCTCGAAAGGCCGTGCGCGGCGATCGGAACGAGCTGGTCGCCGTCGAGGCGCAGCAGCACCGCCGCGTCCGCCGGCAGCGAGCGCATCATCGCCTCGACCAGGCGTTTCGAGCGGTCCTCGCTCGACAGCGACGCGGTCATGTCCAGCGCGATCGCGAGGAGCTCGTCCAGGCTGCTGAGCGTTGTCTTCATCACAACTTCGGTTGTCGGCAGCATAACACTCGCAGCTGTGCCGATCACAACGCTCCGACGTAAACCCTTGCAGCGCAGTGGTTCGTGCGCGCGGTACGCGGCGTGCTCTCGCTGGAGACAACCCCTACCGGAGGATCCCGATGAACGCCGCTCACCACCCGATCACACCCCAGAGCACCCTCGCCGACCTCGCCGCGACCCGCGCGACCGCGTCGCGCGTCTTCTACCGCCACGGTCTCGACTTCTGCTGCCACGGGCGCGTCGCGCTCGCCGAAGCGGCGCCGAAACGCGGCCTCGACGTCGACGCGTTGATCGCCGAGCTCGAAGCCGAGGAAGCGAAGGGCGGTGGCGGACGCACGTTCGAGGATCGCCCGCTCGGCGAGCTGATCGCGCACCTGTTGCAGCGCTACCACGCGTCGCACCGCGAGGAACTGCCGCGCCTGCTCGCGCACGCCGAGAAGGTCGAGAAAGTCCATGCCGACAAGGCCGCGTGTCCGCGCGGGCTCGCGCAGCACCTCGCGACGTTGATCGAGGAGCTCGAGGACCACATGCAGAAGGAAGAGCAGGTGCTCTTCCCGATGATCGAGAGCGGCCGCGGCCGCATGGCGTCGATGCCGGTGCAAGTGCTCGAGCTCGAGCACCAAGACCACGGCCGCAATCTGGAGAAGACGCGCGCTCTCGCGAAGGACTTCGTCCCGCCTCCGGACGCGTGCGGAACTTGGATCGCGCTGTACCTCGGACTCGCGCAGCTCGAGCGCGACCTGATGGAGCACATCCACCTCGAGAACAACGTCCTTTTCCCTCGCGCGCTGCGCGGTTGAGGAGCTCGTCATGCAATCCCAAGACAAACGACTCTGGATCGTGCTGGCGCTGGTGCTCGGCGTCGGCTTCACGTTGCTCGGCTTCGGCGGCCGCGAGGTGTATCGCCAAGCGCCTCCGCTCCCCGAGCGCGTCGTCACCGACTCCGGCGCGACGCTCGCGACGCGCGAGGAGATCCTCGACGGTCAACAGGTCTGGCAGGGCATCGGCGGCCAGCAGATCGGCTCGATCTGGGGCCACGGCGCGTACCAAGCGCCCGATTGGTCCGCGGATTGGCTGCACCGCGAGGCGCTCGCGCTGCTCGACGTCTGGAGCGTCGCGGAGCACGCGAAACCGCACACGGAGCTCGATCCCGAGGCGCTCGGCTCGCTCGAAGCGCGTCTGCGCGGCGAGTTGCGCACCAACCGCTACGACGCGGTGAGCGGCACGCTGGTGATCAGCGACGCCCGCGCCGAGGCGCAAGCGAAGGTGCGCGCGCACTACACCGCGCTCTTCGGCGGCGATCCGAGTCTCGCCGAGCTGCGCGAGTCCTACGCGTTGCAGGAGCGCGCGATCGCGGAGCCCGCGGACCTCGCGAAGCTGAGCTCGTTCTTCGCGTGGACCGCGTGGGCCTGCGCGACCGAGCGGCCCGGTCAGCGCTACACGTACACCAACAACTGGCCGCACGAGCCGCTGATCGGCAACACGCCGACCGCGGCGAACGTCGTGTGGTCGGTGCTCAGCATCGTCGCGCTGCTCGCCGGCGTCGGAGCGATGGTCTGGTGGCTCGCTTCGCGCCGCCACGAGGACGTCGAGCCCGCGCCGCCCGCGCGCGATCCGCTCGCGGGTCTCGTGCTGACGCCCTCGATGCGCGCGGTCCGACTCTACGTCGGTGTCGTCGTCGGGCTCTTCGTCGTGCAGGTCGTGCTCGGCGCGCTCGTCGCGCACTACACGGTCGAGGGGCAGAGCTTCTTCGGCTGGCGCATCGGCGAATGGCTGCCGTACGCGGTCGCGCGCACGTGGCACATCCAGAGCGGCGTGTTCTGGATCGCGACCGCGTTCCTAGCGACCGGGCTCTTCGTCGCGCCGGTGATCGGCGGGCGCGAGCCGAAGGGGCAAGCGCTCGGCGTGCATCTGCTGCTCGGCGCGCTCGTGCTGGTCGTCGTCGGCTCGCTCGCGGGCGAATGGATGTCGGTCCAGCGCGTGTTGCGCGGCGACAGCGCGTTCTGGTTCGGCCACCAGGGCTACGAGTACGTCGACCTTGGACGCGTGTGGCAAATCGCGCTCTACGGCGGACTGATCGGCTGGCTCGTTCTGATGCTCCGCGGCATCGCGCCGGCGCTCCGGCCGGGCTCGAACCAGCGCGGCTTGATCAGTCTGCTGACCGGCTCGGTGGTCGCGATCGGCCTCTTCTACGGCGCGGGGCTGCTCTACGGCGCGCGCTCGCACCTCTCGGTCGCCGAGTACTGGCGTTGGTGGGTCGTGCACCTCTGGGTCGAGGGCTTCTTCGAGGTGTTCGCGACCGGCGTGCTCTCGTTCCTCTTCGTGCGTCTCGGCTTGGTCGGCGTGCAGAGCGCGACGCGCGCGTTCCTCGCGTCGACTTCGATCTTCCTGATCGGCGGCATTCCGGGCACGTTCCACCACCTGTACTTCAGCGGCACGCCGGTGTCGGTCACCGCGCTAGGCGCCGCGTTCAGCGCGCTCGAAGTCGTGCCGCTCGTGTTGATCGGCTACGAAGCCCTGCAGACCTGGCGCCTGCGCCGACGCGTCGCGTGGATGCAGCGCTATCGGACTCCGATCCTGTTCTTCGTCGGCGTCGCGTTCTGGAACCTGGTCGGCGCCGGCGTGTTCGGCTTCCTGATCAACCCGCCGATCGCGCTCTACTACATGCAAGGCCTCAACACGACGCCGGTGCACGCGCATACCGCGTTGTTCGGGGTGTACGGGCTACTGTCGCTCGGACTGATGCTGGTGCTCGCGCGTCAGCTGACCGGACTGAACGCGTGGAACGAGAAGTGGCTGCGCTACTCGTTCTGGGCGATGAACGTCGGACTCGCGTTGATGGTCCTTCTCAGCCTGCTACCGATCGGCATCGCGCAGACGTTCGCTTGCGTCGAGCGCGGGCTCTGGTACGCGCGCAGCGCCGAGTTCCTGCAATCGCCCGTGCTCGAGAACCTGCGTTGGCTGCGCTTGATCGGAGACACCGTCTTCCTGACCGGCGTCGCCGCGTTCGCGTGGTTCATGCTCGGGTTGAAGACCGGTTGGTCGCTGCTGCCGCAAGGCACCGACGCGCCGCTCGGTGAAGAGCCTCGCAAGGACGCCCGGCTGCGGCGCGAGCTCGCCGAGACGGCTCGCTAGCCAGTTCGATGGGCTCGAGCCGGCGCAGGTCCGTCGTGGAACGGGACCCGCGCCGGCTCGACTTTCTTCTGGACACCGAAGGCGCGGCCGACGGCGAGCCCATTGATCGCGACACGCGCACGGGCGAGCCGCTCCTGCCGCTCGTGCTCGGAAACGGCGTCGCGAAAACCGGCGCGCGCTCGCGGTCGGTGCGAACCGCCGCGA
>JACRIN010000039.1 GCA_016220085.1 Planctomycetota bacterium
CGGCGCGGCGCGCGAGCGCGGCGGCGGAGAGCTCCTCCTCGAACGTCTCGCCGCTTTCCGCGCGCAGCGTGAACGCCTTCGGGAACCACGCGGCGGCCCAGTCGAGCGGGATCGGCTCGCCGCCGAGCACCAGACATTCGGCGAGGCCGGTTCCCGCGCCGAGGTAGTAGCCCTGGCGCACGCCGACCAGCGCGCCGCCGAGCGCGCGGAGCTCCCCCGCCGCCGCCGCGCGCCCGTCGGAGAAGAGCCGCGTCGGCGCGGGCGCCAGCGCGACGTCGCGAGCGAGGAGCTCGCGCTCCAACGCGTCGAGGAAATCGCGCGCGACCGGCCCGTGGTTCGCGAATGCGATGCCGCGCTCGTCGTCGGTCTTCTGCCCGGGCATGCAGAGCGCGAGCGCGAGCGGCTCGCCGCGCGCGTGCGACGCGAGCGCGCCGGCGAGCTCGACGACGCAGCGCGCGCCGTGACGTTCGCGCTCGGCCGCGTTCGCCGCCGGATCGCGGGCGGGCCACGCGAGGCGCGCGAGCTCGAAGCCGGCGCGCCAAGTCGTTTCGCCGCGCTCGACCTCGACGATCCGCGCGTGCGTGGCGCCGCCGTCGACGCCGAGCGTACGCAAACGAGCCTTTTCGACGGACGCCATGTGCGCAGAGGATTTCAGACCGCGCGCCAGGTTGCAACGCGTCATCGGCGTGGTATCCCAAGACGCTCCTCGGAAAGTGACGCTCCATGCTCGCGACGCTGCTCTTCGTCTTCTCGAATCTCCAAACGATCGACGCCGCGCCCCAGGGTGCCGACCTGTCGTCCTGGATCTCGTCCCCGGGCAGCGAGGGGGACACCTGCACCTCGGTTCGATTCCTCGACGCGGAGACCGCGCGTCCGCTCGCGGGCGTCACGGTCGAGCTCTGGACGGAGGAAGGCTCGAAACCCACGCGTGCCGCCACGCGACTGATGGCCCTGACCAGCGGCGAGGACGGCGGGCTCCTGATCCCTCCGGGACTCCCGTACGTGCGAGCCGACAAGCTGCGCATCTCCCGGCCCGGGTACGCGTCGCGAGAGGTCCACGGCGCGCTCGACGCCGGCGAGTTCCTGCTCCAGCCCGCACTCGCTCGCGCGTTTCGCGTGCTCGACCTCGACGGCCGTCCCGTCGCGGGCGCGACTTTGGTGTTGCGCGAATCGTGCGCGCACGCGGTGCCGGCGAGCTCGGCGACGACGGATTGGGACGGCCGCGCGGTGCTCGTCGATCTCCCGTACGGCCACGGCGAGGTCGAGGTCTTCGCCGGGGGCTTCGGAGCGCTGTCGCAGCGCTGGCTCGACCACTCGCTGCTCGACGAACGCGCCGCGCGCTTCGCCGAGCCGATCGAGCTGCGGGTCGCTCGCCGCGCGGGGTTCGAGCTCGAGCTGATCGATGCACACGGAGCGCCGCTGGTCGGTCGGCGGATCGTCCACATGGACGGACCGCTCGTGCCGGCGTGGAGCGACGAGTCCGGCCGTTTGCGCCACGACCCGCTGTGCACCGAACGAGCACCGCGCTTCGAGCTCTCCGACGCCGCCGGAACCGGCGTGTTGGATGCCTTTGAGTTGCCGACGGGCGGCGTGACCCGCGTGGCGCTCGCCGACGGTCCTCCGCCGATCGAGCGCCACTTCGCAGAGCTCGCGGTCCGGTTCGAGGGACTCGCTGCGGACGGCGCGAGGCCTCCGGTGGTCGTGCGCGGCTCGGACGGTCGCGCGCGGTCGCTGCGGGCCGGTGAGAACGCGGTCGCGACGCCGCTCGGTCCGACGCGAGTCAAGGTCGGCGCGGCGTTCAGCGGCTGGAGCGAGACGACGTTCGAGCTCGACAGCCCGGTCGACGCGGCGCTGACGATCCGGCCCGAGCGCGAGGCCGCGCTCGTCGTCGCGTTGCCCGAGAACACACTTTTCGTGCACGCGCAAGCGGGCGACGACTCGATCACGCGAGAGGAGCCGAACGAGAGCCGCCTCTCGCTCTACGTACCGACCGACCGTCGCGTCGTGCTGTGGGCCGAGACCGCCGAAGGCGCGGCGTATCGCGCGGAGCTCGCTCCGCTGCGAGCCGGCGCCCAGATCGACGTGGCGCTACGCGAAAACTGCGTGCGAGCGGTTCCGTCGACCGACGCTCGACCGCGCTGCCGCGTGCGTTTCGAGGTGCGCTCGCTCGGAACTCGACTCGGCGCCGGAGAGGTCCGCGCGCGGCTCGCCCACGCGCTCGGCGACGAATCGATCGAACACGCCGGCCCCGACGCGGCCGGAGGCTTCGAGTTCGAGCTCCCCCGCGGGGATCTCTATCGCGTTCGCTTCGACTGCGAGCTGCGGAACTGCGTCCCCGTCGAGCTCGTCGGGCGGGTGCCGGACGCGGCGGAGAGCACCCGGCCGGTCGAGCTCGTCGCCCGCGCGCGCGTGACGTTCGAGCACGCGCGGATCGTCTTCGGCCCCGGCGCGAGCCCGGCGGATTCACGCTTCACCGACGGCGCGCGCGAACTCGCCGGACTCGATCTGGCACCCGGGCTGACGACGTTGCAGGTGCAGACCGCGGACGGAAAGACCCGCGTCGTACGCCTCGACCTGAAGCCCGGCGAAGTCCGGGAACTCGAGGAGCCGTGAGCATGCGACGAATCGTGTCGCTCGTCGTCGCGCTGGTCGTGCTCGCGCTCCCTGCGCGCGCGCAAGTGACGCTCGGCATCGATCGACTGCTCGGCGACGCGGTCGATCTCGTCGAGGGCAAGCGCGTCGGACTGATCACCAACCCCGCCGGCGTCGATGCGAAGCTCGTCCCGACCGTCGATCGACTCGCGGCCGACAAGCGCGTGAAGCTGGTTTGCCTCTTCGGACCCGAGCACGGCATCCGCGGCGACGCGGCCGCCGGTGATGCGGTCGCGGACGCGGTCGATCCGCGCACCGGCGTGCCGGTCGAGAGTCTCTACGGCAAGTCGCGTCGGCCGAGCGCGGCGGCGCTCTCGGACCTCGACGTGCTCGTGATCGATCTCCAAGACGTCGGCTCGCGCACCTACACCTACATCTCGACCGTCGGCGAAGCGTTGCGCGCCGCGGCGGAAGCGAAGAAGCCGGTGATCGTGCTCGATCGACCCAATCCGCTCGGCGGCGTGCGCTTCGAAGGGCCCGTGATCGAATCCGAGTTCGAGAGCTTCATCGGCTGGGGCCCGCTCGCCGTGACGCACGGGCTGACGATCGGCGAGGTCGCGCGCTTCTGGCGCGACGTCGAGCGCATCGACGTCGATCTCACCGTGGTGGCGATGAAGGGCTGGAAGCGCTCGATGCTCTGGGCGGACACCGGCCTCACCTGGGTGCCGACCTCGCCGCACATCCCGCGCGCGCTGCAGGCGCATCTGTACGTCTGCACCGGCATGCTCGGCGGCGTGCTGCAGAACGTCAGCGACGGCGTCGGCTCGACGTTTCCGTTCGAGCTCGTCGGCGCGACGTTCGTCGACGGCGAGCGCTTCGCGGCCGAGCTCTCCAAACGCCGCCTGCCGGGCCTCCGCGTACGCGCGCACGCGTGGAAGCCGTTCTACGGCAAGTTCGAGGGCGAGCAACTCCACGGCGTGCAGCTCGTGCTCGACGATCCGCGCGCGCTCGAGCCGCTGCACACCGCGCTCGAGCTCCTGACGACGCTGCACGCGCTCTACGGCGACGAGTTGCGCTTCGAGGACGCGAAGACCGTCGCGAAGCACTGGGGCAACGCGCGGCTCCTGCAACAGATCGAGGCGGGCAAGTCGACCGCCGAGATCGAAGCGAGCTGGCGCGAGGAGCTCGCGGGCTTCGCGAAGCTGCGCGAGGGCGTGCTGATCTACCGCGACTGACCGGCGGCCGCCGCGTCCGCGAGCCAGCGCACGTCCGCGTGCTCGCGCAAGAACGTCGCGGGCACCTCGGGGCCGATCGGAGCTCGCAGCGCGAGCTCCAGGATCGCGCGCTTCGATTCACCGAACGCGAGCAGCCGGATCGCGCGCGCCGCGAGCACGTCGGCGACGCCGAGCGTCAGCCCGTGCGTCGGCACGCGTTCGAGCGCGCCGAACTCCGCCGCGAGGCTCGCGCGCGTCGTCGGCGCGAGCTCGACCACCCGCATCCGCGAAGCGCGGCGCGAGCCGGGCTCGTTGAACGCGATGTGTCCGTTCTTGCCGATGCCGAGCAACTGCAAGTCGAGCCCCCCCGCCGCCCGGATCCGTTCGCGGTAGCGCGCGCACTCGCGGTCGAGCGTCGTCGGCGCGCCGGACCCGTCCGGCACGTGCGCGTGCGCCGGATCGAGATCGACGTGATCGAAGAGCTCGCGCCGCATCCACGCTCGGAACGAGCGCGGATCGTCCGGCCGGAGCCCGACGAACTCGTCGAGGTTGAACGTCGTGACGCGCGCGAACGACAGGCCTTCCTCGCGGTGCATGCGCACGAGCTCGCGGTACACCCCCATCGGCGTCTTCCCGGTCGCGAGGCCGAGCACGGCGCGTTCGCCGCGCGCGTTCCTCGCGCGGATGAGCTCGGCGAGCTCGCGTGCGACCCCGCGCGCGGCTTCGGCGGCGTCGAGGATCGAGAGCTCGGGGCGTTCGGACTGCGAAGAGGAGCTCGGCATCGGCGCGGGGCGACCATGCTAGGGTCTCGGCGCGCCGAGTGAAGGGCTCAACCGCCGCGCAGCGCGAAGACCGTCAGCGTGCCCGAGCCTTCGTTCGCCGAGAGCACGTAGAGCTCGCCGTTCGCGCGCCGGTGAAGCGCGAGGCCCTCGGGCTCGCAGCGCTTGCTCGACTTCGCATCGGCACCGCAGGCCGCGACGCCGAGCACCTTCGGGTGCGCGGGATCGCCGAGGTCCACCAGTGCAAGTCCGCCTGCGCGCTCCAGGCCGACCACCGCGAACGTGCGGTTCGCGTGCGCGAACGCGAGCACCATCTCGGGCTCGGAGCCCTTGTGCTCGCTGCGATCGTCGGGATAGAGCCCCGCCGCCGCCGCCGCCGCGTCGAGCTGGTTCGCGGTGTCGCCGACCTGCGCGCCGGACGCCGCGTCGAACACCGAGAGCGTCCGCCCACCGCCCGGACGGCCGGGCGCGACGACCTTGGTGACCTTTGGCGCCGTGTCCCCCTCGTCGCCGGTGACGAAGAAGCGTCCGTCGGGCCCGAGCGCGATGCCGTCGGGTTCGCGCAACAGGACGAGCTCGGCCGCGAAGTCGATCTGCCCGTCCTTCTTCGCGTCGGCGACGTGCCGCGCGGTGCCGAGACCGAAGCGCGCGACGAGCTCGCCCTTCGCGACGTCGATCACCGCGCAAGCGTTGACCTCTTGGAGCGTGACGTAGAGACGGCTCGCGTCCGGCGAGAACGCGAGGCACTCGGGCTCGACGGCGCTCGCGGGCGCGCCGAAGAGCGGCAGGGAGAACACCTCGCCGTCCTCCTCCTCCGCGCGCACATCCCAGCCCTCGTAGGTTCCGAGCGTCTCGGAGTTCCGGGTCACGCTGCCGTCGCCGTCGAAGTCGACGTGCTCGTCGATCTTGCCGTTGCCGTTCCAATCGACTTCGCGCTCGATCCGGCGTGCGTCGGCCTTCGAGCATACGCCGGGCACGTCGTCGAAGCCGGGCAGCAGCAGCGTGCGTGCCTTCGCCGACTGCGGTCCTTCGGCGAAGTCGATCCACGTCACCGAGCCCGGAGGCGAGCGGAACGTGCGCGTCTTCGGATCGAAGTCGTAGCCTTCGCCCTCGCACGCGAGCGCCGCGAAGCGTCCCGATGCGTCGAACACCACCGAGTCGGGTCCGACTCCGCAGGCGAACGAAGCGAGCTTCGCTCCGCTCTTCGCGTCGCGCACGTCGAAGCGGCCCGCGCTCCAGACGCCGGCGCACTGCACCGCGACGACGAACCAATCCTCGCGGGGGTGGAACGCGACCGAAGTCGACTTCTCGCCGGGCGCGAGCTCGAGCGCGTGCCTAGCGACCCGTTTCGGCGCCGCGGGATCGGTCAGATCGAGGACGTCTACCGTGCCCGCGTCGGCGTTCAGCAACACCGCGCGCGAAGTGCTCGACTGCACCGAGACGATCTCCGCGCCCTTCTCGACGCCGCCGTCGTACTCGGCGATGCGCTGCAGCGTGAAATCGGGAGCGAACGATCCGACGACCGCGAGGAGGAGCGTGTGCATGACGCGAGCTTGGAACCGTTGGAGGTTGGTCCCGCGTCAGGCCGAGATCAGGCTGCGATCAAGTCGCTTCGGGCATCGGCACCGGCGGGAGCTGCAGCACCATCTCGAAAGTCGACAGCGTGTGCAAGCGCGCCTTCGCCTTCGCGCACACGAGCGGCGTTCCCGCGGTGTAGGAGAACGCCGGATTCTGTCCCGGACGGATCCCTTGGCAACCGCCCGAGCGCGCCGCGACCGTCCCGCCCGATTGCTCGCGCATCACGGCATCGGTCGCGCCGCCGATCAGGTTGCCGATCTCGACCATCGCATCCTTCATCGTGCGGTCGAGCGTCGTCAAGTTGCGGTTCGACTTGACGGCGTCGTCGGGCATCATCATCAGGTAGCTCGCGAGCGCGATCGACTCGGGCAACGGCAGGATCAACGAACCGTTGAGCACCGCGTTGGGCGCGCGCAGCTCGAGCTTGAAGGAGATGTGGATCTTCTTCGCCGCGGGCGACTTCGCATCCGTGCGCTCGCACGTCACCGATTCGACGACGAATTCGCGGTCGCAGATCAACGACAGGTCGGTCGCGACGCGGTCGAAGATCGCCGACGCGAGCGCCAGGTCCTGGGCAGCTTCGTTGTTCGCGGCAGTCGACATGGTCTCGGAGCGGGCTATGGGGATTCGTCGAGCCAGAGTTCCATCGACACGACGCCTTCGGAGAGCTGATAGACGAGCATCCCGCCCGGCTTGCCGATGGCCTTCGGCACGCGCCGGATCTCCGGCAGGCCGAGCTCGAAGGTCCCGCGCGGATCGAGCGCGCGCCGCTTGAGCACGCCGCTGACCATGTTCGCGCATTCGCCGAGCGCGTCCTCGATCTCCGGCACGGCGAGCGAGGTCGTCGCGTCGAGCATCAACAGCCCGCGCGCGATGTCCATCGCGCCTTGCGCGCTGCAACGCACGACGACGGAGCCCGCCAGCGAACCCTTGAACGAGACCGAGGCCTCGAGGTCGATCGACGCCGTGACGCGCACGCCGTTCTCGTCCTCGAGAGCCACGGCGATCTCGCCTTGCTGGCTCACTTGCGCGGCCTGCTTGAAGGTGGTGACCGTCGACGAGAACACCTCGTGGACGGATGCGCGCAGCACGTCGAGCAGCTCCTCGCGGCTGGGCAGATGAGTGGAGTTGGACATGCGTCCTCCGCCGCTCAACCGATGAACCCGGCCAGCGCGGTCCGGATCGACTCCGGCGTGAAGGGCTTCGTGACGTAGCCGTTGGCGCCGTTGCTCATCGCTTGCTGCACCATCGCTTCGCCGCCTTCCGTGGTGATCATCACCATCGGGAGCTTCTCCTTCGGGTGCGCCTCGCGCACCTTCTTGACGAACTCCAGGCCGTTCATCTGCGGCATGTTGACGTCGGAGAGGATCAGGCCGATGTCCGGCGCCTTGCCGAGCGCCGCGAGGCCCTCGATCCCGTTGCCCGCTTCGAGCACGTCCTCGACCTTGAGCTCGGCCTGGCGCAGGACGCGCATGATGATCTTCCGCATCGTGGCGGAGTCGTCGACGATCAATACCTTGGCCATGGTCGTTCCTCGGAAGTCGGGAAAGAGGTGCGGAGAGGGTGTTCGTGGGTGTTGCCGGAACGGTTCCGGCCGCCGCCGTCGGGAGCACGGACAGGGCGCGGGCCTCTCTGTCGGAGATCGATCTGCGACTTCCTGAGCGCAACCGGTTTTCGTCACCGACCGAGAAGCGCGACGCGCGCTCACCCTCTCGGGGGAGCGCGCGTCGGGTGGAAAGTCGTTCCGGGATCAGTTGCCCGAGGCCAGATCGAGCTTCTTCGCGAGCTCGGCGTCGCCGGGGAAGAGCGCGAGCCCCTGCTGCCAGGCCGCCTTCGCCTTCTCGAGCTGTCCCGACTGTTGATACAGGTTCCCGAGCGCGAGGTGCGTCTGCACGAACTGCGACTGGCTCGCTTGCCCCGCCTGCTGCTCGACCAGGATCTCGAAGTGATGGATCGCTTCGCCTTGCTTGCCGAAGAGCGGCGGCCAGAACGAGAGCGAAGTCGCCTTCGTGAAGCGCGCCTCCCAGTGGTTCGTGTCGAGCGCGAGCGCGCCGTCGAACGCCTTGTCGGCCTTCATCGCCCACTTGCCGGCTTCGGGGCCTTGCCCCGCCTCGAAGATCTTCTGCAGGTAGGCCTGGCCGAGGTCGACCTTGAGCTCGGGGTTCTTCGGATCCGACTCGGCGCGCGCTTCGTACTCGGCGACGACCTGGTCGAGCAGGCCCGCCTCGCGGATCTCCTTCCAAAGGCCCTGCTGCTCGTCGAAGCCGCCGGCAGCGACGAGCTCCAACACCGCCGACTTCGCGTCGACGAAGCGTTTCGCGGGCGAGGGAGCGACTTGCGCCGCGACCTCGTTCGACCCGCCCGCGGCGTGCTGCGCGGCGAAGAAGCGCGCGACCGCTCCGTCGAGCGCCTCGGGGTCGAGGCCGGTTTGGATCGGAGCGCGTGAGTCGACCGCTTGGCGCAGGAGCTCGAGCTCTCGCTCGAGCCGCGCGTTGCGCTCGGCCAGCGCGTCGAGCTTGGTGCTCCACTCCGCGGGCAATTCCGTCGCGAACGCGGGCGCTTGCTGCGCCGCAACGGGTTCGCGGGCGACGGTGCTGACGGTGAACGCGGTGGCGGCGGCGACGACCGCGGCGACGGGCAGGACGATCCACTGATTCATGGGTTGGTTCTCCAGGTTTCTCTCGGGCCAGGTTCCTGTTGGAACGGAGGAGCTGTGTCGCGATGCGATTGGACCCTTCGCGCGAAATCGAGAATCGTCGCGGGTCGCGGCGCGGGAACTCGTCGCTCGTCAGCGCGCGAGCCGCAGCTCGATCGCAGCCGCCTCGCCCGCGATGATATCGCGCGTCACCTCCGCGCTCGCGACGTCTCCGAGCTTCGCGACGAACGCGAACCGGCCCCCCGGCACGCCGACGAGCTCCAACCGGCCTTGCGTGTCGGTGCGCTGCAGCTCGGTGAGCACGAGCTCCGTTCCGTGTTCGTCGCGGAGCTCGACCAGCGCGCCGACCACCGGGGCGCCGGCGGCGTCGAGGACGAGCACGCTCGCTCGCGAACCGCGCCCGAGCGCGAGCTCGACCGGCCCGACCGCCGCGCCGCCCGAGACCACCAGCCCGGCGCGCGACGCCAGCGCGTGCACGCCGTCCTGCGGCAGCGCGATCAGTCGATACTCGCCGTCGACGAGCGAGGGAATCTCGAATTTGCCGTCGCCATCGCCGATCACGCGCGCGGCGAAGTCCTCTTCCCCGTCGACCGTGCGCATCAGGATCCACACGACGCCGGCGACCGGCGCGCCGCCGTCCTGCGCGACCGCGCGGCCGAGAATCGCGCCGCCGCCGAGGTGCACGTCGAGTTCGAGCTCGCGGTTCTTCTCGACGACGATCGAGAGCTGATAGAGCACCTCCATCGGTGCGCGCGCCGAAACGTAGAGCTCGTACGTTCCCGCGGAGAGCCCGCGCACGTCGTAACGGCCGTCCGCCTCGACGTTGGTGATGCGCCAGCGCGTCGGGTCCTCGACGATGTCGCCCGCGGGCACCAGCGTCAGCGTCCGATTGCCGACCGGCGCGCCGCTCGGATCGAGCAAGCGCCCGAACACGCGCGCGCCGCGCAACGGCGTCGTGAAGTCCGCGCGTCGCTCCTCGCCGGCCGCGAGCGTCACGTAGCGCACCGCGGGCACCGGCGACCAGCTCGCGCGATCGGCGAGCGAGCCGAGGTGGACGACGACGCACTGGATCGCCGGAAGATCGACGCAGCGGAACTCGCCGCGGTCGTCGGTGACGATCTGCTCGGACCAATAGAGCGGGTACTGCGACGAGTCCATCGGCACGGCGACGAGCACGTGATCGCTCTGCGGCGTGCCGTCGGCGCTCTCGACGCGGCCGACCAACGTTGCACTCGGCGTCAGCGAGAGCTCGACATCCCCCGCCGAGCCGTCGCACGCGAGCCACGCGGGCGCGAAGCCCGGCGCGGTGACGCGCAAGCGCGGCGCGGCGGAACGCAGGTGCTCCAGCACGAAACGGCCGGCGCCGTCGGTGCGCTCGATCGCGATCCAGCTCTCGTATTCCACGTCGAGATGGAGCTCGATCATCGAGGCGGGCACGTCGGATTCCGAGATCACGCTCGCGCCGACGATCGGGCGACCGGTCGCGCGGTCGAGCACCCGCCCGGTCAACGTCGCGCCGACGCCGAGCTCGGCGCGCACCTCGGACGGCTCGTCGCCGAGTTCGACGACCGAGCTCGCGAAGTACGCGCGGCCGCGCGCGCCGACCCACACGACGTAGTCGCCTTTCCGCACGTCGTCGATCGCGAAGCGGCCGCGCGCGGCGGTGAAGGGCTCGAAACGCGGCTCGCGCGGCCGCGGAATCGTCAGCAGCGGCGCGAGCACGACGGTGAACTCGTCGAGCGGCTCGCCGGTCGCGGCGTCGACGACCTCGCCGGAAACGTCGGGCACCGACGCGGGCTCGACCGCGGGTTCCGCGCGCTCGGGAAGCTCGCTTGCGACGCGGGTGCGACCCGGCTCGGCCGACGGCGCGGAGATCCAGACGTCCGCGCAGAGCTCGCGTTCGACGCCGGCGACCAGCGGAGCGCGCCAGGTGTCGAGCACGAGCTCGGCGCGACCGTCCGCGGACAGCTCGAGCCGCGCGCAGGCCGAGACACCCGAGCCGGGCGCGGCGAGCCGCAGCGAGCCGGCCGAGAGCTCGACCGCCGCGCGACGGCGGGTCGTGTCGCACGCGAACTCGAGCCGCCACGGCGGGACGCTCGCGTCGTGCGCCGCGAGCAACGAGCCGCGCGCGAGCGCCGCGGAAAGCGCGGCCTCGGGCGCGGCCCCGGGCACGGCGGCGGGCGCGACGTCGAGCTCCGACGAAGCGAGCAACGTCAACGTGCCGCCGCGCTCGAACGCGAGCTCCAGCGTCGCCGTCGCGGGCGTCAGGAACGTCGCGCGCTCGGTCAGGCGCTCGTGCGCGACGCCGTCCCGCGGCTCCAGCGCGCGCCAGCCCTCGCCGTCGGACCTCGCGACCGCGCCGCGCGCGAGGATCGCCGCCAGGCCCTCGCGCTCGGGCCGCGCCGGCGCCGGCGCGACGAAACGCCACACGGCGAACAACACGAGCACGAGCGCCGCGACCGCGATGACGCCGAAGCCAAACCTCCGGGGGGCGAACGGTCCGCCTGCGAGCTCGCGCTCGGCGCATTCGACGATCGCCGCGCGTTCGCGCCGCGTCGCACGCGCGCGGTCGGACGCGGCGGCTTCGATCCGTCGCAGGAGCTCGCGGCGAAACTCCTCGCTCGGCGCGACCGGCCGGTACGCGCGGCCGAGCAGGCGGGCGACGTTGCGCTCGAGCAAGTCGTCGTGCGCGCTCACGCGACGCCCCCGCGCTTCTTCGCGAGCAACTGGAACACCCGCGCGAACGCTTCGCGCGAGCGGAAGAGCAGCGACTCCGCCGCCTTGATCCCCCTGCCGCTCTCCGCGGCGAGTTCGGCGGTCGACTTGCCGTCGACGTACTTGCCGACCAACGCCTCGCGGTAGTCGAGCGGCAACGACGCGAGCGCGGCGCCGACGAGCTCGCGCGTCTCGCGCGCTTCGAGCACCTGATCGGGCAGGTCCTCGCTGTCGACCTTCGCGAGGATCGCGTCGATCTCGGCGTCCGACTCGTCGAGGATGTCGGCGAGCGGCACGGGCTTGTGCTTGCGCCGCAGCGTGCGCAGCTTGTTCTTCGCGATCCCGCAGAGCCAGCCGTGCAGGCTCGAGCGACCGTCGAACGTGTCGATGCTCGCGAGCGCGACGACGAACGTGTCCTGGACGACGTCCTCGACCGACGCGCGATCCGCGCCGACCCGGTAGTGCACGAATTCGTAGAGCGGCTGGAGGTGACGCTCGACGAGTTCGCCGCCGGCGGCGCGTTCGCCTGCGAGCAGACGTCGGTGGAGCTCGCGATCGACGGCGGAGCCGGGGGACGCGTTCGGGGCCGGGTTGGGCGACGGGGTCATGCGTGGGCTCGCGCTCGGACGGAGCACGCCGGGTGTGACCGTGCCCCGGCCCGCCGCGACCCTTCGCGGATTCCGGGATTCCCGGCGCCGCTCGCCGACTCAGCGCGCGCGGCGGCCCGCATAGGTGTCCCAACGTCCGGTCGAAGCGCGCTTCAGGATCGCGAGCCCGGCGGCGGCGATCGCGGCTTCGGTCGCGACCCGATGGTCGCGATGGCAGCCGCTGAACACGAACCAGCCGCCCGGAGCGAGCCGCGACGCGAGCTCCGGAGCGTAGCGCTGGATCAGGTCGGCATAGATGTTCGCGAAGACCGCGTCGAAGCCGCGCTCGTGCTCCGCGAGCACCTCGAAGCCGCCCGTCCGGAGGTCGCAGGCCTCGGCGACGCCGTTGTCGGCGGCGAGCTTGGCTGCATACGGCAACGCGTGCGGATCGTTGTCGAAGGCGACGGCGCTTCGAGCGCCACACAGCAACGCCGCGACCGCGAGCACGCCATTGCCCGCGCCGGCGTCGAGCACGCGCTCGCCGCCCCGGATGCGAGGTTGGAGCGCGCGCAGACACGAGCGCGTCGTCGTGTGCCGGCCGGTGCCGAACGCGCCGCCGGGCTCGAGGAAGAGCGGCCGGTCGGTCGCGCGCAGCGCGCGCGTCGACCCCGGCGGCACGATCGCGAGTCGACCGATGCGGAACGGCTTCCAGCGCTTCTCCCACGAGCGCGCGAAGTCCTCGGGCGGCAGCTCGCGCACGTCGACCGCGAGACCCGAGAGCTCGGGCGCCTCGGTCGTCGCCGCGAGCCGGTCGAGCACCTCTTTGGCGCTCGTCGCGAGCTCGGGCGCGCCGCGGCCGTCGGCGGCGTAGACGCGCACGAGCTCGACTCCGTCGGGCAGCGCGTCGCTCGCGAGCGACGGCGCGCCGAACGCGACGCCGTGGGTGAACCGGGCGCCGAGCGCTTCGGCGACGAGCTCGCTCCATGCGACCGGCACGCGCACGCCGAGCTCGAACCACACGGGCAGCGTGCTCACCTCGCGCGGCCTCCGAAAACCTTCACGCGGCGTTGGCTCGAGCTTGACGCCACGACCCGATGCTGCGCCGCGTGGCTTCGATGAAGGCTCGGCGATTCGAGAAGAACCGGCCAAGCGACCGGCTCGCGCATCCGCGGCTTCCGTACGCGCTTCCCTGCGGGCCGGTCGTTCCTCGACCTTCCTCGACCCGGCCGGCGGGTTGGGCTACCGTCGAGGTTCACCAGGCCTTTATGCCGCCTTGATCCCATCGGGCGAGCGTCCTTTCCCGACACCGAACGGCGCACGGACGCGCGTGAAGAGCACATGAAGCGAGAGCACATCGTAGTGATCGAGGACGAACCGGACATCCTCGAGGTCGTGCAGTACAACCTGACGCGCGAGGGATACAAGGTCTCGACGGCGAAGAGCGGCGACGAAGGGCTGGCGCGCGTGCGCAAGGAGAACCCCGATCTCGTGTTGCTCGATTTGATGCTGCCCGGCATCGACGGCATCGAGGTGTGCCGCCGCCTCCAGGCCGACGCGGTCACCGCCGCGATCCCCGTGATCATGGTCACCGCCAAGGGCGAGGAGTCGGATGTCGTCACCGGACTCGCGCTCGGCGCGGACGACTACATCACCAAGCCGTTCAGTCCGAAGGAGCTCGTCGCGCGCGTCAAAGCGGTGCTGCGGCGCGGGCCGCTCAAGGACACGCGCGGCGCCGGCGAGCGCGTGGTGCGCAACGGGCTCGTCGTCGACTCCGCGAAGCACGCGGCGACGATCGACGGCAAGTCGGTGACGTTGACCGCGACCGAGATGCGCCTGCTCCACTTCCTCGCGGCGCATCCGGGACGCGTGTTCGGGCGCGACCAGTTGCTCTCGCGCGTGATCGGCGAGCACGCGGTCGTGATCGACCGCAACATCGACGTGCACGTCGGGTCGCTGCGCAAGAAGCTCGGCCCCTACCGAGACCTGATCGAGACCGTTCGCGGCGTGGGCTACCGCTTCGCCGACGAAACGGCATCATGAGCGCGTGACCGCGGCCCCGATCGCGCGCTCGAGCTTCTTCTGGAGGCTCTACGGCGCATTCCTCGCGTTGATCCTCGTCACGGCGGTCCTCGCCGGCTGGCGCATCGACGCGCTGGTCGAGCGCGACCTGACCGAGGCCCTCGACGAGGCGCTCGCCGACTCGGTGCTCTTCGTCGAGGAGTTCGCGCGCCCCGAGCTCGCAGGCGTCGCCTCCGCCGACTTCCCGGAGCGCGTTCGACGGGTCGGCCGGGCCGCGGGCATCCGACTCACGGTGATCGCCGTCGACGGCACGGTCGTCGCGGACTCCGACGAGGAACCGGCGTCGATGGAGAACCACGCGAGCCGCGCGGAGGTCGTGTCGGCGCGCACGAGCGGCGCCGGCTCGGCCGAACGGCGTTCGACGACCACCGGGTTCCGGACTCGCTACCACGCGCGAGCCGTGAAGTCCGGCGAGCGCGTGCTCGGCTACGTGCGCGCCGCGCTCGACGTCGGAGCGATCGACGCTCGGCTCGCGGAGGCCCGCGGGGCGGTCGCGTTGGGCGCGGCGCTCGCGGCGCTGATCGGCTTGCTCATCGCGTGGCCGATCGCCCGGCGCACGACGAAACCGCTGGCGCAGCTCTCCGACGCGGCGCGCGCGATCGCGCGCGGCGAGCACGACCACCCGCTGCCGCCCGAGGGCGAGGACGAGGTCGGCGAGCTCGCGCGCTCGTTCCGCACGATGAGCGCGGAGCTCGAGCTGCGAGTCGCGACGCTCGCCGCGGACCGCAACAAGGTGCTCGCGATCCTCTCGAGCATGGTGGAAGGCGTCGTCGCGGTCGACGTCGAGGAGCGGGTCGTCCACATGAACGTCGCCGCGGCGCGGATCCTGCGCACCGACGCCGACCGCGCGCTCGGCCGACGTGTGTGGGAGACCACGCGGGTGCTCGAAGTGCCTCGCATCCTCGAGGACGCGCGCCGCACGCAGCGCGAGTGCCGCACGGAGGTCCAACTCGGCGACGCGACCGCCGCGGCGTTCGTCGAGCTGTTCGCGTCGCCGCTCGCGGGCGCGTCCGGCGAGAACGTCGGCGCCGTCGTCGTGCTGCACGACGTCACCGAGCTCCGCCGGCTCGAAGGCGTGCGCCGCGACTTCGTCGCCAACGTCAGCCACGAGCTCAAGACGCCGCTGACCGCCATCCGCGGCTACATCGAGACGGTGCTCGACGACGACGCGATGCCCCGCGACATCGAGCGGCGGTTCCTCGAACGCATCCGCGAGCAGACTTCGCGCCTGACCG
Source organism: Planctomycetota bacterium (assembly GCA_016220085.1). GTDB lineage: Bacteria > Planctomycetota > UBA1135 > UBA1135 > JACRIN01. The sequence continues at coordinate 15,436 of JACRIN010000039.1, forward strand.
CGCTGGTGCAGGACCTGCTGACGCTCGCGCGGATCGAAGCGCAGGAACAGCGACCGGAGCTCGCCGAGCTCGATCTCTGCCGCTCCGTCCGCGAGAACTTCGAGCGCTTCGCGCCGCTCGCCGAGCAGAAGCGCATCTCGCTCTCCGCCACGCTTGGCGACGCGCCGATCCTCGTGCGCGGAGACGAGGAAGGGCTGCGCCAGATCGTCGGCAACCTGCTCGACAACGCGATCAAGTACACGCAGGCGAAGGGCACGGTCGAGGTGCGGATCGCGCCGGGCGCGGACGAAGTCGCCATCGAGGTCCAGGACACCGGGATCGGCATCGAGCCGCGCGAACTCGACCGCATCTTCGAGCGCTTCTACCGCGTCGACAAGGCGCGCTCGCGCGAGCTCGGCGGCACCGGGCTCGGCCTGTCGATCGTCAAGCACCTCGCTCTGACGTACGGGGGCTCGGTCTCGGTCGAGAGCACGCCCGGCCGCGGCAGCACGTTCCGCGTCCACCTGCCGCTCGCGGTCACGGTTCGCCCGTGATGGCCGCGTCGGGTGCCGGGACGGCGCGCGTCCGGAATTCGTCGGTTCTTCATCGCAGCTTGACGATCGCGCGCGAACGTCCGCGTTCGCTGGAGAGGAAGGCCCTTTCCGACTCGGATCCAAAGCGAGTTGTCGCACGGCCCGAGGATTGCCTATCGTGCCGATCTCGGGCGCCCTTGGGGGCGTCCGCAAGGTCGAGACCCGAGCGGTCCTCGCCTTGTTGCGTCCTTCTCGAAGTCCCTACGGAGCAATCACTTCATGAACGGTCCCGCCCTGAGCGCGATGGCGCTCGTCGCAGTCACCGGAGTCGCCAACGCAGGCGGCACCGAGACGCCGAACGCCACCGCTTACGCTTCCCTCGATCGCGAGCTCGAAGCACTCGCCGGCACGCTCGCCGCGGCTGAATCCGGCGTCAAGGTCTCCGGCTACATCAAGACGAACATCGTCAGCCAGGACTCGACCACGCCCGGCGGCCCGGACACGCTCGGCACGCAGCTCAACGGTGTGCGCCTGAACTTCGCCGCCGACATCACCGACACGATGAAGATGAAGCTCAGCATCGACGGCGCCAAGGGCACCGTCGACCTGAAGGACGGCTTCGGCTGGGTCAAGCTCTGCGAAGCGGTCAACCTGACGTTCGGCCAGTACCGCGTGCCGATCCTGCAGAGCTCGTCGGCCTCCGACGACACGCTCGCGTTCTACGAGCGCACCGCGCAAGGCGCCGTGTGGAGCGGCCGCGAGCCCGGCGTGATGTTCGACGGCAAGATCCAGCAGTTCCGCTGGTACGCGTCCGCCCAGAACGGCGGCGACGGCGTCTCCGACGAGCTCCTGCTCGCCGGCCACGTCGCGTTCGACGTCAAGGGCTCGGGCATCACCAAGCAAGAGGCGGGCTTCGGCACGCAAGCGGAAACCGCGCTCACCCTCGGCGCGACGTATCTCGACGAAGGCACGCTGACCGACGGCACGGTGATGGCGTTCGAAGTGCTCGCCGTGACCGGTCCGGTCTTCGTGCAGGGCGAAATCCTCGACTACGACGACGGTTTCACCACCGGCGCGGTGACGACCGGCGCCGCGAAGAGCGCGAGCGGCCGCGCGGACACCACGCCGTTCGACCTCACCGCGACCTACCAGTTCAACCCGAACTGGGAAGGCGCCGTGCGCTACGAGGACGCGGACGACGCCGACGACACGTCGACGGTCGGCCTCGGCGTCAACTACTACGTCAACGGGCACAAGGCGAAGTGGCAGCTCAACTTCCTGTCGACCTCGAGCGACAACGACGCGCTCGACACCGACAAGATCATCTTGGGCCTGGTGCTCGCCGTCTGAGCGAACGCCGTGACGCTCTGACCCGATCTCGTGACATCGCACTCCGTCACGAACGCTGCCGACGCGGAGCGATCCGCGCCGGCAGCGTTTGTTCGGCTGCGCAACGGCCGCGAACGACAGCTTCGCAGCTCCACGGAAGGCCCGACCGATGAAGAAGCACCTCCAGCACGATCTCGACGACCTCAAGAAGGACATCCTGACGATGGGCTCCCTCGTCGAGGAGTCGATCAACAAGGCGATCGCGTCGTTGGTCCACCGACGACCCGAGCTCGCCTCCGAGGTCTCCGCCGGCGACGAGGCGATCGACCGCAAGGAGCTCGCGATCGAGGACAAGTGCCTGAAGATGCTCGCCCTCCACCAGCCGGTCGCGGGCGACCTGCGCTTCATCATCGGCTGCATCAAGGTCAACAACGACCTCGAGCGCATGGGCGATCACGCGCAAGCGATCGCCGAGCGGGCGACCTACCTCGCGACCCACGCGCCGATCGAAGCGCAGATCGACTTCCAGCGCATGGTGGTCAAGGTGCAGAGCATGGTGAAGCGCGGACTGGACGCGCTGGTCAACCTCGATGCCGAGCTCGCCCGCGCCGTCGCGCGCGAAGACGACGAAGTCGACGCGTATCACAAGCAGATGTTCGCCGAGCTGCAGGACCTGATGCGCCGCGACGCCGACACCGTCGAGCGCGCGGTGCACACGCTCTCCGTCGTCCGACACCTCGAGCGCATCGCCGACCTCGCGACCAACATCGCCGAGGACATCGTCTTCATGGTCGAGGGCGAGGTGATCCGTCACCACTCGGCCGAGCCGACGCGCTCGACGCGCTTCCCGAACTCCCGCTCGCGCTGAACCGCGGCTCTTGCGGTCGCGCGACGCCGAGCTCCGCCCGCTTGCCCGCAATCGGCTGCGCCGGCCTCGGGCGGCGCGCTTGCGGACGAGTTCGCGCCGCGAGAAACGCGCCCGGGCGTCGAGGCGCGGCGCTCAGCCAAAGCGGCCGGTGACGTAGTCCTCGGTCTCCGCCAGGCGCGGCTGGACGAAGACGTCCTCGGTCGGGCCGTACTCGACCAGTCGGCCGAGGTACATGAACGCGGTGTAGTCGCTGGTGCGCGACGCCTGTTGCATGTTGTGCGTGACCATCAGGATCGAGTAGCTGCCCTTGAGCTCCTCGATCAGGTCCTCGATACGACCGGTCGCGATCGGGTCGAGCGCGGAGCACGGTTCGTCGAGCAAGAGCACCTCCGGCTCCGCCGCGATCGCGCGCGCGATGCAGAGGCGCTGCTGTTGGCCGCCGGAGAGGCGCAGCGCGCTCTCGTGCAGGCGATCCTTGGCTTCTTCCCAGAGACCGGCGCTGCGCAAGCTCGCTTCGCACACTTCCTCGAGCACGCTCTTCTTGCGCTCGCCGTCGATGCGCAGCGAGTAGACCACGTTCTCGAAGATGCTCATCGGGAACGGATTGGGCTTCTGGAAGACCATTCCGATGCGCTTGCGGAGCTCGATGACGTCGACGCCGGCCGCGTAGATCGAGTCGCCGTTGAGGCGCATCGTCCCGACGATCCGCACGGAGTCGATCAGGTCGTTCATGCGGTTCACCGAACGCAGCAAGGTCGACTTGCCGCATCCCGACGGCCCGATCAGCGCAGTGACCTTGCCCTTCGGGATCCCCATCGAGATCTCCCAGAGCGCCTGCGACGGGCCGTAGTACAGCGAGAACGCATCGACCTCGAGCACCATCTCCTCCGTCAGCAGCGACGGATGGATCTCGGCCTCGAACGGCTGCTTGTCGCGCACCGCATCGAAGACCTTGCGAACGGGTCGTTCGTGACCCGCGTGGTGGGCCGCGCTCGGTTGGCTCGTCGGATTCACGCTCTTCCTGGCGGTCTCGCGTTGGGCGCGAATCATACCTGTGCTCCTTGGAAACGGCGGCGCAAGTTCGCGCGCACCGCGATGGCGACGACGTTCAAGAGCACGACGAGACCGATCAAGAGCAGGGTCGTCGTGTAGACCATCGGCTTGGCGGCCTCGCTGTTCGGGCTCTGAAACCCGAGGTCGTAGATGTGGAAGCCGAGGTGCATGAAGCTCCTCGATGGGTGCACGAACGGCGCTTCGCCGTCGATCGGCAGCTCCGGCGCGAGCTTGACGGCGCCGACCAGCATCAGCGGGGCGACCTCGCCCGCGCCACGCGCGATCGCGAGGATCATCCCGGTCAGGATGCCGGGCATCGCCCGCGGCAGCACGATGCGGCGGATCGTCTGCCACTTGGTCGCGCCGCAGGCGTAGGAGCCCTCGCGCATCGAGCTCGGCACCGCGGCAAGCGCCTCCTCGGTCGGCACGATCACCACCGGCAGCGTCAGCAACGCGAGTGTCAGCGACGCCCAGAGCACGCCGCCGGTTCCGAACGTCGGGCTGGGCAGTCGCTCGGCGTAGAAGAGTTCGTCGATCGACGCGCCGACGAAATAGCAGAAGAAGCCGAGGCCGAAGACGCCGAAGACGATGCTCGGGACGCCGGCGAGGTTGTTGACCGCGATGCGGACGAAGCTGACCAGCGGACCGGGCTTCGCGTACTCGCGCAAGTAGAGCGCGGCAAGCACGCCGAACGGTACGACCAGGATCGACATCACCAACGTCATCGTGACCGTCCCGAAGATCGCCGGCAGCACGCCGCCTTCGGTGTTCGACTCGCGCGGCTCGCCGCTCGAGAACTCCCACGTGCGCGACGTGTAGATCGAAACCCGATCGCCGAAGTCCAGGCGATTCGCCGGGTAGGTCCGCACGATCGCCGCGAGCGGAATCCGCTGCTCGCTGCCGTCGGCGGCCTCGACACGCAGCGCGCAGCGCGAGTTCTGACGATCGAGCGCCTCGATCTCACCACGCAGACGCTCGAACTCCGTCTTGAACCCGAGTTCGCGAGCGGAGAACAGCTCGCGTGCCGTGCGCGCCGCGGCGGTGTCGAGCCCGTGTTCCAGCTCGGCGCGTCGAACGGCGAGGCGCTCGGCCTCCATCGCGCGGTTGACGCGGCCGATCTCCTCGCGCTCGATCGCGCGACGCGCGTCGACGCGCTCGAGCACCGCCGGAAGTTGCTCCTCGAGCAACGTCCACGCCGCCTCCGGCTCGCCCGCGATGCGCCGGCCGTCGAGTTCGAACCCGCGCAACACGCCGTAGAACGGACCGCCTTCGCGGCGCTCGATCGAAAGCGCCCATTCGGGCGTCGTGCGCTCTCGGGTCTCGAAGTCGCTGACCCACGTGTAGTGCGTGCCGGTGAGTTCGAAGTTCTCGGTGCGCACGAGCCGGCGTTCGGCCTCGCCGCCCTGCGCCGCGAGTCGCTCGCGCGCCGCGGCGCGGGTCGCCTCGGAGAGCAGTTCGAGCTGCGCGTCGTTCGGTCGGTAGCGCTCGATCTCGACCACCTCGCCGAGCAGGACGCCGCCGTCGACCGTCGTCCAGCGCACGAGCTCGCGCGGCTTGAACGTCGCTACGCCCTGCATGCCGACGAGCCAGAGCATGCCGACGATCATCAACACGCAGAGCCCGAGCGCGCCGCCGGTGAGCCAGACCATCGGCTCGCCGTTCGAGAACAGCGACGTCGCGCGCACGGCGGAGCGCCGGCGCACGTAGCGCTTCGTCGACGCCGGGGCTTCGAGGAGCTCGCTCACAGCTGGAAAGCCCTCCGACGGAAGCGCTGGCGGACGACTTCCGCCGCGGTGTTGACCATAAACGTCATCGCGAAGAGCAACAGCGCGGCGAGGAAGAGCGTGCGATAGTGCGTGCTGTTCTTGACGGCTTCCGGGAGCTCGGTCGCGATGTTCGCGGAGAGCGTGCGGAAGCCCGAGAACACGTTCCAGTTCATCACCGGCGTGTTGCCGGTCGCCATCAGCACGATCATCGTCTCGCCCACCGCGCGGCCGAGCCCGACCATCACCGCCGAGAAGAGTCCGCTCGCGGCGGTCGGCAAGATCACGTGCACCGCGGTCTGCCACGGCGTCGCGCCCGCGGCGAGCGAGGCGAGCCTGAGGTGCCCCGGAACGCTGGTGAGCGCGTCCTCGGCGATCGTGTAGATGATCGGGATGATCGCGAATCCCATCACGAAGCCGACCACGAGCGCGTTGCGCTGCACGTAGGTGTCGACGAACGAACCGCGCGCGTCGAAGCCGAGGCCCGCGACCGCGGCGGAGAGCGCGAGTGCGACCACGACCGTCGCGACGACGTTGAACGCGAAGCGCACGAGATCCGCTCGCGCGCACGCCGCGCGACCCCACCCGAACGAGCGCGCGCGCAACCACGGCGTCAGCGCGCGTCCGTTCGCGAACGCGACCAGGAATCCGGCGAGCGGCACGAAGAGCAGCATCCAGCCGCCGAGCGCGCCGCCGCGCTCGCCCGCGAGCCACTGCTCGACGTCGCCGGCGAAGAGCCAGCGCTCGACCCACGGACCGAGCCACGCCGCCAGGGCGACGCCCACCGGCAGCATCGCGACGATGCAGACGAACCGGCGACCGTCGGCGAAGCGCAGCGCGATGCGCTGCGGCAAGAGCTGCCACAGGTACGCCCCGGCGAGCAAGGCGAGCGGCAACGTCGCGAGCCCCGCGAGCACCGCCGGAACGACTTCCTGCACGAACGGCGCGAAGATCACCGCGGCGAGGAAGCCGAGCACGACGCTCGGTAGCCCCGCCATGATCTCGACCGTCGACTTGATCGGCACGCGCACGCGCGGCGAGAGGAACTCGCTCGAGAACAGCGCCGCGAGAATCGCGATCGGCACGCCGAAGAGCAGCGAGTAGAACGTCGCTTTGAGCGTGCCGAACACCAGCGGCAGCAGGCCGAGCTTGGGCTCGAAGTCGTCGGTGCCGCTCGAGGACTGCCAGACGTGCTCCGGACCCGCGTAGCCTTCGTACCACACGGGACGGAAGAGCGCCGCGAACGTCACCTCGGAGTGCTTGGGATCGAAACCCCATGCGCTGGCGCCGTGCGCGCCGAACGCGACCAGCGCGTCGTCCTTGGGTGCGAGCGCGAGCGCGAGCGTGGGCTCGGGAACTCGGAGCGCGACGAGGTCCTTGCCGCTGGTGACGTTGAACACGTGCACTTCGCCGTCGGCGTAACCGACGGCGACCAGGCGCGTGCGCTGCGAAGTCGCGAGCGCGGCGACCGCCGCTCCGGGCCGACCGAACTCGTGCGCGCGCACCAACGTCGCGCCGTCGGGCGTCGTCGCGCCGTCGGGCTTGACCACGAAGAACGCGCCGACGCCGCCGCGATCGTCCGCGACGAGCAGCGTGGTGCGGCCGAGCAAGAACCGCGACCGTGTGATCCGCGCCTCGGAGTCCGGCAACAGATCGACGGTCTCCGCGAGCTCGGGCGCCTCGAGGTCGCGCGTGTCGAATCGCGCGACGCGGCCGTCGGCGGACACGAGGAAGGTGCTCGAACCTCCCGAAGACACCGCGAGCGCCGCGGGCTCGAAGCCCTCCGGCTGCGCGTACGCGACCGAGCCCTGCACCAACTTGCGCGTGATCTCGCCGGTCAGCAAGTTCTCGCGCTCGACGACGCGGTAGAGCGCGAGCGTGCGATCGGCGTGGTAGGTCGCGAGCGTGCGCCCCGAGTTGGTCTCGATCTGGTCGATCAGCACCACCGCGGAGCTCGAACCGGTGTCGAGCACCTCTCCGACCTCGACGCGGCAGCGCTGCGCGCGCAGGAACCCGTCGCTCGAGCGCTCGACGACGCGCTCGCCGTCGGTCGTGCGCTCGCCGGCTCCGAGCGCCAAGTACGGCCCCGCGTCGGCGCCCGCGAGCAGCTCCGCGCCGAAACCGATCGAGCCGATGCGCACCGAGCCGTCCGCGAAGCCGAGCGCGAGCGACCCGCGCTCGACATCGACGCCGAGCGCGCTCGGCCGCGAGCCGTCGACGAGCGTGCGTTCGACCAGCAGGTCGCCGTTGTCGAGCCGACGCACGCGCAGGCCGCCGTCGTGGTCGAGCGACCACGAAAGCAGGCGGTACTCGTCGACTTGCGCTTCGACGATGCGAGCGTCGACTTCGGCAGGCCCGGTGCCTCCGATGGACCCGGTGCCTTCGGCGGGCCCGGCGGCGAACGTCACGCGCTTCTCCTCGTCGAGCGTGGCGCCGCCGATCAGCGGCGCGACCACCCAGACCAGGAAGACCATGATCAGGCAGACCGCGGCGATCGTGCCGAGCCCGCCGATCGAGATCAGCGTCGAAGCGATGCGCTCCGCAACGCGGACGCTGGTGCGCGTGGTTCGCACGCGGCGTGTGCGACGGGTCACCACGGGACGCCTCGCGCGAAGCGCCCGGGTCGCCCGACGGCTCCGACGACGCGAGCACGGGCCTCCCCGCGAAGACTCGCGGAGAAACCCGTGTCGCGCGTTCGGCGAGCCGTTTGGCCGCCTTGCATCACTTGATCGTGCCCGCTTCCAGGAGCTTGACGTCGAGCCCGATCGACTTCAGCGCGCCCTCGGCGATCCGCGCGGTCACCGGGAAGTAGCCGTCCTTGACGACGACCTGCTGGCCCTGTTGCGACAGGACGTAGCGCAGGAACTCGCGGCGCAGCGGATCGAGCTGCGAGCCGGGCTTGCAGTTGACGTAGACGAAGAGCATCCGCGCGAGCGGGTACTCGCCGGAGTACGCGTGCGCGGCGTCCGCGGCGACCGCCGCCGACTTCGCGTCCGGCGCGACCGGGACCGCGCGCACGTCGGCGGTCAGGTAGCCGATGCCGCTGTAGCCGATCGCGTACTTGTCGCTCGCGACGCCTTGGATCACCGACGAGCTGCCCGGTTGTTCCTTGACGGTGTCCTTGAAGTCGCCCTTCCAGAGCGCGTGCTCCTTGAAGTAGCCGTAGGTGCCCGACGCCGAGTTGCGGCCGTAGAGGCTGATCGGCTTCGCGGTCCATTCGCCGGTCAGTCCAAGATCGCCCCAGGTGACGACGTCCTTCTCATGGCCGGCCTTGCGCGTCTTCGAAAAGACCGCGTCGATCTGCTGGAGCGTCAGCGCCTGGATCGGATTGTCCTTGTGGACGAACACGCCGAGCGCGTCGACGGCGACAGGCACGCCGGTCGGCTTGTAGCCGTACTTCTTCTCGAAATCGTCGATCTCGGCGCTCTTCATCGGCCGGCTCATCGGCCCGAAGTGCGCCGTGCCCTCGATCAGCGCCGGCGGCGCGGTCGTCGAGCCCTTGCCCTCGATCTCGGTCTTGACGTTCGGGTAGAGGGTGCGGAAACCCTCCGACCAAAACGTCATCAGGTTGTTGAGCGAGTCGGAGCCGATGCTCTTCAGGTTGCCGGAGACGCCGTCGACCGCCTTGTACTCGGGGATCTTCGCGTCGACCTTCACCACTTGGGCGAACGCCGGAGAGGCGGCGACCACGAGGGTCGCGAGCGCGGTCTGGAACAGGGCCTGGATCTTCATGGGCGGTTCGACCCTCTGCGTGGGGCCGTGAATGGAGGCGTGGCTTGCGGTGACGCCACTGCGCCACCCGGTTGGCTTCTTTACGTTCGGGAGAAGCAAACCGCCCGAAGATCAAGATCCAGTCAAGACCCCGCGAAACGTCAAGCAACCCCAGGAAGCCAGCCCGCGCGCTCCAAGAAGAGGTAGAGGCCGAACAGGATCGCGGCGACCGCGAGCACCCGCCGGACGCCGCGCGGCGCGATGAACGTCGCGCCGTCAGTCGCGCGCTCGCCGTCTGCCGTGCGCTCGCCGGGCAGGCTGCGCAGGCACCAGAACGCGAGCACGACGACCGCAAGCTGCCCGAGCTCGACGCCGAGGTTGAAGCCGACGAGCGCGGTGAACTTGAGCCGCTCGACCAGCAAGGCGTCGGCGACCGAGCTCGCGAAGCCGAGCCCGTGGATCAAGCCGAAGCCGAACGCCTCGAGCCACCGCGCGCTCGGCCGGCGCTGCAGCAGGTTCAACAGGGCGACGTACGCGATCGAAAGGGCGATCGCCATCTCCACCCACCGCGGATCGACGCGCACGAGGTCCAACGACGCGAGCGCGAGCGTCGAGGTGTGCGCGACGGTGAACGCGCTGACGACGCCGACGATCGATCGCAGCCGCGGCGCGGCGAGCAGCAGCGCGAGCACGAACGCGAGGTGGTCGAAACCGGTCAGGATGTGCTCGACGCCGAGCCGGACGTAGGCGGCGAACACGCCCGGGCGGCGGCGATCGTCCGGAACGAAGCGGAAGACCTCGCCGGCCTCGGGGAAGAGCCAGCTCGCCTCTTCGCCGCCGTTCCAGATCACCGTGCAGGTGTCGCGGTGCAACGGATTGGACTCGACGAACAGCGTGCAGCGCACCGCGAGCACGTCGAGCTCCTCCGGCGCGAGCGCCGAAAGCGTGGCGAGCACGAACGGTTCGTCGCCGGCGCCGAGCGGCGGCGCGAGCTCCAGGTCGCCGAGCGAAAGCTCGAGCAGCGCGCTGGTCGCACCCGCGTCGTCGACCGACGCGAAGACGCGATAGCGTTCACGCACGTAGCGCTCGACCGTGTCGCGCCCCGCAGCGAGCTCCTCGCGCGCGAGCACGCCATCGGCGTCGCCGTCGAGCGGCAACGCCTCGACGAGCGACCGCGCCTGGCAACGGACCTCGATCGCGACGCGCGCGCCGTCGACGCGCACGACCGAGCTCGAGAAGGAGTTCGGATGCGCCGCGACGAGCGCAGCGGCGAGCGAGAGCGCGGCGAGCATCGTGGTCGGGACCTCTACGCAGCTCGCGACGCCGCGGATTCGCCCTACCGGCCGGCCGCCGCGTCCTGGCGGCTCTTCTGCAGGAGTTGGGTCGTCGTCGGATGCCCCGGAGCGAGCATCAGCGCCGTTTGCCAGCACTGCTCGGCGTCCCCGACCTTGCGTTGCGCGCGCAGCGCCTGCCCGAGCGCGACCCACGCCTCGACCTGGCGCCCGTCGAGCGACACCGCCTGCCGCAGCAACGCCTCTGCTTCGCCGAGCTTGGCTTGCGACAACACCAGTTGTCCGAGTCCGATCGCGCCCGCGACCCACCGCGGCTCCGCGCGGAGCCCTTCGCGCCAGACGCGTTCGGCGCCGGCGCGGTCGTTTTGTTGCAGCAGGAGCTCGGCGTAGAGCTGTCGAGCGCCGACGTTCGGCGGCAGCGCGACGAGCACCTCGTCGAACAGCTTTTTCGCCTTGTCGAGTTCGCGTCGCGACATGTAGAGCCGGCGCAGCTCCTCCAAGCACTGCACGTTGTCCGGCGTGACCTCGACGCATTCGAGCCATGCCGTTTCCGCTTGGTCGAACTCGCCGAGCAACAGGTGCAGCGCGCCGAGATCGTGTCGCGCGCCCTCGTTGCCGCGGAACGGGTGCGCCGCGATCGACGCGCGCTCGTGCTCGATCGCGCGTCGATACGCGGGCGTGCGCTCCGCCGGATTCCCCGAGCGGTCGGCGCGCAGACGAAGCTGCGCGGCGAGGTTGTGTTGACCGAAGTAGTTATCCGGTTCGACGGCGACGACCCGCTCCCACAGCGCGACCGGATCGCCCCAGATCTTCGTCTGTTGCCACGACAGCGCGAAGAGCAGCGGCAACGGCACGACACCGAGCCACACGGCGAGAGCGCGCCGCTTCGCGAGCGCGACCAGCCCGGCGGCGGCCAACGCGGCGAGCGGCATGCACGCGAGGTACGTGTAGCGATCCGCGGTCTTCTGCGCGCCGCTCTGCAAGAATCCGAGCACCGGCGAGACCACGACCGCGTACAGCGCGAATGCGACGACGCCGCCGGGCCAACGCTTCCACGCGAACGCGCCGCCGAGCACGGCGACCGCGACCGCGCCGAGCGACGCGAGGTACACCGGCCGCGTGGGGTCGAGCTCGCGCTCGAGGATGTACATCGGCGAGAGGTCGACCGGCCAGAGCGACTTGCCGAGGTAGAAGACCAGCCCGTACGCCGCCTGCGCCGCGCGCTGGAAGAGCCCGTGCTCCACCCACGACACGACCGCGGCGCTCTCGCTCTGCGCCCACGCCGCCGCGGCCGCCGCGGCGACCGCGAGCGCGAAGTACGGCCACTTCTCGAACACCACGCGCGCGAGGCTCGTGTCCGGCTCGCGCTGGAGGCGGCGCAGAGGGAAGAGCTCGAGCGCGATCAGCACCACCGGGAACGTCATTCCCCACGCCTTCGAGAGCAGCGACAACGCGAACAGCAGCAGCGACACGCCGGTCCAGCCAAAGCCGCCGACCGCCCGCGCGCGCAGCCACGCCGCGAGAGACGCGAACAGGAACATCCCCGAGAGCACGTCGCGGCGTTCGGTCGCCCACACCACCGATTCGACGCGCAACGGATGGATCGCGTGCAGCAGCGCGCCGCAGAGCGCGGCGACCTCGATCGTCGCGTCGCCGAGCTCGCGCTCGAACGCGAGCGCGAGGATCCGGCGCAGCGCGAAGAAGAGGAACACCGCACCGAGCGCGTGCAAGCCGAGGTTGGTCTGGTGCATCGCCTCGGCGACGCCGTGCTGGTTCAACACCGCCGCGACGGTTTGCGGATTGCCGCCGGCGATCGCGGGCGCACCCGAGCGCTCGAGGTCGAACGCGAGGCTCATCCACGAGAGCGGCTGCCAGTGACCGAGCCACGACGTCGTCCACATCCAGCCGAGGTGCCGGTCGTCGAGGCCGGCCCATTCGGTCTGGTAGAGGAAGTTGTAGTCGTCGTCGAGCGCGGCGAAGCCCTGCGACAGCGCGGGCGCGAATGCGGCGAACGACACCAGCAGCACGACCAGCGGCGCGAGGCGCCGCAACCACGTGACGGGCTCGCCGCTCGCGGCCGCGACGTCTGCTTTCTGCTTCGCCATGTCGAGCCGGCGATCGTAGCCCGCGGCCTCGCCGCGCGAAAGCGAGCGAGCGCGCCCCGCGGGGGACACGCTCGGTCGGTTCATCGCGTTCGAACGATCAGGGAGTGAAAGTCACCGCCCAGCCGTTCGAGAAGTTGTAAGTGGTGCCGCACGGTCCGCTCGGATCGCGGAACCACGCCTGCAGGTAGCGCGTCGCGCCCGGCGTGATCCACGTCGGCGTGATCGACGCCGGATTCACGACCACGAAGCTGCCGGTCGCGCCGGAGCTTCGCACCGAGAACCGGAACTTCGGTTGCACGCAGAGCAACCCGTCGCCGAACGGCGTGCCGAGGCCCGCGCCGAAGTGCGTCGTGCCGAGGAACAGCAAGCCGAACTTGTTGGTCGGGAGCTGGCTGACCTCGAACTGCGCGTCGTCGAGCGAGACGCTCGTGCCGCCGAGGTTCGTGAGCTTCGCGCCGAGCCCGGTCGAGTTCGCGCAACCCTCGCCGATCGCGCCTGGGTTGCCGCACGGGCACGCGACGCCGGTGCCGTCGCCGAAGCAGAAGGGCGTGCCGGACGGGCCCTCGCACTCGTCGGGCACCAGGTTCGCGTTGAGGTCGAGGCTGACGCCGAGCGCGATGTCGCAGACGTCGAGCGCTCCGTTCTGGTTGCAGTCGTTGCCGGCGAGCTCGCACGCGTCCGGCACCCCGTTGGCGTCGCAATCGGGCTCGCCCGCGAGGATCTCGCACGCATCGCCGACGCCGTCTTGGTCGCAGTCGGACTGCGTCGGGTTCGCGAGGGTCGGGCAGTTGTCGCAGAGATCGCCGGCGCCGTCGAAGTCGCCGTCCGCCTGATCGGTGTTCGCGACCGACGGACAGTTGTCGAAGCAATCGACGACGCCGTCGATGTCCTGGTCGGCGTCGGCAACGCCGCAACCGCACAGGCCGGGAGCGGTCTTGCTCGGATCGCTCGGGCAGCCGTCGATGCAGTCCGCGGTACCGTCGCCGTCGCCGTCGACGTCGGCGACGCCGCAGCCGCAGTCGCCCGGCGCGAGCTTCGCCGGATCGTTTGGGCAACCGTCGACGCAATCGGGCGTCCCGTCGCCGTCGGTGTCGGTGTCGGGCACGCCGCAGCCGCAATCGCCGGGCGCGAGCTTCGCCGGATCGTTCGGGCAACCGTCGTTGCAGTCGGGCGTCCCATCGCCGTCGGTGTCGGTGTCCGGCACGCCGCAGCCGCAATCGCCGGGCGCGAGCTTCGCCGGATCGTTCGGGCAACCGTCGTTGCAGTCGGGCGTCCCATCGCCGTCGGTGTCGGTGTCCGGCACGCCGCAGCCGCAATC
>JACRIN010000038.1 GCA_016220085.1 Planctomycetota bacterium
AGCACGGCGCGAGCGTGCTCGCGCACGGCGTGTTCGTCGGCGCGGTCGACGACGCGCTCGCGAGCGCGATGAAGACCCGCGGCGTCGCGTACGTGCCGACGCTCTCGGTCGTGCTCGGTTCGAAGCGCGCGGGCAGCGAGCGCTCGCCGTATGCGCACGAGCTCACGCTCGGCGCGCTCGGGGCCGAGCTCTACGAGAACGTCGCGTCCGGGCACGGAAGCACGTGGGCGACGTCGGGGGACTTCGCCGCCGGCGACCGGCAGTGGCTCGCGAACCTGAAGACGCTCGCCGACGCCGGCGTGCTGCTCGGCACCGGCACCGACGCGGGCAATCCGCTGACGCCGCACGGTCCGGCCCTGCTCGAGGAGCTCGCGCTCTTCGTCGAAGCCGGTCTCAGTCCCGCGCGGACGCTGCGCGCCGCGACGCTCGACTCCGCAAGGATCCTCGGGGTCGAGCGCGACTTCGGTTCGCTCGCGCCCGGCAAGATCGCGGACGTCGTCGTCGTCCGCGGCGAGCCTTCGACGACGATCTCCGACGTCTGGAACGTCGTCGACGTGTTCAAGTCGGGCGTGCCTTTCGATCGCGCGGCGCACGCACGGCGCCTCGCCGCGCAAGCGGCCGGTCCCGCGAAGGCGCGCGTCGGCTCCGACGTGCCGGCGCGGATCGACGACTTCGACGACGGCGACGTGCGGAGCGCGTACGCGACCGAATGGACCGCCGCGTCCGACACCGTCGCCGGCGGCAAGTCGAGCGCGACGATCGCTGTGCGCGACGGCGTCCTGCGCGTCGACGGCGAGCTGCGCGCTGGTTTCGCCTACGGGCCGTTCGCGGGCGTCGCGTTGCGCTTCGACGCAACCGCCGAGCGCGTGGCCGATGACGACGAGCGTGCGGCCGATGACGACGAGCGTGCGCTCGGCGGCGGCGCGCGCGCGGCCGATCCTGGCGAGCGCGTGCTCGACGCCGGCGACTACGACGGCGTGCGCCTGCGAGTGCGCGGCACCGAGCGCTCGTGGAGTTTCACGCTGAATCGCGCCGCGGTGAAGGACTTCAACGGCTTTGCGACGTCGCTCGAGCTCGGGCCGGAGTGGAAGGACGTCGAGATCCCTTTCCGCACGCTCCAACAGCTCGGAGTCGGCAAGCCCGTGCCGTGGGGCGCCGGCGATCTGGTCGGGCTGGAAATCGACGCGCGCGTGCCGTGGGGCTCGAACGAGCTCGGCGAGTTCGAGTTCGAGCTCGACTGGATCGAGTTCTACCGAACTCCGTGACGCCGGCGCGCCGGCGGTGCGCTCCACCGGCCCCTCCGGCGCCTGTAAAAAGCGCTTTGCGCCGACAAGGAGGCCGAGCCGGTTGTGGTTGTCGCCGCGCTCCGAAACGCAACGCGAAATCGCGCGCGCCGCGAGCGGAAGACTTGCACGTCGATGCGTGACGACGCTTGACGGCGCACTGCGCGTGCGTGTGCGATGGGGGGATGGCCCACATCCTGCGCGTCAGCGACCTCTTCAAGTTCCACGACGGCGGCGACCAGAGCGCGCCTGTGCTGAAGAACGTGGCGTTCCACGTCGACGAAGGCGAGTTCGTCTGCGTGATGGGACCGAGCGGCTCGGGCAAGTCGACGCTCTTGCACCTCGTGTCCGGTCTCGACCAGCCGCAGGCGGGCGCGATCGAGCTGCGCGGCAAGGACCTGCGCAAACTCTCTGAAAGCGAGCGCACGCGGCTGCGTCGCGACGCGATCGCGCACGTCTTTCAGTTCTTCAACTTGCTCGGCAACTTGACGGTGCTCGAGAACGTCGGCTTGCCGCTCTCGATCGCGGGCAAGCGGCCGGCGCTCGAGGAGCCGTACCTGCGCTCGCTGCTCTCGCGCGTCGGCCTCGAGAAGCGCACCGGCGCGTTCCCGCACCAGCTCTCCGGCGGCGAGATGCAGCGCGTGTCGATCGCGCGCGCTCTCGCGGGCGGCCAACCGCTGATCCTCGCGGACGAGCCGACGGGCAATCTCTCGCAGAAAGCCGGGCTCGAGGTGATGCAGCTCCTGCGCCGCGTTTGCGAGGAGGATCGGCGCGCGATTCTGCTGGTGACCCACAATCCGCGCGACGCGACGTTCGCGGATCGCGTGATGTTCCTGGTCGACGGCGAGCTCTCGCCGCGCGTCCTGCGCGGCCCTGGGATCGCGGTGTCGGACGTCCACGAGGCGCTGACGGAGCTCGCGATCTGATGGGCCTCGCTTCGACGCTCGCGTATCGCAGTCTGTTCGGCAAGCCCAGTCGCACGCTCTTCTCGATCCTCGGCATCGCGATCGGCATCGCGACCTCGGTATGCGTCTTCACGCTCGACCACAACACGGTGCTCGGACGTTCGCTGTCGGCCGATCCCGATTGGCAAGCCGAGATCGAGGTCGCGCCGTCGGGGATCGTCACCGACCCGCGCGCCGAACTCGCGCGCGTGCCCGGCGTGAAAGCGGTGACCGCGTCGTTCCAGAGCGACGCGCTGATCATCCCGGGCGATCGCGCGGGCGAGAAGCCCGAGCGCATCCACCTGATCGCGCTCGACGCGACACACGCGGGCGAACTCGGCGCGCTGCGCGTCTCGCGCGGTCGGCTGATCGACGCGCACGCGCGCGTCGCCGAGGTGTTGGTCGGCGAGAACCTCGCGGAGCGGCTCGGGCTCGGACTCGGCGACAGCGTGCTCGTCGCGCGTCCCGCGCGCGCGCCGGCGCGCGAGTGCGTCGACGGTGAATGGCGCGACCGGCAGAAGCTCGCCGCGCGCGCGTCCGACCCGTTGACCTGCACGATCGTCGGCGTGTTGACGCGCGAGGGCCTCGGTCGCAAGTCGGCGGGCGATGTCTGCGTGCTCGACTACCGCTACGGCGCGACGCTGTACGAAGGTGCGCACGTCCAGACGCGCTACTGGCTCAAGAAGGACCCGCAGGTCGACCTCGAGAACCTGCAGTCGAGCCTCGGCCAAGCGTGGTCGTACCAGCTCAAGAAGAGCGTGATCGTCGGCCAAGCCGCCGACGAGCGCGCGTTCCGCAACGGCGTGCGCTTCGCGGGGCTGCTCGCGATGGTGCTCGGGCTCTACGTGATCTTCCACACGCTCTCGATGTCGCTCGTCGAGCGCGTGCGCGAGATCGGAGTGCTCAATGCGCTCGGTGCGACGCGCGCGCAGATCGCGCGGGTGTTCCTCAGCGAGGCGCTGCTGATCGCCGGAGCCGCGGGCGTCGTCGGGCTCGTCGCGGGACTCTGCGGCGCACGTTTCCTCCTGCTGCACGGCATCACCACCGTCGGCGCCGGCGAGCACATCAAGGTGTTCGACGTGCCGTGGGCGACGATCCTGCCGCTGGTCGCCGCCGGCGTCGGGATCTCGCTCGTCGGCTCGATCTACCCGCTGATGAAGGCGCGCGGAGCGAACGTGGTCGCGGCGTTGCGCGGGGACGACGGCGCGCGGGCGACCGGCGTCGCGCGCGGCTTCCAGTGGCTCGCGTTCCTGCTGCTCGCGGTCGTGTTGCCGCTGGTCTACTTCCAGCTCGTCCCGGTGATCGGCGAGGCGCAGGCGGAGCTCGTCGGCGTGCTCTTGATGGGCCTCGGCGTCGTCGCGCTCTTCGTCAGCGTCCCGTTGGTCGCGCCCGCGGTCGTCGCGTGGATCTGCGCGCGCCTCGCGCGCCCCTTCGAGATCTTCTGGCCGTTCGCGGGCAAGTTCGCTGCCCGTTCGCTGGTCCAGAACCCGACGCGCATCGCGGGCTCGGTCGCCGCGATGGCGCTGGTGACGTCCGGCTATGTCGGGCTGCGCGGGATGACCGGTAGCTTGGAGAAGGAGATCGCGGTCTGGGGCCGCGAGGCGTTCTACGACAAGGTCTTCGTGCGCAACCTCCCGAGCGTCGACTTCGACGCGCTCGCCAAGCACCTGCACACGTACCCCGACGTGATCGGCGTCGAGCCCGGCGATTCGCGCACGTACGTGCCGTTCCTGCTACTCGGCGTGGACGAGGACGAGCTTGCCCAGTACGGACCTTGTCGCGACCAACCGATCCTGATCGAGAAGATGCGGCGCGAGAACGGCGTGATCGTCTCGAAGCGACTCGCCGGCCAACAGAAGTACCAAGTCGGCGACTTCATCCACGTCGCGCCGTCGCGCGGCGACGTGCAGAGCTGGCCGATCCTCGCGATCTCCGACGAGTACGGCTATTTCCCGCACCCCGACGAGCGCTTGTACGCGATCACCTCCGAC
The DNA here is from genome assembly GCA_016220085.1 of Planctomycetota bacterium. Taxonomy (GTDB): domain Bacteria; phylum Planctomycetota; class UBA1135; order UBA1135; genus JACRIN01. The sequence continues at coordinate 4,219 of JACRIN010000038.1, forward strand.
AAGCACACCAAGCGCACGTTCTGCATCGACGACGAAACCGTCGACTCGATCGCGGTCAGGCTGCGATCGGGCGTGAGGCCGAAGGACATGGAGCCGCTGGTGCGCACCGCGCTCGCGGAGTTCCTCCCGGGTGCGCAGGTCTCGGTCGAGAGCGGTCCGTCGCTCTTCGCGTGGTTCACCACCGACATCGAGCGCGACTTCGTGCTCTTCGACGTGATCGTCGCGTTGACGGTGATGCTCGCGGGCATCGGCGTGCTCAACGGTCAACTGCTCGCCGCGCTCGAGCGCGCGAAGGAGCTCGGCGTGCTCAAGGCGCTCGGCGCGAGCCTCCGCCAGATCTCCGGCTCGATCCTGCTCGAGGCGGCGGTGATCGGCGCGGTCGGCGGCGCGCTCGGCGTGCTGCTCGGCTGGGCGGTGACGCCGGTGATCGTGCGGTCGCTGGTCGTGATCTCCGGCCTGCCGTTGCCGCTGGCGAGCCCAGGGCTCGACCTAGGGCTCGCGTGGGCGGGCGCGGTCGCCGTCACGTTGCTCGCCGCGCTCTATCCGATCGAGCGCATCCGCCGGATGAGCGCCGCGCGCGCGGTGCGGGCTCCAGGCTAGCGGCGGCGCAACTAGCTGGCAAAAATAGACTTACAATCGCGTTTCGCGGCCGAGGCGTGACTGCCTCGCATGGCTGTGCCGAAGCGCCGGGCGGTGTCGGGGGCTCCTTCGGCGCGGTAGCTGCCGAGCTCGATCCCCAAGGCCGACCGACGCCCGTTCACCTCCGGTCGCATTCGCGGCGCGGCCGGCGCCGTTGAGCTCCCGGGGCGATCGCGTTCGGAGTGTCGATTGCCATTCCGCCGGGCCGCGCGGGCGAGCGGACCGCGCACGAACTCCGTCCGAGCGGCGCGTGACGCGGCGCCTCCACACCTCGGATCTGAGGCGTCACTCCCGGGTCGCCGTCGCTGGCGAGCGAGTCTCGATCGCGCCGCACCGCGTGGGATCGACTCGACCGAGGGTCGCAGGGCGAAAGGGGTCACCACCGTGAGTCGTCGAGTGCGCACGGCCGCGCTCGTTCGCGCATCCGGTGGGCGACAGGGCCCGCGCCGCGTACGCAACCCGCGCGCTGGGGGCGAAGTCCCGTCCCGGCCTCGTGGGGCGCGCGACGCCCGTCAGCCCGGCCTGGCGTTCCTCGCGAGCAAGCGCCGAAACCTGGCGCGGGGGAGTTGGCGCGGGGCGTTCCGCTCGTTAGAGTTCTCGCCCCAACTGCGGGGATGTAGCTCAATTGGTTAGAGCGCTGCCCTGTCACGGCAGAGGTTGCGGGTTCGAGTCCCGTCATCCTCGCCACCCGCACAACGCCGGCTCCGCAGTTCTGCGGGGCCGGCGTGGTTTTGGACTGCTTCCCGAGGCGGTCTTGCTTGCTTCTCGGGGTCGGGAGCCTGTTCCGGCGCCTTGCCGGGCCGGTTCCCGCCGTTAGTCTGGCGACCCTCTCATTCTCACCTGGTACCCGCTCTTCACCGACCCCGATGACGCCGTCCGAACTGCCGCCGCCGGTCGTGGTTCAGGAGCGCCGGGCGATGGAGCGCCTGCTTGCCGAGCTCGAACGCGAGAGCGAGATCGCCGTCGACACCGAGGCGAACTCGTTCTTCAACTTCCACGAGCGCGTCTGTCTGGTCCAGATGACCGTCGGGCGCACCGACTACCTGATCGATCCGCTCGCGAACGTCGACTTGGAGCCGCTGGGACGGGTTTTCGCCGACTCGACCAAGCTCAAGGTCTTCCACGACGGCGAGTACGACATCCTGATGCTCAAGCGGGGCTTCCGCTTCGAGTTCAAGCAGCTCTTCGACACGCGCGTCGCCGCCGCGGCGCTCGGCGAGCCGAACCCCGGGCTCGCGACCGTGCTCAAGAACCGCTTCGGCGTCGAGCTCGACAAGTCGCTGCAGCGCTCGAATTGGGCCGCGCGGCCGCTGACCGAGCAACAGCTCGCCTACGCGCGCCTCGACACCCACTTCCTGATCCCGTTGATGCACGCGCAGCGCGAAGAGCTCGCCTCGATGCGCCGCGCGATGATCGTCGAAGGCGAGTGCGCGCGGCTCGAGCAACTCGTCCCGCCGCCCACCGAGTTCAGCCCCGACGAGTACGTGCGTCTGAAGGGCGCTCGCGCGCTCGATCCAGACGGTCAGCAGGCGATGCGCGAGCTGTTCGTCCTGCGTCACGAGGCCGCCGACGCCGCCGACCTGCCTCCGTTCAAGATCCTGAACAACGAGGTGCTGATCGAGATCGCGCGGCGGCGACCGAGGAGCCTGCGCGAGCTGTCGCAGGTGCCGGGTTTCTCGCCGCGGCAAGCGCGCAAGCTCGGCGACCAGGTACTCGCGGCGCTCGCGCACGCGAAGGAGCTCGGTCCGCTGCGTCGGCCGCCCACTCTGCCTGCGAAGGACGGCACCAGTGGCCTCTCCGACGCCGATTTCGAGCTCCACGAGCGCTTGAAGCTCTGGCGCACCGACCGCGCGAAGCGCGAGGGCTTCGACGCGTCGCTGGTGATCAATCGCCACGGACTGCTGCGGCTCGCCCAGAAGCAGCCGCGTACCCGTCACGAGCTCACCGGCGTCGACGGCATCCAAGCCTGGCAGGCGGAGGCGTTCGGCGACGAGATCGTCAAGCTGATCGACGAGACGTTGCGCGAGTTCGAGACCCAGGGACTGCCCCGAAGCGCTCGACGCGTGATTCGGCGCGGCCGGAAAGCATGATGGGGGGGCCATGAGCGGCCCTTTCCATTCGCTGCGCGAGATCCATCCGCGTCGCTTCGGCGAGCCGTTCTTGCTGCTCGTCGCGAGCGTGCTGCTCGCGTTCGGGCTGTACGTGCCGCTCTTGAAGATCGAGAAGATGGTCTTCTGGGAGAACGAGTACTCGGTCGCGACCGGCGTGTTCGGGCTCTGGGACGACGGCCAATGGATCCTCGCGGCGATCGTGTTCTTCTGGTCGGTCGCGTTTCCGATCGCGAAGCTCGCGCTGCTCTTCTGGATCTGGTTCGGCAAGATGGATCCCGATCAGCGCGAGCGCACGCTGCGGCGGCTCGAGGTGCTCGGCAAGTGGTCGATGCTCGACGTCTACATCGTCGCGGTCTTGATCGTCGCGGCGAAGCTCGGGCCGGTCGCCGACGTGACGCCCGAGTACGGCATCTACGTCTTCGGCAGCGCGGTGGTGCTCTCGATGCTGGTCACCGCGCACATCCAACGCCTCGCACGCGCGGGCGGCGAGCCGCCGCCGCAGGAGCTCGCCGAGTCGGAGTAGGCGCTCGGGATGCGCTGGAGCCAAAAAACAGCGCCCCGCCCCGCTTGTTCGCAATCCGGGCTTCGCCTCGATTCGAGGGTTGCGAGTGCGACGGCGCTAGCCCGTTGAAGAAGGCGCCGTAGCGAGGCACAGGGCGCAAAGGCGAGACGAGGACTGCGACAGAACAGCGGCAAGGGCCCCGCGATAGAACGCGAAGCGTTCGTGGCGAAGGCTCCCTCGGAGCCTTTGCAGCGGGGAGCGGCCTGTAGGACCGCCGAGCACGATGTTCGGAGCGCGACGAAGTTCCGCCGAAGCGCGCGCGGCCGAGTAGCTGGCTTTTTCAACGGGCTAGGGGTGCGTATTGCGACGACGCGAGTATCGTCGCTTGACCGTCTCGCCAGACTTGCACACCGCGATCAGGTGGATGCCAGCACCTTGAAGTATCGCTGCGTGATGGTCCCAATCGGAATCCTGCGCGTGCAGGATCTGCGTGTCTGGGCCCCCAACCACTGCGGCGGCGACGAACTTGTGTTCATCCCTGTCGAACGATCGCAACGACGGAAGGTCCGGCACTTCCTCGAACTCGCGCCACGACTGTCCTTTCGTCGGCGTGAGATGAACCAAGCGACAGCAAGTCGTGTCGAACTGGCGGTCGTTTGCCCATTTCGCGAACTTCTCTCCAAGTCCGGGACGCCCTCGAAAGCCAAGCACTTTCGTATACTGGCCGACGATGGCACGGCCGTCGTCCAAGATCAGGCCGCCGTCCCGCATGATGGCGATCAGCCAATCCTGGCAGGCATCGACGCACGTCTGGTCCGCCTGATCGGCGAAGCCCTGCGCGACTGCCGCAACGTTGGTGTCTACGACGAACTCCTTCACGCCTCGCTCTTCTGGCGGCGCTTGCGGCCAGCCTCGATCGATTTCGCGATGTCCTCCAGTTCGTTCCCAAAGAAGTCACGTGGCCAGTTGCGGACCTGTCCGAAAAGATCGAGGTCTAGCCCCGTCAGCGTGGACGCTCCATTCGGTGTCTCGCAGAAGTACAACGCAGCATCATCCTTGTTGAACTTCCCCTCCGCGACGCGTCGCTGCAAACGGCGAAGCAAGTGCTCGCTGTGGCTCTCTACGATGATCTGAACCCCACGAGTCTGGATCGCGTCAATGAACACGTCCGCGAGCCCCTGTTGAACACTCGGGTGCAAGTGGATCTCAGGTTGCTCGAGCAGGATCGTTGACCCCTCTGGGACATAGAAGCAGAGGACGATCACGGGAAGTACCTGTGACACGCCGAAGCCGACGTCAGGTAGGAGAACCCGAGCAGACGACTTTGATCGTCGCACGCTTACGCGATACAGATTGCTCTCCTTGTTTATCGGTTCAACTTGGAAGTCGTGGATGAGTCCGAGCTCCTTGAGCCACCACGCCACTTTGGCTTCGAGAGGTTGCCTCTTCCCTCTCCTCTTTCCGACGGTCGCGCCCCTCGCGGCCGCGGACAGTAACGCGGAGACGACCTTCTCACCTCGGCGTCCCATGTCCATCGGCTCCGTGCCTGACCACCGGTAGTCGCGATAGGGGTACTCGCGAAGCGGACCCAAGTAGTAGGTGCGCTGCATTTGGCGCTCGAACTCGAGTTCGAGATCGCTGAGGAAGCCCGCGTTCTGGTACGCGGCCCGGACCTGGTCCGGAAAGCCGTAGAACTTGACCGGTGGCGAAAGCCCCTCAGGCGGGCGGCCTTGGCTCTTCTTGAAGCTGAATGGACCCGACTCGACGGAAAGGTCGTACTTCGATTGCGTGCGGCCGTCCGAGGATGGCCGCGGCCGCATCGCGAACCTGCACCCGGCGAACTCGTACGCCATCTCGTCAACGACGAGTCGGCCCTGTGCGTCCTCACCCACCGAGGTCGCGATCGCGATATCACTTCCGCTCAGAATCGGCTCTGCGTCATCGTCCTCCGGATCAGCGACCACGAGTTCCTCGAGCGTCCGCCACGACAGCTTCAGGTCCAACGATCGTTGCTTCGCGCCCTTGAAGAGTAGGTCGTCGAACGTGCCGAAGACGGCAAGGCTTCGTTCGCTCTTCTCCTCGCCCAGGTACAGCACCTGTTGACGATCGGGACTGTCCGCCGTTTGCTTGAGCATGAGCAGGACCTGCAGGATGCTCGACTTTCCTGACGAGTTCGTTCCGAACAACCCGGTGAGCCGCGCGAGGCGCATCTCTCGGATTCGCTCCCACGCCTTGAAGTTGGACAGGTCTAGGCCGGTAAGCATCTGGTCCTCTGGTTGCGGGCGTGAACGCTCTGCGTGTTGCTCGTCGTCAGTCCAACACTCTAGCGGGCGCCGTGTGCGTCAACCCATCCTTGGCGGTTCGGGTTGCAGCGGTCGTCGCGGCGAGCCGGGACCCGACAAGCGAGCGGGGGGGGCGGCCCAAGAACAACCCGGGCCGTGGCGAAACGCCCCGGCCCGGGTCTGATCGGTGGTGGAGGCTAAGGGAGTCGAACCCTCGACCTTCGCATTGCGAACGCGACGCTCTACCAGCTGAGCTAAGCCCCCGAAAGAGGGCGGGGATACTAGCGTCGAGTCGCGCGCGGTGGAAGTCCGAGGCGGGCTCGCTCGGTCGAACCCGGGGGCGACCGCCGACCGGCGCGTTCTCCGGCGCCGCGCGTGCGCGTGGAGCCGGCGTTCCCCTTGGCTACCCTGGTCCACCCGAAGTCCGGCAGAGCAGAGGAGTTGCCGATGTCCGACCAGTACGTGATCTGTGCCCGTGCCGTCCACAAACACAAAGGCGAGTTCGTGGCCGAGCCCGGCAAGCTCCGCTACCTGAAGGTGCCGCCGAAGTCCGTGCCGAAGCCCGAGCACGAGCTCGAGGTCGCCGACTGGGCCCAGGAGGTCCGCGACCTCGCCGACGGGATGCGCGACGGGCTGGTCGCCAAGTCCGGCGACGTGCTGATCTTCGTGCACGGCTACAACAACGACATCGAGGTCATCCGCCGGCGGCAGATGCGGCTCCAGAAGGACATGCACACCGCCGGTTGGAAGGGCATCGTGATCTCGTTCGACTGGCCGAGCGACGACTCGACCTTGAACTACTACGAGGACCGCGGCGACGCGGCCGAAGTCGCGCACTCGATGGTCACCGGCGGCATTTCGGTGCTCGCGCGCGGCCAGGCGGACGGCTGCCAGACCAACGTCCACTTGCTCGGCCACAGCACCGGCGCGTTCGTGATCATGGAGGCGTTCGCGCAGGCCGAGAAGTACGGTTCGCTGTTCAAGAGCGACTGGCGCGTCGCCCAGGTCGCGTTCATCGGCGGTGACGTGTCGAGCGGCTCGCTCGCGCACGATTCGCAATGGGCGCGGCCGATGTTCGATCGCTGCATGCGGCTGACCAACTACACGAACGGTTTCGATCACGTGCTCGCGATCTCGAATGCGAAGCGCCTCGGTGTCGCGCCGCGCGCGGGCCGCGTCGGCTTGCCGGCGGACGCGCATTCGAAGGCGGCCGACGTCGACTGCTCGCAGCACTTCCAGTCGATCGACCCCAAGAAGGCTACGTACTTCGGCACGTTCGCTCACTCGTGGCACATCGGCGATCCGGTGTTCGCGCTCGATCTTTCGATGACGCTCGAAGGCCGCATCGACCGCAACTTCCTGCCGACGCGCGCTCCGATCGGTGGCAAGCTCGTGCTCCAGAAGGGCAAGCGGCCGGCGTTCGAGCGCGACTGGCACCTCGACGGGGTCTGACCGGGCTTTGCGGCTGCCGAGGCTCCGAACCGGGCCTCCATGGCGTCGAGGCGAAGCGACGGAGCGGCTGCGTGGGTCCACGCTGAGTCGCCGCGCGTCCTCCGCGCGGCGCGGTGCGCCCATCCCGCGTCGCCGCGACTGCGACGAGCACGGTGCGGGCGCGCACCGCGTTGGCGCGCAGTCGAAGAGCGGCGCGGCGAGTCGACGGATCCAAGCCCCGCGACGCCGGCGTGGGCGGACGCGGCCGCGTGCCGTATCATCCTCGCCCTTCAAAGCGAACAGGAGCACCCCGTGAACGATTCGTTCCGCGCCCGCACCCAACTCGAAGTCGGCGGCAAGACGTACAAGATCGCGAGCCTGAAGGCGCTCGAGCAACAAGGCCGACGCCTCGACCGCCTGCCGTGGTCGCTGCGCATCCTGCTCGAGAACCTGCTGCGCAACGAGGACGGCCTCGCCGTCAACGCCGCGAGCATCGAAGCGATCCTGAAGTGGAGCCCGAAGGCGGAGCCCGATCAAGAGATCGCGTTCACGCCGGCGCGCGTGCTCTTGCAGGATTTCACCGGCGTGCCGGTGGTGGTCGACCTCGCCGCGATGCGCGACGCGATGGTCGCGCTCGGCGGCGACCCGAACAAGATCAACCCGGGCGTGCCGCTCGAGCTCGTGATCGACCACTCGGTGCAGGTCGACTACTTCGCGAACTCCGATGCGCTCGCGAAGAACAGCCAGCTCGAGTTCGAGCGCAACCGCGAGCGCTACCTCTTCCTGCGCTGGGGCCAACAGGCGTTCCAGAACTTCCGGGCGGTGCCGCCCGCGACCGGCATCGTCCACCAGGTCAACGTCGAGTACCTGGCGCGGGTCGTGATGACCAAGGACGGCCCGAACGGCCTCGAGGCGTTCCCCGACACCGTCGTCGGCACCGATTCGCACACGACGATGGTCAACGGCCTCGCGGTGCTCGGTTGGGGTGTCGGCGGCATCGAGGCGGAGGCCGCGATGCTCGGTCAGCCGGTGTCGATGCTCGTGCCGCAGGTCGTCGGCTTCAAGCTGTCGGGTGAGCTGCCCGAGGGTGCGACCGCGACCGATCTTGTGTTGCGCGTCACCGAGCTCCTGCGCAAGAAGGGCGTCGTCGGCAAGTTCGTCGAGTTCTTCGGGCCCGGCGTCGCGTCGCTCTCGCTCGCCGATCGCGCGACGATCGCGAACATGGCGCCCGAGTACGGCGCGACGTGCGGCATCTTCCCGGTCGACCAAGTCACGCTCGACTACTTGCGCTTCACCGGCCGCAGCGCCGAGCAGGTCGCGTTGGTCGAGGCGTACATGAAGGCGCAAGGGCTCTTCGTCACCGCGTCGACGCCGACGCCGGAGTACACGGACACGCTCGAGCTCGAGCTCTCGACGATCGAGCCCGCGATGGCCGGCCCGAAGCGTCCCCAGGACCGCGTCGCGCTGACCGCGCTCAAGCAGAACTTCGAGACCAACCTGCCGGGCATGCTGGTCGGCGCGAAGCCGGCGAAGTCGGGCGGCGTCGGTGCGGCCGGCGTCGCCGTCGCCGAACCGAGCACGAAGACAGAGGTCGCGATCACGATCGACGGCGAGCGATGCACGCTTCGCCACGGCTCGGTCGTGCTGGCGGCGATCACGAGCTGCACGAACACGTCGAACCCGTCGGTGTTGGTCGCCGCGGGGCTCGTCGCCAAGAAGGCGGTCGAGCTCGGCCTGCGGCGCGCGCCGTGGGTGAAGACGAGCCTCGCTCCGGGCTCGAAGGTCGTCACCGCGTACTTGCAGGAAGCGGGGCTGACGCCGTTCCTCGAGCAACTCGGCTTCCACACCGTCGGCTACGGCTGCACGACGTGCATCGGCAACTCGGGCCCGCTGCCCGAGCCGGTCGCGAAGGGGATCGACGAGGGCTCGCTGGTCGTCGCCGCGGTGCTCTCCGGCAACCGCAACTTCGAAGGCCGCGTCCACGCGCAGATCCGCGCGAACTACCTGGCGTCGCCGCCGCTGGTCGTCGCCTACGCGCTCGCCGGCCGCGTCGACTTCGATCCGAAGACCGAGTCGATCGGCACCGGCAAGGACGGCAAGCCCGTCTACCTGCGCGACGTCTGGCCGAGCCAGAAGGAGATCCGCGACGCGATCGCGCGCGCCGTCAAGCCCGAGCAATTCACGTCGACCTACGCGAACGTGTTCGAGGGCAGCGCGGAGTGGCGCGCGCTCGCCGTGCCGAAGGGCGCGACGTACACGTGGGATCCGAAGTCGACCTACATCAAGCGCGCGCCCTACTTCGACGCGATGGCGAAGCAGCCCGCGCCGTTCGCCGACATCCGCGGCGCGCGCGTGCTCGCCTACCTCGGCGACTCGATCACCACCGACCACATCTCACCCGCCGGCAACATCAAGGCGACGAGCCCGGCCGGCAAGTGGCTGCAAGAGCGCGGCGTGAAGCCCGCCGACTTCAACCAGTACGGCGCGCGTCGCGGTCACGACGAAGTGATGGCTCGCGGCACGTTCGCGAACGCTCGGATCAAGAACAAGCTGCTCCAAGGCGTCGAAGGCGGCGAGACGATGTACCTGCCGACCAACACGCAGATGGCGATCCACGACGCGGCCGCGAAGTACATGGCGGAGAAGACGCCGCTGATGGTGCTCGCGGGCAAGGAATACGGCTCCGGTTCGTCGCGCGACTGGGCGGCGAAGGGTCCGTTGCTCCAAGGTGTGCGCGCGGTGATCGCCGAGAGCTACGAGCGCATCCACCGCGCGAACTTGGTCGGCATGGGCATCGTGCCGTTGCAATTCCTCGCGGGCGAGACCGCGGAGTCGCTCGGTCTGACCGGGCGAGAGCGCTTCGACGTGCTCGGCGTCGCGGAGGGGCTCGCGTCGGGCTTCAAGTCCGGCCGCGAGGTCACCGTGCGCGCGCTCGACGACGCGGGCAAGGCCAAGGAGTTCCGCGCTCGCGTTCGCATCGACACGCCGCAGGAGGTCGTGTACGTCCGCCACGGCGGGATCTTGCAATACGTGTTGCGCAAGCTCGCGGGCTTCGTGCAGTAGCGCCTTCGAGGGGGCGTTCCTCGCCATGTCCGAGATCGTAGTCGTCGCGGATCCCGCCGAGCTCGCGCGCAAGGTCGCGTTGCGCACGGCGAGCGAGCTCGCGCTCGCGATCGAGGAGCGCGGCTTCGGCTTCGTCGCGTTGCCGGGCGGCTCGTTCGCGCGGGTGTTGTTCGAGGAGTTCGTCGAGCTCTCGTTGCAGTGGGACAAGGTCGAGTTCTTCTTCACCGACGAATGCGGCGTCCCGCCCGAACATCCCGCGAGCCGCTTCGCCGCGGCGAACCTGATCCTGCTGAAGAATCAGCGCATCGGCGCCCACCAGCTCCACCGCGTCGAAGCCGACCACCACGACCTCGAATGGGCGGCGGACCGCTACGCCGAGGAACTCCCCGACGAAGGCTTCGACGTGATGCTCTTCGAGCTCGGCGCCGACGGGCACATCGCGTCGCTGTTCCCGAGTTCGCCGGCGTTCGAGGAGAGCGAGCGCTTGCTCGTGCCGGTCGAAGTCGAGCAGAAGCCGAAGCGCCGCGTGACGATGACGCCGGCGGCGATCGCGCTCGCGCGCACGACGATACTCTACGCGCAGGGTCGCGACAAGGCGGCGGCGGTCGAACGCGCGTTGCTCGGGCCGCTCGATCCGCGCGCGTGCCCGGCGCAGCTCCTGCGCGACGGCGTTTGGCTGATCGAACGCGGCGCGGCGCCTCGCACGAGCTGCTGAGCGCGCCTCCGGGAGGCGCGAGGTCCTCGCGAAGCGCGCACGCGACCCTCGAGCGCGGCTCGTCTACCCACGACTGCCCTGTTCGGCGCATGGCGCGCGCGGTCCGTTCGCGGGAAGCTCGAGAGTGAGATCCCGCTCTGAATCCGCGGACCCGTTCCGCGAGGAGGTGCTCGATGCCGCGCCCGACCGCACGTCGCGCAAACGAAGCGCAGGCCGGTGGCGCGCCGAGACCCGCGGCTCGCGCTGCGGCGCCGCCTCGCTGCATTTCGAACTGGCCTGCCGGCTGACCGACGGGTCGGACCCTCTGTGAGGTTCGAGGCTGGCCGCGCGAGCGGCCGGCCTCCTTTCTCGGCCCGCGCGCGGGCCTCGATGCCCACTCGAGGCTCCCTAGATCGCGGCGCATCAGGTTCGTCGCGTCGTGAGTTGGTTCCTCGGATCGCTCCACGGGCCCGCGCTCGGACGTTTCGGCGCGATGCGCGCGTTTGGGGCCGCGCTCGGGCTCGTCGTCGTGGTCGTTGTCGCGCGCAATGCATGTCGGCGTGTGCAACGGAAACCTGCACGTCGTCGCGGCCGACCGCGTGTATCGCAGCGCGCAGCTCTCGCCCGACGAGCTGCACACGTTCGTCGCCGAGCACGGCATCCGGCGCGCGCTCTATCTGCGCAAGGCGAGCGATCCGACGCCGGAGTACGCGGCGGAGCAAGCGCTCTGCGCCGAGGTCGACGTCGAGTTCGTCGGCCTGCCGTTCAGTCCGACTCGTTTGCCGGAGCCCGAGCTGCTGGTCGAGCTGATCGCGTGCTTCCGCCGCGGGCCGTATCCGCTGCTGATCCACTGCGAGCACGGCGCGGATCGGACCGGGCTCGCGAGCGTCGTGTACGGGCTCGTCGTCGAGAGCAAGGAGCTCGACCGCGCGCTGCGCGACGATCTGTCGTGGCGCACCGGCCACGCCGGGCTCGGGCGCGAGCGCGCGATGGATCGGCTCTTCGAGCTCTTCCGCGACACGCGGGGAGGGCGCGACTTCGAGACGTGGGCGCGCGAGGTCTATCCGGAGCTCCACCAAGAGCTCGTGCATCCGCCGCGTCCGAGCGAGCGCATCGCGCCGGCACGCAAGCGCGATCCGATCGCGCCGGCCTCCGACCCGAGGTGACCGCTGCGCAGAGGCGGGGCTACGTGGCAAACTCTCGCCCCGGAGTGTTCGCCATGCATCGGATCCGTCCCCTCGCGTTCATGTTCGTCCTCACCGCTTGCGCGGCCCCCGAGCCGCCGCACGCGTCGGCTGCCGTCGCGGCGCCTCCCGCGGCTTCCGCGGAGTCAGCCGCGGACACCGGAGTCGCCGTCGAGGTCGTTCCTGCGGCGCAACCGTCGTCCGCAAGCGAGCCCGCGGTCGAGCCGCCGGCCGGAGATCCGATCGCGCAGTCCGACGGCGTCGTGCAGAGCGACTGGGTCGTGCAGAGCGACGCGGCCGCACGGAGCGAGCTTGCCGCGCAGGGCGCGCCGGGGACGACGGCGTCCGCGCCGCGCTCGGCCCGCCGTGTCGCGCGCACCAGCGGGCGGCTGCTCGATTGGGAGCAACGCGAGCTCGCGCGCGCCGCCTTCGCCGCGCTGACGCCGGACGAGCAAGTCGGGCTCGTCGAGGCGCTCGCGATCGAGAGCGCGAACATCGGGTCGTTCCAGATGGTGCTCGTGCGCTTCGTGCTCGGCAGCGAGGAGATCGATCCGGGGCTGCGGCCCGACGCCGCGCCGCTCGCCTGGTACGACGCGGAGACGCACGCGCCGAAGCAGCCGATTCCGCGCCGCGTGCTCACGCCCGACGATCCGCGCGTCGCGACCGCCGAGCGCGAGATCCTCGGTGCGCTCGAGCGCCGCGAAGCGGTCAGCGGCTGGACCTACGACTGGGGTCGACGCGACGTGGTGCGCCTCGCGAACGAGCGCGATCCGTGGCGCGTGTTCGAGAACGCGTTGCTCGGCCTGCCGCCGTACTGGGACCTCGCGGAAGCGCTGGTCGAGCAACGGCTCGACGACGGCACGTATCAGAAGGTGCTCGCCGCGTTCGGCCACGCGTACACCGATCGCGTCGGCGGCGTGTACCCGAACATCACGCTCTACGACGCCTATGCGTCGCGCGCGTCGATCGAGATGCCGGACGTCGACACGCTCGGGCTGGTGCACGAGGTGCTCGGCGACTTCGAGACGTGGAAGTCGATCGTGCCCGAGCCGCAGCACCCGGAACTCTTCGGTCGCCTCGGCCAGCTCTACATGCCTGCGTTCCACTTCCGCGGCTTGCGCAACGCGGTCGCGCGGACGTTCGTGTGCGGCTCGACCGAGCTCCGCGACGGCTATCAACAGCACTTGGACAACTTCCACGCGCTCTGGGAGAGCGCCGGATCCGATCCTGCCGCGCTCGCGGCGCGGTTGCCCGACGAGACGAAGTGGAACGAGTTCCTGGTCGGACTGACCGAGCGCGCGCCGAGCGACGAGCTCTTCTCGCTGCGCGGTCTGCGCCGACGCGTGACGCTCGATCAGAACGGCGCGGAAGTGCGCCGGTACCTGTACTGGCTGCTCGAGCAAGCGGACGCGTACCGGCGAATCGGCGCCGGGCGCTGAACGCCGCGCCGGTTCGTGGCGCTGGCTCGCGGACGCCGCGCGCCCACGCACTCGCGCACTCGCGCACTCGCGCACGGCCGACTCGTCATTGCCGAAAACGAGCCGCGCCGGATGCGGGAAGGGCAAAAGGGACTTCGTGCGGCGTTCGCCCGCGACGCCGCGCGCCGAGAAGCCGCAATTCGCCTCCGTCGTCCGCGCCGAAAAGCTCGCGCAGGCGAGCGCGCGCTCGATCAAGCCGCGCGTGTCGTCGGCCGACAGGGAGCTCGTGCGCCGTCCCAACCGGCACGGGGAGCGTACACCCCGCGCAGAGGAGCTCGGTGCGCAACTCCTGAAGAGATGACATGGCGATCCGGCGTCGATGGCGGCGCCGGATCGTTTGCTTTCAGGCGAGCAGCAGTCTGGTCGCGTCCTCGGCGCAGCCCCACGCGAGCGTGATGCCTGCGCCGCCGTGGCCGTAGTCGTGCACGACCGGGCGGCCGTCGGCGAGCTGCGTTCGTTCGAGACGCACGTTGGGGCGCTTCGGACGCAGGCCGACCTTCGCGCCGAGCACCGGCCGCGACGCGACCTCGGGCGCGAGGTGCGCGCAGCTCTCGAGGATGCGATTGGAGAGCACCGCGTCCACGCGCGTGTCCCATTGATCGAGGTCCGCGCTGCCGCCGCAAATCGTGTCGTGCTCGCGCGGCACGACGTACGAGATCGGATGGCCGGGCTCGTCGTGCACGACGAGCGTCCGCGATTCGAGCGGGCCGACGGACACCACCTGTCCGCGCAACGGCCGGATCTCGCGGTCTTCGGTCAGCGAACCCGCCCACACGCCGCTCGCGTGGACGATCGCGTCGCCGGCGAGCTCGTCGAGCGAGCGCACCTCGCGCTGCTCGAACGCGGCGCCGCGCGCGCGCACGCGCTCGACCAGCCACGCGAGGAACGGCCCGGTGTCCGCGAGCACCGACGGAAAGAACCAGCCGGCGCGGAAACGGGGATCGGGGAGCTCGTCGCCGCGCGCGTGCCGCACGCCGGGCAAGCCGCGCAGCGATGCGGGCTCGCTGACGCTCGCCTCGAAGACCATCAGGCCGTCGCGCTCGCTGACGCCGGGCACGTTCGCGCGCGCGAGCTCGCGGTAGACGTCGAGCGAGCGCCGAGACCAGCGCTCGACCGCTTCGATCGGCCCCGCTTCGTACGGATGCCAGAACGCCGCCGCGACGTTCGACGTGGTGTTCGGGGGCAGCTCGCGCGCGACGATCGAGACCCGCGCGCCGGATTCTTGGAGGCGCAGCGCGGCGGTCAGCCCGATCACGCCCGCGCCGACGACAGTGACGGAGAGCGACATGGCCCGAGTCTACTCCCGTCGCGGGTTCGCTTCGCTCGCCCAAAGGCGTAGCGTGCTCGGCGGTATCGTGGAGGGGATGAACTCGACGCGCCGCGGACGGTTCCCGAAGCACCTTGGGCTCGGGCTGACGCTCGTCGCGGTCTCGTGGGCGGCGAACTGGGGGCTCGACGGCCTGCGCACGCACCTGTTGTTCGCGCCGCTGTGGGTCGGGTATGCGCTCGTGGTCGACGGGCTCTGCGTGTTGCGCAACGGCTCGTCGATCTTGACACGCTCGCCGCGCCTTTACGCTCAGCTCTTCCTGCTCTCCGCGCCCGGTTGGTGGCTCTTCGAAGCGATCAACGCGCGCCTCGCGAACTGGGAGTACACGTCGCGCGACGCGTTCACCGACCTGGAGTACTTCACGTTCGCGACGATCTCGTTCTCGACGGTGATGCCCGCGGTGTTCGGCACCGCCGAGCTCGTGCGCGGCGCGCGTTTCGTCGAGAGTTTCGAGCGCGGGCCGCGTTGGGAGGTGACGAACCCGAAGCTCGCGAGCTACGCGGCGCTCGGCGTCGCGATGGTCGTCGCGATGCTCGTGTGGCCGCGCTGGTTCTTCCCGTTCGAATGGATGTCTCTGGTGTTCCTGCTCGAGCCGCTCGCGCATCGCCTCGGCCGCCGCTCGTTCTCGCGCGACCTCGAGCGCGGCGATTGGCGCACGTGGATGTCGCTCTGGCTCGGCGGACTGATCTGCGGCTTCTTCTGGGAACTCTGGAACTTCTGGAGCGACCCGAAGTGGATCTACCACGTCCCCGGCGTCGATTTTGGACGCGTGTTCGAGATGCCGATCCTCGGGTACCTCGGGTACTTCCCGTTCGCGATGGAGCTCTGGCTGCTCGCCCAACTCTGCCTGCCGCGCGCCCGCGAGCTCCGCGTCTGACCCCCGCGGAAAGGCCCGTCCTTGCGGGTCGGTCCTCCGTTGTTCAGACTTCGAGGCCGAAGTCTTAATAAGGCCGAGCGTTATTCAAGGATCCTGAACTAGGGCCGAGCCAGCGTGAAGCGAGGGATCACAGGTCACCACGAGGTGACGCCGCTAGGCGGCGAGCGCGTCCAAGCGTTCGTGCCGGCGCCGTTGCCGCCGACCCCTCCGATCCAACTCGACGGAGGGCTCGGACGGTTGCTGGAGACCGCCACGCTCGCGCTGGGCCGGCTCGACAGTGTGTCCACGCTGCTGCCGGACAAGTCGCTGTTCCTCTACACCTACGTGCGGAAGGAAGCAGTGCTCTCCTCGCAGATCGAAGGCACCCAGTCGTCACTCTCCGACTTGCTGCTGTTCGAACTCGACGAAGCACCCGGCGCCCCGCTGGACGACGTCGTCGAAGTCTCGAACTACGTGGCGGCACTCCAGCATGGACTCGCCCGGCTACGCGAAGGCTTCCCGCTTTCCAATCGCCTGCTGCGCGAGGTCCACGGTGTGCTCCTCTCGCGTGGCCGCGGCAGTGAGAAAGATCCTGGCGAGTTCCGCCGCTCGCAGAATTGGATCGGCGGAACGCGCCCGGGCAACGCGAGCTTCGTGCCTCCGCCCCACGCGGCCGTGATCGAGTGCACGGCCGCGCTGGAGCGCTTCTGGCACGCCAAGGACGACGGATTGCCGGCCATCGTCCGCGCCGGGCTCTCGCACGTGCAGTTCGAGACGATTCACCCGTTCCTCGACGGCAACGGTCGGGTCGGTCGGTTGCTGATCACGCTGCTGTTGTGCGAATCGGGCGCGCTGCGAGAGCCGTTGCTCTACTTGAGCCTCTACCTGAAAGAGCATCGCGCGATCTACTACGAGTTGCTCGATCGCGTCCGCAAGGAGGGTGACTGGGAAGCGTGGCTCGAGTTCTACCTGGAGGGCGTTCGCGACGTCGCATCCGGCGCGGTTGGGACTGCGAACCGACTGGGGGAGATCTTCAAGGACGATCGAGCGCGTGTCGAATGCGCCGGTAGACGCGCGAGCTCCGCGCTTCGAGTTCACGACGCTCTGAAGGTCAATCCGATCCGCTCCATGTCGGCGGTCTGTACGGCGACCCGACTTTCGTTCCCCGCAGCGTCTTCCGCGATGAGCCTGCTGGTCGAGCTCGGCATCGCGCGCGAGCTGACCGGCAAGCGGCGCAACCGCCTGTTCGTCTACGACCGCTACCTCTCGATCCTGAACGAGGGCACGGAGAATGGGTGACCCGAACGACTCGCGCCGACGCGTGCACACGAGGACCGCACGGCCGGCGATCGATCGTCCCCCCTCAGAAGGTCGAGCACTCCTCAACCGCGAGGAGTGGCGCGTCGGACGACCGTGCGGTCGACACTTCGCAAGCAGGCGACGACCGGGACTTGCAAGTCTCGTGCGGCTGCCGGCAGCGACTGCGTTGTGCCTGACCCTCTGGGCGTGCGGCTCGACGGACCGCGCGGATCGATCCGCGGGCGGAGACCATGCGCTCAGGTTGCTCGCGACGGCCGAGAAGGTGCAAAGCCTCTCGCTCGATGGCGGCGACATGTTGCTCGGCTACTCCGCACCGCGTACATGGGAGTGGCGCAATGAGCGGTACCGCCCGAAGGACGCGTTCGAACTCGTGCTCGCGCTGATCCGCGACGACGGCTCGGTCGCGTGGCGGCTTTCGATTCCCCAGGTCGAGCGCCGGGCGGCGCACGGTGGGGCCTCCTCCTCACTACCCGATGCTGTCGGCCTGGCTGTGGCAGCCCTTTGCGAAGCTCGCGATTGCGTGCACCCGACCTGAGCATGCGGAGCGTTGGTACCTGGTCGACATTGAGCGCGGCGCGTTGGCGGGAGAAGTCGACGTGCTCCTCGACGACCCGCGCACGTCTCGGATCGCAGTCGAGTATGCAGCCTTCGGGAACGCGCCGTTGATCGCCGTGCGTTGGTCAGACGTGCTCAAGGGTCCGCGGCGAGATCCGGAAGCGTCCGGCGGGTTCATCACGTCGTGCGACGTGGTGACTCTCGACGGGCGAGTCGTGTATTCGATCGCCGAGAGTGAGTTCGGCTGGAACTTCGAGCGGCCGCCGCACCTCGGGCGGAGCGATCCGCTGTTCGGGCCGCAGTACTCGCGCCTCGGGGCGGAGCTGCTCCGGACCGACCAGAGCGGCGACGTCCGCGCGCGACTCTCGCAGACCCGGTGGGTCGGACTTGCGGCGGAACTCGACGCCGACGGCGCGACGTGGCGTGTGATGCGCGTCGAGTGAGCTCGGGTGGCTCGTTCCGGGCCGCGCTGATAGTCTCCCGGGAATGTTGATCGCGCTCGGTTTCGTGGTGATGCAGGACTCGGTGGCCGCTCCGTCGGAGCCGGCGGTGCCGGTGCCGACCGCGCAGGCGCCGGCCGCTCCGGCGGTCGTGCCCGGGCAAACGTGGGCAACGGCGGGGAGCGAGCACGAGCTCTTCGCGTGCCTCGACGTCAACAAGGACGGCTTCGACGACGTCGTCGTGCTCACCGCGCAGCGCACGTTGCTCGTCGCCGAGACGGTCAAGGGTTGGAAGGCGTCGCCGTGGAAAGGGCTCGACGCGAGCGCGTGGCCCGGCGGCATCGAGGGCTTCGAGCAAGTCGCTCGCTCCCAACCCGCGCCCGACCGCGTGCCCGACGCGCCGCCGTACGAGCCCGAGCTGAAGCCGCTGAAGACGTTCCAAGGCGACCTCGACGGTGACAAGATCGCGGACACGATCGCGCTGTTCCGGTGCTCGAAGCCCGCGGACTTCCTCGACCTGCGCGTCGCGTTCGCGCCGAACGCGAACGCGGACGACTCCGACGGCGACGGGTTGCCGAACTCGCAGGAGATCGCGCTCGGCACCGCGCTCGACGATCGCGACACCGACGACGACGGATTGCTCGACGGCTGGGAAGTGCTCGGCCTGCCGCGCGGCATCGCGCTCGGTGAGAAGAGCGAGCTCGATCCCAAGCACCAAGACGTGATCTGCGCGATCGCTCCGTACGAAGGTGTCGACCTGAACGCGTTGCCGGCCGAATTCGAGCGCGCGAAGAAGCTCTACGCCGATCTGAAGACGCACAACCCCGACGGGACCACCGGCGTGCGCGTGCACTTCCGCGTCGACGCCGTGATCCCGAACGCGAAGAACTTCGGCGGCGACTGGGGGCAATGCGGCAACGCGTACTTCCCGCCGAAGGAGCGCGGGACGCTGCACTGGATGCAAGTGACGCCGTGGGGAGGCGGTCAGTCGAGCGAAACGAGCGACATGGGCGGCGCCGGCTGGGGCTACGCCGTGTTCGCGCACGAGTTCGGCCATCAACTCTCGCTCGGTCACACCGGCGACTCCGCGCCGCCGTGGTGCCCGCTCTATCCGTCGCTGATGAACTACGCGTTCAGTTACTCGCTCGCCGGCGACGCCAACGCGATCCGATTCTCCGACGGACGCTTCCGCGCGACGGTGCTCGACGAGAAGAGCTTGGCGGAGAAGCTCCCGTATCCGCACGCCGACCTCGCGTACCTCGCGACGTGGCCGTTCCGCTTCACGTTGAAGGAGAACGGGCCGAGCGAGACGCTGATCGACTGGAACCAGAACGGTCGCTTCGACGAAGGCCCGATCAGCGCCGACGTCAACTACGGCAGCTCGACGCACTGCGGCACGCGCCGCGACGGCGGCCTGACCGCGGCGGCGCCGACGCTCGCGTACGTCGGCGACACGGCGTTTCTCGCGCAGGTCGTGCCCGAGCAGGGCGCGATCACTTTGAAGAGCTATCAGGGCGACGAGCAATGGACCGAGCCGCGCACGGTGCCCGACTCGGCGACCAACGGCGATCCGTTGCTCGTCGGGACCAAGGACAAGGGCTTCCTGTTCTTCCGACGCGCGCCGCATTGGCTGGTCTCGCGCTTCGACGCGGCGACGATCGAGGCGCCTGTCGCCGTGCCGAACTTGTCGCACGCGAGCGAGCTCGGCGCGGGCGTGGTCGGCGGCCGCGTGTTGCTCTTGGCGCGCGCGGACGACGACACGCTGCGCACGTTCTGGTTCGAGCACGACGGCAAGAGCGCGATCGCGAAGCCGGGCCAGGAGCTCGAGCTGCGCTCCCAGGTCGCCCCCGGTCTCGCCGAGGAGCCCGGCACCGGCCGCGTGGTAGTGGCGAGCTCGATGACGAACTCCGCGGGCGCTCCGCTGTGCCTGCGCGTCACTTGGTACAAGCTCGCCGGCGAGCGCCTCGCCGAAACCGAGACGAAGTGGGTGCGCGGCGAAGCGGCCGGCACGCAGTGCAGCACGCGGCCGTCGGTGCTCTTCGACGCGGACGGACAGCTCAACGTCTTCCACACGGCGATCCCGGGCGGCGACGGGCTGATGACCGGCTGGCGCACGCGGCGGATCGGCAACCTCGCGCTCGACGAGGGTTGGCTGACGTGCATGCTCTACGACATCTGGACGAGCACGCGCCGCGCGATCACCGCGACGATCGGACCGCAGGGCGCGCTCTACGCGTTCCGCTGGGACGCCGGCGGCCACTACCGGAACAACTCGATCCTGCTCGGCCACAACGCGCTCGGGATCGACCCCGAGCCGATGCGCGACTTCGACGACGCCGAGAAGATCGCGAAGTACGGGCTCGTGCACTCGATCTTGTGGCTGCAGCCCGAGCCGCCGGGGCAGTAGGCTCGCGCGCGCTCGCCATCGCGTTGACGGAACATCGACATGTTCGCCATCGTCCGACGGACTCGTCCTGCGTGGCTCGCTTGCGTGGTCGTCGCGTCGTCGTGCTCTCGCGCGGCCGACTCGACCGCCGCGACGGGCGCCGCGGGCGTCGAGCTCGTCGTCTACGCCGCGACCAGCACGCGCGACGCGTTCCAGGCGCTCGAAGCCGACTACGAGCGCTCGCACGCGGTCGACCTGGTCTTCAACTTCGGTTCGTCCGGCGATCTCGCGAAGCAGATCGTCGCCGCGCGCAAGGCCGACGTGTTCCTCTCGGCGGGGGAGAAGGAGCTCGACGAGGTCGCGGCCGCCGGCTTGGTCATCGAGGGCACGCGCAGGCCGCTCTTGACCAATCAATTGGTCGTCATCGAGCCGAGCGCGCTCGAATCGCTCTTCACGGAACCGTTCGAGCCCGCGCAACTCGCCGACGCGCGCGTCGAACACCTCTCGCTCGCCCACACCGAGACCGTTCCGGCCGGACGCTACGCGAAAGCCTGGCTCGAGAAGATCGGCGTGTGGCCGCAAGTCGCGTCGCGCGTCGTCCCGGGGGTCGACGTGCGCGCGGCGCTCGCCGCCGTCGAATCGGGCGCGGCGCGCGCCGGCCTCGTCTACCGCACCGACGCAGCGCTGTCGAAGCGCGCGCGGATCGTCTTCGCCGTGCCGTTGGCGCAGGGGCCGCGGATCGTGTATCCGCTGGCGGTGCTCGGCGGGCCCGCGGGGCGCCCGCACGAGGCGGAAGCCCTCGCGTTCGCGGCGTGGCTCGCGACGAGCGACGGGCTCGCGTCCTTCGAAGCGCGCGGCTTCCTGCCGCTCGCCGCCAGCGAGCGCGCGAAGTAGCTCCGGCCCCGAAACGGCCCCGCTCGCACTCCCGAGCGCCCCGCTCGCGCGACGACATGTCGCCACACGGGCCTGCGTGGAAACGAGCGAGCTCGCGCGAGCTTGCGAGCGGAGCCTCGCGACGCCCTAGCTTCGGCGGGTCGTCCAGGTCACGCGTCGCCGGCGATTCGCTGCTCGAGCCACTCGACGTCCACCATGTCCTTGGCGCGACCGGTCGCTCTCTTGTTGGCGAGCAGATCGTCGGCCCCGATCACCGCTACCGCGCGCTCTCCGACTCGAATCGACTTGCGCCTGGGCCACGCCGACGCGAACGACACGCCTTCGATCGAGGTCAGGAGGTCGATCCGGCACGGTGCAACGCCGATCTGATAGACGACGCCGGGGCGCTGAAGGTCCTCGAGGGTGAGGTCGCCCATCGGAGCGCCGAAGCGGTTCAGCGCGCGCCAGACTCGCTCCGAGTTGGCCTTGTCCGCGCGCAGCCAGAGATCCAGAGCTCCCGTCGCGCGCGGAAGTCCGTGCGCGGCCATGGCGTGTGCGCCGACGACGAGGAACTCAGCGTTCTCGTCGCACAACGCGGACAACATCTCGGCGTAGTCGCGCTCCATCGATCGGGTCGCCCATGAAGGCCCATGCGTTTGCCGTGAGGCGCTCGACCATGTCGACACGCTCTTCGGGCGAAAGCGAGAGCACCTGCTCGTCGTCGTCCGGGTCGTGCAAGGACCTCTTGCGCGTCGGGTACATCGATCGGTCCGCCCGCTGCTCGTCTTTCGGATTCATTCGGGTCCGTGACATTATCCACCAAGAGGGCCTGCATGTCGCGTCTCGACTTGGCACCGCGCCTTCGAACCGTACGATCTGGCGCGAACGGATCCCACACCGAACGAGGAGCACATGGCGATCAACGAATGGATGTCTTGGGAGGGCGGCGTCGACGTCGCAGGGTTCACGGCGAGCGGGCTCGCGATGCCGAACGTGATCGTTCACGTCGCGCGCGTCGTCCACACGCCGGTCGGTTCGGCGCCCGCGGGCATGATCTTCTGGCAGCCCGACCCGAAGGCCGCGCCGGTGCTCGCCGGCTTCGTCTGCACCGACGCGACCGTCGGCGGCTATTTCGGCCCGAAGATCTTCGCGGGCACGCCGTTCGAGAAAGCGCCGCTGCTCGCCGCGCGCATCGCGGTCTGCGTCGACCTGCCGAACGCGGTCGCGTCGCGCATCGATGTCGCGGGGCACGTGTTCGAGGTGACGCTGACCGGGCTCGGCACGCCGGAGCTCGTCCATCGCGCCGCCGGCTCGCCGATGCCGTTCGTGCAGCAAGGCGTCGAAGCCAGCGCCGCGAAGGCCGAGGTCAAGGTCGACGGCAAGGTGATCGCTGTGACGATCCCGCCGGTCGGACTGGGCGGCGGCCCCGCCGCGGTGTGGGCGCCGACGGGCGTCTACGCGCGCTGAGCGACGCGCTCGCGCCGAGCGATTCGCGTTGAGCGACGTGCTCACGCCGGGCGATGTGCGTCGAGCGGTGTGCTCGCGCCGAGCAACGCCTCGCGCCAAGTCGTCCGCGCGCGCCCCGCACGAGCGAGGCGCGCGTGCGGAGCTCACTTGTCCGCGGTGTCCTCGAAGTCGAGCGTGTTCTTCGGGTCCGCCGGGACGATCTTGAAGGTGTACTTCGCCTTCGGCGCCGCGGCGTCGCCTTCGGCGTGCGCCTTCTTGGTGTCGGTTGCCGGCGGGGGAGTCGACTTCTTCGCGTCGTCGTTGCGCTTCTCGTCCTTCATCGCGACTGCTCCTCGCCGATCAGCATACCCGCCTCGGCCAGCTCGCGCACACAAGCGAGCGCTGCGTCGCGGTGGGGCTGCGGGACGAGCTCGACCACCTGCTCGACCGTCCGCTTGCCGTCGCAGCGTTCGAGCAGCTCGGCGACGTCGGGCGTGACCGCGCGCAGCTCGCCGTTCGCGCGGTCGTAGATCAGGATCGACGGCGAGCGCGTTTCGGGAGCGAGCTCGCGATCGAGGCGCGCGCGGTCCTCGGGGTCGACCAGGTCGGATTGGTAGCGCGGCCGGAGCGTGAAGCTGTCGATCGCGCCGAGCCTGCGATCGATCTCGCCGCGGTCGAAGGCGAGCTCGCGCGTCGCGAGCCGCGCGCTCCTGCGCGGCGCGACGGAGAGCTTCGGCGTCGCCGGGCGGTCGAGCACCTCGGTCTTCAACCCCTGCCACGAGCCGTGGCGCACCAGGTAGAGGAAGTAGTGGCTCTTCAGCTCGTGGTAGAGCATGTTGGTGTTCTGGAACACCGGGAAGTGCGAGCGCAGCGAGCGCGTGAACTCGAGGTACACGTCGCGCGCTTCGCGCCGGCTCATGCCGCTCGACGTGCGGAAGTCGTAGTAGACCTGCAGGTCGGCTTCGGGATCGGGGAAGATCTCGGCGATGTCGAACTCCTGACGTCGCTGGAAGATCTCCGAGCGCTCGTCGAGGTAGAAGACGCGCACGCTGACCTCTTGGATCCAACGTTGGTTCTCGACGATCGTGTTGAGAGTCGCGAGCGCTTCTTCCTTGGTCTCCGTCGGGAACCCGAGCATTACGTAGAGCGTCACCGAGATCCCCGCGTCGTGGACGCGACGGATCAGCTCGACGCCCTTCTCCGCCTCGACGCCCTTGCACATGCGGTCGAGCACGCGATTGACCGAGCTCTCGAAGCCGAACGCGAGCCGCACGCAGCCCGACGCGCGCATTTCCTCGAGCACCTCGGGCGTGTAGTGCTCGTGCTCGAGGCGCGAATCGGCCCACCAGTGCACGTCGAGCTTCTGCTTCAGGATCTCGCGCGGGAACGCCCTGATCATGTTCGGCGGAAGGTCCTCGATCGCGAGGTAGAAGTTCTTCACGCCGTGGCGGTCCTTCAGGACGCGCATGTCGTCGACGGTCTGTTCGATCGTTCGGCCGCGATAGCCCGGACCGATCACGGTGTAGAGCGTGCAGAAGACGCACTTGCCCCAGTAGCAACCGCGAGTCGCTGCGAGCGGCAGGACGAGTTCGGGCGAGAAGTACTTGTCGAGCGGGAGGTCGCTGAAGTCCGGCGTCGGCAACGTCTTGATGTCGAGCGGCTCGGCCTGCTCGTTCTTCTGCACCGAGCCGTGCGAATTGCACCAGATCAAGTTGGGGACCTTCGACAGGTCCTTCTTGCCGCCGAGCTCCTCGATCAAGCGCAGCAGCGGTCCTTCGCCTTCGAGCAGCACGAAGCTGTCGATCAGGCTCCACACTTCGGGGCGTTTCGCGAGCTTCTCCGCGACATACGCGAGCAAACCGCCGCCGAGCGTGATGTGGACGCTGGGCTTCCACTGCTTGACGAGCTTCGCGAGCGTCAGCACCGGGATCGCTTGGCTCGGGAACGTCACCGAGATGCCGATCACGTCGGGGTCGAGCTCGCGGATGCGCGGCATCGCGCGATCGCGGAAGTACTCGAGGAAGGGGTTCTCGCGCTCGTCGTCGATCGCCGCGACGATTTCCTTCGAGCGCTCGATGCGCTTCTGCATCACGAAGCCGTGCGCGGAGAGTTTGGTCGGCGCGTACTCCGCCGAGAACAGGCGCAGGCCTTGCTCCATCGTTCGGCCGGCCCAGAGGTAGCGCTGGTAGTCGTAGAACTGCTCGCGATTGCGCAGCACGTTCTTCGCCTCCTCGATGCGCTCGGCGATCTCGTCGCCGGCGAGCGCGATCTCGGAGAGCAGTTGATAGCGCTCCATCTCGGTGAAGCCGAGCGACTCCTTCGCCTCGAGGCTCGCGAGCCCTTCGCCGGCGCGCACGCGATCGAGCGAACGCCGCAGCCGCGCCGTCGTCAGGAACGAGTCGTACGCGTCGATGTTGAGGTCGAGCACGCTGACGTCCTTGACGCCCTGCTGGCGCAAGAACGCCGCGAGCGACGGGATCGACAGGTACGGCTGGGTGAAGTGGCCCTGCGGCGGATAGACGAGCAGCGTTTTCATCGCGCGATCTCCTCGGGTTCGGTCACGGTCACGACCCGATCGGCGTCGAGGTCGGTGAGTTCGGACGTGCGGCCACTGGGCCAGCGGACGGTGAGCTTGTCGATGCGTTCGGCCGCGCCGAGGCCGAAGTGCAGCCGCGTGTCGTGCGACGAGTACAGACCTTGCGTCGCGCGCATCTCGCGAGTCCAGCGCTTGCCCGCGGCCTCGACGACGATCCGCGCGCCGAAGCCGTCGCGGTTCGAGACGGTTCCGACGGTGCGCACGGCGAGCCAGTGTCCGCGCCGCGCGCTCCGGTTCTCGAGCAAGCGCGGGCGCTGGTCGAGATCGATCACGAGCGCATCGACGTCGCCGTCGTCGTCGGGATCGCCGAACGCGATGCCGCGCGCGCTGGCGAGCGGCGCGAGCCCGGAACCGGCCTCCGCGGTCGCATCGCGGTACGTCGGCGCACCGCTCGGGCCGGGCACGCACTCGTAGAGCTGCGTCGGCATCTTCCAGCCGCTCATCTCGATCTCGGTCGCCTGCGGGTAGACGTGGCCGTTCGCGACGAGCGCGTCGAGGTCGCCGTCGAGATCCGCATCGAAGAAGCCTCCGCCCCAACCGAGCTTGTCCATCGAAGCCTCGGCGAGCCCGCACGCGGCCGCGCGGTCGCTGAAGCGTCCCTTGCCGTCGTTGACGTGCAGCGAGTTCGGCTCGAAGTCGAAATTGGTCTTCAGGACGTCGAAGTCGCCGTCCTGGTCGAAGTCCTCGACGGAGAGCCCCATCGCGCCGGTCGGCTTGCCGTCGGCGTTGAACGCGAAGCCGCGCTCCTTGCCTTCCTCGACGAACTTGCCGCCGCCGCGGTTCATGAAGAGGTTGCAGGGCTCGATGTCGTTCGCGACCAGGATGTCCTGCCAACCGTCGCCGTCGATGTCGCTGAAGACGACCGCGTACGAGCAGAGCGCGCGCGGGAGCTCGAGCCCGGCGCTCGCCGTCGCGTCGGTGAAGTGCCCCTCTCCGTCGTTGAGGTAGAACACGTCGCGCGCGCCGACGTTGAAGCCCTGGCGGTTCTCCTCGACCGGGCCCCAACCGACTTCGACGCCTTCGTGCACGGCGCGCTTGCCTTCGAGCGGCGGCTTGGCGAGGTCGAACTCGACGTAGTTCGCGACGTAGAGGTCGAGGTCGCCGTCGTTGTCCGCGTCGCCGAACGCCGCGGACGCGCCGTAGAGCTCGCAGCCGAGCCCCGCGCTCGCCGTCGCGTCGACGAACTTCTTGCCGTCGTTCACCAAGAGCAAGTCGCGGCCGAAGTTGACGAGGTAGAGATCGGTGTCGCCGTCGTTGTCGACGTCGCCGGTCGCGACGCCGTTCTGCAGATCGATCGGCAGCGCGGGCAGCGCGTCCTTCGTGACGTCGACGAAGCGCAAGCCGCCGTCGTTGCGATAGAGGCGCGCGCCGTTCCACGTCTTCGCGAGCTCGAGCCGCTTGCCGTCCTCGAGGTAGACGAGCTTCGCGCCGTTCGCGACGAAGAGATCGATGTCGCCGTCGCCGTCGTAGTCGAGCCACGCCGCGCCCGAGCCGTTGCTCTCGGGGATGTACCAGCGCCGCGGATCGCCGCACTCGATCACGACGTCGAGCCCGGCAGCCGCCGCGACGTCGACGAACTCCAACTTCCCGGCGGTTTCGGCCTGCGTCGCGTGTTCGCCGCACGATACGAGCGCCGCCGACGCCGACACGACCGCGATCCAGGTGCTCTTCATGGCGAGCGAGCGTAACTCGCGGTCGAGGGCACGCAAGCTCGCGCGGGCGAGCCGCGGCTCACTTCGGACGTCGTAGGAACGCGACGCGGCGCGCGGCGAGGTCGAACACGATCCGAGGCGAGCCCGCGAGCGCGAACGGCAGCACTCCCGCAGTCGCGCGCGAAGCGAACGGACCGCTCGTCGCCGCCGAGAGCAGCGCCGGCACTTTCTCCGCGCGCATTCCGCCGACTTCGAGCCATGCGACGTCGACGCGGACGTCCGCGATGCCGGCGGCGTTCGCGGAGCCCGAACCGCTCGGGGGGGCCGGGTCGCTCGCATTCGGCTTTGCGAGCAATCCGAGCGCGCGCACCGTCGGCGCGTGGAGGACGAGCTCGCGCGTCGGGCCGACGTCGAGCTTGAAGAGCCCCGCGCCGCCGTCGAACCGAGCCTCGACGCACGCAGCGTGGCGATCGAAGCGCACCGGCGTCCACGTCGCGCCGTCGAGCGCGTAGCCCTCGGACGTCTTGACGCGGAAGCTGGGCGCTTCGCGATCGAGCTCGACCACCGCGCGGCGCAACAGGTCGGCGCCGACGATGCCCGCGAGCTCGACGTCGGTCGCCGCGGACACGCGCGCGAGATCGATCTCGACGAACAACGGCTTCGCGAAGGTCGCTTGCCCGACCGTCAGCGTCGTCGCGCGCAGCAACGCCGCCTCGGGCGAATTCGGACCTTGCAGCGTGCGCTTGCCGACCGCGGCGAGCCCGAGCTCCGCGCGCGCTTTCGGCGACAGCACGAGCATCGACGCGCCGGCGTCGAACAAAAACCAACCGACGTCCTTCCCGTCGACGCGCGGATGGACGAGCACGTGCCCGCTGGTCGCGAGCTTGCACTCGACCTCCGGCGCGACCGCGGCGTCGAACGCGACATCCGCGAGCGGCACGGTGCGCCGGAACGGATCGACGAGATAGTGGGGCGGCGGGGTGAAGCTCTCGAAGCCGATCACGATGCCGCTCGACGCGCCGTCGATCACGGTGCGCATCGGCCAGAGGTGTCCGGGGCCCTCTGACCAGCTCGAGTACTCGATCGTCGACGACACGGCGCCGTCGGTGAGCACGAGCTTCGCCGGCAAGAGCGACGAGCGATGGACCGTGAGCTCGACGTCGAAGCAACCGCCTGCGCGCGTGAGCTTCGCGCTCGTCAGCTCTCCCTCGCCGTCGTCCGCGATCGGCTCGACCGTGAGCTCCGGATCGGCGAGCCAGTCGCCGCTCATCACCGCGAAGACCCAGCGGCGTCGCTCGAGGTCCGCGATCTCGCTCGGCCACTGCGCGCCGGTCGGATCGAGCTCCCAGCCCGACTGCGGCGTGATCGCGTAGACGAGTTCGAAGCCGCCCTTCAGCTCGAACAGGTAGCGCGCACCGGGCTGGACGAGCAACTGGACGTCGCACGGCGCGCCCCAGAGCGCTCCTTTGCCGGTCAAGAGCCCCGCGTTCGGTCCGCCGCCCGCGCCGCCGGTCAACGCGGTCTTGCAACCCTCGACGAACGCGGTCACCGGATCCTGCTCCGGCCATTCGTCTTGCGCGAAGGCCGGCGCGCCGAGGACGCCGAGCATGCCGAGCGTGAACCGCGCGGCGCGCGCGAAAACCGAGAACGGGCGAAGGAATCCGGAAGACGGGCGCTCGGCCGAAGGGTTATCACTCTGCACGTCGTGAAGCTCTCGCGGGATTGGATGCTCGATCGGTTCTTGGCGCGCGACGCGCGCTGCAACGGTCGCTTCGTCACGGGCGTGACGACGACCGGCATCTACTGTCTGCCTTCGTGCTCGGCGCGCAAGCCGAACCCCGAGAACATCGTGTTCTTCGACGGCGAGGACGGCGCGAAACGCGCGGGGCTGCGCGCGTGCCGTCGCTGCCGACCCGACCGGTTCTACCGCGATCACGATCCCGACCGCGAGCGCCTGGAAGCCGCCGTCCGGCGCCTTTCGGCCGAGCCCGAACGGTTCTCGGACGTCGGCGCGCTCGCCGAGGCTTGCGAGGTCGGCGTCACCAAGCTGACCGGGCTCGCCCGCGCGCACTTCCCCGCGTCGCCGCTGGAGCTCGTCGCCGGCGCGCGGGTCGAACGCGCGTGCGCGTTGCTCGCGGATGGTCGTGAGCCGCCGGGGCATCGCCACGCGAAGCATGGACTGACGGAGCGCGCGTCCGCCGCGGAGATCGGCTTCGCGGTCGGCTTCGAGAGCCTGTCGGCCTTCCACGACAACTTCGTCGCGCGCACCGGCCTCGCGCCCGGCGAGTACCGGCGGATGCTCGGCGCGAGGGAGTTCGAGCTCGCGCTCGCGCCCAACGCGCGGCCCGACCTCGCGTTCGCGCACAGCGCACGCGACCCGCAGAGTCCGACCGAGCGTCTGGTCGGCGCGCGCCTCGAACGCGGCGAGCTCGTCGACGGTCGTCCCGCGCTCGTCGTGCTCGAGCACGCCGACCGGCGCGTCCGGGTGCGCGTCGAGAGCTCGCGCGCGCCGTCGCGAGAGGCGCTCGCGCACGTTCATCGCCTCGCCGCGCGTCTCCTCGGCCTGGGCGGCCTAGGCGCGTCGCCGGATGCGTTCGAGCGGCGCGTGCGGCGCGAACGCGCGCTTGCCGGATGGCTCGGCGACCGCGCCGGCATGCGCGTCGCGCGGAGCCCGAGCGTCTTCGAAGCGCTGGTGCGGACCGTCTGCGCGCAGCAAGTCAACCTCGGCTTCGCGTTCGCGTGTCGCCGCGATCTGGTGCTGCGGACCGGCGCGCGGCTCGACGGCGAGCGTGCGGCGCATCCGACGGCGGCCGAGCTCGCCGCGCTCGACTACGCCGACCTCGAGCGCCTGAAGTTCTCGCGCCGCAAGGCCGAATTCCTGATCGACGCCGCGCGCTCGGTCGAGCGGGGCGAAGTCGAGCTCGAGGCGCTCGCGCACGGCTCGGCGACGCACGCCGCGCGCTCGCTCGGCGCGATCCGCGGCCTCGGCACGTGGTCGGTGCAATCGCTCTCGATGTTCGGTTGCGGCTTCGCGGATTGCGTGCCGTTGGGCGACGTCGGGATCGAGCGCTCGTTGCAGGAGTTCTTCGAGCTCGACGAGCGACCCGACGACGAGCGCACGCTCGCGTTGCTCGCGCCGTTCGCTCCGTACCGCTCGCTCGCGAGCCTCCACCTCTGGAAACGACTAGGGATCACGCCATGAAGCACGTCACCGGCCACTTCG
This sequence comes from Planctomycetota bacterium, assembly GCA_016220085.1. Taxonomy (GTDB): domain Bacteria; phylum Planctomycetota; class UBA1135; order UBA1135; genus JACRIN01. Next base: position 34,277 of record JACRIN010000038.1, read on the forward strand.
CGACTCCGCTCGGCACGCTCTCGGCCTCGCTCGACGCGGACGGACGTCTCTGGGAGCTCGTCTTTGTCGACGCGCGCGCCGGCACGCTGTCGCCGGAGCTCGCGCGCACGCGCGACGACCTGTCACCGGAGCTCGCGCACGTGCGCGACGAGCTCGCGGCCTACTTCGCGGGCGAGCGCGAGCGCTTCGAGCTCGAGCTCTCGCCTCGCGGCACTCCCTTCCAACACATGGTGTGGCAAGCGCTGCGCGCGATCCCGTTCGGCGAGACGCGTTCCTACGCCGAACTCGCGCGCGCCATCGGTCGGCCGAAAGCGGTCCGCGCGGTCGGCGCGGCGAACGGCGCGAACCCGTGGGCGATCGTCGTGCCGTGCCATCGCGTGATCGGCGCCGACGGTTCGCTCACCGGCTACGCGGGCGGCTTGGAGCGGAAACGTGCGCTGCTGGAGCTCGAGCGCGCGGTTCGGCCCGCGTCAGTGTGAGCTCTCCGCCAACGCCGACACCAGCCGCTGCCAGCCCGCGCGCGCGCGCAACTCGACCAACGCGGGATCCTCGAGCACCGCCTCGTCGAGGCCCTTGCCCGCGGCGACGATCAACGTCTCCAGAGCTTCGTCGAGCCACGCTTCGGCGAGCGCGTCGCTCTCGGCCTTGGCGCGCGTCTCGTCGGCGCGCACCGCGGCGGCGGCTTGCACGACGTACGTCGCGAAGTAGGGCACCTCGACGGGGTTGACGCCGCAAGCGCGCGCCTCGCGCAGCACTTCGACGGCCGCTTCGGGCCGCGAGCGCGCGAGCTCCGCGCGGCCGGCCATCAGGAACGTCGTCGCGGCCATCACGCGCGTGGTCTCGTCGTTCGGGCGCTCGGCGCGCGCCTCGCGGATGGAATCGGCGGCGAGCAGCACGTCCTTCACGCCGTCGTCGACACGGCCGAGCTCGAGCTCGCGCCAACCGAGGTTCGCGCGCTGGCCGGCCTGGCGCACGACGTTCTCGGTGACGTCGGGATGCTCCTCGATCAAGCGATCGCCGATCTCGACCGAGCGGCGCAACGCGGCGAGCGACTCGTCGATCCGTCCCGCCTCGCCGAGCACGTAGCCGTACAACGACAGCGTCTGCGCGAGGTCGGAAAGGTGATCGACGATGCCGGGGAAGTCGCGCGCGAGCTTTTCGCTCTCGGCCACGGCGCGCTCGAGCCACGGCGCGGCGTCCGCGGGCCGTCCTTGGCGGATGTAGGTGATCCCGATGTCGCCGACCGCTTCGACGAGGTCCGCCCTCAGTTGCAGATCGCCGCGCTCGGCGATCAACGGCTCGGCGAGCTCGACCGCCGTCTTCAAGTCGGCGCGCGCGGACTCCATCCACTCGCCGTTCGGATCGCCGCGCACGGCGAGGTCGCTGGCGAGCGCGCCGGAGCGCGTGTGGACCTGCACGAGCAGCAAGCGCGCGAAACGGTCCTTCGGATCGAGCACCGGGCCGGCGAGAGCGCGCGCGGCCGCCGCGAACTCCTCGCGGCCGTCGAGCAGCTTGCCGGCGGAGCCGAGCGCCTGCGCGAGCTCGATGTGCACGCGCGCTTCGAGCAGCGCGCGGTCGCGCTCCGCGATCCCGGTCAGCGAAGCGAGGTCCGCGAGCACGTCGCGCAGGAGCTTCTCCGACTCCGCGGCTTCCTTGCGGACGCGCAGGATGCGGCCGAGCGTGTTGCGCGTCTCGATCGACTTGCGCAGGAGCCCTTGGTCGTCCGGACGCTGCGCGCGGAGCGCGTCGTACTCTTTCACGGCGCGCAGGAGCTCCTCGTGCGTCTTCGCATACTCGCCGAGCGACGCGTGGATGTCGGCGACGCGCACCCTCGCCATCGTCGTCTCGACGCGCAGCTTCGTGTCGTCGGCGTTCTGCGCGAGGAAGCGCTCGCAGAACTCGAGCGCGTCGTTCAGCAGGTCGCGACGGACGAGCTCCATCTGCGGCACGCGTTGGAGCACCTTGTCGCCGACGCGGGTCAGCATCCGCTCGACCGCTTCCATCGCCGCGCGGAAATTCGCCTCGGCGGTGTCGCGCTCGCGCTCGGACTCGCCGATCGCCGCGGTCAGCTCGCGCTGCTTCGTTTCGAGCGCCGTGTTCGCGTCGCGCGCCTCGCCGAGCGCGTTGGAGAGCTGCACCTGCTTTTCCTCGAGCGCGCCGCGCGCGCGCACCTCGCGCCACGCGATCAGCGTCGGAGCGCCGACGAAGAGCAGCACGCCGAGCGCGACCGCCGCGGCTTCCGCCGGACGGCGGTTGGCCCAGAGCTTCAAGCGCTCGAGCGTGCCGACGCGACGCGCCTCGATCGGACGCCGCGCGAGCAGGTTGTCGAGGTCGCGCGCGAAATCGGCGGCGGTCGCGTAGCGCCGCGCGGGTTCCGGCGCCATCGCTTTCGCGAGCACGGTTTCGAGCGCCTCGCTCGCGTCGGGATTCAGCGTCGCGAGCTTGGGCTTGCTGCCGGTCGCGATCGCGCGCTGCAACTGCGAAAGGTCGTTGCCGTGGAAGGCCGGCCGCAACGCGACGAGCTCCCAGAGCACCGCGCCGAGCGCGTAGACGTCCGCGCGCGCGTCGGCGCTCTCGCCGGCGAGCTGCTCGGGCGCCATGTACGCGAGCGAGCCGACCTGCGAGCCCGTGCGCGTCAACTTGGAGTCGCCGCTGCCGCGCGCGAGCCCGAAGTCGACCAGCAGGATCCGGCCCGCGCGCGTCAGCATCACGTTCGACGGCTTGATGTCGCGGTGCACGACGCCGCGGCGGTGCACGTACTCGAGCGCCTCGGCGGCTTCGCGCGCGATGCGCAACGCCGTCTCGATCCACGCGCCGCTCCAGACCGTCGAGGGCTCGACCGGCAGCCCGGCGCGCTTCGCGAGCACGCGCGCGATCGCCGCGCCGTCGACGCCGCGCGGGCCCGCGCCCTTCAGCTCTTCGACGACGTCGGCGAGCGACGCGCCTGGCACGAGCTCCATCGCGAAGTAGGGGATCCCGCGCTCCTCGCCGACCGCGTAGATCGGCACCACGTTCGGATGTTGGAGCTGCGCGACGGTCTCGACCTCGCGGCGGAAGCGCTCGCGCGCGCCGGGGAAGTAGAGCTCGCTCGGATGGATCAGCTTGAGCGCGACCGAGCGGCCCAGCGAGAGTTGGGTCGCGCGGAACACGACGCCCATGCCGCCCGCGCCGAGGCGGTCGTGGAGCTGGAAGTCGCCGAGGCGCTCGGGGAAGTCGTCGCTCGTGCCCGCGCGCGGCGACAGGCCGGCTCGCGCCAACAGCTCGACGCGCGCGCGCAATTCGGTCGCGAGCGTCAGATGCTCGCGGCAGAGCGCGTCGAGCGCGTCAGGACCGTCGTCCTCCAGGCGGCCGAGGCACTCGACGACGAGGTCTTCGATGTCGACGGGCTCGGAACGGTCGGGCTCGGAGGTCACGCGGGTCCTGACGTGGAGGGGGAGGGCTCGCCCAGCCTACAATGGAGCCGCACCAGGCGCTGCATGAGCGACGAACCCGATCTCCGACGACTCGCCGAGCGCGCCGCCGCCGGCGACGAAGTCGCGATCGAGCAGCTCCTCGAGCTCCACATGCCCTCCCTGCGCGCGTTCGTGCGCGTGCGAATGGGCGCGCCGTTGCGCGCGCGCGAATCGGCGTCCGATCTCGTGCAGTCGGTCGTGCGCGAGGTCTTGACCCACCGCGAGCGCTTCAAGCACCCGAGCGACGGCGCGTTCAAGCATTGGCTCTTCACCACCGCCGAGCGCAAGATCGCGAACCGCCTCGCCTACTGGGGCGCGCAGAAGCGCGGCGGCGTCGAGGAGGCGCGCGAGCCCGGGCTCGACGGCCTGCTCGACGCGTACAAGAGCGTGTCGTCGCCGAGCCGCCGCGTCGCGCGCGCCGAGGAGATCCGTCGCGTCGAGGCGGCGTTCGATCAGCTCAGCGCCGAGCACCGCGAGGTCGTCGCGCTCGCGCACTTCGTCGGGCTGTCGCGCGCCGAGATCGGCGAGCAGATGGGCAAGACCGAGGAAGCGGTGCGCGCGCTGTTGTTCCGCGCGATGGCGCGGTTGTCGACGCTGCTCGCGGAGTAGGCGCCGACTCGGTGCCGTGGCGGAACGCGTCCGCGTAGAACGCTTCCTGATGCCGAAGCCACGACGCGAGTCGCAGCTCGGCGTACTCGACGAGCCCGGGACGCAGTCGGGAGCTCGCTCGCGAACTCCGAGCGGTTCGGACGTCTCGCGCGTCTCGGGCGATTCGGGCGTCCGTCAGCGCAGCTCGCGGACCTCGACGTCCTTGAACGTGACCACCGAGCCCTCGTGGTGCTGTTGCAGCGCGACGTGTCCGTTCGCGAGCTTGCGCTCCTTCTCGATCGTGTCGACGACCACGATGTCGTTGACCGCGATCGTGACGTGCACGCCGTCGGCGACGGTGCGGCATGTGACGTGCTCGGTGAACCAGATGTCCGACGGCACCAGCCGCGTCTTGATCGCCTCGACGTCGTAGAACGAGCCCGTCCGCTGCGGATCGGTAGGGAAGTTCGAGTTGATCTGCGCTTCGTAACCGACCGGCCAGCCCGGTCCGAACGCGGCGCGGAAGTAGAGGCCCGAGTTGCCGCCTCGGTTGATCTTCACCTTCGCTCGCACCTCGAAGTCCTGGTAGTCGCCGCGCGGGCTGAACAAGTGGCTCGCCGGACCGGAGCCGACGATCGTGCCGTTCTCGACGCGCCACTTGCCGCCGTCGGAGATCTGCCAGCCGTCGAGGTTGCGCCCGTTGAAGACCTTCTCCCAACCCGTTTCGTCGCGCGGAGCGACCTTGGCGCGCGCGCGGATGCCGCGGAACGCGACCGGACCGTGATCGCCTTGCAGCCGCAGCGGCGCGCTCGCGACTTCGCCTTCCCAACCGCCGCCCGTCGGGCCGGGCACCTCGACGTTCTCCTGGAGCAGCACGTCGTCGATCATCACGCGCTCGAACCGCGCGTTGGTGAGCTTGTTGCCGCTCGCGTCGAAGCGCGGCGCGCGGAAGCGGACGTCGAGCCCGTGCCATTCGCCCGCGCCGCGGAAGCCCTGGAACATCGGCGCCTTGCCGGGGAAGCCTTCGCCTGCGTACAAGCCGCCGGTGTCGCCGAACGCGAGCTCGCGCTCGCCGGCGGAGTCGCGCAACTGCACTTCGTAGCGCCCCATCAGGTACACGCCGGAGTTGCCGCCCTTCGGCAGCATGAAGTCGACGTGCAGGTCGACGTCGCCGAACGAGAAGCGGCTGACGAGGTCTTCGAGCTCGCCCGCGCCGACGTTGGTGAGCACGTCGCCTCGCTGATCGGTGTTCGGCGCCGGGAACTCCGCCGCGAACGTCGTCGGATTCGCGCCGTCGAGCTCCACGCCGCGCGCCGCGCGCCAACCGGCTCCCTTCCACGCATCGAGCGCGTCGCCGTCGGTCAGGAACAGCATCCCTTCCTCCGAACGCTCGCGCACCGCGGGCGGGTCGACGCGCTTCGCGACGAGCGCGTCGCTCTTCGGGCCGTCGACCAACTGGTTGATCGTGTACGCGAACTCGTTGTGCAACAGCGGCGTGCCGTCCTCCGCGTTGAGCGCGCGGATCAACACGCGCACGACCGTGCCCGGCTCGAGGCCGAGTCCGCCGAGGATCAGCGCCTTGCGATCCTCGGTCATCGTGATCGTCTTCGGCGTGAGCACCTTCGCGTGCCGCACCGGCGAGCCGTACTCCCACGAGTAGTCGTAGTCGTACGACTGGATCTGGTACAGCGCGGGGATCAAGCCGAGTGTCCTCCCGAGCTGCTTGGTGAACTCGATCCGGAAGCCGTCCTTCGAGAGCTTCACGTGCTCGATCTCGAGCGGGAGCTGCTGGGTCCAACGGATCCGCGCGATGCCGTCGCCCGGCGCCTGTCCGCCCCAACCTCGATCGGTGAAGCCGGTGAAGAGCGTGCCGTCGCTCGCGAACTTCAGGCGCACCGCGGAGCCGACGTGCTGGCGGAACGGGAAGACCGCGCCTTGGTGGACGCCTTGCACCTTTTCGAGGTCGGCGCGCAGCACGAGGCCGTTGGTGAGCTCGGCGATGAAGAGCTGTCGTCCGAACGGACCGAACTTGCCGTCGGTGAGGTCGGGCACCATCTCGGCGGCCGAGCGCGCCCAGTCGTAGGGGATCCACGACGCCGCCGGCTTGCGCGGCACGTCGGGCGGATCGGTGTCGGTCGGCTTCTTGCCGTCGCGCTGGTACGCCTCGGTCCACGCGAGCGACGCGGGGTGGCCGTAGAAGCCGTCCTTCTCGACGTGGAAGAGCGGACACGCCGCCATCCAGTCGCCTTGGTTCTCAGTGACGAAGATCTCGCCGTCGGCGTCGTTGCCGATGCCCGCGGGGCTGCGAAAGCCCGAGGCGAACGGCGTGAACTTGCCGTCCGGTGCGATCTGCACGACCCAGCCGCGGTAGGGGACGGTCGAGCGTCCGTGCCACCACTGCGGATCGCCGAACGAGACGTTCAGCGAGACGTAGAAGTTGCCCGCGTCGTCGCGCGGCAGGCCGAACGCGAACTCGTGGTAGTGACCGGACACGCCCCAGTCGTCGCAGAGCGTGTCGATGCGATCGCAGCGGTCGTCGCCGTCGCTGTCGACGAGCACCGAGAGCTCGCTGCGCTGCACGAGGTGGATCTTGCCGTCGATCACGCGCAGCCCGAGGCCTTCTTGCAGACCCTCCGCGAACAGCGCGAACTTCGCGTCCTTCGGATCGGCGGCGAGCGGGTTCGACACCAGCCACACCTGGCCGCGGCGCGTGCTGACCACCAATCGGCCGTCGGGCAGGAAGTCCATGCCGCCGACCTCGACACGCGAGCCGTCCGGTGGAACGAGGTAGTCGACCGAGTAGTACGCGCTCTCGTCGACCCGAGCGACTTGGGCTGCCGCGTCGCTCGCGACGGCGAGCATGGCGAGGCTCGAGATCAGGGCTTTCATCGGGCGAGCTCCTTTCCGAGCGTGGCGAGCAGTTCCTCCGACCACTCCGACGCGCCGATCACCGTCACCGCGAAGCTCGCGCTGACTTGCTCGGCGCCCGCGAACACGGGTACGAAGAGGTGCAGCGACTCGGAGTCGCGCACCAACTTCACGTTCTTGTCCGCGACGACGTGCACGAGCTCGAAACCGTCGCCGCGCTTGCCGACCAGCCAACCGTCGGCCGGAATCGCGCCGCGCAGCACCTCGCCCGCTTGCTGCCAGGCCGTCGGCTCGCCGCGCACCCACGCTCCGCCGTCGTGCGTCGCGCCGAGGTCGAAGACGACGTTGACGGACTCCAGGTCTCCGCGGACCGCGAACGAGCGCGTGAACGCGCCGCCGATCGACAGCGCTTCGACGCGCAGGCGCTCCTCGATGCTCGCGAGCCGCGTACCGCGCTTGTCGACGAGCTCGCAATCGAGCCCGAGCGCATCGCGCGTCGCGAGCGTCGACTTCAAGCGCGCGGCGAGCGGCCGCTCGTTGCCGAAGTGCATCGCCGTGAACGCCGGCTTCGGATCGCCGCCGCCAGGAACGTAGAACGCCTTGCCGAGCGGGACGAGCTCGCCGCCGCCGCGGTCGTTCCAATCGGTGCGGTCCGCGAATTCGCCCTGACGCACCGCGAGCAAGCGCACGTCGTCGACGCGATACTCGAACGTCAGACCCTCGGGCGTGCCGAGCAGGATGCCGCGCGGCCACTGCGGCTTGCCGTCGGCGACCGCGGGCAGCAGGCCGCGCGCGATCTGCGGATGGGAGCCGATCGCGATGCGCGTGCCGGACGCGGGCTCCCCGGGAGCCGGGCAGAGCGTCAGCACGAAGTCGGCGAGCATCCAACGCTCGTCCTCGTCGAGCGACACCTTGAACGACGGCATCACCGAGCTGCCGGGCATGCCTGCGGTGATCGTGCGATAGATCGCTTCACGCGTGTTGCCGAACGCGAAGCCGCCTTGCTTGAAGTCGCGCGCCTCGAGGCCGAGCTGCACCATCGTCGGCCCGTGACCGTCGCCGTTCGCGTTGTGGCAGCCGGCGCAGTTGCGCTCGTACAGCCACTTGCCGTCGTGAACGGGCTCGTCCTCGTCGTCGCTCATCATCACGACTTCGGTGACGGTCGGTTCGCCGGTCGCCTGCGGCCGTTCGGCCGCGGGTACTTTTTCCGCGGAGCCGCAGCTCGCCGCCGCGAGCGCGCCGAGGGTGGCGAGCGCGAGGCGCGGCCAGGTTGGTTTCGAGTGCTTCATGGGGGAGGGCCTCGGGGGCGAACGAAAGTCGCGAGCGACGGAGCGCGTCGCGCGCGGGCGACAGAAGTTACTGGTCGGCGACCGCGAGTGGCAGTGTTTCGGAAAGAGCTTCCGGGCTACGAACGGCGGCGGAGCCCCAGGCGCTCGAAGCTCCGCCCTGCGCCGACTCGCAATCCCGTCGCCCTCGCGGCGTTCGTGCCGCCGCCGGTTACAGTGATCCACTGCGCCGGCAGGCCGCACGAAGGTTTCGACCCAGCTCGGAAGATCCCCGGGGGGCGAGTGCCCGAGAGCACGTCACGGCGTAAGCAGGAACTCGACATGCATCGTGACAGTCCTTCGGCCGTGATCGCGCTGCTCCGCGCCGCGACGCCTCTGGCGTTGATGGCGCCGCTCGCCGCGCAGACGTTCAGCACGAGCACCCAGATCTCCGGCGGTGCCGGGAGCATTTCCCCCGAGCCGCGCCTCGGCGTGCTCGACCTCGAGCTCGCGGGCGAGACGCTCGCCGGTTATCCGCACTTCCACTACACGCGCACCTTCGAGATCGGCAAGCGCGTGTGGATGGCGATCGACCCGACGCGTCATCCGGCGTTCGTCGGCGACACCGCCGACATCTACGTCGTCGCGCACCAGTCGGTCGCGCAGTGGATCGCGAACGGAGCGCTGATCGACGCGCGCGGCGCGCCGACGACGTTCACGTTCCAACCGGGCACGATCCAGGCGAACACGGTGACCCTCGACAACGGCACGTTGAACGCCGACGCGGGCGATTCGCTCGGCGTGCCGTACGACGTGATCATCGACTTCGACCAGGACGGTCTGCTCGGCGCCGGCGATGCGATCGACGGCTTCTACGGCGAGCCTGGTTTCTTCGTCGTCGAGGATCCGGGTCAGCCCGGCCCGCACAACGTGATCGAGACGCAGTACTCCGGCGGTTCGTTCCTCGGGCAGGACACGTACTACCCCGCGAACCTGCTCACGCTCGGCCAGCTCCCGCTGGTGGTGATCAGCCACGGCAACGGTCACGACTACCGTTGGTACGACCACATCGGCTACCACCTCGCGTCCTGGGGCTGCATCGTGATGAGCCACCAGAACAACACGCAGCCCGGGCCGGAATCGGCGTCGGTCACGACGTTGACCAATACCGACTATCTGCTCACGAATCAGCACCTGATCGACAACGGCGCGCTGGTCGGGCACATCGACGCGACCCGGATCATCTGGATCGGTCACAGCCGCGGCGGCGAAGGCGTGGCGCGCGCGTTCAACAAGGTGAAGACCGGCGCGTACGTCCCGGTCAACTACAAGGCGAAGGACATCGCGCTCGTCAGCTCGATCGCGCCGACCGAGTTCTTGACCGTCGCGCAGCTCACGCCGTTCGACGTCAACTACCACATGTTCGTCGGCGCGTCCGACTCCGACGTCAACGGCGGTCCGACGACGCCGATCGTGCAGTCGACGCCGATCTACGAACGCTCGGCCGGCGACAAGACGTTCCACTCGATCCAAGGCGCCGGTCACGCGGACTTCCACAACCAGGCGGGCAGCTGCTGGTGCACGGGACCGAGCCTGATCGGCAAGGCCGGCACGCACCCGGTCGTGCTCAGCAACTACCTCGCGCTGATCAAGCACTACACCGAGGGCAACGTCGCCGCGCGCGACTACTTCGAGCGCGCGTACGACGACTTCCACTCGGCCTCGATCCCGTCGAACGTGATCGTCGCGGCCGAGCACAAGGACGCCGTCGGCTCCGGCAACTTCGTCGTCGACGATTTTCAGACCAACACCGGCACCGCGCTGTCGAGCTCCGGCACCGCGGTCACCGCGACGGTGACGAACCTCGTCGAGGCGCTGATGCAGGACCTCGACAGCTCCTTCTCGTGGAGCGCCGCGGTCCCGATGAACGGCATGTGCCGCGCGATCAGCGGCGACGTGCAGCGCGGCGCGGTCTTCGACTTCACGGCGAGCGCGACGTACGCGGTCGCGGTGCTCCCGGCGCAGAAGGACTTCAGCGACGACGTCGCGCTCGGCTTCCGTGCGTGCCAAGGCACGCGCCATCCGAACACCGACACCTGGAACCAACCGGCGTCCTTCGGCGTGCGGCTCGAGGACGCGCTCGGCAACTTCTCCACGCCGATCGATTTCGGTTGGTACGGCAAGCTCACGCGTCCCTACCTGCGCACCGGCACCGGCACGGGCTCGGGCTGGGCGAACGAATTCGGCACGGTCCGCATCCCGATGGAGAGCTTCACGCGCCACAACCCGACGTTCGACCTGACGCAAGTGGTCAAGATCCACTTCCTGTTCGGCTCGGTCGGCGCGACGCTCGGTCGCATCGGCATGGACGACATCGAGATCATCGCGAAAGGCAATTGACCCATGCGCAACTCCCGTTGGCTCCTGACTTCTTTCGCGGCGTTCGCCGTGCTCGCCGCGGCGGGCACCGCTTGGATGAAGGCCGGCGCGACAGAACCCGCCGCGTCCTCGACGGCCGCCGCGAGCGGCGTGCGCGGATTGCTCTTCGCGCAGCCGTTCGTCCTCGACCAGTCCTACTCGCACACGTGGCGCGCCGAGCAGCCGTCGGTGCGCGCGGGGTGGTTGCTGGTGCTCGACGTCGCCCCCGAGGTCGTCGTTCCGCAACAGGGTTACGAGCCCGTGCTCTTCGTCGGCGATCAGACCGCCGAGCGCATCAACCACGGTGACGGCTCCGGCCACCTCGTCGTGATCGTGCCGTCCGAGCTCGATCACGAGCGCGGCGAGCCCGCGCTCGACCTGCTCGCCGGTCCGATCTGGTTCGGCACGCCGCGCCTGCCCGAGCAGCTCGACGCCAAGGGCTTGGCCGAGGAGCTCGTCGCCGCGCGCCGCGCCGGCATCAAGCCGTTCGCGGCCGCGAAAGTCGTCGAAGCGAAGCAACGCGGCGGCGGCTTCATCGCGTTGAAGGATCGCACCGAACTCGAGCGCTACGCCGCCACGCTGGTGACGACGTGGGCGCCTGACGAGTACGACCTCGCGCAGGGCCTGCTCCAACCGCTCCTGAAGTAGCTCGAGCGCCCGTTTCCCGACCCGCCGCGCGTCCGGAGCCCGCTCCGCCGCGCGGCGGCGTCGTCTTCGGCGCTCGATCGGCGCGAGCCCGCGCTCGAAACCGAGGTCGAAATCCGGGTCCGGACGCTAGAACGGAGCGCCGATGAAGCCCGCGCTGGTCCTCGCTCTGTTCGCCGCCGTGCTGCTCGCGGTGCTCGCGTTCTTCTTCGCTCGCGGCGACGAAGCGCCGGCGATCGCCGAGAGCGGTCCGTCCGCCGCGCAGGCGCCCGCCGCGCGGCCGCGCGTCGAGCTGGAGACCGCGCGCGCACCGCTCGCCGAGCCGCGGCGCGAGTCGCAGACGGTTCCCCCAGAGCCGAGCGCGTCCTCGGCGACGCCGACCGAGCCCTTCCGAGTCCGCGGCACGGTCTGCGACCTCGACGGACTCGCCGTCGCGCGCGTTTCGATCGCGACCGACGACGGCACGGTGCTCGCGCAAGCTTCGGCCGACGGCGCGTTCGAGCTCGAACTCGATCGCGACGTGCTGCTGGTCGCGCGTTCGCCCGCCCACGTGACCGTGCGGGCGGCGCACGCGCGCGCGACGGCGCCCAACGCCGAGCTCCGCGTCGTGGTCGCGCCGAAGCTGGCGCTCGCGGGCCGCGTCGTCGACGAGCAAGGCGCGCCGATCGCGGGCGCGAAGCTCGCGTGTCGGCTGCCCGACCTGCTCTTCGCGCGCATTCCGTTCCCGCTCGATCATTCGAGCGCGTGGTTCGCGAGCGAGCGCGACGCCGAGAGCGACAACTCGGGCCGCTTCGCGTTCGCGAGCTTCCCCGAGATCCCCGGCGCGCTGCTCGACGTCGAAGCGAAGGGCTTTCGGCCGCTCTCGCTGCACCTCGACGAGTCGCGCTTGCGCGGCGAGCTCGTCGTCACGCTCAGTCGACCGCCCGCGGGCGCGCCCGCGCTCGAAGGCGTCGTGCGACACCACGACGGCACGCCCGCGCGCGGCGCGACCGTGCGAGTCGACTCGTACTCGACGTCCCCCGACGACGACGGCGAGTTCCGGATCGAGCTCGCGGGCTCGCTCTCCGATCGCGCGCGGCTGGTCGCGGCGTTGCGCGGCTTCCAACCGGCGGTCGAGCCCGGCGTCGCGGCGTGGCTCGCGCTCGCGCCCGAGCAGCGCGCGCCGTTGCGGCTCGTGCTCGGGCCCGCGGCGTTGACGATCACCGGGCGCGTGCGCGACGCGAGCGGCGCCGCGGCGGCGAATTGGCACGTCGACTTGCTCGACGGCACGGAGCTGAGCACCGATCGCGTGCCCCCGGAGTTCGCGGAAGCGGTCGCGGGCGGAGAACGCGCCGTGCGCGCACGCACCGACTCGGCGGGGCGTTTCGAGCTCGGCGGGCTCGTCGAGCGCGAGTATCGCGTGCTGGTTTGGGACGAGCGCACGTTGCAGCGCTTCGAATCCGCGCCGATCGGCGCCGGCGCGCGCGACGTCGAGCTCGTCGCGCCGGCGGATGGCGTGTGGCCGAAGCTCGCGGGCACGGTGGTCGGTTTCGACGGCCGGCCGATCGCGGGCCTCGAGGTCGCGCTCGGCGTCGTGTTGTTCCAGAACGACGTCGGATCGACTTCGCAGTCCGGCCGGAGCGCGGTGACCGACGCCGCCGGGCGCTTCTCGTTCGAGAAGGTCGCGTGGCGCAGCGCGTTCCTCTCGCTCTCGGGCGACGCGATCCTGCCGGAGCGGATCGAGCTCTCCGAGGACGTCGCGCGGGATGCGCTGACGCTGCGCGTCGGCCGTCGCGTCAACTTCCGGATCGAGACGACGCGCCCGCCGGAGGAGCACGCCGCCAACATCGAGTTCCTCCGCGCGGACGGCGCGGCGGCGGACGTGTTCACGCTGCAGTCGTCGAGCTGGATGAGCTCGTCCTCGATCGATCTCGCCGCCGGCCGCTCGCAGGTCCACTGCTTGGTCGAGGGGGTCTACACGCTGGTCTTCCACCGCGAGGACGGCCTGGAGTTCCTGCGCCGCGAGCTCGCGCTGAGCCCGGGCGACGTGCAGGTGATCGAGTACTGACGTGAGCGACTCGATGCTCGACCGAGCAAGCACGCCACGCGTGGGCTCCGACCGCGGCGCGCCGCGGAGCGTGGGGGATCGGCTCGCCTGCGATCGAAGCGCCCGGTATCGGCGCGCTCGGTATCGACGCGCTTGGAGCAGAAGTGCGCGGAGTGGGAGTGCGTGCGGCGTGAGCGTATGGAGCGGGAGCGCGTGGGAAGCGAGCGCGTGCGACCGGGCCGCGTGCGACGCGAGCGCTTGGGATCGACGCGCATGAGCGGCGCGGCGTCGGTGGGCGAGCACGGACTGCGCGCCAAGCTCGCGGAGTTCTTCTCGTGGCGCGTGTTGCTTGCGATCTTCTTTTGGGGGATCTCGTTTCCGTTCACGAAGGCGGCGTTGGTCACGTTCCATCCCAACGGCTTGATCGCGGCGCGGATGGGGCTCGGCGTGTTCGTGCTCGCGCTCTTCGCGGCGGTGCGGCGCCAGCGGTGGCTCGTCGAAGCGCGCGATCGCAAGCGCTGCGTCGTGCTCGGCGTGATCCTCGGACTCCACCTTGCGATGCAGGCGTTCGCGATGCAGTTGACGAGCTCGATCTCGAGCGGCTGGATCATCGCGTTCAATCCGGTGGTGCTCGCGCTGGGCGGCGCGCTGTTCCTCGGCGAGCGGATCCGGCGCGTCGGTTGGCTCGGGATGTTCGTCGCGAGCGCGGGCGTCTGCGTCGTCGCGGCGGCGAACTCGTTCGACTTCGCGGGCGCGACCCGCGGCGATCTGCTGATCCTGCTGTCGTGCATCACTTGGCCTGCGTTCACGTTGCTCGCCGCGGCGCCGACGGCGTCGAGCGGCTCGCTGCGGGTCACTCTGTGCTCGATGGCGGTCGCGGGCGTGCTCTGCACCGCCGCGGCGCTCCAAAGCGGCTTCACCGTCGCTCCGTTCACGAGCTCGAGCGCGTGCGCGACGCTCTTCCTCGGCGTGCTCTGCAACGGCGTGTCGTTCGTGCTCTGGATGCAGGCACTCGACCTCGAAGGCGCGGCGAAGATCTCGGCGATGCTCTACTTCCAGCCGTTCGTGACGATGTTCTGGGCGGCGGGTTTCGACGGCGAGCCGATCACCGGTTTCGCGCTGGTCGGCGGGCCGACGGTGATCGTCGGCGTGTGGCTCCTGAGATTGGGCTCGCCGAAGCACGCGCGGCCGGCGCGCTGACCTACGGTGTCGCACCACTTCTTCCAGGCTCCGTTCGACGCAACCGAGCGCACCGACGTGGCCGGCGAAGTCCGGAGGCGAACGCGCGGCACCGTACGTCGGGTTCCCGACCCTCCGCGCGTCGATCGCTTCGCGCGTTCCGATCCAACCCCACGAGATGCCCATGCTGAGCTTCCTCCTCGCGACCGCCGCGCTCTGCTCCGTCGACGGAGCGAGCGCCGGAACGTTGATCGTCCTCAACAAGACCGACGCGACCGCGTCATTCCTCGATGCGCGCGACGGGACGACGCTCGCGGTCGTCGGCACCGGCATTGGACCGCATGAGTGCGCCGTCGCGCCGGGGGAGAAGCTCGCGGTCGTCTGCGACTACGGCGCGCAGAAGCCGGGCAACACGCTGACGTTGCTCGAGCTCGAGAACCGCGTCGCAATCGACAAGATCGACCTCGGCGAGTACCGCCGGCCGCACGGGATCGCGTTCGCGAGCGCCGAGCGCTTGTACGTGACCTGCGAGCAGAACCAGGCGCTGGTCGAAGTCGACCTCGCGACGCGCAAGGTCGTGCGCGCGATCGCGACCGAGCAGCAGCTCTCGCACATGGTCGCGCTTTCGCCCGACGGCTCGCGCGCGTGGGTAGCGAATACCAATGCGGACGTGATCACGGTGCTCGATCTCGACGAGTCCGCGATCGCGACGCGTTTTCGCGCCGGTCGGGAGCCCGACGGGCTCGGATGGAGCTCTCGCTAGTCGCCGGCGCGAGCCGCGGCGCGGCTATTCCGCGGCCAGGCGCCGAACCATCTCGTCGACCAGCGCCGCGGCGACCTCGCGCGGCGTCTGCTTCGCCTCGGCGAGCTCCGCTGCGTCGATCCAGAGGGTGCCGAGCTCCGTGAGCCGCTTCGCCGCTTGCAACAGCACCGTGCGACCGGCCCCGGCCTTCTCTCCGTTCGACTCCGACCTCTTCTTGGCGGCGTGGTGCGGTTCTTCGAACGGCTCGACCGCGACGACGAAGCGGATGCCGCGCGCGGCGCAGAGCGATGCGAGGTCGCGCGTCGATTGGAACCAGATGCCGGCGCTGGTCGCGATTCGTTGCGTGGGCGTGGTCGGCGGCGTCGGGCCGCGGAGGACGAGCTCGCGCTGCGCGGCCTCCGAGCGGCGTTGGTAGCTGGTCAGCACCAGATCGCGCTCGAGCGCCAGGTGCTCGATGCGATCGATCGCGTCGCCGGCCCAGAGCGAGCAGTGGATCCAACCCGCCTTCGCGCGCGCGGCGACCGCCGCGATCTCGCGCTGGTTGCTCCACGCGGTCACCAAGAGGTCGAGCGACGCGCGATCGGTCGCGCCGCCGAACACCAACGGTTGCCACTGCGCGCGCGCCGGATACGCCGGGTGCATGTCGGCGAGTGCGTTGGCGCTGCCGATCAGCAGCTCGTTGCGGCCCGAGACGTCGATCACGAGCTCCGGCACCGCGCCGAGCGAAGTCAGGTAGAGGACGAGCTCGAGCTGCTGCGGCTCCTTCACGTACGGGTCCGCGAAGCTCCAGAACGCGACCTTGCGACCTTGCCAGCCGGGCAGCGTCGGCAGCGCTTCGATCAGCCGCTCGCGCGCCGCGCCGGCGAAGACCTGCGCGCCGACGCCGCCGACGATCACGACGTCGAGCTCCGTGCGCGCCGCGTCGCGCATCGCCGCGACCGCTCGCTCCAGCGTGCGCACGTGCGCGCGCGAGAGGATCGCGACGTACGGATGGGGCAGGAGCTCGGTGTCCGCGCCCGGCGCCGCGCCCTTGGTGGACGGCCGCGCGAACTCGATCTTCACATTCTCCTCGGCGAGCTTCGCGACGCGCTCGGTCGCGCGCGCGTCGAGGTACGGGCGGCCGGTGACGATGCGCTGCGCGCGGTGGCCGAGTTCGACCGCGAGCGCGAGCAAGAGCAGCGCGAGCGGCCAGAACAGCCAGCGCTCGAAGACGCGCCGGCCGGCGCCCGTCGGCGCGCCCGTCGTCGAAGTCGCCGTCGAAGTCGTCGGGAGGCTCATCGCCGGTTCAACGCCTCCACGAGCTGGGCGCCGAACGCTTCGGCGAGCAGCTCGTTGCCCTGCTCGTTGAGGTGGCAGTTGTCGTAGTAGAGCGGCTCGGTGACGCGCTCGAAGATGCGGCTCGCGTCGAAGAACGTCTCGCCGTCGGCGGCGAGCGTCGCGCCCGCTTCGCGCAGCCGCGGATAGCCCGCTTGCACGCCCGCGAGCCAATCGGCGTCGATCGCGCCGTCGCGTTCCTCGTCGGCGTGGATCGGTTTCGCGCCCGGATCGTGCAGCGTCGGCTGCAGCACGTGGAAGTAGAGGATGTTCCGCGCTTCGCAGAGCGCGCGCATGTTGCGCGAGGCCTCGGCCCAGATCGCGACCGAGGCTCCGATCGGATCCTCGAAGTCCCGCGGCAGCGCCGGTCCGCTCAGCGCGCGACGCGCTTGGCCGGAGCGCAGCGCATCGGTGTAGCGCTCGAAGTGCGCGAGGCAGCGCGCGCGCAGCGAGTTCGCGCGACGCACCGCGAGCGTGCCGGCGAGCGCGCTCCGCTCGACGCCGCGGTCGAGCGCCCACGCCGCGAACTCGTCGAGTGCGGTCTGGTCGTCGCGGATCGCGGCGGCGAGCGCGATCGTCTGCGGCCGATCGGCGCCGCGCGCGAGCAGTTGGGCCCAGTGCGGAACCGACGGGAACGAAGGATGCGAGCCCAAGCTCGCGTTCTGTTTGCCGAGCGCGACCTCGTTGAAGCCGTCGAGGTTGAGCACGACATCGGGCGCGACGCCGAGCGCGAAGAGGTACGCGAGGAACGCCTGCAGTTGGGGTTGCCGGAAGCCACCGCGGCCGAACGAGAGCCAGTGGATCTGCACGCCGCGGAAGCGCGGGAGCTCGCGGAGCCGCTTCTCGAGCCGCGGAACGCCCTCGTCGCCAAAGATCTGCGCGACCGAGCCGCCGAAGATCGCGACGCGGAAACTTCGCTGGCCCGGCGCGTCCTTGGACACACGGATCTGGTCCTCGAGCAACTGCAGGCCGCCGACGATGTCGTAGCCGAGGTAGGGTTGGACGACGCGCTCGGCGCGCTCGGACTCCGCCGGGTTCCACGGCAGGTCGCTGTTCGGACGCGGCACGAAATCGCGGTTCTGGTCGCGCAAGCGGGTCAACGTCGCGCGCGCGTCCTCCGCCGAATAGCCCGCGCCGCTCGCCGCGAGCACGCCGCGCAGCCCGAACTCGCCGAGCAATACGGCGAACGGCCAGATCACGAGTTGCAGAGCCAGGATCTTGGGCCAGCGTCGACGCCGCTTCGGGGAAGTGCCGGCGGCGTGATCGGAAGCAGGAGCGGGTTCGACCACGGGCCCGCGATTGTCCTTCGCGACCGCGCGACCGCGCAAGGGTCGAGCGGTCGCGAAACGACCGACCCGCGGGTTCCTCGCGCGGCGAACCGGGCGTCAGCGCGCGAGCGGCGCGGCTTCGGCGGTCACGGCGATGACGCGCGCGCCGTCGGCGGCGTGCAGCGGGAGCGCGAGGGTCAAGACCTCGCCATCGAGCTCGAGCTCGAGCACCGCGTCCGCCGCCGGGATCGGCAACGCATCGAGCGGCGCGGCGGACGGGAAGAACTCGCGACCGAACGGCGCGCCCCAGTTGGGCCGCAGCTCTTGCAACCAACCGTTGTCGACCGCTCCGTCCTCGCCGTCCTGGACGTAGAGCGCCAGCCGGTTGGAATCGGAGCGCAGGCGGCCGTCCTCGAGCGTGCCGGAGAGCGCGAGCTGCACCTGACCCGCGGCGTCGCGGACCGTCACGCGCAAGCGCCCGTTCCAATCCGGCGCGTTCTCGTCGGGCGCGCCCAGGCGCAGCCGCGACGTCTCGTCGGCGCTTGCGACGACCGTGAGCGCGAGCCAGCGACGAACGAGCTCCGTGTCGTGCCCGTCGAGCACGAGCGTCTGCGGTCCGACGTCGCCGCGCGAGAGATCGAGTTCGAACACGGTCGCGTCGCGCACGAGCGGCGTGCTGACGTGGATGCGCAGCTCGCTCGCGGGCAAGCCGACGAGTCGCGCCTCGCCGCGCGGCCCGACCTGCACCGCGCTACGGCGTTCGCCCGCGTGGAGCGCGACCGCGAGCGGTCGCTCGTCGGCATCGGCGAGCGCGAGCGTCGCGTACGGCACCGGACGGCCGCGGACGTCGACGACGTGCACGTCGATGGAGCGTTCGGGCAGAAGCTCGACGTCGAGCACGCGCAGGCCGGGCTCGAGATCGGGGAGCAGTCGCTCCCACGGTGCGAAACCCGTCGCGCGGACGTGGACGAGCCATTCGCCCTCGGCGCCGAGCGCGAGTTCGAAACGATCGTCGCCCTCCGCGCCGCGCACGGTGACGCGGCTCGTGCGCTCGGCGGTGTCGCTGGGCAACGCGCTGACGACGAAGCCCGAGAAGAGCGCGGCGCTGCCGCGGGCGTGGACGCGGCCCGCGAGCGTGACGCCGCTCGCGCGATCGGAGCGCAGGCGCACGTCGACGTGCGTCGCGGTGCGCGAGACTGACTCCGCGTGCGCGGGCGCGGCGCGGTCGGTCGCGCGGATCTCGAGCTCGATGTCGACGCGCGCGAGCTCGGGGAACCGGAACTCGCCGTCGGAGTTCGCGCGGGTGCGCGCGAGCTCGAAGAGCTCGTTTTGGTGCCCGATGCTGAAGCGCTCGAGTTCCTCGCTCGCCGGCGAAGCGCGCGCGATCACGACGCAGTGCGCGAACGGCGCGCCGAGGTCGTCGCGGACGTTGCCCCGGAGCTCGCGCCCCGCGTCGAGCACCAGCGTGCGCGCCGCGTCGCCGCGCACGACGTCGAACGGACCCGCGAGCACGGTCGCGTGACCGACCGCTTCGACCCGCAGCCACGCGGCGGTTCCGGAGCTCGCGCCGTCGAGCACCAAACGACCCTCCGCGTCGGCTCGCGCGGTCTCGCGGGCGCGCGCGGCGCCGCGCTCGGAGTTCGCCGAGCGCCGCACGAGCGCGAGTGCGTCGCCGAGCGGCTTTCCGTCGGCGTCGACGATCAGGAACGCGAGCGGCGCGGCCTCCTCCAGGCGCACCGAGACGCCGTCGAGCGGCGCTTGCACGTTGCGCGTGAAGGTCGCGAGCCCGTGCTTCGAGACGGCGAGCTGGTAGCGACCGCGCGGCACGCGCGCGAACTCGAAGCGGCCGTCGTACTCGCTGGTCGCCTCGAACTCGTCGCGCGCGCGGAACCACGTCTGCTCTAGCGCGCTCGAACGGAAGTCGGCGTCGCCGCGGACGCGCGCGAGCGTCAGGCTCGCACCCGCGACCGCGTTGCCGTCGGAGTCGAGCACTTCGCCGTGCACGGGCGCGGGCTCGTCGAGCACGACTTCGAGGCCGCCGAGCCTGCGCGCGCGGGACAGATCCGCGATCCAAACGTCGGCGGCGATGCGTTCCGGGCTCTCGACCTGCAACGCGAAGCGCCGCGGGAGATGATCGAAGCGAAACGTCCCCGCGAGGTCGGCGGTCGCGCGCGCGAGCGGCGGCTCGGTGCGCAACGGCAAGTCCTCGTCGTCGAGTGCGAGCACGCTGACGCTCGCGCCGGCGAGCGACTGGCCGAAGCGATCGATCGCGCGGCCCTCGACCTCGGTCGAACCCTCGACGGCGATCGTCCACGGCCCGGCGAGCTCCGCGCGCGCCTCGGGCGCGAGTCGCGCGAGCGTCGCGAGCGTGCCGTCGGTCGCGTCGATCGCGAGCGCGAGCGCGCGGTCCGCCGGCCACGGAACCGACGCGACGCCGTCGTCGTCGGTCGAGCGCTCGAACTCGCGCCCGTCGATCGCGGTGAACACGAAACGCGCGCCGGCGAGCGGCGAGCCGTCGTCGCGCCGCACGACGCGCACCGCGACCGGCGCGTGCGCCGGCCCGTCGTTCTCGGCGCGCGCGGTCGCGGTCGCGGCGCTCGGCGCGCCCGCGGTGCTCGCGACCTCGACGCTCGGAGCGGGACCGGCCGGCAGCGCGGCGACGGGATCGGGGCGCGTCGGCGCTCGGTCGAGCGCGAGCCACAGGAGCACCGCGCAACCGACCACCGCGATCACGCCGGTCGCCCAGCGCACGGCGCTCGCGCCGCTCTCGGCGACCGCCAACGTCGCGCCGCGGTCGGGCAGCGTCCAAAGGAAGAGGCTCGACGCCCAACGCGGCGTGTCGTTGCCGTACTCGCGATCGAGGCGCGCGCGCAGGAGCGCCATCGCGCGCTTGACGCGGGTTCGCGCCGTTTCGACCGGCACGCCGAGGCGCGCGGCCATCTCGCGCGGCTCGAGGTCCTCGTAGAACCGCAGCAAGATCGCCGAGCGGTAGGGCTCGTCCATCTCCTCGACCGCGCGCACGACGTGGGCGCGCACGCCGTCGCGTTCGGCGGCGTCGGCGGGCGAGAGCTCGCCCGGCCCCTCCTCGAGCAGCGCCTCGTGCTTCTCGCGCCGCAAGCGGTGCCGGTGGGTCTGCACGACGCGGTTGTGGACGACGCGCGCGATCCAGGAGCGCAGCGGCGCGGTCGACTTGCGCGGCCGCTTGATCGCGGCGAGCAGGGTCTCTTGGAAGACGTCGTTCGCGAGCTCGTCGTCGCGCGCGAGCTTCCTCGCCAACGACCGGATGAACCCTTCCTCGGCGAGGACCTCGTCGAGGGGGCTCGGCTCCTTGATCGGCTCGATTTCCATCGCGTGCAGGGACGGCTCTCCACGCCCCGGCTTTCCAGTATCGCCGGCTGGCGAGCCGCTGGTTCAAGTTCGCATCGGATGTCCGCGCCTGCCGGCGAAGTTCCGAGAGCCCGAGCCCCGGTCGCCGCGGGCGAGGAGGCGCGGCGGTCCGCGGCGAGGCGGTCCGCCGCTCGCCACCGGCCGGGGGGCGCCTCCGGGCCGCGGCCCAGCGAAGCGGGGCAGTCCGAACGATGGAGACCGCGGCCCAGCGATGCGAGGCAGTCAGAGTGAGGCAGGCCGGAGCCCAGCGATGCGAGGCAGTCCGAGCGAAGCCGACCGAAGCCCAGCGAAGCGAGGCAGTCAGGGTGAGGCAGGCCGGAGCCCAGCGACGCGGTCCGGTCGCGTCGCCATCGCGCACCCGGCTCGGCAGCGCCTATGCTGGCGGACCCGCGGAAGGGGCCGAGCTCGTGTTCGAACGATTCACCGACGAAGCCAAGCTCGCCGCCCACGAGGCCCGCCACGCCGCGGTCGCCGGCCGGGCGGCGGCGGCGGACGACGTGCACCTGCTGATCGGCTGCTGCTCGGTCGAGAACGGGCGGGCGCTCGCGTGCCTCGCGCGCTGCGGCGTCGAGGGCGAGGTGCTGGTCGCGCGTTCGTGGGCGCTGTGCGAAGCTCGACCGCCGCACGAGGCCGAGAGCCGGTCGCGGACGGTCACGTTCACCCCGGCGGCGAAGCGAGTGCTGCGGCTCGCGCGCGAAGCCGCCGACGAGCTCCGGCATCGCGACATCGGCAGCGATCACCTCCTGCTCGGCGTGCTGCGCGCCGACGGCGAGGCGACCGAGCTGCTGCGCAACCTCGGGATCACCGACGAAGACCTATGCGCGGCGACGCTCGCCGAACGTCGCGCGCGCCTCGACGTCGAGGCGGCGGCCGCGCTCGAGCCGATGACCCGCGTCCTGCGCGACGCGCTCGAAGTCTGCGCGGCGGCCGGCGAGCCAGCGCTCGCCGCCGAGCTGCGCGCGTTGATCGAGTCGCTGGAGAAGCCGAAGTGAAAACCGTGATCGAGCACGCGGCGAAGTGGGCGGTGCGAGCGCTGCTGCTCTTGGCCTTCGCCTTGACGTTCGCGTGCCAAGCGACTCGGGAGCCGGCGATGCGGCCGGCGACGTTGACCTTCGGCATCGTATGCGAGGAGGATGCGCCACCGGAGAACCGCACCGGCCCGTTCGCGTGGCGCGCCGTCGGCGGTGCGGCCGTGCACGAGCTCTACCTCGAGCGCGAGCCGTTGACCGTGCGGCCGGCGCAAGTCGTGCAGAGCACCGACCATTCCGGCATGCCGGCGGTGAGCGTCTCGTTCGCCGGCGAGGATGCCGCGCGATTCGAGGCCTTCACCGCCCGCAACGTCGATCGCACGCTGGTGATCCTGATCGACGGCGTCGTCGTCAGCGTCGCGGTCATCGCGGAGCCGCTGCCGGCCAACGTGCAGATCTCCGCAGGCTTCTCTCAGGCGCAAGTCGACGAGCTGATCGCCCGGCTGTCGCGCTGACTGCGAGTCACGCGCTCGTCGCGCTCAACGCGCCTCCCGCAGCACGCGCCCCGATCGAATCCAGGCCGCCTCGCGAGCGCGGCGGACCGTCTCCAAGTCGGGTGCGTGTGCGGTGGCACTCTCTCGCTCGGGCATCAACGACATCAAAGCTCCCGCCCAGGTCCTGTCGCCGCCGCAGGTGCGATCCAGACGTCGGCGCAGACGGTCGAGCCCGCGCTTCAAGCGCGTGCGGACCGTCTCGATCGGGCAACGGAGGAGCTTCGCGATGTCGCGCGGTTCGAGACCCTCGTAGTAGCGCAGCAGCAGCACGGTCCGATACGGCTCCTCGGTCGCGGCGACCGCGTCGATCACGAGCTTGCGTGCCTGCTCGCGCTCCAAGTCCTCGGTCAGCGACGGCAGGCTTTCGCCGCGAGCGTGGCCGAGCTCGCGTCGCTCGCGCCGCTCGCGCAAGCGGAACGACTGGATCGCGCGGTTGTAGGTCACGCGGGCGAGCCACGCGCGAACCGTCTCCCTCGCGCGCGGCGGATTCTGGAGCGCCGCGAGCCACGTGTCCTGCACGACGTCGTCGGCGAGGTCTTGATCGTGGACGAGCTTGCGCGCGACGGCGCGCAGGAAACGTTCGTGCTGGACGAGGTCGGCGGGCTCGGAGTCGCCGGAGGTGATCGGACGCGAATTCATGGTGGGCTCGAGCACCGATCCCATTCCGCCGCCGGACCGATCGCGCGTTCGACGCCTCGCCACCGCTCCGCACGTCGGATTCCTGAGGGATCCGTGGTGCGCACAGGTGGTGTCGGAAGCGGCCGGAATCGTTTTGACGATTCGCGAAATCCGGCGGACGAGGTGGGGACGAGCGCGGCGCGAGCGTCGTGGGACGGGCTCGGGGGACGCCGTAAGCCTGCGAACGAGACCGGTGCTACACGCTTCGGCTGGAACTTCCCCGCGAGCCGAATCTCGCGCGCCACGCGGATCGCACGCGCCAGGCGGAGCGCACGTGCCGGGCGGATCGCACGCGCCGGGCAAAGGTCCGCCGCTCGGCGAAGCTCGCGCGCCGGCGTGGATTCACTCGCCGGTCGGGTGCGGCGCGTCGGCCGGCCACACGACCACGCGTTCGCGATCGATCTTTGGCCGGAGCTCGTCGCCGACGCGCGCGGCGAACGAGCGCGGCACCAGGACGTGGACGTGAGACGCACCGAGCGCGACCAGCAGCACCCGCGTCGGACCGGTGTCCTCGACGACCTCGACGCGCGCCGCCGCGGGTCCGCCGATCGGCTCGACGTGCTCGGGTCGGACGCCGAGCGTCGCTCGGGTCGCGCTCGGCCGCGCGGCTTCGAGCAGCGGCACGCCGTCCTCCGTGCGCCACCAGCCGTCGCTCCACGTCGCGGTGAAGAGGTTGACCGGCGGCGAGCCGAGCTGGCGCGCGACCAGCGGCGACTTCGGCGCGAGGTAGATGCTCCGCGCGTCTCCGGATTGCAGCACCTTGCCGTGCGACAGCACCGCGACGCGGTCGCCCATCGAGAGCGCCTCGGCCTGGTCGTGCGTCACGTACACCATCGGCGTCGCGAGCGAGCGCACGAGCTCGACGAGCTCGACGCGCAACGCCTCGCGCAGCTTCGCGTCGAGGTTGGAGAGCGGCTCGTCCATCAGGAAGAGCTTCGGTCGTCGGACGATCGCGCGGCCGATCGCGACGCGCTGCATCTCGCCGCCGGAGAGGTGGCGCGCCGCGCGGTCGAGCAGGTGCGGGATGCGCAGCATCGCGGCGGCGGTTTCGACGCGCTCGCGGAGCTCGCCTTCGCCGAGCGCGCGGCCGGGCGCGCGCAGCGGGAACGCGAGGTTCTCGCGCACCGTCCAGCTCGGGTAGAGCGAGAAGTTCTGGAACACGAGCGCGACATCGCGCTCCGCCGGCGTCGCGTGCGTCACGTCGCGTCCCGCGAAACGCACCGTGCCCGCGCCGGGCGTCTCGAGCCCGGCGATCGTGCGCAGCAGCGTCGTCTTGCCGGCGCCGGTCGGGCCCAGGACGACCAGGATCTCGCGCTCGCCGACCTCGAGCTCGATCGAGTCGAGCGCGAGGGTCGCGCCGAAGCGCTTGGTGACGCCGACGAGCTCCAGCGCCGCGTTCACGCGAGCCTCCGACCGTTCGCAGGATCGAAGAGCCGCACGTGCGCGAGGCCGAGCTCGAGCGCAACTTCCTCGCCGAGCGCGCTCGCCGAGTCGGCGTGTCCGCGCGCGACCACGCGGCCGAGCGGCGTGTCGACGTGCAGCGAGCGCGACGAGCCGAGGTACTCGTCGACGACGACCTTGCCGCGCCAGCTCGCGGCCGGTGCGGCCGGCGCAGCGCGCGCGGACTCGGCGCGGACGAACTCTGCGCGCACGCCGAGCGTCGCGGGACCGCTGCGCGCGCCGCGCGGCGCGGCGAGCGCGAGCTCGGCGCCCTTTGGATGGAAGCGCGGGCCGTTCGCGTGCTCGCGCACCTCGCCCTCGACGAGATTCATGCCTGGACTGCCGACGAACCTGGCGACGAAGAGCGTCGCGGGCTCGTCGTAGACCTCGAGCGGCGGCGCGTCTTGCAGGATCATCCCGTCCGACATCACGACGATGCGGTCGGCGAGGCGCATCGCTTCCTCTTGGTCGTGCGTGACGTAGACGGTGGTCACCTTCGACGCGAGTTGGCGCGCGCGCACGAACTCGCACATCTCGAGACGTCGATCGGAGTCGAGCGTGCCGAGCGGCTCGTCCATCAACCACGCCGCGGGCTTGCGCACCATCGCGCGCGCGAGCGCGACGCGCTGTTGGTCGCCGCCGGAGAGTTCGCGCGGACGGCGAGAGAGCAACGGAGCGAGCCCGAGCTCGCGCGCGACTTCGCGGACCATCGCTTCGCGCTCGTCGCGGGGCACACCGCTCGCTTCGAGCGGAAACCCGATGTTCTCGCCGACCGAAAGGTGCGGATAGAGCGCGTAGAACTGGAAGACGAAGCCGACATCGCGTTCGGACGGCTTCAGGTGCGTCACGTCGCGGCCCGCGAGCCGGATCGCGCCGCCGGTCGCGAGCTCGAGCCCCGCGATCATCCGCAAGGTCGTCGTCTTGCCGCAGCCCGACGGTCCGAGCAGGACGATGAACTGGCCTTCCTCGATCGCGAGGTCGACGCCTTTGACCGCGCGCGTGCCGTTCGGGTAGGTCTTCTCGACCTTTTCGAGCTCGAGGAAGCTCACGCGTCCTCCGCGCGCGCCCGCGCAGGCAGGTGAGCGGCGACGATCTGCAGCAGCGTCGCGACGAGCGTCACGAAGAACCCGACGCGAAAGCCGGCTTGCCACCAGGGCTGCAAGAGGATCGCGACGCCGACCGCCATGCCGAGGAGCGTGAGGCGATCGAAGCGCCCGACCCGATCTGCCCGAGGACTCGCACCGACCATCGGCGCGAGAGTCTAGCGACGGCGCGGCGCCGGGCACGCTCGGACGCGCGTGCGCGCGGCGTGACGCGGTCGCGCAAGGAGAACGCCCGCCCGACCGTCGCTCGGCCTGCCTCGGCCGCGGACCCCGCGCAACTCGCACCGACCAACGAAACGGCGCCGCTCCGCGCGAGGCGGGACGGCGCCGTGGGCGCGAGCGACGGGTCGCTCTCAGCCGACCAGGCTCTTGACCTTGTCGAGCAGCGGCTGGATGACCGCCATGATCTCGCCGTTCGATTGGAACTTGGCGGTGACGTCGGCGACCATCTTCTGGATCGCGGAGGTGTCGAGGTTACCGGCGAGCTTGTCCTTCATGCCGGCGAGCTGGTCGAGCTTCGGCTGGAACTTCGCGACGAGGTCCTTGGCGCCTTGGGCGTCCTTGAGGCCTTCGAGCTGCTTGCCGAGATCGGCGAACAGCGTCGACGCGTTGGTCTTCAGCGCTTCCGGCGTGAGCTTGGAGAAGTCGATGCTCTCGATCTTCGCGGCGGCTTCGTCGATGCCGGCCTTGGCTTGATCGCCGAGCGACTTCGTGTCCGCTTCGCTCTTCGAGCAGGCGGCGAGCGGGAGGAGAATGGCGAGCGGGAGCAGAATGCGCGAGAGCTTCATGGCGAGTCCTTCGACGGGAGTTTGAACGGGGTGCGTGCGCAATGCCGAATCGGCCGCGCGGTTCGCGAGGGCGAAGAGTATCGCGATTGAAGGTGCCCGAGTCCACCAACGATTTCGTTCGCATCGTTCGGGCGCCCGAAAGTGGCATTTCCGAGTCGGAATGGGCTCCGTCGCGCCTCCACGCGGCTCGCGCGCTCGCCCCGCGTCGCGCGAGCGCTCGACGCCAAGCGCACGCGCCCCACGTTCGGCACGCGACGTTCGGAGGGAGCGCGCGACGTATGGACACCACGCTCGCACGCGTCGAGCATCGAGCGCGAGGGAGGTCACTCGCATGCGAATGGACGCTGGCGGTCGTGGCGTCGACGGAATCGTGTGCTTTCGTCCGTGGCGCAGCTCGGCGTTTCGAGCCCGCGCCGCGCGATGGGCGCGCGAGCCGTTCGCGCACCGTCGCCGCGACGTCCGGCACGAACGCGCGTGACGGCGCGGCGCTCGCGTGCTCGCTATCATGCCGAGCTGCACGGAGGTCGCCATGCTCAACGTCACCTGCTGGTCGCTGCTCGCCGTCGTTCTGCTGCCGTTGGGTTCCTCGCACGCGAAGCGAGAGCACGCGCCGCTCGTCGCGCCCGCGGCCGACGTGTCACTCTCGACCGAAGCGTCCCGTCGCGCTGACGCGTCGGGTTCGACCGACGCATCCCTTCCGCGCGACGTGTCGGCGAAGTCCGACGTGTCCTGCGCGAATCCGGCGGCTCCCGTGGAAGCCAAGCCGTTCCCGCTGAAGACGGTGACGCTCAAGACCGACGGCGAGGCGTTCTACGTCGAGGGTCGGATGGTGATCCCGTCGAACGCGAAGGTCGTCTCGCTGCGCGCGACGCGGGTGACCGGTCGCGGCGACGACGCGACGCTCGTGATCGAGGGCGAGCTCCAGATGCGCGCGGTCACCGGCGGCTTGGTCGTGCTCGAGAACGTCGAGCTCGAGCTCGCGCGCGACTTCCACGCGCTCTCCCTGATGCAGACCGAGATGCACGGCACCGGCGGAATCGTCTCCGACGAGAAGGACGCGCACGAAGGCACCGTCTATGTCAGCGGCAGCAAGTTCGTCGGGAGCACCAAGGTCGCGCTGCGGATGACCGGCGGCACCGCCGCGTTCTCGAGCTGCAGCTTCGCGCAACAGGTCAGCATCCAAGGCGTGCCGCGCTCCGAGAAAGCGCCGAGTCAACTCGAGTTCGGCATGCAGGGCTGCAAAGGCGACAAGGAGGGCGTGTTCGGCGGCCTGCGCGTCGTCGGGATCAAAGAGGCGAACCTCGCGTTCAACGACCTCGCCGGGACGGAGTGTCTGTTCTCCGACGTCGAGAAGCTCAAGCTCTACGGCAACAACGTGCGCGCCGAGCGCTGCGAGTTCGCGCAAACGAAGGCCGGCCGTTTCGGCGGCACCGACATCGAGGCGGACGACTTTCGCGCGAAGCGCATCGTGCTCACCGCGCCGCCGAAACCCGGAGCGCCCGAGCGCGTCAAGTTCACGAGCTGCTGGTTCGGCGGCGGCACCGACGCGAAAACGATCCGCGCCGAGCTCTTCGAGGACGCCGGCACCGACCCGAAGATCGGCGCGGTCGCCGAGCTGCAGAAGGTGGTCGCGACGCCGGTGGGCATGGGCGGCGGGGCGCGGTGAGCTGCGGGGCGGAGAGCTGCGGTGCCGAGAGCTGTGGAGCGCAGCTCCATGGTGCGGAGAGCTCTGGTGCTCAGAGTTCTGGTGCCGACCGATGCAGCGCTGAAGTCCACGGTGCCGCGCGCTCCGGTGCGATTCGAGTCGGTGCGGTCAGGCGAGAGGCATTGAGGTGAGCGCGTGACCAGCGAACCCCCGTGGCTCGACGTCCCGGTGACGTTGAACGACACGCAGTTCCTGTGGCTGAACGCCGCGATGGAGAGCGCGCGTCTGCCGTTGCGCTACACCGCGCTCGGCCCGGGCTCGAAGCGGCGCGCGAAGGTCGACTACGTCGTCCAGTTCCATCGCGACCACGCGCGCGCCTCGTGCCGTCTCTTCCGCGAGCTGATGAAGGTCCCCGACCCGTCGCAAGACACGCCGTTCACCGGCGCGTGCCCGGCGTGCGGCGCAGAGGCCGAGTCCGCCTGGGCGTGTCCGTCGTGCGGCCTGAGCTTCCGTTCAGGCACCGACGCGGACCACCCGCTGGTGCTGTTCCTCCGCGAGCACGGCGGCTACGACTGACGTTCGTTGCTGGATTGTGCCGGACGTCCTCCCGCGCGGCCGGTGGCGGTGTCGAGAGCTGACTTGGCGGGCGTCGCGAGCTCGTTCGCTCGGGCGTAACCACGCCCGGAGCGACTCGTCGAGCGCGGCTTCGGAGTTTCGGGTGACGTCGTGGCGAGCCGGGTCAAGGTGCCGGTGGAGTACACCAGCGTGAACACGAGTCTTCGATCGGCGCGAGGTCGGCTGCTCGGTTCGCTCCTCGGGCTACCGCTGTTCGCGGCGATCGCGGGAGCGCGCGCGATCGGAGGCGAGCGCTACGCCGAGCGATTGGCCACCGCCTTTCGAGCGCTCGACGCCGACGAGCTCGATTCCGCGCACGCCGAGTTCGCTCGTTGCTTGGAGCTCAGGCCGCGCAACGCGAACTGTGCCTACACGCTTGCGTGCGTCGCGGCGAGACGCGCTCAGACCCGCGCGAGCCTCGACTGGTTGGCGAAGGCGGTCGAGTGGGGGTACGACGACGCCGACGTGGCGGAGTGGGACACCGTCTTCGCCACGCTCCGCGGCGAAACGAGTTTTCGCGTCGCCGTCGCGGCGATGCGATCCGCCGCGGCGCTTCGGCCGGATACGGGCACGCGCGTGTTGCTCCAACCCGTGCTCGAGCGGATTCCGAGCCGATCGGTGCATGAGCCGTGTGCGTCGGGCGATGGTGCTGTCGTCGTCGGCGCGTTCGAACTCGAGTCGACGGCTGGACGGCATTCGATCGCCGCGTTCGACACTCGCACGGGCGCGACTCTCGCCGACTTCGACCTACCGGAGAGCACCGCGTCGCTTCAACTCGCGCGGGACCAGGGCGGCGACGTGCGCGTGTTCACCCTCGAGGGCGCGACGTTGCGCGCGCGCGATGCACTCACCGGACAGGTCGTCGGCGAATGGGCGTTCGGCGAGCTCGTCGCGACCGCGGACGACGCGCGCTACGCGTTCGATGTCGCGCCTGGCGCACGCGCCGCGTTGTTCGAGGGCAGTGACCGGCGCCGCGCGCTGGTGGAGCTGGAGTCGCGCAAGGTCCTTGCGCGGTTCGAAGGCTCCAGGCACCCGGGCCGCGCGACGAAGTGGAGCGACGATGGCGCGTTGCTCGCGCTCGACGACGAGCCCGCCGCGGTGCGCGTTTACCGTGCGAGCACCGGCGCTCCGATCGGTGCGTCGATCCGCACGTCTGAACTGCCCGACGTCGTGGAGGCAATCGGCTTGTCGAACGACGGTGCTCTCGTTGCGTTGACCGGCGGAAACCGTGTGTACGTCTTCGACGCGTCGACGGGCGCGCGTGCACACGTGTTCGAGATCCAGTCGACATCCGACGGCCAACGTTCGTTCTGGGTCCAGTTCCAGCCAGGCGGGAAGGATCTCGTCGCGACGTTGAGCGCGAGCGGGACGATCGCGTGCTGGGACCTCGAGTCGGGCCTGTTGCGTTGGCAGACCGAAGAGCTCGGCGGCAACTGGAGCCGCCTACGCGCGAGCTACGACACCAGCGGGACGCGCGTGTTCGTTTCGGGCATGCTCTACGGGCACGTGCTCACGGCGAACGAAGGCGCCGTCGCGACGGACCTCTTTACGTGGGGTCTTGCCTCGTTGGACCCGCTTTCGAAGCACGGCGGAGCGATCGCTTTGGACAAGCACGGGCTTGCGGTTCTGCAGGGCGAGCAGTTCGAGAGCGTCAGTCGCTTCTATCCTGCCGGCTTGCACGATTGGCTCGTCGTCACGGACGCGGACTACTGCACAGGCAACGGAGCTGCGCTGGAGGTCACGCAGGTCACCGTGCCGGGCCACACGCTTCCGCTGTCGTGCTACGCCGCGATCTGCTTCGATCCGAAGCGTGTGCGCGCCGCATTGAGCGGAGTTCCCGTTCGACCGAACCGCTTCCCGGCACCGCCGGTGCTCGCGCTCGTCGGCGATGCAACGCGCCGAGTCGCGGCGGACGCCGAGCGAGTCGAGTTCGAAGTCGACGTGCAGGACGCACGCGGGTTCCTCGGCTGCGAAGCCGAGCTCGACGGGTCGAACCTCGACGCGGAGCTCTCGCCGCTCTTCACTGAGCTCGGCGCGACACCGATCGTTCGGCGGTTGCGCATGTCGCTGGCACTTCCGCCCGCGCGGGGCGAGTTCGAACTACGGCTCTCTGCGGTAGGCGTCTCGGGAGTCTCGAGCCGACCCGTTCGCGTACGCATCGAACGCGCCCACTGAGAACGGCCCGAACCGCGACGCCTACTGCTTGATCGTGCCGAACGTCATCCCGCGCAGCAGGTGACGACGCACCAGCACCGTGAAGAGCACGATCGGCGCCACGAAGATCAGCGCGCCCGCCGCGATCTGAGGCCACGGCATGCCGGCGATGTTGCCTTGGAGTCCGGCGAAGTACGCGGGCACCGTCGTCGCGCCCGACGCGTTGAGCGTCATCGCGAAGCCGTACTCGTTCCACGCCGAGATCAGACAGAACACCGCGGTCACCGCCATGCCCGTGCGCGCTTCGGGCAGGATGATCTTGCGGAACGCGGCGAGGCGCGAGTAGCCGTCGACCAACGCCGCTTCCTCGAACGCGCGCGGGATCTCGTCGATGAAGCCTTTCATCAGCCACACCGACAGCGACAGGTTGAACACGGTGTAGAGCACGATCAACCCGAGGTGCGTGCCTTGCAGATCGAGCGTGCGAGACATGATCAGCACCGGCACGACGACCGCGAGCGGCGGCATGAAGCGCGTCGACAGGATGAAGAAGAGCCAGTCCTTCTTGGCGCGGAACTCGAAACGCGAGAAGCCGTACGCGGCGGCGGTGCCGAGCGCGACCGCGGCGAGCGTGCTCGCGAGACCGATGATCAGGCTGTTGCCGAGATGCTCCAGAAAGCTCGCCTGCGCGCCCGCGTGCACTTGGCCGAGCTCGGCGTAGCTCTCCAACGTCGCGCCGAACGTCAACGCGCGCGGATCGTCGCTCGCTTCCAGCGTCGGCACGAAGTTCGGATGCAGCCGGATCGTGTCGTCGCGCGTCTTGAACGACGACAACGCCATCCACGCGAGCGGCAGCGTCGCCACCAGCAGGTAGAGGCCGATCACGAGCCTGCGGACCCAGTTCACGCGGGCCTCCGTTGCAAGCTCTCCATGTAGCGCGTGAACACCGTCGCCACCGCGATCACGATCACCAGCACCAGACACGCGAACGCGCTGCCCAGGCCGAGCTTCCCGTCGCGGAACGTCACCTGGTAGAGCAGCGTCGACAACGTCTGCGTGTTCTCGTCGTTCGGTCCGGTGATCGCCATCACGAGATCGAACTGCTTGAGCGCGTCGGTGGTGCGCAAGAGCACCGCGAGGCCCAAGAGCGGCGCGCACAACGGCAACGTGATCCGGCGGAACACGGTCCACGCGCTCGCGCGATCGATCTCGGCTGCTTCGTAGATCGACGGCGGGATCGAATTCAGTCCCGCGAGCGCGATCAGCACCATGAACGGCGTCCACATCCACACGTCGATCAACAGCATCGACACGAACTTCAGCCACCCCTCGGTCAGCCACTGCGGTTGGCCGAGCCCGAGCGCGCCGAGCGTCTGGTTCAGGATCCCGTAGTTGCCGTTCAAGATCAGGTTCCAGAAGAGCCCCATCACCGCGGGCGACAGCATCATCGGGACGAGCAACGTCGTCATCACGACCGTCTTGCCCTCGAAGTCGCGCTTCAGCGCGAGCGCGACGCAGAAGCCGAGCACGAGCTCGAGCGAGACCGCGCACAGCACGAACAGCGCCGTCAGCCGCAGCGACTGCGCGAACTGCGGGTCGGAGAAGACGCGCCCGAAGTTCACGCCGCCGACGCCGCGGGTCTCGCCGCCGACGAGCTGGGCGTTCGTGAAGCTCAGCGCGACGTTGTAGAAGAGCGGGAAGACGTTGAACGCGACCAGCAGGATCAACGTCGGGGCCACGAAGGCCCACTTCAGTCCGCGGCGCTCGCTCTGCATCGGGCGTACTCCTACCTCGCGGAGGCGTACGTTGACCAGCGCACGTCGCGTCGGATTGTGGATTTCGGGAGGGAGGTCGACGATCACGTTCGATCCGCAGGCCTCTTCTTCGAAAGGCAGGTCCGCTCATGCAAGCTCCTCGAACGTCTCCGATCGTCCGACGCACTGGGGTGCGTTCCGCGGGAATCGCGCTCGCTTCGTTCGCGAGCGCCTCGGTCGCCGCCGGCCAGGCCACGTGCCCGACGATCACGGCGTCGACCTCGTTCTCGGGCGGTCCGTCGAACTACCACAGCGGCCAGCCCTTTCTTTCGCCCGACGCACGCTGGCTGGTCTTCATCACCGGCGCGACCGACGTCGTCGCGGGCGATGCGAACGGTCCGATCTGGGACGTGGTGTTGATCGATCGGTCCACCGGCGCTCGATCGATCGCGATGCGCAACGCGCTCGGCGTTCAACCCGACGGAGACGGCCTCTTTCCGCGCATCTCGGACGACGGGCGCTATGTCTCCTGCTTGTCACTCGCGACCAACTTGGTCATCGGCGACACCAACGGCACGTACGACTACTTCGTGCGCGATCTACAGACCGGCGTGGTCGAGCGCGCGACGGTCGGCGCGAGCGGTTCGGAGGCGTCGTACGTCTTCGCGGCCTCCATCTCTGGCAACGGTCGCGTCGTCGCGTTCACGTCGGACGATCCGACTCTGGTCCCGGGCGACAGCAACGGGCTCTTCGACGTGTTCGTGCGCGACCTCGATGCCGGGACCACGGTGCGCGTGCTCGGCGTCGGCGGAGTCGACCCGAACGACCAGACGCTCTACGTCGGGCCGATGTCGTTCGACGGCCGACACACGTCGTTCGGAACCGGCGCCTCGAACCTGGTCGCGTTCGACCCGTGCCCGACCGAAGACGTGTTCCTCTTCGATCGCACGACCGGAGCGTGCGAGGCGCTCAGCGTCAACGCGCTCGGCGTGACCGTCGGCGGCACCGGCGAGTGGTTGGCGATGACACCTGACGCACGCTTCGTCGCGTTCCCGGGCGAGGACGCGTTGGTGTCGGGCGACGTCAACGGCCATTGGGACGTGGTCGTCCGCGACCGCGCCACCGGCACGAACGAGGTCGCGAGCGTCGGCAACGGCGGCACGCCGGCGGATGCTTGGTCGGTCGAGCCCGTGATCTCGAACGACGGTCGATTCGTCGGGTTCACCTCGGCGGCCTCCAACCTGACCGCGAACTCCCCGGCCGGGTTCAGCACCATCCACCTCTACCGGCGCGACCGGCTGCTCGGCACGACGGTCACCGTCGACGTCAGCTCGCAGGGCAAGTTGGCGAAGCTCGGCTCCGCGCAGCCGACGTGGTCCGGCGACGGAAGGACGATCGTGTTCACCAGCGGCGACATCGATCTTGCGCCGAACGCGGCACCGGGTTTCGGCAGCGTCTTCCTGCGCGATTGCACCGCAGCGGGCCCGGTCGTCTACTGCACGGCGAAGCAGAACAGCGCCGGTTGCACACCGACGTTGTCGTTCAGCGGAACCCCGAGCGCGAGCGCCGGCAGCGGCTTCGAGGTGCGCGTCGATCAGGTGCTCAACCAGAAGGTCGGCATGCTCGTCTACAGCTTGCACGGACCGCGCGGCGTCCCGTTCGCCGGCGGACTGCTGTGCGTCGACGCGCCGATGTTGCGGGGCGCGGTGCAGACCAGCGGTGGCTCGGTGCCACCGGCGATCGATTGCAGCGGCAGCTACGTCGTCGACTTCAACGCGTTCGTCGCCTCGGGCGTGAACCCCGCGTTGCAGGCGGGCGAGCTCGTGTGGTGCCAGCAATGGAGCCGCGACCCGGGCTTCGCGCCGCCGCAAGACGTCGGGTTGAGCCAGGCGCTCTGGTTCCAGCTCGAGCCGTAGCTCGCGGCTCGTCTCGCGGCGCGAGCTGCGAGACCCGCGGAGCTTCAAAGCCGCGCTCGCTCGGGCGCGGCTCGTCGTTTCGATCGGTCAGAGCCCGTAGCTCACCGAGCCGGTGCCCGGGATGTACACGTAGCCGGCGGAGTTGTCCGCGTTCGAGTTGCCGGCGCCGTAGCGCGAGCTCCAGTAGTTGTCGTTGCTCCCGCCGCCGCCGCCGCTCGCCGCGCCGGCCGCGAGGTTGCCGAGCGCTTGCTCGACGCCCTCGTGTCCGTAGTTGCCGAGCGCATCGATCCAGTAGCGGCCGGGCAGCACTTGGACGCCGAGCAGCCGCGAGACGAACGCCCACTCGGCGACCGGGAGCTCGCGTCCGTTGACGACCACGCCGGTGTTCCCGTTGGACGCGTCGCGAGGCACCGCGCCAAGGTCGTGACCGGCGAGGAGGAACCCGCCGATGCCCTGACCGAGCACGCCGATCGCGCCCGAGCGGGAGTCGTACCAGTACGCGCCCGGCGGGAGCGCTTGCCCGTAGGTCTGTTGGAACGCTGCGAGGTCGGCGGCGCTCTGCGCGTGCCCATTGATCGAGACCGCGGGGCTCGGAACCACGGGCGTGTTCGCGACCGAATCGGGCTCGTCGGCGGGCGCGAGCGTGAAGTCGCGGTCGGTGCTGGAGCAGGCGGCGAGCAGGGTGAGGCTGAGGGCGAGCGCGGGGAGCAGTCGGGTCGGTTGCATGGCGTTCTCCGTGGGGGTTCACGGGCTCGAAAGCGGCTCGCGCGCCCGCGCAACGCCAAAAAAGCCGGCGGTCGGGCGGTCTGACTGCCTCTCATCGCTGTGCCACGGGCGGGGCAAGTTCGTGCGCGGCAAGGCGTTGCACCCGAATCCGAGCCTCGCGGCGCGCGCTCCGAGAGCTGCGCCGCTCGTTGGCCGCCGTGGCGCGCCGTCGCCGCCGCCGTCGCGCCCCCGCACCGCCGCCGACGCTCCGCCGAGGCGCATCCTCGCCCCGGAGTCCGGAACCGACACCCTCCGCGCGAGCCCAGCGATGCGAGCCAGTCTCGTTGAACCACGGATCCCAAGAGGCGCGTATCGTGGACCGAGGGCCTGCGCCGCGGGCTCCGCCGGTCGTCCCCCTGTCCGAGGAGATTCCCATGCGCTTGCCCGCGCTCGCCGCCGTCGTGCTCTCCGTTCCCGCCGCCGCGCAGACCTCGTTGATCACCGTCGGCGCCGCCGGCGTGCCCGCGGACAACGGCAGTCTCTATCCCGAGCTCTCCTTCGACGGACGTTTCATCGCGTACCAGAGCGGCGCGACCAATTTGGTGACGGGCGACACCAACGCGTTCGCCGACGTCTTCCTCTGCGATCGGACGAGCGGCACGACCGTGCGCGTCAGCGTCGCTACCGGCGGAGGCGAGGGCGACGAGGGCGGGCTCGAGCCCGCGCTCTCCGGCGACGGACGGTTCGTCGCGTTCTTCAGCTCCTCGACCAACCTCGTGCCGAACGATCTGAACGGCGTGTACGACATCTTCGTGCACGACGCGGTGGTCGGCACGACCGAGCGCGTCAGCCTCGCGAGCTCCGGCGTCGAGGGCAACGGTGCGAGTCGCTATGCCGCGATCTCGGGCGACGGCCGTTGGGTCGCGTTCGAGAGCAAGGCGACGAACTTGGTCGCGGGGGACACGCTCGGTTGGCGCGATGTGTTCGTGCGCGACCGCGCCACCGGCACGCTGGTGCGCGCGAGCGTCGACGCGCTCGGCAACGAAGCCGACGGAGAGAGCCTCGACGCCGCGATCTCGCCCGAAGGCCGGTGGGTGGCGTTCGAGAGCCTCGCGACCAACTTGGTCGCCGGCGACACCAACGGCGCGTCCGACATCTTCCTGAAGGATCTCCAGACCGGCGCGATCTCGCGCCTGAGCGTCTCCTCCCTCGGCATCGAGGGCAACGGCGCGAGCGTCGATCCCTCGATCACCAACAACGGCCGCTACGTCGCGTTCGGGAGTTCCGCGAGCAATCTGGTCGCGTTCGACACCAACGGATTCGACGACGTCTTCTACCGCGACGTGATCGCCGGCGTCACGCGCCGCGCGAGCGTGTCGAGCATCGGCAACGAAGCCGACGAGCACAGCCACGATCCGCAGTTCACGCCGGACGGCACGCACGTCGCGTTCTACAGCGGAGGCACGAACCTCGACCACTACCTCCCGAACGTGTTCCTGCACGAGGTGATGACCTCGACCCTCGAGCGCATCAGCATCGGCAGCGCCGGCCAGCAGGCGACGCAGGGCAGCTATTGGCCCGCGATCTCGGCCGATGCGCGGTGGGTGGCGTTCGACAGCTTCGACTCGAACCTCGTGTTCGCGGACGCGAACGGCGTGCGCGACATCTTCGTGCGCGATCGCGCGAGCCCGTTCCTGCCGTTCTGCTTCGGCGACGCCGCGAGCGCGGTCGCCTGCCCGTGCGCGAACGCGGGCGACGACAAGCACGGCTGCGAGAACTCCGCGAGCTCCGGCGGCGCGACGCTGGAGGCGTTCGGCGATCCGAGCACCGACACGGTGCGTCTGGTGACGACGCGCGAGCTCCCGAGCGCGCTCTCGTTCGTGATGCAGTCGCCGGGCACGCATGGCAACGCGCTGCCGTTCGGCGACGGGTTGCTGTGCCTCAGCGGCGGCTTGAAGCGGCTCTACGTGAAGAACGCGTCCGCCGGAAGCGTGTCGGTTCCCGCCGCGGGCGATCCGTCGCTCGCGACGCGCTCCGCCGCGCTCGGCGATCCGCTGACGCCGGGAACGACTCGCTTCTACCAGGTCTACTACCGCGATCCGTCGCCGACTCACTGCGGCAGCACGACGTTCAACCTGACCAACGCGGTGCGCATCGTTTGGTGAGCTCCCGCCGAGCCGCCGGAGGGCACTCGACGAGCTCCTGCGTCCGCGCGTCGAAAAAAGATCGGGACCGCGCTCGTCGCGCAGTCCCGATCCGATTCGAGCGAGTGCGTCGGCTTACTTGCCTTCGCCCTTCCAGAACTCGATCGAGTTGAAGACGAGGATGTCGGCGAGGTAGCACACCCCGTAAACCGGGATGATGTTGAGGCCGAGGAAGATCGCCTCGTTGCCCCACTTGCTGTCGGTGGCCTTGCCGTTCCAGTCGTGCAGCTTGTTCCAGGTTTGGTTCGGGCCGTAGCAGGCGCCGCACAGGAGCGCGGCGGCGATCGCCAGGCCGGAGAGCTTCTTCTTCATGGTCGTCCCTTTGGATTGCGTCTTGGTTGGGTCGCGGGAAACGTCCCGCAGACGTTCCGCGTAGATGTAGCGATTGCCGCGCGGTTCTTCCACGGGCGCGTGCACGTTCCGGTCGAGCGTCGAGGCGGACGGTCGGTCGCGTTGACGAGCGAGCCGGGCATTCAGGGCCGAAACGGCCGTCGCTCGACCGTTCGCGGCGGCCGGCGCGCCGCGCGTTCCTGAACCCCGGGCGCGCGCGGCGGTATGCGAAAGCTCGTCCGCTCGCTGCGCCACCCCGGCGCGGGAGCGTCGGCCGGCGGTGAACCCGCCCAACTTGGAGCTCGCACCGATGGACCCCGTCCCGACCGCGCTCGCGCCCACATTCGCGATTTCCTTGCCGAGCCGCTCGGCGTGTCTCTCGATCGCCCTCCTGGCGGGGGCGGCGCAGGCGCAGAGCTTCCAGCTCAACACCGCGCAGATCCCGCAGGGCGGGCCGGCGAACAATTCGTTCTCGGAGCACGTCGCGTTCGCGGACGTCGATCACGACGGTGACTTCGACGCGGCGTTCGCCGACGGCGGCGACTGCTGCAACGACCAGAGCCGACTCTGGCTCAACCAAGGCGCGGCGCAGGGCGGAACGCTCGGCTTCTTCGCCGATGCGACGACTACCCACTTCCCGCAAGTCGGCGCCGACAGCCGCGACATCGAGTTCGTCGACGTCGACAACGACTGGGACGCGGACGTCTTCCTGAGCAACACGTCGCAGGTCTCCAACCAATCGAACCGTTGGTGGATCAACGTCGGCGGCACGCAGGGCGGGAGCACGGGCTTCTACCAGGACCAGACCGCGACGCGCTGGGTGAACGTCGGAGTCAACGACGGCGTGACGACGTTCTCGTCGGTGGCGTCGAGCATCGCGCTCGCCGGCGGCGGATTCATCGATTGGTCGTGCGACTCGAGCTTCGCGGACCTCGACAACGACGGCGACCTCGATCTCGTGCAGTCGACGTACGGTGTGCTCTCCGCGGGTTTGACGCCGTCGCGCATCTTCCTGAACGACGGGCAAGGGCTCTTCGAAGAATTCAACCCGAGCGGCTTCCAGTTGACCGGCACTTCGATGGCGAACGGCAGTCCGGGCCTGTGGTGCGAGGGCGTGCAGCAACAGGACACGACCGACACCACGGGACAGTTCTGCGACATCACCGAAGTCGCGGTCTCGCTCGATCTCGGTGATTTCGACGGCGACCTCGACGTCGACATCCTGCACGGCAACAAGTACGTCGCGCCGCGCACGTACCACAACCGGCTCGAGGAGAGCGGCGGCGTGCTCGGCTTCCGCGACGTCAGTCACGCGGTGATGCCGCCGGACTGGGCGCCGGGTGCGGGGAGCTACGAGCAGGAGCTCGGCGACTTCGACAACGACGACGACCTCGATCTGTACGGCGTCAACTGGGCCGACCTCTGCGACAGCACGTTCCGAAACGACGGCTCCGGCGTGTTCTCGCCGCCGGTCGCGATCGCGACGTCGTGCGGCCGCGACAACGAGATGGACTTCGTCGACTTCGACAACGACGGCGATCTCGACGCGTTGCTCGCGAACGATTCCGGCCAGGAGCGCGCGTACGCCAACCCGGGCGCCGCGGGCGGATACGCGTACGCGGCTGCGAGCGGCGTGCTCCCGGCGGACACGTCGAGCTCGCTCGGCCTCGATGCGTGCGACGTCGACCACGACGGCGACTGGGACCTGTTCGTCGCGAACGACTTCGGCGTCGGCAACGCGTTCCTCGAGAACCTGACGCAGGTGCCGGACACGACGCCCGCGCGGCTCGCGCGGCTCGAACAGGCGCCCGATCGCGCGCCGAGCTCCTTCCCGACCGTCGTGCGCGTGCAGGTCTACGACAACGCGCCGTGGTACGCGACGGCGACGTACGTCACCGAGCTCGAGTACAGCCTCGACGGCGGCGCGTTCACCGCGGTGCCGATGCGGTTCAGCGGCGGCCAGATCTTCCGCGGCGAGCTCCCGGGCTCGCTCGTCGGCACGATCGCGTATCGCGCGAAGGCGATCGACCGCGGCGGCAACACCGGCACGTCGACGACGCTGAGCTTCGTCTCGCAACCGACGTGCACGGGCTCGATCGCGGTCTACTGCACCGCGAAGACCAACAGCGTCGGCTGCACGCCGGCGATCGGCTCGACCGGCACGCCGAGCGCGAGCGCGAGCTCCGGCTTCGCGATCACGTGCTCGAACTCGCGCGAAGCGAAGACCGGGATCCTCTTCTACGGCTCGCAATCGTTCGGCGCGACGTTCCAAGGCGGGCATCTCTGCGTCAAGCCGCCGACCAAGCGCACGCCGCCGCAGACTTCGCCCGGCTCCGGCCCGTGCGACGGCACGTACAGCTTCGACTTCAACGCGTACCTCGCGGGCGGCGGCGACCCGAACCTCGGGCAGGGCTCGACGGTCTACACGCAGTGGTGGATGCGCGACCCGCAGAGCCCGAGCACGACCGGCCTCTCCGCCGGACTGAGCTTCGTGCTGTGCCCCTGATATGGACGGACCGGTCGAGCGCCGTTGAGGGCTTTCTGAGCTGAGTTGTGCGAGGATGGCTGCTCGAGGGAGCGGTCAGCCTCGTGTGCTCTCCGCCGAGTCGCGGAGCTAGCGCGCGCGAGGACCGCGAGCGTCCGAGCGCCTCGCGTCGGTCGAGCGTTCGACTCGGTTGGCCCGGTCGAGCGCCGGCGACGGAATCGTGAGCTGAGTCGTGCGCGGCCGGCTGGCCGACGGAGCGGTCGGCCTCGTGCGCTCTCCGCCGAGTCGCGGAGAAAGCGCGCGCGAGGTCCGCGAGAGTCCGAGGGCTTCGCGTCGGTCGAGCGGTTCGACTCGGTCGGCCCGATCGAGCGCCGGTGAACGAGTTCGGCCGTCGATCGCACGCGAGGGTTCCGGCGGCGGGTCGCGCGGACGGGGACGCGCCACGTCCGATGGAGAGCGGGGCGGCGCGAAGCACGCGCTCCCGCGCTGGACCGCTCGAGTCCGGCGCGGGAGCTACGACGCGCGTCGTCAGCGCTTCAGTTCGTCGTGATCGAGACGAGCTCGGTGCGGTCGCCGCTCTCGGGGTTCAGCTCGAGCACCAAGCCGACGCCCGGCGCGTAGAACTTGTGCTCGACGTGCCCGGGCTCGAGCGGCGAGTAGTCCTCGGTCTGCAGGCAACCCACGAAGTCGCCCCACGGCACCGTGACGCTCGCCGAGAGCGACAGCACGCCTGCGACGTCTTCCGCCTCGCCGAGCAGGAACTCCTGCCGATACACCTCGCCGACGATCGGTGCCGCGAACATCACGATGCCCGGTTTCGCGCCGTCGATGCCCGCCGTCCACGAACCCGCGAGCCCGGCGAGCTCGCCGTTCTCGTACTCGACGGAAAACTCGCCGAAGTACCAGACGTTGCCGTCGATGTCTTCCGCGAACCAATCGAACGTGTCCTCGGTGACCACGCCGTCGACGTCGACGACGTCGTGCACGACGGCGCACTCGACGCCGAGGATCGTCTTGGTCGCGCTCGTCACCGTGTAGGTGATCGTCTCGAGCCCCTCATCGGTCGTCTTCTCGTACACCCACGTGGTGCCCGGCACGAGCGGCATCAAAGGGTTCGCGATCCCGAGGACGAACAGCGTCGGATCGATCGGCGGATCGTAGGCGCCGCCGCCGAGCGACTTGCAGAGCTCGAGTCGCGCGGAGTACTGCTCCTTGCATTCGTCGAGCGCTTCGTGGAGCGCTTCGACCGCGTCGTCGACGCAGGCTTCGCGCTCGTCGGCGTCGATCAAGTTGACGCACTTCGCGCGTTCGAGCCAGTAGGTCGCACTCGCCTCCTTCTTGCAGGCGGTGAGCGCGTGGCTCGCGGTCTTCTTGCAGATGTTCGACTTCTCGGGCATCGGCGCGGCGGCCGACAGGATCGCGAGCGTGCTGCAGGTCAGGATCGGTACGTACATCGGTGTTGCTCCTTGTCGCTGTGTCTCTTCGGAACGAGCGCGTGCGTCGGAACGAATCCCCATCCGCCGACGCCGCGCGACCCACGAGATCTACTGCGCGCCGCGTTCCGCCGCGCGGTGCGTGCGTTACGCCGCGATGACCACTCGCGCGGACCGACGCCGACGCGGGCCGGCCTTCCGTGCGGTCATCAGGGCGTAACCCGGCGCGCTCGGCCGTCCGTCGAGCACGCGTCGCGAGACGAGCGAGCGCGCACGCAGCGCGTGCGGGTCCGATCCACGGCGCGCGGTGCGCGATAATCGCTCCGTAATCGCTGCCACGCCGAGCGCGTGCGGCCCGCCGCGTCGGCGAGCGCCCGATGTCGTACAGTTGAAGTGCATGCGCATCCTGATCGTCGAGGACTCGGAGGCCTTGCGGGAGTCGTTGCGCGCGGGGCTCGCGCGCGAGGGCTTCGCCGTCGATGCCGCCGGCGACGGCGAGGCCGGAGCGAGGCTCGCGCGCAACAACCCGTACGACGTGTTGGTGCTCGATTGGATGCTGCCGAAGCTCGACGGGCTCGGAGTGCTCCAGGCGCTGGAGTCGCTCGCCGAGCGGCCGCGCGTGCTCGTGTTGACCGCGCGCGATCGCGTCGAAGACCGCGTGCGCGGGCTCAACGCCGGCGCCGACGACTACTTGGTGAAGCCGTTCGCGTTCGAGGAGCTGCTCGCCCGCGTCCGCGCGCTCGTGCGACGCCGGTACGCCGAGTCGTCGTCGAGCGTCGAGATCGGTCCGCTCTCCGTCGACGTGGTCGCTCGGCGAGCGACGATCGCGAGCGCGGTGATCGACCTGACCGCGCGTGAGTTCGCGCTGCTCGAGTACCTCGCGCGTCGGCGCGGACACACGGTGACTCGCGAGGAGATCGAGGACCACATCTACGGCGTCACCAAGCTGCCTTCGAGCAACGCGGTCGATTCGGCGATCTGCATCCTGCGCGCGAAGTTGGGTCCGCAGGGCAAGGACCTGATCCACACGCGCCGCGGGCAGGGCTACGTCCTCGAAGAGCGCGCGCCGTGAGGTCGATCCGGACGTATTTGCTCACGCGCTTGCTCGGCGGCGCGCTCGTGATCCTTTCGATCGCCGGCATCGCGGTGTACGTGGTCGTCGCGCGCTCGCTCGCGAATCGTTTCGACGAAAACCTGCACGATCGCGTGCTCGGCTTCGCGTCCATCCTCTTCCAGACCGCGGACAGCCTCGAGTTCGAGTTCTCCGGCGAGCTGATGCCCGAGTACGAGCGCGCGACCGAGCCCGCCTTCTTCGAGCTGCGCGTCGTCGGCGGCGAAGTCCTCGAGCGCTCGGAGTCCTTGGCGGACGGCGCGCTCACGGTGCTCGGGACTCCGAGCGAGCAGCCGACGCATTGGGACGCGCCTCTGCCCGATGGGCGCGACGGCCGGTACATCGCTCAGATCATCGAAGTCCACCACGTCTTTCCCGAGGAGGGGCCCGGCAGGCCGACGGCGTCTCGCGTGCTGGTCGTGATCGCCCGAGGACGCGAGTCGTTGATCCGCGAGGAGCGCGTGCTGCTCGCTTGGTGCGCGGGCACGTGCGTGTTGCTCGGCGCGTTGATCGGGGTCGTCAGTTGGCGTTCGGTCGAGCGCGCGCTGGCACCCGCGCGCCGACTCGCGGCTGCGCTCGATGCGCTCGACGTCGATCGTTTGCCCGCTCGTTTGAGCGTCGGCGACGTGCCTCGCGAGCTCGCGCCGGTCGCCGAGAAGAGCGACGCGCTGATCCGTCGTGTCGACGCCGCATTGGCGCGCGAGCGCCGTGCGACCGCCGACATCGCGCACGAGTTGCGCACGCCGATCGCCGAGCTCGTCACCGTCGCCGAGGTCGCGCTGCGCGACGGCCGCGACCCCGAGAACTCCCGGCGCGCGCTCACGACCGCTCGTGACGTCGCGTGGCGGATGGGGCGGACGCTTTCCACGTTGTTGCGCCTCGCGCGGCTCCAGGCGCACGCGGAGTCGTTCGAGAGCTCCGACGTCGAGCTCGCCGAGCTCGTCGACGAAGCGTTGCGGGCCGCGGACGCGGGCTCGCGCCCGGCGACGATCGAGAGCGCGGTCGCCGGCTCGGCGCGCTTGCGCGGCGATCGTGACGCGCTGCGGATCGTGATCGGCAACGTGATCGGCAACGCGCTCCACTACACTCCGCGCGACGGCTGGGTGCGCTGCCGCGTCGACGGCGAGGGCTCCGTGAACGCCCTGATCGTCGAGAACGGGCCCGTCG
The DNA here is from genome assembly GCA_016220085.1 of Planctomycetota bacterium. Classification (GTDB taxonomy): domain Bacteria; phylum Planctomycetota; class UBA1135; order UBA1135; genus JACRIN01. Next base: position 78,500 of record JACRIN010000038.1, read on the forward strand.
ATCTGGCGCCCGAGGATCTGCGTTCCCTCGGAGAGCCTTTCTGGCGCAAGGACGGAGCGCGCAGCGATCGTGCGCGCACCGGACTTGGACTCGCGTTGTCCCGCGCGCTCTGCGATCGCAGCGGTCTCGCGCTCGAGTTCAGCCTGGACGGCTCCACCTTCCGCGTGCGGATCGTCCCGTCGGACGCGGCGCGTCAGGGCGCGCGCACGGCGCGTTGATCGGCGCCGCCCTGGTGGAGGACGAGCGCGCGAGCCGCGCCGTGCTCGTCGCGCTCGAACGTCAACGTCGCGTCGACGGTCGGATAGAAGAAGTCGTCGGGCGACGAGGGGAAGAGCTCGAACGCGGGCTGGCCGGTGAGGTCGGCGAGCAGGCGCTCGCCGTCGCGTCGCACGGCGAGCTCGACGCCCGGCGCGAACACGTAGCGTCCGACCAGTCCGTCGAAGAGCTCGAACTCGATCTCGACCGGCCGCGGGCCCGCGCCGAGCTCGCGCTCGATGCGCGGCGCGGGATCGCGCGTCCCGTCGGTCTGCGTGACGACCAGACCGACGACCTTGCCGTCGGGATCGGCATCGAACTCGAGCTGGAAGCGGAACTCGTCGTTGAAGAAGCGGCCGGGCGCCTCGGCGAAGAGCTCGCGCAGGGGCTGGCCGGTGCGACGCATGAAGAGCCGGTCGCGATAGCGGCTGATCTCGCGCACGCTGCTCGCGTCGATCGCGTACACGCCGACGCAGCGCGCGAGCTCGCTCGCGGCGAGCGCGACCCCGGTGCGCACGTGCTGCACCGGGAAGCGCGGTTCGAGCGCATGGATCCCGAGGTCGTTCAAGTCGAACGTCGAGTTCGCGAGCACGACGACGCCGCGGCGCGCGATCGGATCGAAGCCGGCGAAGCTGTGGTAGCCGCCGGTGCCGCCGTCGTGCCAGAGGACGGTCGTGCCTTGGATCCCGGCGCCCCAATCTCCCCACGCGAGGCTCGCGCGCTTCTCGCCGTTCGCGCCGTAGGGGATCGAACGCTCCTGCGCGCGCTTCAACGTCGGCGCGAGCGGCGTGTCGACGAGCTCTAGGTTCGCCGCGAGGAAGCGCAGCAGATCGTTGGCGGTCGAGCGCAGCGCGCCCGCGCCGGCGAAGGTCGGAAGCTCCCAGTTGGGGACGGGCTTCAACGCGTCGTCGTGACCCTGCGCGAGGCGCGCGCGTTGATCGGGAGAGAGCGTGATCGAGGTGCTCGCGAGCTTCAGCGGAGCGATCACTCGGTGCGTGACCAACACCTCGTAGTCGGAGCCGGCCGCGCGCGCGAGCGCGTGCCCGAGCAGGCCGAAGCCGACGTTGGAGTAGAGCTGCTCGGCGCCGACATCGCGCGCGAGCTCGCAAGTTCCAAGGAACGCGTAGAGCTGCTCGATCGTGTAGTCGGCGTACGGCCGCGCCGCGTCGCTCGGCGCGAAGTTGTCGGGCATGCGCGGGAGGCCGGAGGTGTGCGTCGCGAGCGACGCGAGCGTCAGCGTGCGACCGTTGCGCGACGGGACTTCCACGCCGTCGGGCAGGTGCTTCGCGACCGGATCGTCGAGCTTCACCTCGCCGGTGCGCGCGAGATCGGCGAGCACGATCCCGGTGAAGACCTTGGTGATCGAGCCGATCTCGAAGACGGTGTCGCCGTCGAGCGGTCGTCCGCCTTCTAGGCTCGCTTTGCCCGCCGTGACGATCGTCGTGCCGCGAGCGTCGACCACGCCGAGCACGATGCCGACGCCTCGCCGCTCTTGGACGACGCGCCGTTCGATCAGCGCCCGCAGCTCGTCGGTGCTCGGGTAGCGCCGCTCCGTCGTCGGAGCGTTCGTCGCCGTCGCCTGGGCCTGGGCCTGGGCCGGCGCTCGAATCGACGCGGGCTGCGCGCTCGCGGGCACCGCCGTCGCGACGAGGAGCGTGAGTCGAAGCAGGGTGCGGGGAATCATGGGCTCGTCTCCACGTCGTGCTGGGGCTCGCGCTCGCGAGCGCGTCGCGACCGTCGATCGCGATCGCGCGCCATTTCAGGGCACGCCGCACCGAATCGGAAGCGCGGAAGCGCCGATCCGGGCCCCGCGCGGGTACGTTGGAGCCGTCCGCCTCCGAAGTCACCCCGAGCGCGCGGACCAAGCTTGAAGTCTCCTTTCCACCGCGAGCACAGCCGCGACGAGCCGCGCGCCGTCGTCGAGCTGTGGGGCGAGCGCGTCCGGTACGCGTTCGATCGCGAGCTGGTCCGCGAGTTCGAGCTGCGCGAGCTCGTCGCCGTCGGCGAGCGCTGGTTCGCGCCGATGCACCTCGAGGACGAACACTACCTCGTGTTGGTGTTGCCGGACGGCGGGTGGCTCCAACTCGGCGAGCTCACGCTCGGTCGAGAGCGGCTCGTGCGAGCGCTCGAAGCTCTGCACGGAACCCGGATCGAGTTCGAGTGCCTCGGGAGCGGTGACGACCAAGGCCGCATGCTGCTGCCCGAGCGCCTGAAAGGCCGCCCGCTGTTCCACGTCGAGCCGCTCGAGCGCGCGGGCTGGTGGGGCCGGGTGATCGACCGCTTCGACCCGCGGATCACGTGGCGGCTGACCGACGAGCTCGAGGCACTCGCGCGCGTCGATCGTTGACCCCGCGTCACTTCAAGAGGCCCGCCTCGCGCAGGATGCGTTCCTTCTCGTCGGCGAGCTTGTGCAGCGCTTCCAGCGTGTTCATCTGGCCGTCGACCGCCTGGCCGACGTACTTCTGCGTCACGTTCAAGAGCTCGTTGAACTGCGGGACGTTCCAGAAGTCGCGCATCGTGTCGATCGAGTCGGCGAACGGCGCGTTGTAAGGCGTCTTCGCGCGGAACTCCGGGCTCGCGAGGATCGCGGTGTTCGCGGTGAACCCTGCGGGCTTGGTGATCCACTTCTCTTGCGTCTCGCGCTTCAAGAACCACGCGATGAAGTCCTTGGCGAGCTGCTGCTGCTCCGCCGGGATGCGCGTCGAGATCGACAAGCCTTGCCCGCCGAGGCTCGCGATGCGCTTGCCGTCCTGCGACGGCACCGTGGCGAACCCGACCTTGTCCCCGAACTTCGCGTGGATGCCGGGGAAGAACGCGAAGTAGTTGAGCATCATCGCGGTCGAGCCGTTGGCGAACGCTTCGAGCGCTTCGCCGTAGTCGAGGTTCTCCGACTTCTTCGGCCCGAGCGCGATCAGAGCTTTGAACTTCTCGATCGCCGCGACGGTGCCCGGCGTGTCGAGAAAGCCTTTGACGCGGAACGAGCCTTCCTCGTGCCACATCCCGCCGTAGGCCCACAGCAAGTTCTGCAGGCCCATCGTCAACGCGTCGTACGCGCGGCCGGTGGTCATCACGCAGCCGTAGCGCTTCTCGTCGGGGCGGAAGAAGAAGCTCGCGACCTGCTCGAACTCGTCGAACGTCGTCGGCACGGTGAGCTCGCGCCCGAACTGCGCCTTGAACGCCTCGCGCTCCTTCGGATCGTCGAACCAGTCCTTGCGGTAGCAGAGTCCGACCGCATCGGTCTCGCACGGCGCGGCGAACCACTTGCCGCTGTTCTCCGGGTACTCGCAGAGGTACTTCGCGGCGCGTCCGTGGATCGACTTCAGGTCGACGACGGTCGGCAACCAATCGGTGAGCTCCAGATAGCAGCCGCTCTCCGCGCCGCGGCCGATCCATTGGCTGTCGCCGATCACGATGTCGAACGCGGTGCGCGAGTTGCCGAACTCGAGGAAGACCTTGTCCTGGTAGCTCGACAACGGGATCTGCTGCACCTCGACCTTCACGCCGGTCGCTGCCTCGTACTCCTTGCCGAGCTCCTGCAGGCCGGCCGCGGGATCCCACTGGAACCACCAGAGCTTCAGCGCCTTCGCCGCGGTCGAGGAGGAGCTCGACGAGCCGTCGCCCGCGCCCTTCTCGTCCTTCGAGCAGGCGGTGAACGTGAGCGCGGCGAGTGCGACGAACAGCGAGACGAACGTGAGCTTCATCGGGGGCTATCTCTACTTCTTCGACGACTTCGAGGTCTTGGCGGAACGGCGACGGATCGCCTTGAACTTCTGCGTCTGGCCGAGGATCGCGCGCTCGGTCGGCAGGCGCTCCATCGAGCTCGCGCCGTAGAAACCGTCGACGCCGGTGCAGCGATCCATCACGTACTGCGCGTCCTCGGGCTCGGCGATCGGACCGCCGTGGCAGAGCACGAGCACGTCCTTGCGCGCCTTCTTCGCAACGGCGACCATGCGCTCGATCTTCCTCACCGAATCGTCGAGCGTGAACACGGTGTGCGCGCCGATCGAGCCGCCGATCGTCGTGCCCATGTGCGCGACGACGATGTCGGCTCCGGCTTCGGTCATCCAACGCGTCTCCTCGTCGGTGAAGACGTAGGGCGTCGTCAGGAGGTCCATCTCGCGCGCGAGGCGCACGACTTCGACCTCTTGGCGATACGAGATGCCGGTCTCCTCCAGGTTCAAGCGCACGTTGCCGTCGAAGAGGCCGACGGTCGGGAAGTTCTGGATGCCCGCGAAGCCGAGCTCGATCAGCTCCTTCAAGAAGAGCTTCGGGATCATGAACGGATCGGTGCCGCACACTCCGGCGAGCACCGGCGTGTGCTCGACGACCGGCAGTACCTCGAACGCCATCTCCTTGACGATCTGGTTCGCGTTGCCGTACGGCATCAAGCCCGACATCGAGCCGCGGCCCGCCATGCGATAGCGGCCCGAGTTGTAGATCACGATCAGATCGATGCCGCCCTTCTCCTCCCACTTCGCGGAGATGCCGGTGCCGGCGCCGCCGCCGATGATCGGTTCGCCGCGCTTCACTTGCGCGCGCAGTCGCTTCAGGATTCCGGTGCGGGAGTTGTCGAGCTTCGTGGTCATCGGTTCGTCGTCTTGGGTGCGTTGGCGGCGAGCATCGAGAGGAGCGCGTTCGCGAGCGCGTCGGCGAACGCCGGATCGTTGATGTGCAGGTCGAGCTCGAGCACGGGCACGGCGCCCGCGTTCGATCGGATCGCGTCGAAGAGCGCCTTGCGCGCCGTCGGATCGTCGAAGGACTGCCCGGCGCGGTCGAGCGCGGACACACCGCGCAGCGGCAGCACGATCCGCGCCGGTCCGCGCGAGCGCGCGACTTTCGAGCCGAGCTCGCGCCCGAGCGCCGCGTTCTCTTCCGGCGTCGTGCGCATCAGCGTCACGTTCGCGTTGTGGACGTGGAGCTTGCGGCCCGCGAACTTCGCCGGGACCGTGTCGCGCCCCCAGAAGTTGACCATGTCGAGCGCGCCGACCGACACGACTTGGGGGACGCCGAGCTCGGCCGCGGCGGTCAAGCGCGTCGGGCCGGCCGAGAGCACGCCGCCGACGAGCTCGTCGGCGAGCTCGGTCGTCGTCACGTCGAGCACGCCGGCGAGCATGCGATCGCGCACCAGCGACTCCAGCGTCTCGCCGCCGCTGCCGGTCGCGTGGAAGACAAGGACCTCGTAGCCGGCCCCTTCGAGCACCGCGCGTGCGCGTTCGACGCACGGTGTGGTCACGCCGAACATCGATGCGGCGATCAGAGGCTTGTCGCGGGCGTCGCCGACATCGCGTGCGGGTGGCGCGGCGCCTGCGAGCGGCGTGGCGGACGCGTGGGTCGCGGCGGGCGGCCTGGTGTTCGTCGCGGACGTGGCGGACGTGGCCGAACCGCTCGGCTTCGCCGCGAGCTCGACCATCCCCGCCATCGCTTGCGCCGCGCGCTCGAACACCGATCGGCTGATCCGGTTGATGCCGGACACGTCGACGATCGAGTTCAGCATGAAGATGTCCTTCGAGCCGACGAACGCGCGCACGTCGCCGGACGCGAGCGTGCTGATCATCAGCTTCGGCACGCCGATCGGCAGCACGCGCATCGCCGCGGTTCCGATCGTCGTGCCCGCGCCGCCGCCGACGCCGAGCACGCCGTCGAGTTCGCCCCGGGCGTGCGCGGCGAGCGCGAGCGCCGTCGCGCCGCGCGCCGCGGCGTTCACCGCCTCGCCGCGGTCGTTTTGGCGCTGCAGTTCGGCGAGCGTGGTGCCCGCAGCCTCGAAGACGCGCTCGCGCGGCACGTCGGCCTGCGCTTGCGGCTCGCCGATGCAGCTCGTGTCGACGAGCACGACCGGGACGCCGAGCGCGCGCAGCGCGGCGCGGAGGAACTCGGCCTCGCAGCCTTTGGTGTCGAGCGTCGCGAAGAGATGGACGGCCATCGGGGCCGTGGAGGTTACGGCGACGGCCGCGCGGGCTCAACTGCGGATGAGCACCTGATGGCGACGACTGCCGAGTGCCGACCACCGCGTGTTGAAGAACAACGCCCGATGCGGACGAGCGCCGGATACCCACGAGTGCCCGATGCCAACGACCGGCACATGCCGACGAGCGCCCGATGCCGACGACTGCAGGATGTCGACGACTGCCACATGCCGCCGAACGTCGGATCGGTTCGACGCCCTTGGGAGTCCGTTCGCGCCGCGGCTTCCGCTTTCGTTGCGCGCCGGACCCGCGCGCGCCACGACCGCGGTAGCCTGGAGCCCGAACTCGTCGCTCCCGATGGGCACCCGCGAACCGACTCACTACTCCGTCGCGCAACGCTGCAACTCCGAGCTCTCGGCGCGCGCGCTGCGCCTGGGCGCGGGCAGCGCGTTCCATCGGCCGACGCAGGTGTACTTGCAGCTCGCGTCCGCCTGCAATCTCTCGTGCACGATGTGCAGCGAGGCGAATCGACCAGAGGACGCGCGCCACGGCAAGGGGCTGCAGTCGTTCGCGCCGGAGCTCTTCGCCCGGCTCGAAGCCGAGGTCTTTCCGTGGTCGTCCGAGCTCTACTTCGGCGTCGGCGGCGAGCCGACGTTCTCCGAGCACTTCGTCGACTACACCGAACGCGCCGCGCGCGCAGGCCAGGAGATCCATCTGGTCACCAACGGCACGTTCCTCGAACGCGACGCCGTTGCTCGCGTGATCGCAGCGCACGTCGCGCACGTGCAGGTGTCGATCGACGCCGCGACGGCGGAGACGTACGAGCGCATTCGCGTCGGCTCGCGCTGGTCGCGGCTGCTCACCGGGCTCGAGCGGCTCGCCGAGCTGCGTCGCAACGCTCCCGCGGGGACCGCGTGCCGCTGGTCGCTGTGCTTCGTGCTGATGCGCAGCAATGTCGACGAGCTCTCCGCGTTCGTCGAGCTCGCGCACCACCTCGGCGCCGACGCGGTGCACGCTCAACACGTGATCGCGATGACCGATGCGAGCGTTGGCGAGTCGTTGGTCCGCGAGCCGGAGCGGTACGACGCGATCCGCATGCGCGCCGCCGCACGGGCTCGCGAGCTCGGGATCGAGCTCGACGCGCCGCTTCCGTTCGGTCCGCCGCCCGACGAGGCGCGCCGAAATTCACCGCCCGCGCCGCGCGATCCCGACCTCGCGGGCCACGTCGTGCCATGTCGTTCGCCGAACCAGACCGCGGTGATCCTCTACGACGGCCGGGTCTACGCGTGCTGTCATCCGATGGCGCACCAAAAGATGCAGCTCGGCGATCTACGCGTGCAGAGCTTCGAGGATGTCTGGAACGGCCGCGCCGCGCGCAACCTGCGCGTCGGGATCAAGACCGGCGACGTACCGACGATCTGCCGCACGTGCTCGATCGTGCACTCGCCGCCGCCGGTCGCGGAGGTCGCGGGCGAGCTCGAGACGAGCCCGGGGCTCGCCGAGCACTTCGGCGACCGCGACCTCGATCCGCTGCCGTCGAAGCGCTTGGCGGGCACGCGCATCGTCGACGGATACGTGCGCGACCTGCGTCGCCACGCCGACGCGCTCGCCGCGGAGCGCGACGGCCTCGTCGCTCACGTCGCGGCGCTCCAATGCGAGCGCGACGGTCTCGCGCGGCACGCGGCGAACCTGGAGAGCGATCGCGTGCACCACCTCGGTCACATCGCGAACCTCGAAGCCGCGCACGGGACGCTGCTCGCTCACGCGTGGCGACTGTCGAAGCGGCTCGAGCCCCGCGGTGTGGGCCATTTGCTGAAGAGCTGGCGACGTTTCGGCCGGAGCGAAGACGCGTCCGCGCCCGAGGAGACTTGACGATGGACTCGCGACCGCGCGCGCCGACGCGCACCGACATCCCCGTGCTGTTGCGAGCTCGTCCGCGCGAGATCTGGGTCGAGATGACCTCGAACTGCAACGCGCGTTGCATCTATTGCTGCGTCAGCCAGCCCGGCTACCAAGGCAAGGACCTCGCGCTGACGCCCGAGGAACTCGCGGCGATGCTCGCCCCGTATTCGCCGCCGGAGGTGCGGATCACCGGCCACGGCGAGACGACGATGCTGCCGCATTGGAAGAAGACCGCGCGCCTATTGCTGCAGCAGGGCTTCGCGGTGACCACCAATTCGAACTTCGCGAAGGAGTTCAGCGACGAGGAGATCGACGTGCTCTCGCGTTTCCGCTCGCTGGAGATCTCGTGCGACGTCGCGGACGCCGAGCTCTTGCCGCGCGTGCGCCGCGGCTGTCGCCTGGAGCGCATCGAAGCGAACCTCGCGCGCGTGATCGCGGCGTGCAAACGCGACTTCCGCGAGCTCCCGCACCTCAACATCAGCGCGACTCTGACCGATCTGACGATGCACGGCTTGCCGGACCTCGTCCGGTGGGCGAGCGCGCACGGCGCGCACGCGATGGAGGTCGTCAACCTGGAGCGCTATCCGGCTCCGCCGGGCGTCGTCGAGTGGAGGCATCCGTCGGAAGCGGATCCCGAGCGGATGCTCGCGCTGATCGAGCGAGCGAGCGGCATCGCGAAGGAGCTCGGCTTCGTCTTCCGGGTCCAACAGGGCCTGATCGACGCGTGTTGGCTCGCGCTCGGCCGAGCGGGCGAGGCGCCGAAAGGAATCGCGCTGTGACGAAGAAGACCTTTTGTCGCATTCCGGGCCCCGGCGAGACGCGCGCGTGCATCGATCCGTGGATCTTCGTCTACGTGCGAGCGAACGGAGACGTCGACGCGTGCTGTCGCGGCGTCACGATCGGCAATCTGCGCGACAAGAGCCTCGAGGAGGTCGTCAACGGCGCCGAGGCGATCGAACTGCGCCGCCAGGTGCTCTCCGGCGAGCTCCCGCCCGGTTGCGTGCAGTGCGCGACCCGTCCGGTGACCACCGTGGAGAAGCTCGGCGCGATGGTCGAGCACTTGGTCTACGAGGCGGGCTTCGAGGAGCAAGAGGATCTTCGCCGACAGCTCCGCGAGCATTGCGAGGTGCGCTCGGACCTGCTGCGCGAGCGCGAGGCGCTCGGCGACCACGCGGCGACGCTGGAGAAGCTGCTCGCGGAAACGCGCGCGCACGCCGCGAACCTCGAACGCGAGCGCCCGCATTTGACCGGCCACATCGCGAACCTCGAACGCGAGCGCGCCGCGCTCGCCGCCGAGCCGACACGCCGCGGCGGGCTGCCCAGGCTCCTCGGACTCCTGCGCGGCTGGATCGGCCGGCGCTGACGACGGGTCAGCGGTCGCGCCGCGAGAGGATCTCCGCGGCCCAAGCGCGCACTTCCTCGGACGGGTCCGTGGCGCTCGCGCGCTCCAGCGCCGCGATCACCGCGGGTTCGCCGAGATGGTGTTGGAGCGTGTCGGCGGCTTGTGCGCGCACGACGGCGCTCTCGTCGCGATCGAGCACGCGCAGGAGCAACGGCACGTGCTCGGGTCGCGTGCGGTCGAGCGCGACGAAGCACAGGTTCCGGCGCACATCGGCGACGGGTTCGAACTCGACGAGCGCGAGCAACGTGTCCGCGATCTCCGGAGTGCGCGCGGTATCGGTGCCGTTCATGAGGTCGATGTCGAACAGCCGACGGGCCGCCGTGGCTCGGTCCGCCGTCGCGCGGCGCGGATCGAGGGCCAGCGCGCGCAGCGCGTCGATCGCCGCCGTGTCGCGGCCACCGAGCGGACCCTGAGAAGCCCAAGCCGACGGATCGGCCGAAGCCACCGACTCGGGCGCGCGCGATCCTGACTCCGCTTTCGCCTCCGCATCGACGACCGGCCTTCGCGACTCGAGTTCGACGAGCGCGCCGCGGAGCGCTTCGACGTTCGCTTCGAGCCGGGTGACGCGTGCGATCAGCGCGTCGAACGCAGCGTCGGCCTCATCCGCGGTCGCGGAGGTGAGCATTGCCGTGCCGAGCTCGACCGGGTGCGCTCCCGGCTTGCTTCGAAGCGCCCAGAACACGACAGCGAAGCCGCAGACGAGCGATGCACACAGCGCGAGCCGACGATTGGACATCACGAGCTCCCAGCAACCGTTCTACACGCATCCGACGAGCGTGCCAGCGCCGATCTTCGCGCCGTGGCCGGTGGCGAGCGGCCTGGCAGCTCGTACGGCTCCGGAGCGTATGCGCGACGGGCCGACCGTCGTGGCATCGGGTGATCGCCTCGAGCATGAAGGCAGCGCGGGCGAAAGCAGCCGAGGTGCGACGTCGGCTCGCGCCGCGACGGCGGAGGCGGCGACCGCGTGCTCGTCTCGCGCTGAAACCGGCGGGCTTCGCGCTGGCTCCGCCCCGCGGCGGGGTCGTAGCATCGCGCTCATCATGAGCCGAAGCCTGCGCCGTCTGTTCCTCGTCCTGTTCGCGCTCGTCCTCGTCGCACCCGCCGTGCTCGCGCAGGCCCAGCAGCCCCTGCGGATCTTCCTGCGCGGCGGGCCGAAGACGCACGGGCCGAGCGAGCACGAGCACACGCTCTGGATCCAAGAGTGGACGCGCCTGCTTTCGCAGCGTGGAGCGAAGGTCAGCGGCGCGCCGCGCTTTCCGACGCCGGCGGAGCTCGAGCGCACCGATGTGTTGGTGATGTACGCGGCCGAGGGCGGCTCGATCCATGGCGACGAGCGTGCGACGCTCGAGAAGTTCCTCGCGCGCGGCGGCGGGCTGGTCGTGTTGCACGACGCGCTCTGCGGCGACGACCCGCAGTGGTGGAAGACGGTGATCGGCGGCGCGTGGGAGCACGGCGCCGCGAAGTGGTGGAACGGCGACGTCGGCGTCTACGTGCAGGACTTCGACCATCCGATCACGCGCGGCGCGTCCAACTTCATCTTCGAGGACGAGATCTACTACGAGCTGCACATGGCCGACGACGCGCACGTGCTCGCCGCGAGCATGCACACCGTCTTCGACATCGAGCCGCAGATGTGGACGGTCGAGAAGCCGACGTACCGCGCGTTCGTCGCGGTCCAAGGGCACCTCTGGAAGTCCTTCGAGCACCCGGCGTGGCGCACGATGGTCTTGCGCGGCATCGCGTGGGCCGCGAAGCGCGATCCGGACCTCTTCACCGACGGCGCGGAGCGCGGGGCGCTCGCGTATCCGCCGGGCGGGCCGATCCAGCCGGAGCTCGCGATGCGCAAGCTCGAGGTCGATCCCGAGTTCCAGCTCTCGTTGGTCGCCGCCGAGCCGCTGGTCGTCAAGCCGATCTCGCTCGACTGGGACGCGCGCGGTCGCATGTGGGTCGCGATGACGCCCGGTTATCCCGACAAGGCGCAGTTCTCGCGCGTGCCGCCGCGCGATCGCATCGACGTGCTCGAGGACGCGAACGGCGACGGCTCGATGGACCACGCGACGACGTTCGTCGACGGGCTCGATCTCGTCACGAGCTTCGTGCTGCACGAGAACGGCGTGATCGCGAGCGCGTCGCCCGACCTCTGGTGGCTCGGCGACACCGACGGTGACGGCAAGTGCGACGAGAAGAAGCAGCTCTTCACCGGCTTCGGCTACGGCGACACGCACGCGGTCGTCTCGAACCTGCGCTGGGGCCTCGACGGTTGGATCTACGCGACGCAGGGCTACTCCGGCGGCGCGAGCGACGTCTGGAGCGGCGAGGACTACGGCAAGCGGCGTTTCGGCCGGATCGGCAACGGGCTTTTCCGCTTCAAGCCCGACGGCAGCGCGATGGAGATGGTGTCGAGCTACGGCTCGAACACGTGGGGCCTCGACTTCGATTGGGACGGCGAGCTCTTCTTCACCATGGCCAACGGCTCGCACGTGCGGCACGTCGTCGTGCCGGAGCGCGCGCTCGCCGGCGGGCGGCTCGAAGGCGTCGAGACGTGGATCGACGTCGCCGATCACGATCGCGTCAAGCCGCTCTTCCGCGCCGAGCTCGCGCCCTACGTGCAGATCGACTTCGTCGGCGGCTTCACCGGCGCATCCGGTTGCTGTCTCTACACCGGCGGCGCTTGGCCGTCGAAGTACGACGGCGCGCACGTCGTCTGCGAGCCGACGGTCAACCTGGTGCACCTCGATCAACTGCGACGCGAAGGGGCGACGTATCGCGCATCGAAGGAGAAGGGCAAGGAGGAAAGCGAGCTGCTCGCCGGTTCCGACCTGTGGTTCCGTCCGATCCATGCGCGCGTCGGGCCCGACGGAGCGCTCTACGTGCTCGACTTCTACAACCAAGCGTGCGTGCACAACGACACGCGCGGGCCGAAGCACGGGCCGACCAATGCGGCGTTGCGCGCCGACCGCGACCACAAGCACGGGCGGATCTGGCGCGTGCAGCACCGCGACGCGCGCAAGGTGCGGCCGCCGGAGCTCACGGGCCTGGCGCCCGAGGATCTCGTCGATTCGCTGCAGAGCACCAACCGTTGGGTGCGACTCACCGCGCACCGCGCGATGGTCGACGACCCGGAGTTCCGCGCGAAGACCGAGCTCGAACGCCTGCTGAAGACCGGCAAGTCGCCCGCGGCGCGCTTGCACGCGCTGTGGGCGCTCGCCGAGCGCGGTGCGCCGCACCTCGAGCTCGTCAAGGACGCCGACGCGGCGCTGCGGCGCAACGCGTTGCTCGCCGCGCTCGAGTACCCGAGCGGCGCGACGATTCCGTGGCAGACCGCGATCTACGACAAGGATCGACGCGTCGCCCTGGTCGCGATCGAAGCGGCGGCGCGCGCCTCGGGCTCGGCGCCGTATCTCGTCGACCTGTTCTCGACGCTCGACGATCCGTGGTCGCGCTCGGAGATCGTCGCGGCGGTTTCGCGCGACCCCGAGGCGGTCCTCGCCGCGTCGCTCGCGTCGCCGAAGCGCGCGGAGCTCGGCCCGATCGTCTCGGCGGTCGGCGGCTCGGTCGGGCGCTCGCGCGACGTGCGGGAGCTCGAAAAGGTCGTCGCGCGGCTCGCCGAGAGCTCGCGCGGCGCGCAGGGGACGGGCTCGCTCGCCGGAGTGCTGCTTTTCGGCCTGGCGCGCACGTGGAAGGACGACGCGACCTTCCGCGCGAGCGACGAACTGCTCGCGAGCTTCGCCAAGCTCGCCGCGTCGCCGAACGCCGAGGACGCGGTCGCAGCGCTGCCGTTCGCGGTGCGCTGGAACCGCGACGCGGTGCTCGACCCGGCGATCGAATCAGCGAGCGCGCGGCTGGCGCAGGCGCTCGACACCGTCGACGCGACCGCCGAGCAGCGCGAGCGCTACCTGCGCTTGCTCTTCGCGATCCCGGCGCGGCGCGCGGAGGCCGTCGCCGCGGCCGAGAAGCTCTTCGCGCCGAGCGAATCACCCGCGTTGCGCGAGGTCGCGATCGAGGAGCTCGGTCGCGCCGGCGACGACGCGTCGGGCGCGGCGTTGGTGCGCGCGTTGCCGGTGGTCGGCGGCGCGGCGCGCGAGCAAGCGCTCAGCGGCATCGTCTCTCGCACCGGCTCGGCCCGCGCGCTGCTCGCGGCGATCGAAGCGGGCGCGCTGACGCCGCAAGAGCTCGGGCCGCGCGGCGTCGACGCGCTGCGCTCGCACCCGGACGCGGCGACGGCGGAGCTCGCGAAGGAGCTCTTCGCTCGCCTCGGCGGCGCTGCGGCGAAGAAGATCGGGCAGTTGCTCGCCGAGCTCGAGCCCGTCGTGCTGTCGCCGGGCGACGTCGCGAACGGCAAGACGGTGTTCGAGGCGTACTGCGCGAGCTGCCACGTCTTCCGCGGCCAAGGCGGCAAGGTCGGACCGGACCTGACCGGCATGGGCACGCACGGCGCGAAGGAGCTCCTGCCGGTCGTGCTCGATCCCAATCGCACGGTCGAAGCCGCGTACGTCGAGTACATCGCGGTCACCGACGACGAGCGCATCTTCACCGGCGTGCTCGTGCGCGACACCGCGGAGTCGATCGTGCTGCGCAGCGCGACGGGCGACGTCGAAGTCGAGCGCGGCGAGCTCGCGTCGCTGAAGTCGAGCGGCCGTTCGCCGATGCCGTCGGGCTTCGAATCGCTCGGCGGCCCGGCGCTGCGCGACTTGTTCGCGTACCTCGGCTCGGGCTACGAGGGCTTCCGCACGCTCGATCTGCGCTCGGTGGTCAACGCGTCGACGCGCCTTGGCATGTACGATTCGCGCTACGACCCCAATCCCTTCGAGTTCGTGAAGTGGGGCGTGCAGGAGATCGGCGGCGTGCCGTTCGACGTGCTCGATCCCGCGAACGCCAGCCGGCGCAACGTCTTGGTGCTGAAGGGCGGCGCCGGCGGTCCGGACTGGCAGTGCCATCGCTACGAGCAGAAAGTGGAGCTCCCGCTCGGCTATCCGGTCGCCAAGGTGCACGTGCTCGGCGGCATCGCCGGTTGGGGCTTCCCGTACCACGACGGCGTCGCGCCGATCGCGAAGTGGACGTGGGAGTATTCCGACGGCTTCACCGAGGAGGTCGTGCTCCAGGACGGCGTCGAGTTCGCCGATTGGATCGGCCAACGCGACGTGCCGGGCTCGAAGTTCTGGGCGGGCGTCGTGCGCGACGACAGCGCGGGGCAAGCGCGCACGTTCGTACTCGCGCCGAAGCGCGACGCGCCGGTCGCGAGCATCACGATCGAGAGCTTCGACAACGATCGCGCGCCGACGTGGGTCGCGCTGACCGCGGAACTCCCGGGCGCGAGGGTCGCGACGTCGACGGCGCCGGTCGCCGCGGTCGCGGTCGAGGAGCTCTTGGTCGGCGGCGGCTCGAGCCACGACTTCGCGCGCTGGTACGGAGAGACCGACGTCGCGGTGCTCGTCGCCGGCGGCGCGAAGTCGATTCGCTACACCGAAGGCGCGTACGAGCTCGCCGGCGGCCTCGAAAAGGCGGAGCTGCTGCTGCTCTCGACCAACCAACCGATCGCGCCCGACGCGCGCACCGCGCTCGAGAGCTTCGCGGCGAACGGCGGCGGGCTGGTGCTCCTGCACCCCGCGACGTGGTTCAACTGGGACGATTGGCCGGCGTACAACCGCGACTTCGTCGGCGGCGGCGCGCGCGGCCACGAGGAGTACGGCGAGTTCGAGGTGCGCGTGGTCGATCCGTCGAGCCCGCTCGCCGCCGGCGTGCAGCCTACGTTCCGCGTCAAGGACGAGCTCTATCAGTTCCAACGCGATCCGACCGGCGCCGACATCCACGTCGTCGCGGTCGGGCGTTCGCTGAAGACCGGCAAGGAGTATCCGGTGGTGTGGACGGTCGCGCGCGCGAGCGGCCGGACCGCGTGCATCACGCTCGGCCACGACGGCGCGGCGCACGACGATCCGAACTATCGGAAGCTCTTGGTCAACGCGCGGACGCACGCGCTCGGCCGCTGAGGTCGCGCGATGTGCGAGCACCATTTCCTGCGCTTCGTCACCTCCGCCGAGGCCGAGGTCGAAGTCCTGCCGTGGGGGCCGCACGAGTGGCTCGCGCGCGCGGGGCTGACGGACTCGAAGCTCCTGCAGCTCGTGCGCGTCAAGATGCCGCCCGGCAAAGCGCACGCGTTCCATCGCCATCCGTGCATGGAGGAGCTCCTCTATTACGTCGAGGGCCGCGCCGAGCAGTGGGTGGGCACCGAGAAGCGCATCCTGAAGGCCGGCGACGTCGCGCACGTGCCGATGAACGAGGTCCACGGCACCTACAACGTCTTCGACGAGCCGGTGACGTTCCTCGCGGTGCTCTCGCCCGCGGTGATCGACGGTCCCGCGCTGATCGACGTGTCGCAGGACGAGCCGTGGCGCTCGATCCGAGGCGGCTGAGGGCTCCGCCGACCGCTCGCCGACTCCGACGAGCTCGTGATTCGTCGAAAAAGCTCCACACGATTCGCGAGCGCGTCTCTAGGCTCGTCCAGAGTCCCGAGCGTCGGCTCGAGAATCGTCGCTTGCAGCGATTCGATCCGACGGCTGGCGCTCATACCCCAAGCACCGGTTTCACGAGGAGATAGAGATGACCTCTCGCAAGAGATGGCCCGTCGTCGCCGTTCGCGCGACGCAATGGGCAATGTCGGCTGGTCTCGCAACGATCCTGGGCACGACGGCTTTCGCGCAGGACGTGCGCGTCGCCGTCCAAGACGCATACGGCTTCCTGCTGCCGAATGCATCGGTTCGCTGGCAGGCTCAGGGCGGTTCCTGGGTCAAGGCCGAGCACGAAGGCGACGGCACCGCGACGCTCCACGGCGCCGCGAACAAGCTGTTGCTCGACGTCGAGCATCCGTATTACGGCCATCGTCAACTCGAAGTGTCGGTGCCCGGCGACGATCACGGCGTGCTCGTCGTCAGTCTCGACTCGCAGAGCACGCAGGCGAAGTTCAAGAGCTCGCGCATGCTCGTCGTGCCGACCGGCGCGACCGCGAATGCGGGCAATGGAGTCAGTTGCTCGACCGGCGTCGGATGCCAATTGCCCGATCAGTTGGGCCACGGCGGTTCCGGCACGCTCGCCGCGACCAGCGACTTGAATCCGGCAGCGGGCTTCCGCGTCGCCGAATCGGTGAGCACCACCTCGGCCGGCAGCATCGGCTCGGTGTGCTGGTGGGGCATCTACTTCAACTTCGGCTCGGGCACCGATTGCGGTCCGGGGCCGGGCGATCAGTTCTCGGTCACGTACTACAACGACGACGCCGGCGGCACGGTGCCGGGTTCGGTGCGCGCCGGTCCGTTCTCGGTGAGCGCCGTCAAGTCGGCGACCGGCAACGTGGTCTGCGCGGGCACGACGTGCATCGCGGAGTGGCAATTCGAAGCGTCGCACGCGCCGGTCGCGGTCGGCGCCGGCGAATGCGTCTGGGTCGAGATCGTGAACAACACGCAGACGGGGAGCTGCTTCTGGCTCTGGAGCGCGGCGCCCGGCGGCGATGGCCGCTGCGCGCAAGCGACCGGAGCGAGCTACGCGGCGACCGACTACGACGTCGCGCTCTGCGTCGACGTCGCGATCGCGCCGGACGGTTGCGGAGCTCCGCCGCCGCCCGCGAACGACGCGTGCATCGATGCGATCACGATCGGCGGCACCGGTAGCTTCGCCTACGACAACACCGCGGCGACCACCGACGGTCCCGGACACGTCGAGTGCAACTTCTCGAGCCAGACCGGCATCGACCGCGACCTGTGGTGGTGCTGGACGGCGCCGGCCAGCGGCGACTACGAGATCGCGACGTGCTCCCTGACCGGAACCGACAGCAAGCTCGCCGTCTACGACGGTTGTGGTTGCCCGGTCGGCGCTCCGATCGCGTGCAACGACGACTCGTGCGGCTTGCAATCCTCGCTGACGGTCACCGCGGTCGCCGGTCAGAGCTACATGCTCCGCGTCGGCGTGTTCCCCGGCGCGGCGGGTGGTTCGGGCGGGTTCTCGATCACGAGCTTCGCGATCCCGACCAACGACCTCTGCGCCGATGCGATCCCGGTCGCGGTGCCGTCGGTGACGACGGGCACGACCGACTTCGCGACGACCGACACGAACGCTCCGACGTGCATCGTCGGGCCGACGTCGCCGGGCGTGTGGTACTCGATCGTCGGCACGGGCAACGTGCTCACCGCCGATCTCTGCGACGGCGCGGCGACGTTCGACACCAAGTTGACCGTTTACTGCGGCGGCTGCGCGAGCCTGACCTGCATCGACGGCAACGACGACTCGTGCGGCCTGCAATCGAGCGTCACGTGGTGTTCGCAGCTCGGCGGCGTGTACCTGATCCTGGTTCACGGCTTCGGCGGCGAGTCCGGTCCCTTCGACCTGACGATCACCGACACGGGCGTCGGTTGCACCGCGACGCAGAACTGCGCGCCGGTCGGCGCGTGCTGCGTCGGCTCGGGTTGCATGCTCGTCGACGCCGCGGCTTGCGCGGCGCTCGGCGGTCAGTTCCAGGGCGCGGGCACGGATTGCGGCACGGTGCAGTACACCGCGTCGACGTGCACGCAGCAGTGGGAGGACATCTCGCTCGTCGGCACCCAGCTCTTCCTCGGTGACGACGACGGCGTGTTCATCCCGCTGACGTTCCCGTTCAGCTTCCACGGCGTTGCGCAGACGCAAGTGGGCATCGGCTCGAACGGTTA
Source organism: Planctomycetota bacterium (assembly GCA_016220085.1). GTDB lineage: Bacteria > Planctomycetota > UBA1135 > UBA1135 > JACRIN01. Next base: position 96,652 of record JACRIN010000038.1, read on the forward strand.
CCTGAGCTTCGGCACCGTGCTCGACGCTTTCTCGAACCAAGCGCTGCCGGACGCGAACGACCCGAACGACGTGATCGCGCCGTTCTGGGACGATCTCGATCCGACGGCGGGTGGAGCGATCTACTACAACTTCAGCGGGACGGTTCCGAACCGTGCGCTCGTCGTGTCGTGGATCGGCGTGCCGCAGTTCAACACCGGCGACTCGAACACGTTCCAAGCGATCCTGTTCGAGAACTCGAGCCGCATCAGCTTCCGCTACCTCGGCACCACGCCGGAAGCGTTCGCTGGTGACTACACGGTCGGCGTCGAGAACGCGACGGGCTCGGCCGCGACCAGCGTTCCGGGCTCGACCCTGAGCGCGGGCCTGTGCCTGTCGTTCGATCCGGACACGGCGGCGAGCGATTGCCCGGCCAACGCTTCGATCGACATCACGCCGGGCTCCTGCCCGAATCCGTTCAACCCGGATTCGCGCGGCGCTCTGCTGGTGTCGCTCGCGGGCACGCCGGTGCTCGACGTGACCAACGTCGACTTCGCGACGCTGTACCTGGTTCGCACGGACCGCGTCGGCGTCGCGGTGGCGCCGTACCTCGGGCCTCCGGGACCGCACTCGATGTTCGAGGACCGCTCGACGCCGTTCTACGGACCGGCGACGCACTGCCACGCGGCGGGCGCCGACGGATCGCTCGACGTGTCGCTCTACTTCCGCGCCGTGGACGTGGTCGACGCTTTCGAGCTCGACACCGTTGCGTTCGGCACGCAAGTGCCGGTGATGTTGACCGGCCGCACGCTCGACGGGCGTTGGTTCCAGGGTGAGGATTCGCTCACGCTGGTGCCGCCGCCGACGTCGATCAACCTGCGCGTGCACTCGAGCGTGCCCGACACGTTCATCGAGGTCAGCCCGAGCGATCTCATCACCGACGGCGACGGTTGGGCGCCGTTCGAGCGCTGGTTCCAGGCCGGCACGTCGGTCACCCTGACGGCGACGCCGGACCCGCTCGCGAAGTTCGTCGGCTGGCGCGTCAACGGCCAGTTCCAGTCGGGGAGCTCGACGATCCAAGTCGACCTCTCGCAGACGACCGACGTGTGGGCGCTCTACGTCTTGCCGCGCTCGTCGGGCTCGACGATGGGCGGCGTGAAGTTCCAGTAGCACGCGCTTCGAGACAGCGACACCTCCGCCGCGCGCACCCCGCGCGGCGGGGGTTCTTCGTTTTCGGCGCCGCAGTCGCTCGGCGCTCGGTCCCGTACCGTGGCGCGCGCGCGTCGCCGTGCCGCGCTCACTCGCCGATGATCTTGACGAGCACGCGCTTCTCGCGACGGCCGTCGAACTCGGCGTAGAAGACCTGTTCCCACGGACCGAAGTCGAGCTTGCCCTCGGTGACCGCGAGCACGACGCCGCGGCCGAGGATCTCGCGCTTCAGGTGCGCGTCGCCGTTGTCCTCGCCCGTCTTGTTGTGGTCGTAGGCGGACGTGGGCTCGTGCGGCGCGAGCTTCTCGAGCCAGCGCTCGTAGTCGCGATGCAGCCCGCGCTCGTCGTCGTTGACGAACACGCTCGCGGTGATGTGCATCGCGTTGACGGCGCAGAGGCCCTCCTGGATGCCGCTCGCGGCGAGCGCGGCTTCGATCTCGCCGGTGATGTTGACGAACCCGCGGCGGGTAGGGAGCTCGAAGACGAGCTCCTTGCGGTAACTCTTCATTGCGCCGACGATAGCCGACGGCTCCGATGACGTGCATTCCCGGCGAACCGACACCGCGCCGGCCGTGGCCGCCCGCCACCGAACTTTCGCGGCCTTCGGCGGGTCGCCCGGTCGGCTCGTTCGCGCGCGGCTAGCCGCGGCGCACGACGAGCCGCTCCAGCGCGCGGAAGGCGATCGCCGGGCGCCACGTGAGGTTCGGCTCGACGCGCTGCCAACGCCGACCGCGTCGCGCGATGGCTTCCAACGCCACCGCGGCCTCCATCCGCGCGAGCGGCGCGCCGAGACAGAAGTGACGGCCGCCGCCGAAGGCCAGGTGCTCGCCGGGCTTCCGCTCGAGGTCGAGACGCTCGGGCTCCGCGAAGACCTCGGGGTCGCGGTTCGCCGAGCCGAGGCCCAGGTCGACCTGTTGCCCCGGAACGAGCCGTCGACCGCCGAGCTCCACTTCGCTCTTCACGACTCGCGCCGTGAACTGCACGGGGCTTTCGTAGCGAAGGCACTCCTCGATGATCGCGTGTCGCGCGCTCGGGACCGCGGCGAGCCGCTCGAAGCACTCGGGCTTCGCGAGCAGGCAGGCGACGACGAAGCCGATCACCGAAGTCGTCGTCTCGTGACCAGCGCCGACCAGCAGGATGCAGTTCGAGATGATCTCGTGCTCATCGAGCCCCTGCTCGCCGCCGGATGCGGCGAGCAGTTGCGACAGGAGATCGCCGCGCGGCTCGCGTCGCCGGCGCTCGAGCGCGAGCCCGACCACGCCCGTGAGCTCGCGCGCGGCGAGCTCGGCGCGCTCGAGCGCGGCCGGAGTCGGTTCGGCGTCGATCGCCACGGCGAGAGCCAACGACCACGCGCGCAGCATCCGCAGGTCGACGCCGTCGAGCCCGATGAGCTCGGCGATCATGCGCAACGAGAGCGTGCATGCGAAGTCCTCGACGACGTCGAAGTCGGCGCGCGTCTCGAGCTCGTCGAGCACCGTTTCGACGAGTGTCTGTGCGCGGGTGCGCAAGCGCGCGACCTCGGACGGCGTGAACGCTCGCGCGACCGGATTGCGCATGCGATCGTGCTCGGGATGGTCGCGAAAGATCATCCAACTCGAGATCAGTGCGCTGAGCGCGGGGAACGGGCGCGGCGCCGATGCCGGTGCGGTAGCTCCGGCGGGAGGAGCGACCTGACGTCCGAAGGCGGAGTCGGTCAGCGCGCGACTCACGTCCGCGTGACGGAAGAGCACCCAGCGTCCGCCGCCGTTTCGTCCGGAGCGCCAATGCACGGGGTCTTGTTCGCGGAAGCGTCGGTAGATCGCGTAGCGGTCCCGCGCGAACTCCGCGCTGGTCGGCTCGAACATCATCTCGGACTCGGTCCCGGGAGCGCTCGGCGTCGTCATGTTCGTCGTTCCTCGGCCTGGGGCTTGGTGCGGGTCGCAGGATCGCGCGCGTCGACCACGTCGAGCGCGCGAGTTCGGATCGGCCCCTCCCAATCCGTGTGGGTGCGGATCCAGAAGCGGTCTTCGCGAATCGCTGCGAGCGTTCGTTGCGCGACGACGCTCGGCGCCATGCCGTGCTCGAGCGCCTGCCGATGCGCGGCGTCGACGCGCGCGCGCGGAGCTCCCGGCGCCGCGCCGGCCGAAGCGTCGGCCATGCGCGTGCGGACGAAGCCCGGGCAAAGCACCGACACGCCGATCGGGGCGCGGCGCAGCGCGAGCTCGTGCCGCAGCGTCTCCGACAGCGACACGACGGCGTGCTTCGTCGCCTTGTACGCGCCGAGCCCCGGTTCCGAGATCAAGCCCGCGATCGAGGCCGTGTTGACGACGTGCGCTTCGACACCTTGCTCGAGCAGTCGCGGCACGAACGCCCGGATGCCGTGCACGACACCCCAGAGGTTCACACCGATCATCCACTCCCACTCCGCGAGGGACGACTCCCAAAGCGGCGCGTCGCTCGCGACGCCGGCGTTGTTGCACACGACGTGAACGGCGCCGAACGTCTCCCAAGCGCGGCCGGCGAGCTGCTCGACGTCCGCCGCGCGCGCAACGTCCGTGCGCACGGCGAGCACGTCACCGCCTGCGCGGCGCAAGCCTTCGGCGGACTCAGCGAGCCGCGATTCATCGACGTCCGCGAGCACGACGCGCGCACCGGCTTCGACGAAGGCCGTTGCGAGCGCGTGGCCGATGCCGCTCGCCGCACCCGTGACTACACAGGTTTTTTCACGCAGCTCATTCATGCGTCGCGCCCATCCGAATCGCCACACATCGCCGTCGAATCGTAGCGGTGCGGACCTCGGTGACCCGGTCGATTCGCGGCGAAGTCCTACGGCGGACCGACGTATCGAGTGGTTGGCCGGTGGTGAGCTCGGCTGCAGATCGGCGTGGTCGAGACCCGCGCGCGTGGACAGCGGCGCTGCGACTCGCGGCGTCGCTGTTCGCGATGAGTCGACAGCGGGCGCGGGGTCGGCGGTCGAGCCGCGGCGCCGGGCACGCGGGCCGGCGGAAGCTGACGGGCGCGGAACGGTGAGGGTCCCGCGCGTCGCCGGTGCATCGCCTGCGCGTGGTCAGGTGGCGTAGGAGGTCGAGGTCGCGAGCGGTGTACCGGGATGCCAGTCGTGGTCGGGGAGCTCGGAGAGAAGCTCCTTGCGAGGACTCTCGATCGCGCAGACGATGACCGACGGCTCCCATCGTGCGGATTCCCTTCGAACCGACGCAGCACGGACCGATCGAGCGGCTCCCGCTCGACTCCACGCGCCGCCTGCTCGCGCTGTGGGCGCTCGGCGGCGCGTTCGCGGGCGGCGTGCTCGACTTCGCGTTCTGCGTGCCGCTCTGCGTGTTCCTCGGCGGCGCGTTCGCGTACCCGGTGTTCGCGCTTGCGACCGACCGCACGCGGCCTCGATTCGCGGCGCCGCCGGCGACCGAAGCCCGATGGCGGACGCTCGTGCGCGCGCCGTTGGTCGCCGGCGAAGCTCGCGTCGCGCTCTACTTCGTCCTGCTGGCGCCGAGCACTTGGCTCGCGTACATGCTCGGCCGCGCGTCGACGCATCGGCCGAGCAACTGGTTCCGCGACGACGATCCGCTGCAGCTCGCGATCTTGCTCACGCTCGGGCTGCTCACGGTGCTGACGCCGCGGCTCTTCTGCCGTTTCGCTCCGGCGGTGCAACGGCCGGACATTCTCTACTTCGTGATGCTCGGCCCGAGCTTGGTCGTCGTCGCGTTCGTCGTCAGTCGTTTCGCCTCGTTGCGCGCGCTCGATCCGGAGTGGCTCTGCGCCCAGGTGACGCAGCAGGGGCGGCTGACGCGCGGGCACGACGAGCTACTCGCGTTGGCGCTCGCGTGCGGCCTGGTCGTGGTCATGCACGTGCCGGAGATGTTCCGCGGTGTGCGCGAGCTCCGGTCGCCGCGCGCGCCGAAGCTCGACGCTCCGACGTCGGGTGCGCCGGCATCGGGCCCGTCGGTGCCGAGCTTCGACGAGACGCGGCATGTCCACCCCTGACGCCGACGGAGCGAAGTTCGCGCGCATCTGGACCGCGCTCGCGGCGAGCGTGCGAGCCGTGCTCTTGCTCGGGCTCTTCGCCGGCCTCGTCGGCGTGTGGACTTTCGGGCCGGCCGAGGAGGAGCACGCGATGGACAGCTTCGCGATCCTGCTGTTCTGCCTCTCGCCGCTGTTGATCTGGATCACGGTCGAGCCCGAGCCGCCTGCGTCCAAGCTGGTCCGTCCGTTCGCGCGGTGCGCGCTCGGATGGCGCTTCCCCTTCCTCGCGGGCGGCGCGAGCGGCGTGGTGCTCTTCGTCCTCTTCTTCGCGGTCGCGGTCGGAGGGTACGTGCTTTGGCTGCGCTTCGTCTCCGACCAACGCTGTTGGTTCGCGGACGACGACCCGATGCAGCTCGCGATGGGGGCGATGTACGCGAGCGTCTACGTGCTGCTGCCCGTCGGCCTGCTCGCGCCGCTTTGGCGTCGACCGTGGACGATCCCGCTCGCGTACCTGGCGGCGGTGGTGGTCGCGTACTACCTGCTGCCCGGGCTCTTCCCCGTCGGCGGCAACCATGCCGACCGCTTCAGCGAGCTCGGCAATCCGTTGCACATGATCGGCATGGCGAGCGGGCGCGACGGGAGCATCGTGCACTACGCGCGCGCGGACTTCGCGTTGCTCTGCGCGCTCGCGGCGCTCGGTGTGCTCGTCAACGTGCCGCGCGTGGTGCGGCGTCGGCGCGAGCTCGTGCGTGCGGCGGCGGGCGCGGCACCGGCGGACTCGGCGGACCGGGCGGACCGGGCGGACCGGGCGGAGCACGCCGACACTCGAACGCAAGGCTTGCCTGGGACGGAGCAGGCGGCTCGCTAGACTGCGCGCGGAGGTGCTCGGAACCATGCGCACGTTGCTTTCGCTCGCTCTCGGTGGGATCGCGTTGCTCGCGAGTTGCTCGAGCACGTCTTCGGGAACCGCGGCGGCCCCCGCGACGGTCGTGACGCCGATCGCCGAGCTCGCGCCCTTCGCGCCGCTCGTCGGCGGCACCTGGGTCGCCGCGTTCAACGCCGAAGTGCGCGACGAGCAACGCTACGAGTGGGTCTACGGCGGAAAGTTCCTGCGCAACGAGCACTGGGTGAAGACCAAGGACGACAAGGTCGCGTACGAAGGCGAGACGATCTACGCGTTCGACTCGCGCGAGAAGACGCTCGTGTGGTGGTACTGGAACGCGACCGGCGGGTACATCGCGGGCACCGGCGAGTGGAACGGTGCGACCGCTGAATTCGTCGGCGAGAACCACGCCGGACCCGATCAGACCGAGCGCGTGCGCTCGCGCCTCGAACTCGGAGCCGCCGACTTCACCGCGACCGGTTGGTTCTGGACGAAAGGCGAGTGGGTCGAGCAAGGCACGCGCACGTATCGCCGCGTGAAGTGACCGTCAGCGCGCGTCGAGCTCGTTCGCGAGGCGCTCGAGGAAGTAGCCGACGTCGGTGACCAGCCCGATGGCTTGCGTGGTGCCGCGATTGCCGAGTTTGGTCGGCAGCGCTTCCGTCATGTCGACCGCGACAGTGCGCACGCGCGCCGCCAGCAGATTGCCGACCGCGATCGAGTGCAGCGCGCTCGCGAGCATCAGGCACACGCCGACGTTCTTCAGCTCCGCCGCGTAGGCCTCTTGCGCCTTCAGGACATCGGTGATCACGTCCGCGAGCGGTCCGTCGTCGCGGATCGAGCCCGCGAGCACGAACGGGACGTCCTTCTTCACGAGCTCGTGCATCACGCCGGTCTTCACGAGGTTCGTGTCGACCGCGCGGCGGATCCCGCCCGCGCGGTTGACGGCGTTGATCGCCCACAGGTGGTTGCGCGAGCCGCCTTCGACGGCGCGACCGCTCATCTGGCAGACGCCGAGGCTCGTCCGCAGCAGGCTCTTCTCGAGATCGTGCGCGGCGAACGCGTTGCCGGAGAGCACGACGTCGACCCAACCCGCGCGCACGAGCTGGATCAACGCCGCGTCGCCTCCCGAGTGCACGATCGCCGGCCCGAGCACGAACGCGATGCGCTCGCCGCGAGCGCGCGCCTCGCGCATCGCGCGCGCCGCGGCCGCGACGACGACGTGCTTGTTGACCTCCATCGAGATGTCGTTCGACATGAAGCCGAACGCGCCTTTGCCGCGAGCACGTTCCAGTGGCTTGACCCGGATGCCGGCGCCGCGCAGAGCGACGGGTTCGCCTTGCTTGACGAGCCGCTGCTTGACGCACACTGGCGCGCCGTCGCGCAGCACCAACGCGCAGTCCATCTTCTGCTCGCTCGCGGCCAGCCACTTGCCGTCGAGCCGCACGTAGGTGTCGAAATTGGACGTGGAGTAGAACTCGTCGGGCACGATGCCGTCGCGCTCGGCGGGCGCGAACGTCGCGTCCTTCACGACGCTCGACGCGCCGAGGTAGGAGAGCTGCTCCAGGATCCGGTCGAGCGCGTCCGGATCCTTCGCGCGAACGGCGAGCTCTGCGGTCGACGTCTCCTCGCTGGTCTTGCCGACGGTGCAGCGGAGCACTTCGAATTCGCCGCCGCCCTCGACGATGCGCGCGAACGCGCGACGGAGGATGTCGGAGTCGATGATGTGGCCTTCGAGCGTGACGACTTCTTGCACCATGGGGTTCTCCTGCGCTCGTTGTAACGCCTGGACGCCGGCGCTCCGAGCCGCAGCCGGATCGGTCGCGCGTCGAGCGCCGTTCGGCGACGACCGAGTCGCGCGCGACCCCCGCCGGGATCGTGCGCGCCTCGGTACGACTCCGTAGTCGCTCGGAGCGGCGAGCCTGCTAACCTCTCGCCCCGTGCAGGATCTGATCATCGTCGGCGGCGGCATCGGCGGCGCGAGCCTCGCGTTCCACGCGGCGCGCGCCGGAGCCCGCGTGCTCGTGCTCGAGAAGGATTCGGAGCCCGGCGGCTGTCTCTGCACCGCGCGGACCGACGCGGGCTTCTGGTACGAGCTCGGCGCGCACACTTGCTACAACTCGTACGGCGCGTTCCTGGAGCTGCTCGAAGGTTGCGAGCTCATGGGCGAGCTGCAGCCGCGCGCGAAGCCGGTCCTGCGCTTCCTCGACGATGGCCGCGTGTTGCCCGGCAAGAACCTCGGGCTGCTGGCGTCTCAGTTCTCGAAGCTCGAGCTCTTCGCGTCGATCCCGCGCTGGTTCGGCGGCAGCCAAGAGGGCCAGACCGTGCGTTCGTACTACTCGCGCTTCGTCGGCGCGAAGAACTACGAGCGCGTGCTCGGTCCGATGCTCTCCGCGGTGCCCTCGCAGACCGCCGACGACTTCCCGGCGGACATGCTGTTCAAGAAGCGCGAGCGTCGCAAGGACGTGCTGCGCAGCTTCACGTTGAAGCGCGGCCTGCAGACCGCGGTCGAGCGCGCGCTCGCGCGTCCCGGCGTCACGCTGCGCACCAACGCGGCCGCCAAGGGCGTCGAGCGCTCGTCGCGCGGCTTCGTCGTCGTGCTCGAATCGGGCGAGCGGCTCGAAGCGGCGAAGCTCGCGCTCGCGCTGCCGCCCCAGGCCGCCGCGAAACTGCTCGGAGGCGTCGCGCCCGAAGTCGCGGCTCTCGCGGCGCAATTGAAGGAGGCCGAGCTCGACACGCTCGGCTTCGCGGTGCGCGCGGAGCGCGTGCACGTGCCGACCGCGACCTTCTTGATCCCGCTGAAGGATCAGTTCCACTCGATCGTGACGCGCGACGTCGTGCCCGATCCGACGTGGCGCGGCTTCGCGATGCACTTCCGGCCCGGCCTCGCGCGCGAGGCGCGCGTGCGCCGCGCGTGCGAGGTCCTCGGGCTCTCTCCGAGCGACCTCGAAGCCGTGCGCGAGCGCCGCGTGCGCCTGCCGTCGCCGGTGCTCGGTCACGCGGACACCGTGCGCGCGCTCGACGCTCGCCTCGCGAAACTTCCGCTCGCCCTGACCGGCAATTGGTTCGGCGGCCTGGCGATCGAAGACTGCGTGTTGCGCTCGCGCGCGGAGTGGCAGCGGCTCGCCACCCTCGGCTGACGTTCAGCCGAGATCGAACAGGAGCGCCTCGAGCGGCTCGGTCGCCGTCAAGAGGAGCGTCCCCGCGTCTTCGCGTCCTCGCGACCGATGTCCTCAGTGCTCGGCGCTCGCCGCTCGCGCCGTCGGTCAACCCGGCGCGACATCGCTCGGCAGTCGATCGAGGATCGCGCGATACAACCTCTGCGCGAGCGTCAGCGCTTCCGTCGCCTCCGCCTTCGATGGCGCTGCCCACTCGCCCGGATAGCGGTGCTTCCACGCGTACTGACTCAACACGAGCGCGGCCTGGAGCGGTTCGCGCAACGTCGGATCGAGCGCCAACGACGGCTCGGCGATCTCGATCAAGTGGTGAGTCTTGCGGAAGGTCAGCCCGTGCCACGTCAGCCACGCCTTGATCACTTTCTCGGCGGCTTGCTGCGCGTGATACGTCGCCGTCGCAGGGAGCGAGCGGCGCGCGTGGGGACACAGCTCGCTCGCGGAGAGGTCCTCGTCGGCCTTCGCGAGCCAGGCGCGGGTTTCCTGGACGACCAGCGGATCAGGCGGCATACAGCAGCGCGCCTTCGCGTAAGACCGTCGCCGGCAACGACGACGGCACGCGCGCGGCCTTCGCGTCGAACGTGGAGCTCGTCGTCACGACGACGTCCGCGCCGCGGCGCAGGCCGAGCTGATTTCGGTAGAAGAGCCCGCAGTCGCGCCGATCGACGTCGGCGCTGTCCGGCACCAACACGACCAAGTCGTAGTCGCTGTCGGCTCCGGCGTCCGCGCGGGCGCGCGAGCCGAAGAGGTAGATCCGCTCCGGCCCGTAGCATTCGACCAGCCGACGAACGATCGCGGCGAGATCCGGATCGCGCGCGACGAGGTCGGAGAGCATGGCCCCAGTCTACCGATTCACCGGCGCGGTCCGACCCAAGTCGAACCGAGCGAGCGGCGTTTCCCCGGCGACGCCGAGGCTCCGCGGCCGCACGCGCTGCCAACCGGAGCGCCAACGGCGCCTCGCGGGTCAGCCGAGGTCGAAGAGCAGCGCTTCGAGCGGCTCGGTCGCCGTGACGACGAGCTTGCCCGCATCTTCGGTGCTCGCGCCGTCGCCGGCGGAGAGCGCGGTGCCGTTCAGCGTCGCCTTGCCGCGGATCAGTTGCAGCCAGGCGCCGCGGCCGGGAGCGAGCTCGTGCTCGCTCGTTTCGCCCGCGGCGAGCCGCAGGCGGTAGACCGATGCGTCCTGGTGGATCGTCGCGCTCGCATCGCGGCCGTCGCGCGAGATCAGGAGTACCTTGCGCGCGTCGGCGTGCTCCGGCGTCGGCTTCCATTCGGTGTAGCTCGGCGCGAGCCCCTCGATCGCGGGCTCGATCCAGATCTGCAGGAAGTGGAGCCCGAGGTCGCGCTTGGGATTGAACTCGCTGTGCGTCACGCCGCGGCCGGCGCTCATCAACTGGATCTCGCCGGGCGCGAGCACGCGGCCGTTGCCCAGGCTGTCCTTGTGCTGCAGCTCGCCTTCGAGCACGTAGGAGAAGATCTCCATGTCGCGGTGCGGGTGCGTCGGAAATCCGGAGCCCGGCGTCACGCGGTCCTCGTTGATCACGCGCAGCGAGCGAAAGCCCATGTGCTCGCGATCGAAGTAGTCGGCGAAGCTGAACGTGTGGTGGCTGTCGAGCCAGCCGTGCCGGCCGCGGCCTCGTTCGGCGGACTTGCGGACGCGGATCTTCGGTGCGGGAGCGGTCGGGGTCATCGTGGGAGTCTCCAAGGGGCGCAGCGCCGCGCACGCCGCGACGCCGGCGAGCAGCGTGCGGCGTGAGAGCGTTGCGCTTCGGGATTCGTCGTTCATCGTTCTGGGTCGCCCCAAGCTAGGCCGGAGCCCGCGCGAGCTCCATTGCTTCTTGCTTCCGGAGGTCAGGCCGCTCGGTCCAGAGGTCGGACCTTGGCGCGTGCTCGACTGCGCGCGCTCGCCGAACCGGGGGCGCAAGGTGAGGGACTTCCGGGTGCATGCTTCGCCTTCCAGGTCCGGACCTCCGCGAATCCGCGACCGAGCGGTACTTCGCGAACGGGATCGCCGATGATGCTCGGCAGTCCGGACGAGGAGCTCTCGATGACGTCGCTGATCCGTCGCTGTGGTTGGTTGTTGCCGCTCGCGTTGCTGTCGGGCTTGCTCTGGGCCGCGAATCGCGGTTCGTCGAGCACGGAGATGACGCGCGCGGCGCTCGCGCTGCGCGAAGCGCTCGACGAGGGTCAGCTCGCGAAGCTCGACTTCCCGTTCGGCGACGCGTATCGCCGCGACTGGCATTTCGTGCCGCGCGAGCGGCGCGGGCTCGCGCTCGCCGACATGGATCTCGAGCAGCGCGGGTGGCTACGCCGGCTGCTCGCGACCGCGCTTTCGCAGCACGGCCTCGCGCGCGTCGACGGCATCGTCGAGCTCGAAGGCTTGCTGCGCGAGCTCGAATCGACGCCGGGGCGGCCCGCGCTCGGCCGCGATCCCGAGCGCTACGTCGTCGCGCTCTTCGGGCCGCCGAGCGACAAGGAGCCGTGGGCGTGGCGTTACGAGGGCCATCATCTCTCGCTGTCCTTCACGTCGATCGACGGTCGCGTCGCGGTCACGCCGTTCTTCCTCGGCTCGAATCCGGCGCGAGTGCAGAGCGGCCCGACCACCGGCAAGCGCGTGCTCGGCGAGGAGGAAGACGCGGCGCGCGCCTTCGTGCTCTCGCTCGACGAGGAGCAGAAGCGCAGCGCGTGTCCCGCCGACGCGGTGCCGGCCGACGTCTTGCTCGGGCCCGATCGCCGCGCGAGCTTCCAGAAACCCGCGGGCATCCCGGCGCTTGCGTTGAGCGACGGCCAGCGCGCCGCGTTGCTCGGGCTGGTCGAACTCTACTCGCGCAACCTGGAGAGCGAGCTCGCGAGCGCCGTGCTCGAACGCGTGCGCGAAGAGGATCCCGACACGTGGTGCTTCCTCTGGCTCGGCGGCACCGAGGAAGGCCAAGGGCACTACTGGCGCGTGCAGTCGAAGCGCCTCGCGATCGAGCTCGACAACACGCAGAACGACGCGAACCACGTGCACACGCTCTGGCGCGACTTCGCGAACGACTTCGGCGAGGACGACCTCGCGCGCCACTACGCCGCGGAGCACGCGGGCAGGTCGGACTCCGACGAGTGATCGTCCGGAGCACGCGTCGCGCGTGTCCCGTCGCTCCTACCGATCAGACCGCGCGACGCCGCCGCGGTTGCACGGCGAACGCAAGTTCCTCGCGAGGCGGACGATCCGCGTGCCGTCGGCGCGGCGCCGAACGTCAGCCGAGGCGCTTCGCGATCGCCGCCACGATCTCGTCTTCGTCGGGCCAGCCGCCGCCGAAGAACTTCGCGAGGAAGCCTTCGTCCTTCGAAGCGACGAGCTCGCCGTCGGCGAGCACGTCGAACTGCCCCGAACGTCCTTGTTCGAACTCGACGTCGAGGTCGAGCTCGTCCTTGATCGTCGCGGCGAGACTCGCCGCGCGATTGCGGTAGCCTCAGGCCTGGCAGAAGATGATCTTGAGGTGCATCGCGCGCTCAGAAGTCGAAAGCGACCACGCCGTCTAGCCCGCCGTCGAGGATCTTCAGCACTGCCGCCTTCACCTTGTCGTGCTCCGGATGGAAGAGGTAGAGGTCGCGCTCCTTCGCGTTCGTGAACGTCATCACGAAGCCGAAGTTGAAGCCCTTGTTCAAGCCTTCGGGCGAGGTGTAAGGACCCCACGCGTAGGACTTCAGGCCCTTGACGTGCTTCTTCATGCTGCCGATCGCCGCGAACGTCTTGTCGATCGTCGCCTTCGACGTGCGCGGCTTGATGCGCAGCAAAACCATGTGGTGGATCATCGCGCGGAGTCCTCGTTGGAAGAGCGCGCGATCGTAAACGTGCGCACCGGAGCCTGCCAAGCGCGTGCTCTCCCGAATCGCGTGGGGACCGCGGATTCGAGCTTCACCCGCGCGCGGTCGTCGCCGACTTCGGAGCGCTCCACGCAACGTCGCGAGCCGACGGGGGTGAAGCCTGGCTCCGTGCCCCAATCGTCAGTGCCAGAGCGATCCCGTTCCGTTGCACTCGAGGCACGTGGTGTACGTGTCGCCCCACCAGTGGCCGTTGATGAAGTGGCCGCGTTCGCGGATCAGGACCCCGTGGCCGCCGCAGCGTCCGCACGGCGAGTCGGGGATCGGGTCGCTGTAGTAGACGTCGTCGTCCTCGTCGGCGGAGTACGTGGAGACGCTCGCCGACAGCTCGTAGGCGCGCCGGTCGTTCACACGTGCTTGCACGACGTCGATCGCGCTGTCGTCGCCGTTGTTCGAGGCGAGGTTCGCCCAAGCGATCGCTTCGTCGAGGTTCGTGAAGTCGGTGCCGGAGCGCACGAGGAGTTTCGCGAGCTCGACCTGCGCCGCGACCACGCCGTACTCCGCCGCCTTGCGGTAGTAGGGGAGCGCCGCGCCGGGATCGGGCGCGTACGTGCGCCGGCCGATCACGGTCACCGTGTCGCCGCCGGTGGCCAGCAAGCGCGCGAGCCGCAGGTGCGCATCGGTGACGTCTTGCGCGCTCGCCAGCCCGAGCCAGTGGCTCGCCGCGGCGAAATCGCGCCGCAGGATCTCGGTCTGACTGAAGCATATGCCGAGGTCGAGCTGCGCTTGGGCGTTGCCGCCCCGCGCGCGCTCGAAGTCGGGCTCGAGCGCCAGCATCGACTTCGCGTTCGCGTCGCCCCGATCGGCGGCGGCGCGGTAGCACTTCACCGCTTCGGCGTGCGACTCGCGCGTGTAGCCGCCGAGATCGTCGAACATCAGGCCGTACTCGTAGAGCGCCGGCGCGTAACCGAGGTTCGCCGCGCGCAAGCAGTCCTTCATCGCGCGGTCGGCGTCCTTCTCGGTGCCGATGCCCTCCGCCCAACAGTGCGCGGTCGCGAGCAGCGCCTTCGGATCGTCCTGCGCGGCGGCGAGCAGCATGTTCCGAAAGCCCATCCACGAATCGACGGACTCGCCGAGCCCCTCGAAGTAGACGGTCGCCATGTAGCGCTGGCCGCGGGCTTCCGCGCGCTCGTACTCGGCGCGCAGCGTTTGGTCGATCGCGTCGAACGCCTCGCGCGACTCCGGATTCGACTGCGCGGCCGCTTTCCAGAACCAGCGCGCCGCGTCGATCGGGTCCGCTTCCATCCCGAAGCCCGAGTTCGCGTAGATGCCGAGGTAGTGCTCCGCCTCCGCGTCGCCTTGCGTCGCGGCGGCGTGCATCCAATGCACCGCTTGCCCCCGATCCGTCTCGCCGCCCCAGCCGTTCGCGTACATCAACGCGAGCTTCTTCTGGCCGACCGCGTCACCGGCGAACGCGGCCTCGCGCATCCAATGCAGCGCCTCGGTGTAGTCCTGCGCGACGCCCTCGCCGGTGAAGTAGAGCCCGCCGAGGTTGGTCTGCGCGTCGGCGACTCCCTTCTCGGCGGCGCCACGCCAGAGCTCGGCCGCGCGCGCGAGATCGCGTTCGACGCCTCGGCCGAAGTAGTAGAGGATGCCGAGGTTCGAGCTCGACACCGGATCGCCGTGCGCCGCCCCGAGCGCGAACCACTTCGCGGCCGCCGCGTGGTCGACCGCGATGCCTTGGCCGTGGTAGTGCATCTCGCCGAGCCGCTTGCAGGCCGGCGCGTAGCCGAGGTCGGCCGACTGCGCATAGAGCTCGACCGCGCCCGCTTGGTTCGATTGGGACTCGAGCGTCTGTCCGCGGGCGAACAGCGAAGCGCCGGTGACCTCGGGGATCGAGCTCTCGTCGTCCGAGTACGAGTCGCCGCCGGTCGAAGCGCAGGCGCAGGCGAGGAGAGTGAGGAGCAGTCCCAGGAGGTTCAGTCGATCGAGTCGCATCCCCTCAGGATGCATGCGGAAGCGCAGCGTGGCAATCCGCTCGCGCTACGCACGTCGGAATCCCGCGTCGCGCCTCGGAATCGTTTTCCGAGCCCGTCCGTCCCCGGTCGACGAGGGGATGCCTCGCGCTCGTCGCTCCCGAGCATTGACGAGCACGGCGGTCGAGCGAGACTGGGGCGATGCTGCGTCGTTCGCCGGTCGTCGCACTCGTGTGCGCGCTTGCCATCGGCTGTTCGCCGCTCGAAGAGACGGCGGAGGGGTTTCGGCTGACCGAGGGCGATTCGTTCGTCGTGCCGAAAGGCGAGCGGTGGGAGGTCGACACGCTCGGCCTCGAGTCCGATTCGGTCGCAGCCGTCCTGCTAAAGGTCGACGGCGCGACGTGGCTCACGCTCTGGCCAGTGCGCGACGGTCGGCGCGTCGAACTCGCGAAGCGCATCCGCGTGCTCGGCGACACGTCGATCGAGGTGGTCGGCGGCGACGCGAACGCGGCGGACGTCTACTGCCTCCTGCGCCGCGCGCCCGAGACTGCGCCGGGTAGCGGCACCCGTGCGACCGCAGTCGCGGCGAGCGCGCTACCGGAGGAGTCGCCGCTGCTGACGCGCGTCGCGCGCGCCGACACCGGCGAGTTCGCGCGGGCGAGCGCCTGGTTCACCTCCGGTACCGGCTACGCTGACGTCGGGCCAGTGCGTGACGTCGTGCTGTGGGCGTTCTGGGACGACGGGCTCGTCGTCTTCCGCACCGAACCGAGCGCCGCGAGCGGCGAGTACGAGGTCGGTCGCGTGTCGACCGCGCGCGTCGAGGAGCTCAGGAAGAGCTGGCGAGCGTTCGTGCTCTCGCCGCCGTCGGGATCGCTCGGCATCTTCGGGTTCCACTCCACCATCCACCACATCGCCGTGCGCGACGACCTTCAGTTGCTCGAGACACGGAGCGATCGAGCGATGTGGCGCGAGTGGATCACGAGCGACCGTCGTCCCCACGAGTTCGAGCGCGATCCCGAAGCCGCGCTCTCCGAGCTCCACGCCGACGTCTACGACGCTGCCCGCGAAGGTGTCGCCTGCGAGCTTCCGACGTTGACGCTCGACGGCTCGGGGCGCCCCGCGTTCGACGACGGCGAGCCCGTGATCCGAGCGAAACGATGAGTCGGGTCGGCACCGATCTGGTATCCGGCGGTTTCTACGTGACGCGCGGCGTCGAGCCGGGAGCCTCGTTCGACTCCGCGTCGCTGCCGCGCGAGATCCTTTCGCTCAGCCCCTGCGTGGCCGCGTTCCTTCCGGACATCTGGGCGTTCGAATGGGCGAGCAACCCGGTCGTGGAAGGTGAAGCGTCGCTCCGCGCGTTCGGCTTGCCGTTGGAGTTGCGGTCGACGATCGAGCAGCGTGTTCGGGAAGCGCACGCGCGCAGGCGACTCGGCTGGGCGTCGGTGTGGTACGACCGCGATGCGGCTCGGGAGTTCGTCGAGTCGCTCGGGCCGAACGGGGAGAGCTTGGTCGTGATCGAGCTCGCGGTGCCGGGCGAGTTCGTCGAGAAGTTGTTCGAAGAGCTCACGCCGAGCGCGGGGCAGTCGATCCCAGGCCTCCTCGAACGACTCCGTCGTCGCTCTGCGCCCGATTCGACCGGCGTCGATCTCGGGTGGGAGTTGCTCGCGGCCGAGTACGGCTGCCACTTGCACTCGTGGGCGTGCAACGGGCTGATCGCGCGAGCGGAAGCAGAGCTCGGTATCCGGACAGGCGCGCACGGGCTCCTTCGAACCGAAGCCGACGCGCGCGCAGTTTGCGCTTGGATCGACGCGAACGAGCTCGGCGAACCGTTGCCGTGGTTCCCCGGCCTCGCGAGGCGAATCGAGTGAGCGCGCTCGACCACCACCGGGACGCCGCGGTACTGGCTGCCGTGCGGGCCCGCTTCGCATGTGCAGTGCCGCCAACCGCTTCGTGGGTCGCACCCGACCCGCATTCGCCCACCGCGCTCCGGCAATGCGCGCGAATCACTGACCGCTGCGGAGACGATGCGCCGTGACCGTCATCGTGGCCTTCGTGATGCTCTGCCTGGGCCTGATCTTGGTCTCCACAGCCCAACCGGAATCCGAGTTCGCCGAATGGCTGATCACGTTGGCACCGTTCGGGATCTTCTGCGGCGTCGTGATTGCCGGCGAGATGCTGCGTGGCGGCCGACTGGGCGCCGGTGGTCCGAGCGAGACGATGAGCGACGTCGAGCGAGCGCGAACCGAGCATGGGAGCCGCACTCACTTGATGAACCCGCTCAGCTGGTCGAGCCGCATCTGGTTCGAATGCGCGCGAGACGTGCTCCTGTACTTGGCAGGATTCGCTGTGATCATCGGGCTGGGAGCGCTCTTGGTCGTTTGGATCGAGCCGGAGTCGAAGGTCGTCGCAGGCGCGCTCGCGCTAGCGCCCATGGTGGTCCTCTACGTCGTCGCGAGCGTGCGCGGTCGGAGGTACGACGCCCGAATGCGTGCCGAGCGCGGGCCGTGCACTTGGGAGGCGTTCGAGCAGGAGTTCGCCGGCTCCGGCTATCCGCGAGAAGCGGTGCGCGCGGCGTACGAGTACATGGCGCCGTACGTCGACTTCGCGATTCGTCGCTCGGACGATCTGTGGAAGACGTTGAACCTGGACGACGAGGACCTGTTTTGGGATCTCGAGGAGCGTTGTGCGAAGCTCGGTTGTTCGGACTTTTCGGCGTACCACGAGTTCACGACCAGCAGCACCGTCGACGGATACGTCTC
This sequence comes from Planctomycetota bacterium, assembly GCA_016220085.1. Lineage (GTDB taxonomy): Bacteria > Planctomycetota > UBA1135 > UBA1135 > JACRIN01. The sequence continues at coordinate 114,387 of JACRIN010000038.1, forward strand.
TCTCCTGGCGCGTGTCATGCAGGACTACCCGCCGAAGATCGCTTGCGATCCCAGTTCCTCGACCGACGCCGTCCGCCCGAGCTGAGGCAGACCCGCGGCGCGCGAAGCTGCGCGGTTCGCTCGCGCATCGCGGCGGAAACGAACGACCGCCGAGCCCGTGGCGCTCGGCGGCCACGTCGGGCGCCCCGGGACCGCGTCAGTCGAGCGTCAGCTCGAAGTTGCGGAAGCGGACCTCGGTCGCTTCGCCCGAGTGCACTTGCAGCGCGACAATGCCCGAGAGGGCGCCGTCCGGATCGTCGAGGTCGACGCAAGGCTTGCCGTTGAGCCACGTCTTCACGCGGTGGCCGCGCGCCTCGATCTCGTAGCGGTTCCAGCCGTCCTTGACGACGTGCGCTTCGCCGCTCTTGTCCCACAAGAGCGCGCGGCCGCCTTCCTCGTAGAGCTTGCCCCACCAACCCGGGCCGATGTCCGCTTGGTAGCCCTTCACTTCGCCGCCGACGCCACCACCTTCGGCGCCGCCAGCGCCGAGCGGCTCGGTCCGGAACTGCACGCCGCTGTTGCCTTCGTCGTTCACCAGGCGCACCTCGAGCGCGAGCTTGAAGTCCGTGAGCTCGAAGTCGGAGAGCAGGAACGTGTTGTGGTCGAGGCCCGACGTCTTGCCGACGAGCTCGCCGTTCTCGACGCTCCACACGCCCGGTTCGCCGCTCCAATTCGCGAGCGTCGCACCGTCGAAGAAGAGCTTCGCGTTCGCCGGCGTCGCGAGCAGGCGCGTCTGGCCGGGGCTCGCGAGGTACGCGACGAGATCGACGACCTCGTCGGGCGTCAGCGGATCGAGCAGACCCTCGGGCATCGTCGAGTTCTCGGTCAGCTTCAGCGTCTCGATCTCGTCGTGCGCGAGGTTCAACACGTCGTTCTCGGTCGCGAGCACGACGCCGTCCGCGTCGTTCTTCTTGACGATGCCGGTCAGGATCTGGCCGGTCGCGAGCTCGACGATCGTCGCTTGGTACTCCTTGCCGACGACCGCGCTCGGATCGACGACGTTGGAGAGCAAGTAGTCGAGATCCGCGCGGTTCGAGCCGGTCAAGTCGGGCGCGAGCGTGCCGCCGCCGCCGAAGAGCGTGTGGCACTGCTGGCACGTGCGCGAGAACACTTCGCGGCCGCGCGGCTTCGACGCGCTCGCCAGCTTCTCGCTCGAGATCAGGCCCTTCAGCTCCTCGATGCGCTTCTTCTTCTCCTCGGGCGTGTCGCGCACGAGCCCGAAGTCGCGCGCGACCAGCTCGTCGACGCTCGCGTCCTTCAGGTTGCGCAGGTTCTGCAGCACGAACGCGCCGAGGTCCGCGCGCGGGAGCTCGCCGCGGCCGAGCGCGCCGAAGAGCTCCAACGCCCAGCTCGCCCGCGACGACAGCGTGTTGAGCGCGTCACGCTTCTCCGCCTGGTCGAGCGTCGCGTAGCGAGCGAGCACCGCTTTCGCCGTCGCCGGGTCGTCGTAGGTCGAGAGCGCCTTCAGCGCGCGCCCGCGTAACCCATCGTCGTCGAGCAGGCGGATCAGATGGGGGGCGAGTTCGCGGTCCTTCGCGCCAAGCAGCGCGTCGAACGCCTTCTCGCGTTGCGCGCGCGGCGCCGATGCGTCGGAGAGCACGCCGCGCAGCGCGCCGAACGCCGTCGAGTCCCCGTACGCGACCGCGATCGCGAGCGCGCGGTCGCGCACCGCCGGATCGGAGTCCGCCGCGAGCTCGGCGTAGAGCGCGGGCCAGTTTTTCGGCACCACGAGGCCGCGTTTGACGCGCAGGACCTCGGAGAGCTCGGCGATCATCACGGTGCGTTGCTCGCGATCGGTGCGGCGCGCGATCGCGGCGACCAGCTCGTCCTGGCACGCAGGTTCGTTCGCCGCGCGACGGACGACGAAGTTCGCGATCAGCGGGATCGCGCTCTTCTCGGCGAGCGCGAGCGCGCGCTTCGGATCGGCGGGGACCAAGGGCTCGATGCCGTACCAGAGCATCAGGGGCAAATTGTGGTCGCTCGCGTCCTCGCCGTGGCGCACGAGCGCGTCCGCGATCGCCCAGCGGTCGTAGAGCCGCATGCGTTGCAGCGCGGACGCGAGGTAGAGGCGCACCACCGGCGATTTCGTCCTGCGCGCGAGCGCCGTGAGCTCGTTGACCACCCACGCGGGCGCGTCGTGGTCCTCCAGCAGGAATTGGATCGCGAACGCGACGACGTACTCGTGCGGGCTCGCGAGTTGGGCCGCGGCGAGCTTCTCCGACAGCGCGCCGCTCGCGTGCAGCGCCCACAGCGCGCGCAGCTTGCGCCGCGGATCGGGATTGCGCTCGAGGATGCCGCGCAGCGCGCCTTCGACTTTCGGCCCCGCCTTGCGCTCGGCGAGCAGCAAGCGCGCTTGACGCACGTACCAGTCGTTCTCGGAGAGCGCGAGCTCGGCGAGCGCGGCGTCCGAGAGCTTGCGAAGGTCGACCTTCTTCGCGGAACGCTTGCCGAAGCTCGCGCGGTAGAGGCGGCCGTTGGTGCGGTCCCAGCGCTCGACCTCGGTCCAGTGGCACGCTTGCTTGTCGGACCAGTCGCTGAAATACACCGCGCCGTCGGGGCCGGAGCGGACCGTGATCCCGCGGAACCACGCGTCGTTCGCGAGCACGAAATCGTCGCGGTGCGTTCCGACGAAGCCCGACCCGGAGCGCACGAGCCCGTCGTTGTTCAGACGGTTCCCGTGGATGTTGCTCATGAAGATCGTGTTGCGGTACTCCTTCGGCAGCGCGTCGCCGAGGTACACCAGCGCGCCGCAGTGCGCGTGGCCGCCGCCGGCCGAGCCCGAGCGATTGTTGCCGCCGTGCGGGCTCGAGCCGAGGTAGTGGCGGTGGTCGGCGATCGTCTTGATGTCGTCGAAGACGTACGGATCGAAGTGCGCGCCGGCCTGACGCTCGTAGCGCGCGCCTTGCACGACGTGATAGAGGTGCGGGATCACGCACGCGGTGATGAACGCTTGCCCGTCGTCGTCGAAATCGACGCCCCACGGATTCGACGTGCCCCACGCGAAGACCTCGAAGCGCTTCTCGGTCGGGTGATAGCGCCACACGCCGGCGTTCAGCGGCACGCGCTCTTCCCTCGGCGTGCCCGGAGCGCCGACCAACGCGTCGGTGAACACGCCGTGACAACCGTACAGCCAACCGTCGGGGCCCCAGTTGAACGCGTTGAGCGTCTCGTGCGTGTCCTCGTAGCCGAAGCCGTCGAGCACGACCTCGGGCGCGGAGTCCGGAATCAGGTCGTCGTCGCGATCGGGCACGAAGTAGAGGTACGGCGCCGCGCCGATCCACACGCCGCCGTGGCCGACCTCGAGGCCGCTCGCGAGGTTCAGGTGCTCGATGAAGATCGTGCGCTTCTCGAACGTGCCGTCGCCGTCGACGTCCTCGAACACCAGGATGTCGTCCTTGCCTTGGCCTTCGGGTCGGCGCTCGGGGTAGCTGAACGCTTCGAGCACCCACAGGCGCCCCTTCGCGTCGAATGTGAACGCGATCGGCTGTTGGAGGTCGGGTTCGCCGGCGACGAGCTCGATCGTGAACCCCGGCGGCGCGGTCATCGCGGCCGCGGCGGCGCGCGCGTCCATCCCGGAGTGGACGATCGCGTCCGGCACCAGCAGCTCGGGCACGTCCGCGGCCCGAGTGAACGTCGGTTTCGTCGCATGCAGACGGAAGTCGTCGAAGTTCAAGTGGCCCCAGCCGCCGGTCGCGTCGTCGACGAGGCGCAGGTAGAGCGTCTTGCCCTGCTCGGCGGTGAGGTCGACGACGACGCGCTGCATCGACTCGTAGTTCGCCGCCGACGTGCGGAAGACGACTTGTTCGTCGCTCGCGCGCACGAGCTCGACGCGCTCGTCGTGGAACGCGCCGCCGCCGATCAGGAAGCTCGCCCAAGAGGTCGACGCGACGAACGGCTTCGAGCGCAGCGAGCCGCGCCGTCCGTCGCCGTGCTTCTCGTAGCCGCCGATCCAGAACTTGCCTTGGTGCAGGCTCTTCTCGCGGCCGCGCGCGCTCGCAGCGTCGCCTTCGATCGGTTGATCGGCGAACGCGTCGCCGTCGCTCTCCCAGTCGCGTAGGTCGCCGGTCTCGAAGTCGGTGTTGACCGGCTTGCCGTCGGGGCCCTGCGGCAGCGAGCCCGCGTCCTCGGCCGCGTTCGCGTCGACGGCGCTCGCGAGGCGGCTGAGCTCGTCGTCGAGCCGCACCCAGTTCTCGTCGTCGCCCGCGCGTGGGCCGCGTGCGCCGTCGCCCGTGCGAGAGCCGAGCGCGCTGTCTCTCGGGCGCTCGCCGGGCGCGCTGTCGCCGTCGCGCGAGCCGGGCGCGAGGCCGTTCGCGCGCTGCTGGAGCTCGCGATCGAGCGTCGTCCACTCGCCGTCGTCCGGACCGCCCGCCGCGGCGACGCGGCGCCGGCCGTCGCTCGGTTCGGCGCGAGCTCCGGCGTTTTCGAGCGTCGCGAGCTTCTGCAGCAGCCAATCGCGCGAAGTCACGGTCGTCCCGTCGCCGAGCTTGATGAGGTACGGCTCGCCGGTGAGCGACGACTTCGACGCGCAGCGCTCGATGAAGTCGCGCGCGGTGCGGACCTCGACCGCGTCGCGCCACTTCGAGCGCAGGTGCTCGGCGGCTTCCTTCGCGGCGTGCTCGTCGCCGTTGCGGACGAAAGTCGCGCCGGACTTCTCGATCGCCGCGAGCAGTTGCTCGATCTTCTGCGGCTCGGTCAGCGCCGTCTTCGGCGCTTTCTGCCGCGCGACGAACGTGCCCTTCTTGTTGCCGACGACCACGTCCGGCTTGCCGTCGCCGCTGACATCGCCGGCGACTACCTGCACGCCGACGCCGATGTCCTCGCTGATCAGGTGCGGGGTGAAGCGCGCCTCGCCTTTCGCCGGCCTCGAAAGCCCGAACCAATACAGCCACGCCTTCGAGCGCTCGCCGTCCGGATCGCCGTGGAGCCCGTGCGACCACCAACGCTTGCCGGTGACGATGTCTTGGAGCCCGTCGCCGTCGACGTCGACGAGATCGAGCGCGTGCACCTCGCCGAACTGGACGCCATCGAGCGTCACCTCGGGCTTCGAGCTCAGGATCTCGCGCACGACGAAGTCCGTCGCGCCTTCCTTCTTCGTCTGCTGCCACCACACGAGCCCGTAGTGGTGCGCGGCCATCGCCGTGATCACATCGTTCCATCCGTCGCCGTCGACGTCGTGCACGAGCATCTGCGCGCCGCCGTACTGGTCGCTGAACGGGAACGCGTGGAACGTCCAATCCGGATCGCCGGCGAGCGCCGCGGGTTGCTCGAACCAACCGTTCGCGAGCAACACGTCCGCGCGCCGATCGCCGTTCAGATCGCCGACGCCCAGACCGTGGGTGAAGCGCTGCAGGCCGAGATCGCCCGACAGCGTGCGCCACTTCCACGGCGCTTTCGGATCGTGCGCGTCGGGCTCCGCCCAACCGAGGCGACCCGCGGTGTGGCAGACGAGCTCCGGCTCGCCGTCGCCGGTCAAGTCGGTGAACGTCGGCGATTCGTTGTCGGTGTGCTCGATGACGAGGTGCTTCGCCCAGCGCTCGTTCTTGCCCTCCGGATTGCGGTACCAGTGCGTCGCTTCGCCCGGGAAGCCGACGACGAGCACGTCGAGCCAGCCATCGCCGTCGAAGTCGCGCGTGAACGCGAAGAAGTTGTCCGAGTAGCCCGCGGGGTCGAAAGGCTTCGGCTCGTAGAGCTCGCGCTTCTCGGCGAAGTCGGGGCCGCGATACCAGAACGGGCCGCTGACGACGTCGAGCTTGCCGTCCTTGTCGAGGTCGGCGAACGTCGCGCCCTCGCCGAAGAAGGTGGTGGAGAGCTCGAGCCTCTCGAACGTGACGTCGCCGGCATGAACGGCGCCGACGAGTCCGGTCACGCAAGCGAGCCAAGCGAAACGAGCGATCAGCACAGCGGCCTCCTTCGGGTGTGGGGTCGCGATTGTAAGGAGCGGCGCCGCCGGCACTACCGCCGGCGCGCGTTCCCCGAACGCGATCGGCCCGCGTTCCGCGAGCGCGCTCGCCGCGCGATCCCAAAGCGAGGCCACCCCGCGTCGCGCGGACGTCACCGCCGCGCGGAGCGCGGATGCAACTCGGCGCGAAAACGCCCTCGCCCGCTCGCACTGCTGCGCCTTGACTCCCGAAGCGCGCTCCGGCATGAAAGGGGCCCCGCGAGGCCCCATCCCCGCGCGCACGGAGTGAGCGACCCCAAAGCAGACCTGAACCAAGCGCTGGTGAGCGCGCTGCGCGAGATGGGCGAGTCCGCGACGCCCGAGGAGCTCCGCGCGAAGGGCGTCAACCGCGTGCGGCGCGTCAGCCGCGAAATGGTCTCGAAGCTGATCGAGAAGGCGGTCAATCGCACGCTGATGGAGCGCACGATCGGCGTGCCCGATCGCGAGCTGCGTGCGCTCGTGCAGCGCGCCCACGACGAGTTCAATCGCATCGTCGGCCACCAGGACGAGATCGATCGCACGCGCCTTCAAATCGGCGAGCAGCGCACGGCGTTGAAGGAGGAGCTCGGCCGCATCCGCGACGAACTCGCCGAACGCCGTCAGTTCGTCGAGCAACAGAAGTCGCGCGAGCGGACGCTGATCGAGCAGGAGGAGAACGAGATGCTCGCCGCGGCGATCCGCGAGTCCTTCGCGCGGCTCGACACGTTGCCCGCGGAGGTTCGGCGGCTGGAGCGCGAGGTGATCGTCGAGGCGCTCGGTGCGTTGGAGGTCGCGCGGACCAGCGCGCTCGACTTCGGCCGTTCGGAGTCCGGCGTGCGGATCCAGGAGCTCGAACGCCGCATCGCGAAGCTCGTGCAGTCGCTGGAGGCGACCGAGCAAGCGCTCAAGCGCGTCGCGAAGTACCAGCAGGGCGACGCGGGGCTCGAGTCGATCTACCGCACCGTGCAGGGGCTCGACGGCGGGGATCCGGACGCCGAAGCGAAGAAGGAGCTGATGCGGTCGATCTTCGAGAAGAACCTGGAGCTCCATCTGCGCCAGAAGGCCGCCGCTCCCTGACGCGAGCGTCGGGTCTCGCGCGTCTCGCGGGTCCCGGACTCTCAACGGGGTGTCATCCGGCCGGCGCGCGCGATGCGTGCTAGGCTTGCGAGGTGACTCGCGAGGCCCCGGAAATCGCCGCCCAATGCGGCCGAATTCGGCCCCGTGCAGCCCAATGCAGCAGCGACGTGCACCAAGAGCTCGCGGCGCCTCGCGGCCGCCACACCGGAGCTCGCGAGCGGACGGCGTCCGCCCGAACGGATTCGGAGCGCCCGATCGGCGCGTAGTCGACGGCGAGCGACACTCTAGGAACTCGAAGAGCGGCGAGACGAGACAGCGACAGGATCGGTTGCGATGAGCAGGCAGCGAACGGGCGGCGGTTGGGGGTTCGCTTTGATTTCGGCGCTCGCTTTCGGCGCGGCGGCGTGCGGCGGCGGAGGCGGAGACGGCGGGTCGGCGCCCGCGGCGCACACCAAGGTTCCGTTCGACGACCAACGCGACCGCTGCGTGCACTGGGACGTCCATCCGCTCGAGCCGCTGGTGGTCTCGAAGGAGCTCGGCGGCGCGCGGCTCTTCGCGCTGAACCAACCGGGCGCCAGGCTCGCGTCTTTCGATCCGGCGACGCTCGTGCGCGACTTCGAGCTGCCGATCGGGCCCGGCGCCGTGTCGCTCGCCGAGCGGCCCGGGACGCAGGAGGTTTGGATCAGCGACCGCGTCACCTCGTCGGTGACCGTCGTCGACCGCGCGAAGCTCGCGATCGTCGCGACGATCCGCGTCGGCGCGGGACCGCACGGGCTCGCGTTCTCGGCGAACGGAGATCGCTGCTACGTCGCGTGCGCCGACGTCAACCGGGTCGAAGTGCTCGATCCGACGACGTACTCGGTCGTGAAGCGCCTCGACGTGCCGGTCAAGGAGCCGCGCGCGCTCGTGTGCGTCGGCGGAGTCGTCTGGGTCGCGCCGCTGCTCTCCGGCAACGGCACCGCGCCGGTCGGCGCGAGCGCGAGCGGCAAGGGCGTCGACTCGATCGTCGCGATCGGCCACGCACCGCTGCCCGACCGCGACCTGATCGCGATCCCGGTCACCGGCGATCCGCTGCTCGACGAGGTCGATCTCGCGCGCACGGTCACCGGCCTCGGCAGCGTGCTCTTCAACTTGCACGCGCGGCCCGGCACGAGCGAGCTCTGGATCCCGAACACCGACGCGCTCAACACGGCGCACAAGGGCCAGAAGAATTTCGTCGCGGGCCAGGTCGTCTCGAACCGCGTGACGATCGTCGACACCGCGGGGCTCGCCGCGCCGCGCGTCGTCGATCTCGACTTGCTCGCGCCCGCCGGCGTGCGCTGCGCGCAGCCGACCGGCCTCGCGTTCGATCCGGTGCGGCCGCGCGTCTACGTCTGCGGCTACGGCAGCGACGCGGTCGCGGTGCTCGATCTCTCCGGGCCCGCGCCGACGTGGGCGGGCTCGATCGCGTTGCCGAACAAGCAGGTGTATCCGAAGTTCACCGGGCCGCGGACGTGCACCGTCGACGCGACCGGCCAGTTCCTCTTCGTCTTCAACAAGGGCGACAACTCGCTCTCGCGCGTGGCGCTCGCGTCGTTGCCGACCGGCCCGAACTTCGCGTTCACGGCGTCGAGCCCGGTGACGCTCGGCTTCGAGCCGACGTCGGGCGAGGAGCGCCAAGGCCGCAACCACTTCATCAACGCGCGCAACTCGAAGTCGCTAACCACGTCGTGCGCTTCGTGCCACGTCGACGGACACACCGACGGACTCCTGTGGGAGCTCTCGGACTTCCTCGATCCGGAGGGCACGCCCGACGACGCGCTCGCGTTCCCGTTGGACGAGAAGGGTCCGTTGGTGACGTCGAGCACGCGCCGCCAAGCCGAGACCGCGCCGTTCCACTGGCGCGGCGAGAAGCGCAGGCTGGTCGAGTTCAACGCGACGTTCGTCGCGCTGATGGAGCGCCACGTCAACGGCGTCGCGAAGGACCTCGGGCCCGATTTCCGCTATCTCGAGCACTACATCAAGCGTCTCGCGATCCCCGCGAACCCGCGCCAACAGCTCGATCGTTCGCTGACGCCGCTGGAGCAGCGCGGCGCCGACGTGTTCGCGCAGAAGCGCGTGTTCGGCGACGCGACGTGCGCGAGCTGCCACGCGCTGCCGCTCGGCACCGGCGGCGAGATCACCGCGAGCCACGTCGCGGGCGTCTTTGCGCAGGCCGATGTCGCGCAGTTGCGCGGCGTCGCCGATCGCCTGACGCCGAAGCTCGACCTCGGCGGCGCGTTCGGCGTGCGCACCGAGCTCGGCGCGGGTCTCACGCACGGCGGCGCGTACGCGGGGTTGCGCGAGCTCCTGCTCGCGCCGCACCCGACCCAGGAGGGCGCGCAGACCTTCGACCTATCGAAGAGCGAAGCCGACGCGCTGGTCGCGTTCCTCTCCGCGTTCGATACAGGCCTCGCTCCGTCGACCGCGTACCAGGCGACCGCGACGCCGCAGAACCTCGCGACGTTCCGCGCGACGCACCTCGACTTCCTCTTGGCGCAAGCCGAGCTCGGGCACTGCGACCTGATCTTCCGCGACGGCCTCGCGCAGTTCGGCGCGGCGACCGCGTCGGTGTCGGGGCTCTACGATCGCGAGCTGCACGCGTTCCGCACCGCGCGCGAAGCCGACGCGCCGCTCTCGGCCGACGCGGTGCTCGCGCGCGTCGCGCAAGGTCGGCCGATCACGTTCCTCGGCGTGCCCGGCTTGATGGGACGGCCGATGGCGATCGACCGCGACCTGGACGGGCTCTTCGACCTCGACGAGCTCGACCGCGGCACCGATCCCGAAGAGCTCGACACCGACCTCGATCAGTTCCCCGACGGCTACGAGGTGAAGTGGGGTCTCGACCCGCTGGTCCAAGACGCGTCGTCGCCGGACACCGACGCGCCGGGCTTCGTCGCCGCGCCGACGGTGATCTACACGACCACCAACACGATCAAGTTCGAGTTCGAGACCGACGAGGTCTGCCGCGTCCAGATCTCCTACAACGGCGGCATCCCGGTGCAGCGCCTGCCGCTGCAGAACGACTTCGACTTCGAGTTCTCGGTGGTGCTGAACGAGCTCGAGCCCGCGACGTTCTACGCGATCGACTTCGAGCTCAAGGACCCCGCCGGCAACGTCGCGCACGTGCCGTACCAGCTCACGACCAAGCCGCGCGCGTTCGGCGAACCGCGGTTCGTCGACGCGCTGACGCTCGCGGTCGTGCCCGGCGGCGGCGGAGAGCTGCTGACCGCCGACGTCGCGCTCCGCACCGGCTCGGTCCAGGCCGCGGCCGGCGTCCCGGTGACGCTCGCGGTCTATCTGCGGGCGAACGACGGAGCGCTCTCGACGCTCGCGGACGCGGTCGGTGCGTCGACCGGCGCCGACGGGCACGCGCTGGTGCAGTTCGCGCTGCCGCCGCAGGGTCCGGCGAACCCCGGGGAGCTCTTCGCGGTCGTCCGCTCGGTCGCTCCGCCGGCCGGCGCGCCGGTCTACTTCGCCGCGCTGAACCGCAAGAACTTCGCGTCGATCGCCTGGTAGCCGCGTCGGCGTCACCGCGGGCGGTGCGTGGGGCGCGACCGCGCTCACGGGCGGTGCGTAGGGACTGCGCGCGCCAGCGGCGAGCGTAGGACGCTGCTATCTTTAGCGGGGTCGAGCTCATTCCTTTGCGCCCGACACGGAACCTCTCGCGGTCGGTGTCTGCACCGTCCTTCCCCCGCATCGCCCCCCGAGCCGCACACCATGTGGTCGCTTCTCCTGCTGAGCCTCGCCGCGCAGTCCTCGACGATCCAGACGTCCGGTGCCGCCCAGGCGCCCGCGCGCGAGTCGCTCTTGGCCTACGACGATCTTTCCGACCGGTGCGTGCACTGGGACGCGCACCTGATCCAGCCGTTGACGCTCGCGTCCGGCGGGTTCCGGCTGTTCGCGCTCAACCAGCCCGGTAGTCGGCTCGTGATCTTCGACCCGGCGACGCTCGCGAAGAACGCCGAGATCCCGCTCGGCCCCGGCGCGGTCTCCGTGATCGAGCGCGGCGGCACGAACGAGCTCTGGATCACCGACTGCGTCACGTCGTCGGTCACGATCGTCGACCTCGCCGCGCTGACGATCACGCGCTCGCTCCGAGTCGGCGCCGAGCCGCACGGCATCGTGTTCACGCCGAACGGCGACCGCGCGTACGTCGCGTGCTCCGCGGCGCGCACGATCGACGTGATCTCGACCGCGACGTACCAAGTCGTCGCGAGCATTCCGATTCCGGTGCGCGAGCCGCGCGCGCTCGTCCACGCCGACGGCAAGGCCTGGGTGGTGCCGCTGGTCTCCGGCAACGACACGGCGCCGATGGGCACCGGCACCGCGAACGGCCAGGTGCAGAACATCACGTCGGTGGAGAAGCTCTCGTCGCTCGGTCTGCCGTCGTTGCCCGACCGCGATCTGCTCGCGATCGCGACCCAGATCGACCCTGCGCAGGACTACTGGCTCTCGTCCGAGACGCGCACCGGGCTCGGCACCACGCTGCTCAACCTCCACGTGCGTCCGGGCACGACCGAGCTCTGGATCCCGAACACCGACGCGCTGAACAGCCAATCGAAGGGCGAAGCGTCGTTCATCGCCGGCCAGGTCGTCTCGAATCGGATCACCGTCGTCGACGTCGCGACCGCCGCGGCGCCGCTGGTGGTCGATCTCGATGCGCTCGCGCCCGCCGGCGTCCGTTGCGCGCAACCGACCGGCCTCGCGTTCGACCCCGTGCGTCCGCGCGTCTACGTCTGCGGCTACGGCAGCGACCTCGTCGCGGTGCTCGATCTCTCCGGCCCGACGCCGACGTGGGCGGGCAAGATCGATTTGCCGAACAAGCAGGTCTATCCGAAGTTCACCGGGCCGCGGACCGCGTGCGTCGACGCGACCGGGCAGTACCTATATGTCCTCAACAAAGGCGACAACTCGCTCTCGCGCGTCGATCTGACGACGCTGCCGACCGCGCTGCCGTTCAGCGTCTCCGCGGCGAGCCCGTTGACGCTCGGCTTCGAGCCGTTGTCCGGCGAGGAACGCCAGGGCCGCAACCACTTCATCAACGCGCGCAACTCGAAGTCGCTGACGAGCTCGTGCGCGTCGTGCCACGTCGACGGACGCACCGACGGCCTCGCGTGGGACCTGTCGCTTTTTCTCGACGCGGAGACGACTCCGAAGGGTTCGCTGAGCTTCCCGGTCGACGACAAGGGGCCGCTGGTGACGCAGAACACGCAGCGCATGGCCGAGTCCGGGCCGTACCACTGGCGCGGCGAGAAGGAACGGATCATCGACTTCAACCCGGCCTTCATCGATCTCCTCGAGCGCGACGTCGCGGGCGTGCCGAAGCACCTCGGGCCCGACTTCCGCTACCTCGAGCACTACATCAAGCGCCTCGCGTACCACGCCAACCCGGAGCAGGACTTCGCGCGCGGGCTCTCGCAGCTCGAAATGCAGGGCGCCGTGCTCTTCAAGACGAAGCCGGTGTTCCAAGGCGTGTCGTGCGCCGGTTGTCACCAGTTGCCGCTCGGCACCAGCGGCGAAGTGACGAAGAGCCACGTCCCGGGCAAGTTCGCGCAAGCCGACGTCGCGCAGTTGCGCGGTCTCGCGGAGAAGTTCTCGTCGCCGCTGACGATCGGCGGCGCGTTCGGCAAGCGCACCGAGCTCGGCGCGGGCCTTTCGCACGGCGGCGCGTACGCGTCGTTGCGCGATCTGCTGCTCGGGCCCGATCCCGACGATCCGAACAAGCAGGCGTTCGCGCTGACGAGCGACGAAGCGAACGCGATCGCCGCGTTCCTGGTCGTGTTCGACACCGGCCTCGCGCCCTCGACCGCGTACCAGTTCACCGTCGACGCGACGACGGCGTCCGGCAGCGGCGCGCAGGAGCTCGACAAGCTGCTGATCGAAGCCCGCGGCGGCCGTTGCGACGTCGTCGCGCGCTGCGGACCGACCACCGTGGTCGGCAAGACCGCGTGGCGCTCCTCGCTGTACGACCCCGCGCAGGACCGGTTCATCTGGGCGCGCGCGATCGCGGCGCCGGCGAGCCCTTCGGCGCTGCTCGGGCTCGCTCTGCAAGGCACTCCGGTGACGTTTCTCGGCGTGCCGCGGCTGATGGGGCGCTCGATGGGCATCGACCGCGACATGGACATGGCGCTCGACCTCGATGAGCTCGCGCAAGGCACCGATCCCGAGGAGCGCGACACCGACGACGACGGCTTGCCCGACGGCTACGAGCTGAAGTGGGGGATGGATCCGTTGGTCGCAGGCGGTTCGTCGCCGGACGTGCAGGTGCCGGCGCTGCTCGGAACGCCGCGGGTGATCTTCGCGACCACCAACACGATCAAGTTCGCGTTCGAGACCGACGAAGTCTGCCGCGTCCAGATCTCCTACAACGGCGGCATCCCGGTCGCGCGCCTACCGCTGCAGAACGACTTCGACTTCGAGTTCAGCGCGACGATCAACGAGCTCTCGCCCGCGACCGTCTACGCGTTCGACCTCGAGATGCTCGACCCCGCCGGCAACCTCGTCCACGTGCCGTTCACCACGAGCACGCGTCCGCGCCTCTTCGGCGATCCCGCGTACGTGCAGGACGTCGTGTCGGTCGTCGCGACCGTCGGCGTCGACGCGGTGCTGCAGAGCACCGTGACCCTGCGCAACGGCCAGGTCGCGACCGCGCCCGGGTACGACGTCGAGGGCTCGGTGCTCTACGTCGACGCGACCGGAGCGGTGACGGCGCTCGCCGCGTCGGTGCACGCGCTTTCGGATGCCGTCGGCGTCGCTCGGATCGATGTCACGTTGCCGGCAAGCGGCCTCGCTCACCCGGGTGCGTTGTGGTTCGTCGTGCGCAACGTCACCGCGCCGCTCAATCAGCCGAAGTGGTCCAAGGCGCTCGACACGCGCTCCTGGCGTTCGGTCGTCTGGTAAGCCGCGGCGGCGACGCCGAGCCGACACCGCGCCGACACCGCGGCGACGCCGCGCCGACAATGCGGCGGCCGAGCGCCCCGTCGCTTCGGCGGCGGCGAACCGTACACTCGGCGCATGTCGCAGGAGACCGCGGGGGACGTGTTGGTGCGCTACCGGGCGCTGGCCGAGCGCGTGGCGACCGGCCTCGGCGCCGCGCACGCGAGCGCGGTGGTCGCCCGCGCGACCGCCGAGTTCGCGGCGGCGTCCGCCGGCGAGGACCCGCGCACGTTGCCGAGCCGCTTCTTGCGCAGGGTGATCGCGCTCGCCGGTTCGGCCCCGGATCAGCCGGCGGACGCTCTCCCCGATGCGCCGACGAGCGACGCGACGACGCTCTTCGGCGGCGACGTGTTCGGCCGCGCGCACGCACGTTGGCGCGCGCTCGAAGCGCACGTCGTCGCGTTGCCGGCAGCGGAGTTCGAGCTCTTCACCGCGCGTTTCCAAGCCCGCGCGCGGCACGCGGAGATCGCCGAGCGCCGCGGCGAACCCGCGCAAGCGGTCGCTTCGCGCGAGCGCGCGTTGCTCGAGCGCCTGCGTCGCGCTCGCGATGCGGGGGAGCGCGCGTGAGCTGCCTGAATCCGCTGCACCAGCGCCTCTCGGGGCTCGCGCTCGGCGAACTCGAGCGCGAGCGCGCGTTGGAGCTCGTCGCTCACGTCGAAGCCTGCCCGAACTGCGCGCACGACCTCGATCTCTACGCCGACCTGGTGACGATCGGCGCGAGCCCGCTGCAGCGGCCGCTCGGTCGGCTCGCGCGTTGGCGCGCGCGCGCGCCGCGGATGCTGTTCGTCGTCGTCGCGGGCTTCGCGCTGCTCGGCGTGCTCGATCAGTTGCTCGGGCCGTCGCGGAAGACGAGCTACGCGGAGCTCGCCGACCGCAGCGTGCCCGCCGCCACGCCGCACGACGACACCGCGCCGTTCGCCGACGAGTTCGCCGCCGCGCTCGAAGGGTGGGGCAGCGCGAACTTCGAGGAGCTCGAGCTGCGCCTCGATCGGTTCCTCGACCTGCACCCCGACCACGCGGAAGCTCGCCTGCATCGCGCGATCGCGCGGCGCGAGCTCGGCAAGCTCGTCGGCGCGCGCGCCGATCTGCGCACGCTGATCGACGGCACCCAAGGAAAGCTGCGCGACGACGCGCAATGGACGCTCGCGAACCTGGAGCTGCTCGCGGACGACCCGGCCGCGGCGCTCGCCGTGCTGAGCAACTTCGAAGGTGTCGAGGGCGACGCCGCGGCGAGGGCGGCGGACCTCGCGGAGCGCGTGCGCGCGCGGCGCTGAGAGCGTGAGACGAAATCGATCCCACGGTCCCCGGAGCCTCACGCATGACGTCCGCTCGCGGTCTCGAACCTCGAAACACTCGCTCGCGTGGCGCGAGGGCGCGATTGGTTCACACTCCGAGCCGCAGCGAGGAGAAATCGTGAGACGCGCCGAACGACGAGCCTCCGACACGCCGCCCGAGCGCCGGCTCGACGGCCCGACGTCACGCACGCCGCCGGCAAGCGTGCGCTCACGCTCTTGCGCTCGCACGGACGGCGCCTCCCGGGAGCTCGACGCGCGCGACGCGTCCCGCGCGGCGCGCGGAGTCCCGACCGCCGACCGGCGCGCGTTCCACGTGCTTCGCGTGCTCGCCTGCGCGTGGCTCGCGCTCTGCGCGTCGTGCGGCGACGCGCCGCGGCGGCCGAACGTGCTCTTCGTCAGCATCGACACGCTGCGCGCGGACCGACTCGGCTGCTACGGCTACGAGCGCGCGACCAGCCCGGCGATCGACGCGTTCGCCGCCGAAGGCGTGCTTTTCGAGCAGTGCTTCGCGCACCACGGCGCGACGTGGCCCTCGCTCTCGTCGATCATGACCGGCAAGCACCCGTTGGTGCACGGCGTGCGCAAGAACGGCGACATGCTCGCGCCGACGCAGCGCACGCTCGCGGAGGAGCTGCTCTCGCGCGGCTACCAGACCGCCGCGTTCCTGACCAACATGATCGAGGCGCCGAACCGCGGCTTCGAGACCAAGTACGTGCCGCCGCTGCCGCTGGTCAGCGACGTGCAGTGGGATCGGCTCGCGACCGACGAAGCCGTGCGCTGGCTGACGACGCGCGACGACGCGCGGCCGTTCTTCGCGTGGGTCCATTTGATGCAGCCGCACAAGCCGTATCACCCGCCTCCGAAGCTCGCCAAGGTGTTCGAGCCCGACCTCCAGGGGCCGTGGCGGATCGACGACGAGCTGCTCGATCAAGTCACGCTCTCGGAGACCGAGCTCGCGCCGCAAGACCTCGCGCACATCCAAGCGCAGTACGACGCGCAGATCGTGTCGGTCGACGCGCTCGTGAAGGAACTGCTCGACGCGCTCGCGCGGAGCGGTCAGGCGGAGAACACGCTCGTCGTGTTCTTCAGCGACCACGGCGAGGAACTCTACGACCACCGCAAGTACTTCTTCCACTCGTGCTCGCTGTACGACGGCGTCCTGCGCATCGCGCTCGCGCTCCGGATGCCCGGACGGATCCCGGCGGGACGCCGCGTGTCGAAACAGGTCTCGCAGATCGACTTGACCGCGACGGTGTACGAGCTCTGCGACGTGCCGCTGCCCGCGGGTTTGCAGGGGCAGTCGCTCGCGCCGCTCTTCACCCGCGACGACGAGCCCCGCACGGAATTCTTCGTCGGCGAGTACGGCGAACTCGGCGAGCCCGCGCTCTGGACGGTGCGCGACGGACGTTGGAAGTACATCCACAACCCGCACGACGTGCGCCCGAACAACCCGCCGTTCTCGTCGAAGGCGAGCGGCGGTTTTCGCTACGAGGCTCGCGAGCTCTACGACACGCACGCCGACCCGCGCGAGCAGCGCAACCTCGCCGCCGAGCATCCCGAGGTCGTCGCGCGGCTACAGAAGGAGCTCGAGACGTGGCTCGCGGCGAACGAAGCGCTGCGCGGCACCGCGGGCGAGATGGACGCCGCGACGCGGGAGCGGATGAAGCAGCTCGGCTACATCGGCGACGAGACGTCGGGCGACGACGCGAAGTAGACCGACTACTTCCCCTGCAGGTAGCCCAACGACCGCAGCCGCTCGACGACGTTGTCCTTCGCGCCCGAGACCGCCGCGCGGTCCTCGGCGCTGATCGCCACGGTCGGTCGCGGCGACGTCTCGTACGTCGGGATCTCCGCCACCAGCGGGTTCGCGGCGAGATGCTCCGGCGTGAAGAGCCCGGTGTAGACGCGACCCTGCATGTCGGCTGCGCGCGGCAGGCCGAAAACGTGCAACAGAGTCGGCGTCAGATCGAACACGCTCGGGATTTCGGCGTTCTCGTCGCCGCGCAGGTCGACGTGGCGCACGCCGGGTCCCGCGGCGACGAAGAGTCCGGGCAGCAGCGCGAACTCGTGGCCGCCCGAGCGCTCGTCCTCGCTCATGCCGGGCCGCATCTCCGCATGGAAGCCGTGGTCGGCCGCGACGAGGATCAGCGTGTCGGGATCCGCTTCGGCGACGATCTCGCCGATCTTGCGATCGACCCAGCGATACGCGTTCGGGATCACCTCGCCGAGCGCATCGACGTCCTCCAGCGGCACGCGCCACTGCGGCTTGTCCTTCGGTCGGTAGTACTTCCACATGCGGTGCGACGAGACGTCGACGATGCCGCTGTAGACCGCGAGGAACGGCACGCGATCGCGCTTCCAGAACGCTTTCGCCGACTCGAAGAAGATCTGGTCGGAGAGCAACGCGGCGCGCGTGTCGAGGATCACGCGCTTTTGCATCGGCGTGCCGTAATCGTCGGGGAGCGCGCCGAAGAGCGCCTTCCCGGTCTCCGCCGCGCGCGCCTGTTCGGCCTGCACCAGCAGGTCGAGGTCCTTGCTCCAGCCCGGCGGATGCGTCTGCTTCGGCATGCCGACGTAAGCGCTGCCCTTCCACAGCCCGGCTTCGAGCACCGACAGCGACGAAACCATGAAGCCGTTGACGATCTCCGCGGGCCACGTGAGCCACCAACCGACGATGCCGACGCGCACGTCGCGCTCGCCGAGCAGATCCCAGATCGCGCGCACCTTGCGGTCGTTCGAGAGCACGGGCTCGGGCCCGTGCTCGGTCGCGTTGACGAAGTCGGTGATGCCGTGGACTTCCTTCGGCTTGCCGGTCGCGATCGTCGTCCAGATCACCGGCGACAACGACGGTTGGAACGTCGCGAGGTTCGACGCGAATCCGCGGTCGACCAGCGCCTTCAGGTTGGGCATTTCGCCGCTCGCCATCAGCGGCCCGGCGATGTCCCAGGTCGCGCCGTCGACGCCGATGAAGAGCACCTTGGCGGGCCGGGTCTCGGGCGCGCCGTCGCAGGAAGCCGTCGCCGAGGCGAGCAGGCACAAGGAGAGGAATCGAAGGAGTCTCACACGTCGCATCTAGCGCACGCTCGCGCGCAGCGTCAAAGGCTTTTCGTCGTTGGCCCGAGTGGGGAGCCTCGCGCAGTCGCTGCGCGTGCGGTCGGCCGGAGCGCGCCGGAGGACGAAGCTCGGGCCTCGGACTTCCCCGAGGCGCCGGATTCGGTGTCGAGCGCTCGCCGGAGCGATGCTCCCGGAGCCCGAGGGCTGGCGAGCCCGAGTGAATAGGCGTCCGGGCTCTCGAGAGTCCGCGCAAGTGGGCGTCCACGCGCTCGAGAGCCCGAGCGCGCGGATGTCCAGGTGCTCGAGAGCCCCAGCGCGCGGAGGTTCGCGCTCTCAAGGCCCAGGGCGCGCGCAGTCGATACGCCATGCACTTCCCGCCAGAAGATCTTGCTCCGTCCTGACCTCGCCGACGTCCCGATGCTCCACCGTACGAACCGACAGAGCGGCTTCTCGCTGATCGAACTGATCGCCGCGGTCGCGATCCTCCTCGTGCTCGCCGGCGTCGTCGTGCCCGCGATCGGCGGCAAGGTCGAGAAGGCCCGCCGGGTGCGCGCGATGACCGACCTGCGCCATGTCGCCGAGGCGTTCAACACCTACCGCGCCGACACCGGCACGTGGCCGGCCGACGGCGCGTTCGACCCGACGGTCACGACCAGCGTCGACTTCCTGCGCTTCACGTGCCTGTACACGGCGCCGACCGGCATCGCGAACTGGAACGGGCCGTACATGACCGACGGCTACGCGAACGGCACGACGATGCAGGCGGCGTACTCGTCGTCGGGCACCACCGGCGGCTTGCTCGACCCGTGGGGGCATCCGTACGTCGTGCACTTTTTCGCGCGCGGCTACAACTCGAGCCAAGGCGCGATCGTGCTCGCGAGCAAGGGCGCCGACGGAACGGCGGACGCGACGGCGACGCAGCTCTGGGGCGGTCAGTTGGCCGACGACGACCTCGTGATGATGGTCACGCGCAAGCTCTGAGCGACGAGCTCAACCCCGGCGCGCCGCGTACTCCTCCGGCGTGAACGCGTCGACGGCGACCGCGTCGGCGCGCGAGCGTTCGGCGCGCTCGACCAGCGCGCGCTCCTCGGCGGTGACGATGCCCGCGGCGACCGCGGCGTCGAGCAGCTCGGTCGAGCCCTGCGCGGCGAGCTTCTTCTGCCGCGCCGCGTCCTTGAGCTTCGCGCGCGCGCCCGCGGCGGCGACGACGTCGGCGAGCGCCGCGTCGAGTCGGCCGAGCCCGGGATCGCTCGACGGAGGCGAGAAGATGCCCGCGGTCAGTGACACGCGCTCCGGCCGATCGTCGAGCAAGCCGCGCGCGACCTCCGATTGACGGCGATCGCTCGGCCCGTGCTCGCAGCGTCCGAACGGCAACACCAGCCCGCGCACCAGCCACGCCGCCGGACGATTCGGGAGGTTGTGCAAGAACTCGTCGAGCGCGCGCTCGGTGCGCTCGAGCGCGAATTCCGCCGCCCAACGCATGCACGCGGTCTCGCGATCGGGCGAACCGGCGTCGTAGTAGCGCTTGAGCACCGCGGAACCGAGGTAGAGGTGCGCGAGCGCGTCCGCGAGCCGTCCGCAGAGGTTCTCCTTGCGCTTGAGCTGGCCGCCGAGCGTCGCCATCGCGAAGTCCGCGCAGAGCGAGAACCCCGACGACAGCCGCTCCAGCCTCGCGTAGTACGGTCGCGCCGCGCCCGACACCGGCGCGCCGACCGCGTGGCGGCCGCCGACCGAGAAGAGCAGCGAGCGGGCGCCGTTCTTGAAGACCAGATTGACGTGCCCGAAAAACGCTTCGTCGAACGTGACGACGTTGCGCTCGTCGACCGCGCGCATCTCGGTCTGAACGAACGGGTGGCAGCGGATCGCGCCCTGGCCGAACACGATCATCGTGCGCGTCAGGATGTTCGCGCCCTCGACGGTGATGCCGATCGGGATCGCCGCGTACGCGTTGCCGAGCACGTTGCGCGGGCCGAGACAGATGCCGTTGCCGCCGAGGACGTCCATCGCGTCGTTGATGACGCTGCGCATGGCTTCGGTCGCGTAGGCCTTCATGATCGCGGTGACCACCGAAGGCTTCTCGCCCGCGTCGATCGCGCCGAGCGTCAACTTGCGCCCCGAGTCGATCAAGTACGTCAGGCCGCCGATGCGCGCGAGCTTCTCCTCGACGCCCTCGAACCTGCCGATCTGCATGCCGAACTGCTCGCGCACGCTCGCGTGCGAGCCGACGACGCGCGCGGCGAGCTGCGACGCACCGACCGACAGCGCCGGCAACGACACGCCGCGCCCGGCTGACAGGCACTGCATCAGCATCCGCCAGCCGTGCCCCGCGCGCTTCGGTCCGCCGATGATGAAATCGAGCGGCACGAACACGCCGTGGCCTTCGGTCGGACCGTTCATGAACGGCACGCCGAGCGGATCGTGGCGTTTGCCGATCTCGACCCCGGGCGTGGTCGCCGGGATCAGCGCGCACGTGATGCCGAGCTCGGGCTCGCTGCCGAGCAACCGGTCAGGATCGCGCAGCTTGAACGCGAGGCCGAGCACGGTCGCCATCGGCGCGAGCGTGATGTAGCGTTTCGACCAATCGAGACGCATGCCGAGCACCTCGCGGCCCTCGAACGTGCCGCGGCAGACGACGCCGGAGCTCGTGATCGACGCCGCGTCGCTGCCCGCGCCCGGCTCGGTCAACGCGAAGCACGGGACTTCGGTGCCGTTCGCGAGGCGCGGCAGCCAGAAATTCTTCTGCTCGTCGGTGCCGTAGTGCAGCAGGAGCTCGGCGGGGCCGAGCGAGTTCGGCACCATCACGCTGACCGCGGCGGTGACGCTGCGGCTGGAGAGCTTGACGATCACCGCCGAGTTCGCGGCGGCGCTGAAGCCGAGGCCGCCGTAGCTCTTCGGGATGATCATCCCCATGAAGCCCTTGGAGCGCAGGAACTGCCACGCTTTCTCCGACAGGTCGCCGCGCGTGGCGATCTCGTGCTCGGGGCACATCGCCGCGAGCTCGTGAGCCGGCCCGTCGACGAACAAGCGTTCCTCGGAGCTCAGCGCGGCGACTTGGAAGTCGATCAGGCGCTTCCAACGCGGCGAGCCCGAGAAGAGCTCGGCATCCCACCAGACGGTGCCCGCGTCGAGCGCCGCGCGCTCGGTCTCGCTCATCTTCGGCAGCGCGCCGGACACCAGCTTCATCGCGAAGCCGCTGATCACCAGTCGACGCACCGGACGGACGCCGAAGAGCAACGCGAAGAACGCGAACGTGCCGGCGACGATCCAGAACGGAGTCGGCGGTGCGCCGAGCTTCCACTTCCACCACGCGATCACGATCGCACCGCCGAGCACCCAACCGAACCAACCTCGGCCGAGCGCGGTCAGGGCAACGATGACCAGCAGAGCGAGGACGATGACGAGCGCGAAGATCATGCTTGTTGGCCGTCGCAATGCGACGCCTCCGGCGCGGTTCTATGCATCGCGCGAGCCGGACGCAACACCGGCGGTCGATTCGCTCTCGCTCAGGATTCGGCGGCGGGAGCGCGCGAGCCATCGCGAACGCGCGCGACGAGCGGCACCGCGGCGACGCGCAACAAGGTCGAGAGCGCGAACAGCCAGAGGTACGCGGTGTGGTCGGAACCGAGGATGCCGAGCAGTGCTCCTCCCGCGAGCGAGCCGACGGCCATCGACGCCGAAAGCCCGACGTTGTAGAGCGCGTAGACGCTGGTGCGTTCGGCCTCGGGAACGTGGTCGAAGAAGGCGAGGAAGGTGCCGAGCTCCCACGCCGCGAACGCGACGCCGGCGAGGATCTGCGCGAGGATCAACAGCAGGACCGAATCGGTCGCCATCCACGCGATCAGGCTGGGTACGAACAAGAGACCGCCGAGCCAGATCGTGCGCGCGACGCCTTGCTTGTGTGCGAGGTCACCGAGCGCGTCGAGAGCGACGATCCGCGCGACGTAGGGCGTCGCGTAGAGCAGCGCGTAGAGCGTGTACGAGAATTGGAGCTCGGTGCGTATGAACGCGGTCAGGAACGGCGTCGCGGTCTGCACGGCGATCTGCACGGCGAAGATGCACGCGATCAGGCGGCCGGAATGGTCGTTCGACCAACGGCGCAGGAGCTCGAGGTTAGGCACGATGCGCCAGCCGCGCGGCAAGGGCTCGGGTTCGTCCTGTTGCGACAGGTAGTACGCGGAGACGCAGCGCGCGAGCCCGGCGAGCGCGAACAGCAATGCGAACGCCTGCAGCTCCCTCCCGTGAGCGCGCGACCACTCCAGCAATCCTCCCGCCGCGACGAAGCCGACCGCGAACGTCACCCAGAGCCCACGGTTGCGGCGCGCGAAGTAGCGGGCGCGGACGAGTTTCGGCACCAGCGTCGAGATCCACGTGATCCACGCCGGCCCGGTCGCGAGCCCCGTTGCCCAGTACGCGGTCGCGAGCAGGAACACCACCCACGCTGGCGCGCCGCCGCGCAACGCGACCCACGCGAGCGGCACGAACACCGCAGCCTGCAGCGCCGCGGTCCACACGACCCAGCGCCGCAGCGAGCCGACCTTCTCCGCGAGATGCGGCGTCGCGAGTTGGATCAGCGCGCCCGCGAGCATCGGCACCGTCGCGACCCAACCGGAGAAGACGTCGCCGAGTCCGATCGCGAGCACGAACGCCGGCAGGTAGTGCTCGCCTAGGCCGACCATCAGCATGTAGCTCGCGCCGTCGATCCAGCTCTTGCGCAGGTTGCCGCGCAGGTCCTTGACGCGCACGTCGACCATCAGGCGCCCTTGCTCTCGCGCGACGCCGACGCGAGCGAAACGGCGTGAGCGGGGCCGCGCCACGCGACCCACGCGACGCAGGAGAGCGCGACGATCGCGAGGCCGAGGCTCAAGCCCCACCAGAGCCCGGCGAGTCCGTGCCCTCCGCGGAACGCGAGCCACCAGCCGATCGGCAACGCGAACGCGTAGTAGCCAATCAGATTGAACGCTGCGGCCGGACGCGGCTTGCCCATTCCGCGCAGGATGCCGCAACCGACCACCTGCAGACCGTCGAACACCTGGAACGCCGCGCCGATCGGCAGGATCGCCGCGCCGAGCACGCGCACGTCGACGTCCGGCGTGTAGAGCGCGGGCAGTCGCTCGCGACCGAGCAGGAACACCAACGCGAAGCACGCCATCACGCCCGCGCCGAGCGCGAAGCCCGCCCACGCCGCGCGCTGCGCGCCGTGCGGATCGCCGGCGCCGATCAGGTTGCCGACGCGCGCCGACGTGCCCATCGAGATCCCGAGCGGCACCATGAACGACAGCGACGCGAGGTTGAGCACGATCGTGTGCGCGCCGAGCTCCGCCTCGCCCAGCCAGCCGGCGAAGACGTTGGCGAACTGGAACGCCCAGAGCTCGAGCCCGAGCATCAGCGCGACCGGCGCGCCTTGCTTCACGACGACCGAGAGGCCGCTCCAGCGCAGGGCTTGGAAGCTCCACGCGAGCCGCTCGCCGCGCGCTCGGTGCCACCGAGCGACCAAGATCCAGAGCGCCGTCGCCATCGCCACTTCGGTGACGCCGGTCGCGATGCCCGCGCCGACCGCGCCGAGGCTCGGCAGCCCGAACTTGCCGTAGATCAGCACCCAGTTGCCGAACGCGTTGAGCACGTTCGCGCCGAGCGCGACCCACATCGCCGGCCGCACCACGCCGCGGCCCTGCAGGTACGTGCGCAGCGCGGTGAAGACGAGCCATGCGGGGAGGCCCGGCAACTGCGCGAGCGCGTAGCCCTCCGCGCCGCGCGCGAGCCCGGGCTGTTGGCCGGCGAAGACGAGCACCTCCTCGGTGAAGAACCACAGCGCGCCGATCGGCGCGGTGATCGCGAGCCCGAGCACGATCCCGCGCTCGAGCGCGAGCCTGGCCGCCGCCGAGTCGCCCGCACCGTGCGCGTGACTGATCAGGGGATCGATGCCCATCACGAGTCCCATGCCGACGTAGAGCGTCCCGACCACCCACAGCCGCCCGAGCGCCGACGCGCCGAACTCGTGCATGTCGAAGTTGCCGAGCATCAGGTTGTCGACGACGCCGAGCATCATCAGCCCGATCTGGGCGACGATGACGGGGACCGCCAATCGAAGGATGCGGCCGGCTTCTGCTCGGGTCGAGGACACGGAACGCGAGAGTCTCGCACGGAGCTCACCCCGAACGAAACCGGCGGGGCCCCTCTCTCGAGGAGCCCCGCCGTGCGGGTGTCAGTGTGCGGGCCGACTCAGTTGATCTCGACCACGTCGCGCAGGAAGAAGTAGTCGCCGTTGGTCATGCGACCGCGGATGGCGAGCTCGACCACGCTGCCGGACGGATCGACGTCGAGGCCGAGCGCGGTGACGATCGCCGCTTCGTCGACGATGATGCGCAGGTCGGTCTTGCCGTCGTTCGAAGCGCTGTTGCACTGACCGGAGGTCGTCGCCGTCACCTTGCCGAACTGGCCGTTGGTGAACGTCGCGCCGGCGAGCGAGAACGAGCCGGTGATCGGAACGCGGCGCTGGATGGCGACCGTGCTCCAGTCGATCTTGGTCGGGTTGAACTTCTTCGAGTTCAGGACCGTCAGCGCGGCCGGGTGCAGCGCGATCCGGTGGATCGCATTCGGGCAGCTGCCGGTGTCGAAGTCGAAGTTCGGCAGGGCCGACTGATTCGGCGAGTAGACGAGGATCGTCTGGACGCCGCAGATGCTGTGACCGCAGAAGTCGGTCGCGCACCAGGTGCGGGTGATCGTGCTCTCGAGGCCCTTGGTCGAGCTCGGGGTCACGACATCGGTGTAGGTGATCACCGGTGCCGGGTCGCCGTTGTCGGTCGCCGTCGCGGTGCCGGTCGCGGCCGGGGTCGTGTCATCGCCCCAAATGACGCCGACGTCCGGCGGAACCGTCAGGTTCGGCGGGGTCGTGTCTTGCACGGTGACTTGCGTCACGCACTTGGAGATCTGGTTGCCGCCGGTGACGCGCAGCTCGACGACGCAGGTCACCGAGCACTTGCCGGCCATGTCGATCTGGTAGACCGCGTCCGGCGCGGTCGGATCGGCGAAGACGCCCGTCGGGCATTCTTCGAACCAGAAGAACGAGAGCGGATCACCGTCCGGGTCGAAGCTGCCCGCGGAGGTCAGCGTCACTTCGGTGATCGTGGTGCCGGGGAGGTTGTTGGCCTCGACGAGGTACGGACCGTTGTGGTTGCAGACCGGCGCGGCGTCGGTTTGGGAGAAGGCAGGGACGGCGCCGAGCGCCAGGGCCGTGAACGTGAAAGCGAGGTTGCGCATGGTGGTGGAGAGCGGAAAAACGGGGTTTCGATGATCGTTCGCGACCGCCGGGGAGGGCTGTCGCGGTGAAGGGGAATGCGTCGGCTGGGGGGTCAGCCCGAGAAGTCTACCGCAGGAAAACCGCGGAGTCTGACGGCGGTGTTAGATCTCACCGCAAGGGGAGATCATGACGTCGTTCGCACGCGCAAAGTAGAGGCTTCGTTTCGTAGGACCCGCCGCGCAAGGCCCTACGAGTGGGTATGAGTTTCATTAGCGCGCGGAGCATCGCTCCGGCCAGCGCGCTCGCCGGCTCGGCGCTCGTAATCCGAGCGCGCCCCGCCGGTCGTCGCGAGGTCCGCGCGGGGCCACGCCGGACCCGCACCCACACCGACGGAACCGGCCGGCCAACGGTGCGTCGGACCAGACGACCCCGGTGCGCCGTGCGCCGCGAGTTCCCCCGCCCGAGGGCCGCGCCACTCGCGCCGAGCGTCGCCGCCGCCGAGTCGCCGCCAGCGCATTGCGACCGAATCGCGCGCACCCGGGAGCCTCGGGGGCGCGCCGTCGTCCAGGCACAGCGATGCGAGGCAGTTCGCGATCAGGCGCCGCTGAGCACTCGGCGGTTGTCGTCGATCGCCTCCCGATCCGCTCGTCGATGGTCCGGACAGTCGAACCGCACATCGACGGCACCGATCGGCGTGTCGGTGAGAGCGCACTGGTGCGGCTGCTCGGGCTCGGCGTGCGCATGGGCGCGAAAGTATCCGCAGTTCGCGCACATCCGCGCGAGCGGGATCCTGCCGTCGGCCTGGAGGTGGAGGACGAGCTTCACCAACGCGAGCTGCAGCGTCGTCCGCTCGCTCGGGCTCAGCGTGTCGACCGCGACCGACAGGAAATCCGAGAGCGACTGGATCCTGCGCGCGACCTCGGCGCCGGAGTCGGTCATCTGCACCGCCAACGCGCGCGCGTCGAATTCGGCGCGGCCCTTGACGACCAGTTGCTTCGCGTCGAGCGCGCGGACGGCGTCGCTCGCGGTCGCCGGGGTGATCGCGAGTTCCTCCGCGATTTCGGAGAGGCGCAAGCCGCTGACCGCTCCGCGCTGAGCGAGCAGCGCGAGGATCTGCGCCTGCGTCGCCGACAGACCTTCGGCGCTCGCGCCATGCCAGACCTGTGTCTTGAGTGCGAGCGCGAGCTTCTCGAAGCCGTCGGTGATCCGACGGCGCAGGCTCTGCGAGCTCTCCGGTTCGGACGCCGAGTCCATGTTCGGAGGCCAGATTACGGGGGCCGGGCCCCGGCCGGGAATGGGCCGAAGTTCAGAGGCCGAACTGACGATGCACCCAGCGCGGACGGCTGTAGTCCCAGTTCGTCTCGGCCATCGCGCCTACGAGCACCGGATAGAGGCGCGCGATCGCTCGCGGCACCTCGGGCTCGAGACTCAGCCGTTCTGCGTAGAGTTCGAGCGCCGCGCGCTCGTGCGGCCGCAACGTCTCAGGCTTCGATACCAGCCTCCAAGCCTCCGCGGCGCCGAGCCCCGCCTCTTGCTTGCGCTCGTGGGCGATCAAGTGGAGCAGGTCGAAGTAGGGCAGACCTTCGGGTTCGCTCGAGCCCCAATCGAGGAAGCCGAGCACGCGGCCGGTCGCGTCGACCTGGATGTGCTTCGAGCGCAGGTCGGCGTGGTAGTAGACGCGCGGCATCCGCACGCCGAGCAGCTCGCGCTCGAGCTCGCGCGCGAGGTCCGCGATCACGCGGCGCGTCGAATCGACCGCGGCGAAGCGGGCGACGAGTTCGCACTTCGCTCCGATCAACGCGTCGAAGCCCGCGCGATCGAGCGGCGCCGCGGGCGCGACGACGAGCCGCGCGAGGTACTCGGCGGTCTCCGAGAAGAGCCGCGCGGCCGCACGGTGGTCGCCGGTGAGCTGCGGCGCGGTCAGACCGGGCAAGCGACGTTCGCACGCGAGGAACACGCCGTCGAGCTCGCCCTGGAACAGCGGCTCGGGCACCGGCAAGGTCGGGAACCGGCGCGCGAAGGCGGCGATCGTCGCGTGGTGGCGCTCGATCTGCTCGCGTTGCTGCGGCGAGAGCGGGACGTGCACGCACCAGTGTCCGCGGCGATCGTCGCCCTCGCGTTGGTCGGCGTTCGCGGCGCACAACCAGACGATCGTGTTGCCGCGGGTCGCGACCCACTGCTCGACGCGGGGAGGCGGCGCGCCGCGGTGCTCGGGGACGCGCTCGGCGAGCGCGTCGAGCAACCGCTCGACCCGCGGTCGCTCGCTCGTCGCGCGCGCCGCGAACAGCGCATACGACGGTGTGAACAGCGGGAACAGCCCCGCGCGATCGGCGACGATCTTGACGCGGTTGCGTCGCTCCTTCGGACCGATCGAGAGCTTCGGCCACGGCTCGTCGAGCGCGACGACGTGCGCGAACTCGCGCGAGTGCGGGTACAGCGCGAACGCGCGCGGCCGCGCGAAACCGTCGCGGGCGAGCAGCGCGCGGTAACCGGCGAGCGTGCGTTCGCCGTGGCGCGGAGCGAGCGCGTCGCGCAACCACACCGCCGGACTCGGAACGTGGAAGACGCCGCGGCGTCCGGCGGAGCGTTTGTAGCCGAGTCGATTGTCGGCGATCAGCACGAGCTCGTCCTTCGCGACGCGCCGGCACTCCGCGAGGTCGTGCGCGAACGCGTTGGCCTCGCCGGGCAACCCGCCTTCCTGCACGACGACCTCGAAGCTCCGATCGCGGAACGGCAAGCGCGGCGCGCCCGCGCACGCGATCGAGCGCGTGCCGCTCGCCAACGCGCGATTGCGGTGCTCACCGAACGCCGCGCGCGCGAGCGAGACGTCGAGCACGGTGACGGCGAAACCCGCCGCGGCGAGCGGCACCGCCGCGCCCGAGAACGCATTCGCGAGCAGCAGCAATTTGCCGCCGCTCGCACGGAGCTCGGGATGCCACGCGCCGCGGCCTTCGCGCAGGAGCAGCATCGCGCGCTCCGCCGACGGCTCGTCGAGTTCGAGCAACAGTCCTTCGAGCGCCGCCTTGAACGGCGTGCCGGCGCGCAGGCGCTCCAACGCGCGCTGCAGCGGCTCGCTCGCGGCCGGCGACGCGTCGAGTTCGCCGCCGAGGTCCGCGACCCCATCGACGAGCGCGTGTTGTCGCGCGCACGGCTCGCAGACGAACTCGTCGCGCTCGCGCGAGCTCGCTCGCGAGAACGGGGCGCCGCAGCGCGGACACGCGAGGTCGTCCCAGCGCGTCACGCCGGCTCCGCGCGCCCGCTGGGCCCGATGCGCTCGTCGCGCCCGCGCTCGGCGCCTTCCACGTGTTCATCAGGGCATGCGACGAGCCCGATCAGGATCGCCGCGAACGCCGCGAGCGCCGTCGAGAACGTCTGCGACCGCGTCGCGTCCCACGGACCGAACACGCACGCGACGCCGATCGCGACCAACGGCGCGAGCACGACCCAGAGCGCGAGGCCCGCGAGCTCGCGCTCCGGCGGATCGACCGCGCGCCGCTCACGGCGCGCGCGTGACGCGCCGGCGAACCCGAGCCCCGTAGCGAGCAACGCGAACGCGACCGCGAGCCAGAACGCGCGCGCACGCCACGACGCGAACGCGACGCCGACCGTCGAGCGCGCCGCCTCCGCGAGCGATTCGGCGTCGAGTGCGAGCGCGTGCGCGCGCGGCGCAAGCGCAGGCGCGTGCGGACCGAGCGCGCGCGCGTGCGGCGCCGCGACGAGCACGGCGGCGACGACGAGCGTGATCGCCGCGCGCCGCCTGACCGGCGCGGCGGTGTACGCGATCGCGACCAGACCGGCGGTCGCGGCGAGCCACGGCTCGCGCGTCGCGAGTCCGGCGAGCGCGAGCGCGGCGAGCGCGAGCGAGCGCTGGTCGGCGCGCCGACGCCACGCGACCCAACCGGCGCCCGCGGCGGCGGCGGCGAGGGCGCTCTCGGACGCGCCTTGAGGCGCGACGGCGAGCGCGCCGCCTCGAGCAACGGCGGTCGCCGTCGCGAGCGTCCACGCGAGCACGACCGCCGCGCGAGCCCACGGTCGACGCCGCGCGAGCGCGAGCGCGTGCTCGACGAACACGCCGGCGGCGATGACGTCGGCGAGCGGCAACGGCGGGAGCTCGAGCGAGACCAATGCGCCGAGCCACGCCGCGCGCAAGAGCCAGGTCGCGAAGCCCGCGCGCTCCTCGACCGGCGTATGGCGCGGAACCATCGCGGCGGGCAGCGTCAGCCAGCGCACGACCAACAGGATCGCGAGCACGCCGGCACCGATGCGAGCGTCGAGCGCTCGCCCGGCGAACGCGGCCCAGGTTTCGATCGCGCCGAGCACGACGCCGCCGACGAGGTGGCTCGCCGCCCACGTCGTCGGCCACGCGCTCGGCTTGTGCGCGCCGAGTTCGCCCGGCGGCAGGAACGACAGCACCACACGACCGACCAGCGCGCGTTGCAGCAGGATCGTCAGCGTGGCGTTCATCGCGGGGGCGTGCGGCTCCCGCGGCAGAGCTTAGGGAGCCCGGCGCGCGCACGCCACGTTCGCTCGCGGGCCGGTGGGGTCGCGCGCTCGTGAGGCGCGGTGGGCGCTGCGACGCGCGGTCGTCGCGACGAGCGCGTTTCGGGCCTCGCGCGCCGGCCCGCGGCGACTACCATCGTCACCTATGCGCAGCGCGGCCCTCCAGTTCGACGTGCGGCGCGGCGAGGTCGACGCCAACCTCGCGCGCTTGCGCCGCGGGCTCGAACGAGCGCGCGAAGGCTCGGTCGAGCTCGTCCTGCTGCCTGAGATGTGGCCGACGTCGTTCCCCGACGCCGACGTCGATCTCGCGCGCGAGGTCGCGCGCAACGAGCACGCGGTCGAGACGCTTGCCGAGCTCTCGCGCTCGTTCGGAATCGTGCTCGCGGGTTCCGCATTCGCCGCGGGCGCGCCCGGCGAGCCGCCGCGCAACCGCTTGACGGTGTTCGCGCACGGCGAGCGCGTGCTCGTCTACGACAAGGTCCATCTCTTCTCGCCGACCGCCGAGACCGAGGTCTTCTCCGCGGGCGACGCCCCGCCGCCGACGATCGAGCTCGGTGGCGCGCGCGTGTCGGGCATCGTCTGCTACGACCTGCGCTTCCCCGAGCTCTGGCACCGTCCGTTCGCGGACGGCGTCGAGCTCCTGCTCGTGCCCGCGCAATGGCCGAGCCCGCGCTCGACGCATTTTCGCGCGCTCGTCCACGGCGTCGCGGCGGCGAACCAGTGCTTCGTGCTCGCGTGCAACCGCACCGGCCGCGAGACGGTCGGCCGCCGCGAGCTCGTGCTCGACTTCCCCGGCAACTCGCTGATCGTCGCGCCGAGCGGCGAGACGCTCGCCGAAGGCACCGGCGAGGACGGCTTGCTCGTCGCCGACATCGACCTCGAGCTCGCGCGCGACCTCAAGCGCCGCGTCCCGCTGTCGAAGGACCGCCGAGCCGAGCTCTACGCGCGGTGGCGCGTCAGTTGATCCCGAGCTCGCGAACGAGGAACGCGAGCTCGTCCGCCGCCTGCTCGATCTGTTTCGAAGTCGGCTTGCCCGCGCCGTGGCCCGAGCGCACGTCGATGCGGATCAGGATCGGGTTCGCGCAACCTTGCGCGGCTTGCAGCGCCGCCGCGAACTTGAAGCTGTGCGCGGGGAACACGCGGTCGTCGTGGTCGGCGGTGGTGATCATCGTCGCCGGGTAACACGTGCCCGTCGCCGTGTTGTGCACCGGCGAGTACGCGCGGATCGCGCGGTACTCGTCGGGATTCTTCACGGAGCCGTAGTCGCTCTCCCACGCCCAGCCAATCGTGAACTCGCGAAAGCGCAGCATGTCCATCACACCGACCGCCGGCAGCGCCGCACCGAACAGTTCCGGCCGTTGCAGGATGCACGCGCCGACCAACAAGCCGCCGTTCGAGCCGCCTTGGATCGCGAGCTTCTCGCTCGACGTCCACTTCTCGCCGATCAGGTACTCCGCCGCCGCGATGAAGTCGTCGAAGACGTTCTGCTTCTTGAGCTTGGTGCCGGCCTCGTGCCACGCTTCGCCGTACTCGGCGCCGCCGCGCAAGTTGGCGACCGCGTAAACGCCGCCCAGCTCGAGCCACGCGATGCGCGACGGCGCGAACGACGGCGTCAGCGGGTTGTTGAAGCCTCCATATCCGTATAGCAGGACCGGGTTCGCGCCGTTGCGCGCGAGGCCTTTCTTGTGCGTCAGGAACATCGGCACGCGCGTGCCGTCCTTCGACGCGTAGAAGACTTGCTCGGTGACGTACTGCGACGCGTCGAACGTCGTCGGCGCGCGGCGGAAGAGCTCGCTCGTTTTCGTCGCGAGGTCGTAGCGGAAGATCGTCGGCGGCGACGTGAAGCTCGCGAACGAGTAGAAGGTTTCCTGGTCGTCGATCGAGCCGCCGAATCCGCCCGCGGTGCCGAGCCCGGGGAGCTCGATCTCGCCTTCGCGCGCGCCGTCGAGCGCGTGCACGACGATGACGGAGTGCGCGTCCGCCAGGTAGTTGCAGATCAGCTTGGCGCCGACCAGCGACGCGCGTTGCAGCGTGTCTTGCTGCTCGCCGACGATCTCGCGCCAGTTCGCGCGCTCCGGCTTCGCGACGTCGATCGCGACGATGCGCTGACGCGGCGCCGCGAGGTTGGTGACGAAGAAGAACGTCGAGCCCTGGTTGCCGAGGAATTCGTAGCTCGCGTTGAAGTCGACCAGCAGCGGCACGAGCTTGTCGGCTCCGCCGCTCTCGGTCGTCGGCTCGAGCGGCTTGTAGAAGACGCGATTCTTCGGATCGGTGCCTTCGCTCGCGGTGAGCACCAGATACGCGCCGTCGTCGGTCACCTGCGCGGCGAAGCCCCATTGCGGCTGGTCGGGGCGTTCGTAGACGAGCACGTCCTCGTCCTGGTTCGTGAACAGCTCGTGGAAGTAGACGCGCTGGTCCTGGTTCTTCGCCTTGAGCTCCGCGCCCTCGACCGGCGCGGCGTAGCGCGCGTAGTAGAAGCCCGAGCCGTCCTTGCGCCACGCGGGCGTGTTGAACTTCGTCCAACGGATCGTGTCGGCGAGGTCGTTGCCGGTGTCGATGTCGCGCACGCGCCACGTCGTCCAATCGGAGCCGCCGTCGGCGACGCCGTACGCGTACCAACGCCCGCCCTCGGAGATCGTCGAGCCGCCGAGCGCGACCGTGCCGTCCTTCGAGAGCGTGTTCGGGTCGAGCAGCACGCGCGGCGTCGCGGCGAGTCCGTCGGCGACGTAGACCACGCTCTGGTTCTGGAGCCCGTCGTTCTTGCTGAAGAAGTAGCGCGAGCCGCTCTTCACCGGAGGCGAGCAGCGTTCGTAGTTCCAGAGTTCGCCGAGGCGTTGCGCGAGCTTCTCACGGCGTGAGCTCGTGGCGAGGTAGAGCCCGGTGACCAGGTTCTCAGCCTCGATCCACTCGCGCGTCGCCGGCGAGTCGAGCTCCTCGAGCCAACGATAGGGATCCGCGACCTTCTCGCCGTGGTACTCGTCGACGACGTCACCGCGGTGGGCGGGTGGATAGGCGATCGTGATCTCCGCGCGGTCGAGCGCCGCGGCGAGCTGCTCCCGGCCTTCGGGGGGCAATTCGGTATTCAGACGGCACGCACCGCCGAGCAGGCACAGTGCGGAGGCGAGCTGCAGAGTGGAGAGAGTCTTCATAGGTGTCCTCGAGACGAACGAGGGCGCCATCATCCGCGAGGGTTGCTTTCACGCCAGTGAGAGGTCGGCGGTTCCGCGGTTCGAGCTCCGTGAAGTCGCGGCGGCGGCGGTCGGGCGCGAGTTCGCGGAGGTGCGAGGTCGCCCGATGCCGCCCGATACGGCGCGACGCGGCTCGGTTCAGCGCGGTGCCGCCCGACGCAACGCGAGGCCGCTCGGCGCCGCGCGAGGTCGCGTGGAGTCGCGCGAGCCCGCCGGCGGCCGCGCGAGGTCGCGTGCGGACCGCTCGGCGCCGCGCTCACTCGAGCTCGGCGCTCGGCGTGCTCTCGCGCTTCAGCGTCAAGAGAGAGCCGCGCTGCACCGCGGTCAGCACGTCGTGCGCGTCGAAGAAGAGCACGACGCCGTAGAGGTTCTTGCGGCCTTGCTCGAGCTCCAGGTTGGGCGTGAAGTCGCGGCTGAGCGGCAATTGGAGGTTGACGTTGTCGCCGCGCGAGTCGACCCAGCCGTACGCGATCGCGCGCGCGTCGCCGGCGAGCTCCCACACGTCGGTCGGCGCGCCGCAGCGAGCGAGCGCTTCGTCGAACGTGGTCGCGCCGGGGACGAGCTCGGCGATCCGCGCTTCCTCGAGCGGCTGGTGCGTGCGCGTCCGCGAGAACACGAGCACGATACAGCTCGAGCCGAGCAGCGCGAGCGCACACGCGCCGAGCGCGCGTCCGATCAGTCGGACCATGACAAGCGGAACTCGGCGCGGTCGGACTCGAAGCTCGACGCGACGTGCGTGAGCACGCCGTGCTCGTCGAAGAACGCCCACACGCGGT
The DNA here is from genome assembly GCA_016220085.1 of Planctomycetota bacterium. Taxonomy (GTDB): domain Bacteria; phylum Planctomycetota; class UBA1135; order UBA1135; genus JACRIN01. Next base: position 148,427 of record JACRIN010000038.1, read on the forward strand.
CGGAGTGCGTGTCGGTGTTCAGCGAGCCGATGACGATCAGCCAGAGGCCCGTGCGCTTGGCGACCGAGTGCTCGTAGCGGTACGCGGAGCGTTTGCCGAGCTGCACGACCTCGCTCGGAGCGCCCAGGATCCGCACGACGTCGGTCGCGGTCGATTTCCCCGGCGTCAGCGTCGACAACGCGGCCGGATCGGGCCGACCGTTGGTCGTGCTGCGATCGAGCAGACACGCGGGAGCGAGAAGCAGACACGCGGCGAGGAGGAGACGGCTCGACATGGCGCGAGATCCTACGGCACCGCGCACGTCGCGCGCCACGCCGCGGCGTGGATCACGCGCTGCGGTCGAAGAGCAGGAACTCGACCTGCGCGCCCGGGCCGGTCGCGACGGCGAGCACTTCGCTCGGCCCGACGCGCTCGCGCTCGTCCGCAC
>JACRIN010000040.1 GCA_016220085.1 Planctomycetota bacterium
CTTTCGCTCCACGCTTCTTTCAGCGATGCCTCGCGACCCTTCGCCTTGCGCTTCGCTCGACTCGGTCCGACCTCCTCGTCAGAGGACTTCCACCTCCAGGGCTGGGAACATGCTGGGCACACAAAGAGGAAGGCCGAAGCCCTTGCGGGCTTCAGCCTTCTCTTGTGGTAGCGCGGGCAGGATTCGAACCTGCGACCTCCGGGTTATGAGCCCGACGAGCTGCCAGACTGCTCCACCGCGCGTCGCTTGAGGCGGGCGAGTATACGAGCGCGGGGTCCGACTTCAAGCCGCGGATGCGGCCATTAGCCATTCTTTCACGCGAGGATGTTCGGAAAGTCGAGCCGCGATGACGTCCGGCGAGTCCGAGCCGGAGTCGATCCGCAGGTTCGAGACCTCCGCGTACCAGGCGGCGCGGCGCGCGTGCAGGGCGGCGAGCTCCTCGACCGGATCTCGGCCGAGGACCGGCGGCCGGAGCGCGGGATCGGCCCGCAGGCGCGCGGAGAGCACGTCGAGCGGCGCATCGAGCCAGATCACCAGGCTCGCGGACGTCAGGCGTGAGCGGTTCTCCGCGAGTTCGACGACCCCGCCGCCGGTCGCGAGGACGAACGGCACCTTGCGGTCGAGCGCCATCGCGAGCGCGAGCGACTCGAGCGCGCGAAAACGCGACGCGCCGATCATCGCGAGCACTTCGCCGGTGTGGTGGAACTCGGTCGCCTCGACGTTGGATGCGAACTCGCGCACGCGTTCGTCGAGGTCGGTGAACGGGAGGCCGAGCGTCTTCGCGAGCCGCTCGCCGACCGAGGACTTGCCGCTGCAACGCAGACCGATCAGGGCGAGGGTGTGACGGGGAGTGCTCATTCCGGGGTGGGTATCGACCCGATCGCCGCTCGGAACGAGCGCAGCAGCGCCAGCCGGTCGGGCTCGATTCCCGAAAACGTCCTGGCTTGCTCCGCGGCCTGAGCGAGGAACCAAGTCTCGCCGCCCAGTGTGAGCAAGCCGCGTTCGCGCGCCGTACGGAGTAGTTCTGATTCCGGCGTGCGATAGATCGAATCGACGACGAGCGTCGCGCGCAGCCACGCCGCCGGCAACGGCGACTCGCCGCGCTTCCAACCGACCGGAGTCGCGTTGACCAGCACGTCGGTGCGGCGCGTCGCGAGCGCGTCCCACTCGACGACTTCGGCGCCGAAACGCGCGGCGAGCGACTCGGCGCGCGCCGGCGCGCGAACGGCGAAGACGACACGCAAGCCGCGTTCGCGCGCGACGGCGGCGAGCGCTCGCGCCGCGCCGCCCGCGCCGAGCACGCAGAGCTCGAGCCCGTCGAGCGGCCGGCCGAGCAAGCCTTCCGCGCGCTCGAAGAGCGCGTGCACCCCGGCGATGTCGGTGTTCGAAGCGCGCCAGCCGTGCGCGGTCGCGAGCCACGTGTTGGCGGCGCCGAGTTCGCGCGCGGACGGATCGGCTTCGTCGGCGAGCCGCACCGCGTCTTGCTTGAACGGTGCGGTGATCGAGAGCCCGCGCACGCCGCACGCGCGAGCTGCGCGGGCGAAGCGCTCGAAGTCGTGGGCCTCGAACGCGACGTAGAGCGCGTTGCGCCGCGCCGCGCGCAGCAACTCGCCGTGCACCGCGGGCGACAGCGAATGCTCGATCGGCCGGCCGACGACGCCGAAGAGGTCGAAACCGTCGGGCGAAAGTCGCGACAGCGCATCGACGAGTTCGTCGACCGGCCACTGACCCGGCGCGGTCGGAGGTCCCTCTCCGCGGCGCGGCGCCGCGTACGTGAAAGGCGAACCGAGCAGCGGCGCGACGACGCGGGAGAAGCTGCCGATCGAACCCGACGAGAACGCGACGAGCTCCCCCGCCGCGCCCGCGAGCCGCGCGAGCAGCTCCAACGCTTCCTCCGCGTTGTTCGACGCGTGAACCAGCTTGCGCAGCTCGCCCGGCCGCGCCGCGCTCGCGAGTTCCGCGAGCCAACGCTCGGGCTCGAACGCACTCGCCGACGTTTCGTGGCGCGACACGATCCGGCGCGCGGCGCCCGCGGGCTCGCCGAGGTCCGCCGCGACGCGCCAGTCGACGTCGAGGAAGCTCGCGCCGGCGCGCGCGGCGGCGCGCAAGCGCTCGACCTGCTCCGCGCGCGTGCCCGTGAAGTGCCCGTAGCTCTCCGGACCGTTGCACGCGGCGATCACCGGCTTGCCGAGCGTCGCGACGAGCTCCGCGAGCGCACGTTCGTCGTCTAGGCCGAGCTTCGGGAGCCGATCGAGCCGCAGCTCGACCACGTCCGCGTCGCGCGCGGCCGAACGCGCGAGGCGCGCGAGCGCCGACAGCTCGTCGGCGAGGCAGGAGACGACCACGGCCATCGCGGGCCGCAGAGCCTACCAAGCGACCGCGCTCAGCCCTCGCCCGAGCCGTACTGGTGATAGTCCAGGCCTTCGAACGTCGGCTCGACGTAACCGACCTGCTGCGAGCGCTCGACCTCGGCGTGGTAGGCGCGCACGACCTCGCGTTGCACGGCGTCGCGGCTCTCCTGGCGGATCGGGTGCGCGATGTCGGCGTAGAGCCGGACCTTGCCGCGTTGGTCGATTTCGCCGCGCTGCTCGGGCAAACGCCGGCCGCAATCGCTGCAGAACCGAGACTTGATCGAGTTCTTCCCCGCGCACGCCGGGCAACGCTCCTGGAGCTTGCGACTCGGCATCGCGACGAACAACCCCTTGATGCCCCCGTCGATCACCTTCAGGTCGCGGATCACCAGACAGTCGTCGATCGTGATCGTCGCGAACGCACGAAGCTTGTCGCGCGGATCGTGGATCAGCTTCACTCGGACCTCGGTGATGTTCATGGCGAGTGGATTCCGTTCCCCCCGGGAATGGGGTGGCAAGTTTTCGACGGATCGCCCGCAGTCGAAGTTCGTAGCCGTTCCGGGTGAGCTCCGAAATCGGGCGCGCGGACTCGGATCAGGGAACGATTCGAGCGCCGTGGCCCGCGAACGGCACGACTCGAACGCCGCGCGAGGCGAGCGAGCGCTGCGAGCACTCGCGGGTCAATCGCTCGGCGGTCGCGACGGCGGCGCTTCGCTCGTCGAAGAGCCCGAAGAAGCTCGAGCCGCTGCCGGCGAGCCGGAAGTGGCTGCAAGCGAGTTCGTCGAGCATGCGCCGCCAGAGCGCGAGATCGGGGACTGCGGAAAGAGCGGCGCGCTCGAGTCCGTTGAAGCACGCGGCGCGCGCCGCGGCTTCTCCGAGCTCCAGCGCTTCGGTTCGACGTCTAGAAACGTCATCCGGGTCGCGCGGGCACCTAGAAAACGCGCGATACACGTCGGCGGTCGACGCGCCTTGCACTGGTGTCGCGATGACGACCCAGAGCTCCCGCTGGGGACGCGGCAGCGCCTCGACGAGCTCGCCCCTCCCTCGACAGCGCGCGTAGCCGGTGTCGCGAGCCGCCCAGAAGAAGACGCAGTCCGAACCGAGCGCGGCGAGCGCGCGACGCGCGGGCTCGTCCTGGTCAGCGCAACCGAAGAGCGTCGCGCACGCGAGCCACGCCGCCGCCGCATCGGAACTGCCGCCACCGAGCCCGGCTTGGCTCGGCACGTGCTTCTCGAGCGAGAGCTCGACGCCGAGCGCTCCGCGGCCGAGCGAGGCCGCGAGCTCCAGCGCTCCGCGCGCGGCGCGCACGACCAGATTGCGCTCGTCGCGCGGCACGTCGGCGCTCGCGGCGGGACCTGAGAGCGAGAGCGTCACCCCCGGCGCGTCGCTCGCGCGCGCGCCGACGACGTCGCAGAGTCCGATCGCCGCGAGCGTCGTGTCGAGCTCGTGAAAGCCGTCCGCGCGCTTCCCGAGCACCGCGAGGAACGGGTTGATCTTGGCGGGAGCGAGCGCGCGCACCCAGCCCGCGGTCGGCGCGCTCATCCGGTCGACCCGTCGAGCCGCAGGTTGTCGATCAGTCGCACCGCGCCCGCGCGCGCCGCGACCAACGCGACCGCGCGCTCGAGCGGACCGACGGGCTCGCGCTCGGTCCAGCGCTCGGGATCGCGGAACTCCGCGTACTCGAGCTTCAGTCCGCCCGCGGCGATCGCGGCGACGATCGGCGCGCGCAAACTCGCCGGACGGCGTTCACGCGCGGCGTGCCAGAGCTCGCGCGCCGCCGAGAGACCGCGGTGGATCGCCACCGCGCGCGCTCGCTCGTCCGCGGAGAGCAACTCGTTGCGCGATGAACGCGCGAGTCCGCTCGGCTCGCGCAGCGTCGGACACACGACGATCTCGGGATAGCCGAGCTCGTGCGCGAGTTCGCGGACGACCAGCGTCTGCTGGAAGTCCTTCGCCCCGAAATAGGCGCGCGTCGGCCGCACGACCTCGAAGAGCCGCGCGACGATCGTCGCGACGCCGCGGAAGTGTCCCGGCCGCAGCGCGCCTTCGAGGCCGAGCGCGCTGACACCGGGCTCGCGCCATGCGATGTGCTCGCGCTCGCCGCCGGCTTCGGGGAAGAACTGCTCGAGCGTGCCGGTGAACACGAGGTCGCACCCGACGTCGGCGAGCAACCGCGCGTCGCCCTCGAGGTCGCGCGGGTAGCGCTCGAAGTCCTTCGGATCGTTGAACTGCAGCGGGTTGACGAAGACGCTGACCACCGCGCGGCCGCACTCGGCCTTCGCGCGGCGAACCAGCGCGAGATGGCCTTCGTGCAGCGCCCCCATCGTCGGCACGAAGCCGAGGCGGCGGCCGGCGCGGAGCTCCGCTCGGCACCAATCGGCGGCGGAGCCCGGGTCGCGGAGGAGCTGCATCGCGTGGGAGCTTGCGGATCAGCGCGCGGAAGGACCAGCGCGAAGCGCCGCGTGTCGGCGCGCCAACGCGGGCTCGAGGTCGGCGAGCGGCGCGAGCACGAACTCGCGCTCCCCCATCCGCGGGTGCGGAACGATCAGGTCCGGGCTCGCGAGCGTCTGGTCGCCGAAGAGCAGCAAGTCGAGGTCGAGCGGACGCGGCCCGTTCCGGACTTCGCGCGCGCGATCGCGGCCGGCGCGGAGCTCCAGCGCCTGCAAGAGCTCGAAGAACGGCCGCAGCGCGAGCGTGGTCGCGACCTCGACGACGCCGTTCAGGAACCGCGGCTGGCCGGCGGGACCGCCGACCGGCTCGGTCTCGCGCCAACGCGAGCGCCGCAGCACCCGGACGCCCGGCGCGGCGGCAAGGCCGGCGACCGCGCGCTCGAACGCGCCTTCACGGTCGCCGAGGTTCGCGCCGAGCGCGACGTAGGCGAGCGTCTCGAGCGACGGCTTCATCGCGCGGTGGTGGTGAACGTGTCGTCGGAGGGCCCGACGCTCGGCCGCTTGTGGCGCGTGAAGACCCACTTGACCACGCCCCACAGCAGGAAGCCGTTGAACGCGAGGAACAGCGCCGGCACCGGCGCCGCGAACAGCACGAACGCGGCGAAGACGACCCATACGAGCGCGAAGAAGCTCCCCCGCTTGGTCAGGCGCGAAGCGACGTGCGCGTACGGCACACGGCTGACCATCAGGAAGCCGATCAGCGGCATCGAGAGCGCCAGGATCGGTAGGTACCACGCCGGCAGATCGACGTGGATGTTCGGGAAGAACGCGAGCGCCTGGCCGAGCGGCGTCGGCCGACCCTCGTCGATCTGGAACTCCGGCCGGGTCATCGTCAGATAGAAGAGGATCATCGACACGACCGCGCCGGCTGCGGCTGGCGTCGGCAGGCCCTTGAAGCTCTGGTGGGCCTTGTCCTCGGGATCGTTCTCGAGATTGAAGCGCGCGAGCCGCAAGATCGCCATCAGCGCGAACGCGGCGGCGGCGAGGAAGTGCAGCCGCGGGTAGCCGGCGTAGCCGTGGAGCGGGCCCTCGTGCTCGATCACGACCTTGGCGAGCAACGGCGGGACGCAACCGAAGGTGAGCGCGTCGGAGAAGGAGTCGAGCTGGGCGCCGAACTCGCTCGCGCCGCCGGTCATCCGAGCGACCTTTCCGTCGACCGCGTCGAACACCATCCCGGCGAAGACCAGCCAACAGGCGGTCTCGAGCTTGCCGTAGAACGCCGCGGGATCGCCGGACGTGAACGCGAGCGCATCGATCGCCTTCGCCAACGCGAGCAAGCCGCAGAAGGCGTTGCCGAGCGTCAGGATGTTGGGGAGCAGGGAGACGCGGCGCACGGGTGTCGGACCCCGGTCCGTCGAAGGACGGGGCCGGACAGGATAGAGCGCGGAGGCACGCGGTGCGACATACGGTGCTTTTCAGCGCCGTTTCCGCCGCTACGATTCGCGCCATGAGCGAAATCGTCCACGTCCATGCGCGCGAGATCCTCGATTCCCGCGGAAACCCGACCGTCGAAGTCGATGTCCAACTGGAGAGCGGCGCCCAAGGTCGCGCCGCGGTGCCCTCGGGAGCGTCGACAGGAATCCACGAAGCGTGCGAGCTGCGCGACGGCGGCAAGCGCTACGGCGGCAAGGGCGTGCAGAACGCGGTCGCCAACGTCGAGCGCGAGATCGCGAGCGCGTTGGACGGCCTCGAGGCGCTCGATCAATCGGCGGTCGACAACAAGCTCGTCGAGCTCGACGGCACCGCCAACAAGTCGCGCCTCGGCGCGAACGCGATCCTCGGAGCGTCGCTCGCGGTCGCGAAGGCGGCGGCGGAAGAGTGCGGCCTGCCTCTCTACCGCTACGTCGGCGGCTCGATGGCGCGCGTGCTGCCGGTGCCGATGATGAACATCCTGAACGGCGGCGCGCACGCCGACAACAACGTCGACCTGCAGGAGTTCATGATCATGCCGTTCGGCGCGACGAGCTTCGGCGAGGGCCTGCGCATGGGCGTCGAGACGTTCCACGCGCTGAAGAGCGTCTGCAAGGCGAAGGGCTACAACACCAACGTCGGCGACGAAGGCGGCTTCGCGCCGAATTTGAAGTCGAACGAGGAAGCGATCGAGCTGATCCTCGGCGCGTGCGAGAAAGCGGGCTTCAAGCCGGGCGCGGACATCAAGATCGCGCTCGACGCCGCCGCGAACGAGTTCTTCGCGAACGGCAAGTACACCGTCGACGGCAAGGTGAAGTCCGCCGCCGAGATGGTCGAGTTCTACGCCGCGTGGGCGGAGAAGTACCCGGTCTTCTCGATCGAAGACGGCCTCAGCGAGGACGACTGGGAGGGTTGGAAGCTCTTGACCGCGAAGCTCGGCGGGCGCTGCCAGATCGTCGGCGACGATCTGTTCGTCACCAACACGCGTCGCGTGCACATGGGCATCGAACGCAAAGCCGCGAACGCGGTCTTGATCAAGGTCAATCAGATCGGCACGCTGACCGAGACGTTGGACACGATCGCGCTCGCCCACAAGAACGCCTACCGCTGCATCATGAGCCACCGCTCGGGAGAGACCGAGGACACCACGATCGCCGACCTCGCGGTCGCCGCGAACACCGGCCAGATCAAGACCGGCGCGCCGTGCCGCTCCGATCGCGTCGCGAAGTACAACCGTCTGTTGCGCATCGAGGAGGAACTCGGCGACTGCGCGACCTACGGCAACCACTCGATGGGCGGAGCGAGCGCGCTCGGCTAGTGCATGGCACCCCACCAACTCCAACTCGATCTCCAAGCACCGCTCGAGGAAGAGGCGCCGCGTCGTTCGCTCGGACGTCGCTTGCGCGAGGAGTGGCCCGCGTGGGTCGCGCTCGCCGTGCTCGCGCATGTGGTCGTGCTCGGGCTCGTGCCGGCGCTCGTGGAGGGCTCGCGGCTCTCCGACGAAGAGGAAAAGCTCTTCGCTCGCGAGCAGGCGGACCTCGCGCGACACGAGGCCTTGCGCACCGAGCTGCGCGCGCAGAACGACCCGATCTACCAGGAGCGCGAGAAGCGGCTCCTGCGCGCCGAGATCAATCCGCTCGAGCCGCGCTGAGCCGCGCGAGCCGCGCAAAGCCGTTCGTGTCGCTCGACCGCTCGTGTCGCCCGTCCGTTCGCTGAGCGGCGCGGACCGCGCGGGCCGCGGCTACGCGCAGTGAAAGGCGCGGAACCGGCCGCGGCGAAACGCTCGCGCCCGCCTCGGGGCCGCGGTTAGGCTCGTCGCCATGTTCGCTGCGGCGTGCGTGTTGCTCGCGAGCCTGGCCGCGCGCCAGGATCCGACGACGTTCGGCGAAGGCGAGCTCGACAACCCGACCGAGGTCGAGGTCTCCGCGAGCGCGGCGGGTTTCCTCGCCGACGCGGATCGCCAGCTCGCCGAGTTGCGCGCCGGCTCCGTCGCCGACGCCGACCGCGACCGAGCGTGGAACACGATCTTCGACGCGTGGCGCTACGCGCTGGAGAGTTGCACGGTCGACGAGTGGAACCTGCCGGATCCCTCGCTCGACCTCGCCGGCAAGTCCGCGTCGGTCGCCCCCGACGCGACCGACGCGCGGCGCGCGGAAGGCATCGAATGCGCCGTGCTGCGCCGCTTGCGCGTGCTCGACGAACCCGAACGGGCCGCGTGGAACGCGCGGTTCGGCGCGCGCGCGACCGAGGAGCTCGCGCGCGCCGCCGACGACGTCGCGCGCTGGGCCGCGGTCGAGCGCTCGTACCCCGCGACCGACGCCGCGGCGCGCGCCGCGGCGCGCCTCGGCGATC
>JACRIN010000041.1 GCA_016220085.1 Planctomycetota bacterium
CCGCGGACGCCCCGGTCGCGGCCGCGCCCGGGGCCTCGACGGCGATTGCACCCACGCCCCAAGTCCCGGCGCCGACCCCGGACGAGGTCCGCACGCGGCTCTCGACGCACTTCGAGGGAGCACTGCTCGACAGCTCCAACGGTCAGGACTTCTTCCAGACCCAGGGGTACACGAAGCTGCTGTCGGCGGTCTCGCAGTTCTCGCCTGAAGACGCCGCGGCGCGCGCGAGTCGGGCGCTCGATTGGCACGCCGCGATGGCGGCACCGGACGAGTGGCGCGGCGAGTGGGTGACGTTCCGCGGACAGCTCGGTTCGCTCGCCGCGGAAAAGCTGGTCTCCCCCGTCGACGGTCACGAGCACGTGTGGCGCGCGATCGTGCTGAACGACACCGAGGGCGAGAAGGAGCCGCCGGAAGGCGCGGTCTTCGTCGACCTGCTCGACCGACCGGAAGGCGATTTCGATCCGCGCCGCGAGGTCGTGGACGTCGTCGGCGTGTTCTACCGGACGGTCGCCTACGAGAACTACCAAGGCCTGCCGCGTCAGGCCGGTTATCTGATCGGCCGCACGCTGAAGCGCGTCGAGAAGGACGTCGCGAAACGCACCGAGATGCCCTGGTGGGGGATCTTGGTGATCGGCGGCGGCGTCGCCGTCGGCGCGTTGCACCTCCTGAATATCCTGCGCGGGCGCTCCCGCCGTCGCCCCCGCGACGGAGCGCTCGCCAGCACTGACTTCGACAAGATGTTCCAGGCTCGGACCAAGGGGCTCCCCCCGAAGTCGCGCCCAGGGTCCCCTCCCTCGTAAATCCCCCCCGACTCTCCGACTCCAATCCCATGGCCAACTGCGAAAACTGCGGAGCCACGTTCGAACCCTCGGCACAGCCGAAGGAAGTGACGTCGTTGCGTGTCCTGTGCCCGAAGTGCGAAGCGGAACGCCTCGAACGCAAGAAGCAGCAAGCTGCCGCCAAACCCGCGGCGAAAGCCGCGCCGGTTCCCGCCGCGGCTCCGCCCGCGCGCAAGCCCGTGAGCGCCGCGCCTGCCGCCGCCCCGAAGTCCGCCGCCGCGCCCGCGCGTCCCGCCGCCGCGGCGAAGCCGGCTTCCGCGATCTCGAAACCCGCGGCGAGCACCGCGAAGCCGACCGCGGCAGCCGCGAGCCCGGCCAAGGCCGCTGCGAAGCCGGCGGCGAAGGCCGTAGCGGCGCCCGAGAAGCGCATCAGCGATGAGGAGGCCGAGGCCAAGGCCTCGCGTTCGCGCGATGTGATGCGCGAGAAGGAACTGCTCCAGAAGAAGCAGCAGCGCGTGCTCATGTACGCGTGGGTCGTCGCGGGCGCCGCGGCGCTGATCGCAGGCGTGCTGTTCCTCGTCGCGAAAAACACCGACGAAGGGCGCAAGCAAGCGATCGCCGACCGCGAAGCGATGGAACAGGCGGTACTCGACGACGCGAAGAAGATGGACACGTCGACCGAGGACGGCCTCAACAAGCAGATCGCGTTCATCACCGACACGGAGCGCCAGAAGATCTGGTACGGCTCGCCGCAGGAGGGCGACATCAGGACCCTGCTCTCGAAAGCCACGAACGACCTCGCGGGCCGGATCGAGCGGCGCGAGACCAAGGCCGCGTTCGAGACGATGAAGACCTCGCTCGCGAACGCGACCGCGATGACCGTTGACGAGATCAGCAAGCTGCGCACCGATCTCGTCAACCAGATCGAGCCGAAGGCGACGCTGATGGATCAGCAGTTCGCGGCGGACGTCGCGCAGCTCAAGCAGAACACCGACCGCGCGTACGCGGCGAAGCTGCACGACGAAGCGCGCAGCGCCGCCAATCAGGCGAACGACGTCGCGGGCCGCTCGGCGGCGCTGCAGAAGTACACCAGGGCCGAGGACGAGCTCGTCAAGCTCTTCGACGAGTCGTTCAAGAAGAACGTCAAGGAGCTCCAGGACTACTACGGCCAGCACTACCGCGAGGTGATCGACGAGTCCGACCTGCTCGCGCTCGCGGTCTACACTCCGGATTACATCGAGAAGCAGCCATGGAAAGACCTGCTCTCGACCGACCAAGCGCCCAACTGGAACGCGGCGGCGCTCGAGGGCTTCAGCTACAAGTTCGAGCGCGGCGCGCTCCTGCTGCGCGGCCCGAACGAGTCGGCGAAGCAGAACGGCGTGCTCTCGATCGGCGACCGCGAGCAGTTCCGCGACTTCGTCCTCGATTTCGAGTTCACGGTCGTGAAGAGCGAGTTCGAGATGTACTGCCGCATCGGCAAGCGTTTCGACGGCACGGTCGAGTCGCTGAAGTTCTCCGCGCTCGAAGAGTCGGAGAACGCGTCCTTCATGCTCTCGCCGGCCGAGTCATACTCCGGCGTGATGACCTTCATCGGCAGCTCGTGGACGTGCGAGCTCTCCGCGGGCGATCCGGTGACGATGGAGAAGGTGAAGTGGTCGCAGTCCCGCAAGGGCGGCATCGGCATCCTGGTTCCGCCGGAAGCCGAGGTGAAGATCACGCGGATGAAGATCCGCTCGCTGCGCCAGAGCGGCACGAACTGATTTGGGCCGACTCCGCCGCGAGGCGATCACGCGCCGCCGCCGCCCGGTCCGGGTCGCGGCGGCGCGTGCTTTCGTCAACGGCGACTACGAACGGCGCCATCCTGCCGGTCGCTCGGAGTCGGGCGACGGACGACTCGAACCGCCGGACACCAGGCAAACACCACGTGCCGCGACGCGAGCACGCGACGCCGGTCGACGAGTCGAGCGCGCGAGTCAGGCTCGCAGCAACCGCGAAGCGAACGCGCGGCCCGGCGGCGCGCCCGCGCGACTTCGCCGAGATCGCCGGCGCTCAGTTCTTGCCGGGTGCGCCCGCCGACTTGGCACCGGGCGCGGTCAAGATGTCCTTGAAGCCGCGGTAGATGCTGCGCAGACCCTTGCTGGCGGTCTCGATCTCGCTCTTCGTCCTGGCGAGCACGTCCTCGGCGCTGCTTGGCACCGCAAACGCGCTTGGCTCGTCGGGCGTTTCGCCCTCCGCACGGGACGGCGCGGGTCGCGGGATCGGCCGCGTCGCGAGCGCTTCCGCGAGCTCCTCGACTCGACGGTTCGCGTACTCGCGCAATGCGCGTGCTTCGCTGCGCGACGGATCGGCCTTCAACGCGGTGTCGATGTCGGTCAGCGCGGCGGTCGGCTGATCGAGGTCGATCAGGATCCGCGCTCGCTCGATCAACGCCCGAACGGTCAGCTCGGGATTGTGCACGCGGAACGCGAGCTCGAGTCCGATGCGCAGCTTGCGGAGCGCCTCGGACGCGTGCCGCTTCCACGCGCTCGGATCGTCCTCCGCGCGCGCCTTGCGAGCCGCGCGCCGGTGCAGCGCGACCGCGGAGAGGTACGGCTCGGGATCCTGCGTGCGCAGGAGCGAGCGAGTGCGATGGCGCTCGATCGCTTCGTCGAAGCGTTCGAGCCCGCCGAAGATGGCAGCCTGCCACGCGAGCTGACGCTCGGGCTCGTGCTCGACGATCAGCTCCTGCATACGGTCGACGAACTCACGTTCGTCGGCGCCGCTGTTGTGCGTGAACTGTCCAGACATTTCGGCCGCTTCGAGCGCGATGTCCCATTCCCGTCGGCCGTAGTCCGCGATCACGTTGAACACCCGCGACCATGCCTCCGCCTGCGCGTCGGGGTGACGGGTCTGGAACATCGAGTACGCGTTCAGGAGTTCTGCGCGGGCGGTCGCGCGGTTCATCGCGCTCTGCAGCGCGTCGCGGGCGCTTTCGGCGGTGAGCTTCTCGGCTCGGATCGTCGTCACCTGCTGCGCGGAGCTCTGCCAGACCCAAGTGAGGCCGCCGGCGACCAGCAAGAGCAGGATGCCGACGCCCGCTTCGATCGGGTTGCGGCGGATCCAGCGCAGCACCGGGTCGAAGAAGCGCGGCGGGCGGGCGGTCACCGGGCGGCCGTCGCGCACCGCGCGCAGGTCCTCGACCAGCGCCGCGGCCGTCGAGTAGCGGCGTTCGACGTCCTTCTCGAGGCACTTCAGCAGCACCGCCTCGAGGTCGCGCGGCACGTCGTCGCGCAGCTTGTGCGGGAGCACCGGATCCTTCGAGAGGATCGCGTTCAGGATCGTCTGCGCGTTCGGGCCCTGGAACGGCGGGCGTTGCACCAGGAGCTCGTAGAGCGTCGCGCCGAGCCCCCAGACGTCCGAGCGACCGTCGATCGCGTCGCCGGAGCCCGAGATCTGCTCGGGGCTCATGTAGAGCGGCGTGCCGACCAGGTCGCCGGACTCGGTCATCGTGCCGGCTTCCTCTTGATCGAGCGGCCGCGCGAGCCCGAAGTCGGTCAGCACGACTCGATCGCCGTCGCGCAGCAAGTTCGAGGGCTTGACGTCGCGGTGCAGCACGCCGCGCGAGTGCGCGTGGGCGAGCGCGCTCGCGACGTCGATGCCGATCGCGAGCACGTCGTCGATCGCGAGCGGGCCGGCCTTGAGCACGCGATCGAGCGGCGGCCCCTCGACGAACTTCATCGAGAAGTAGCTGATCGAGCCCGCGGTGCCGACCTCGTGGATGTCGACGATGTTCGGGTGCGAGAGGCGGCCCATCGCCTCGGCTTCGCGCAGGAAGCGCTTCACCGTCCGATCGCGCAGCGCCATGTTCGGCGGCAGGACCTTGATCGCGACGCGGCGCTCGACGCCGGTCTGGCGCGCCTCGTACACGACGCCCATCGAGCCGTGCCCGACCTCGCGCACGATGCGGTAACCGACGAGCGTGCGGTTCAGCAGCGCGGCGGAGAGCTCGTTCTCGTGCAGGGCGGTCTCGGGCAATCGAACCTCGGGGATCAGCCCCCGCGAACCGCGCGCGCGATCGCGAGCACGCCGTCGAGGATGCGGGGGAACTCTTCGAGCTTGACCATGTTCGGGCCGTCGGAAGGCGCGCGGTCGGGGTCGGGGTGGACCTCGAAGAACACGCCGTCGATTTCTCCGGTCGCGGTCGCGGCGCGCGCGAGCGCGGGCACCAGCCTGCGATCGCCGCCCGTCGCGTGTCCGAGTCCGCCCGGCTCCTGGACCGAGTGGGTGGCGTCGAACACGACCAGGTGGCCGGTCTTCGACAGATGGCCGAAGCTATTCATGTCAACGACCAGACGTCCGTACCCGAACGAGCTTCCTCGCTCGGTGACCATCAAGCGACGATTGCCCGCGCCTTCGCACTTCTTGGTCGCGTTCTGCATGTCCCACGGCGCGAGGAACTGGCCCTTCTTGATGTTGACGACCTTGCCGGTTTCCGCAGCGGCGACCAGCAGATCGGTCTGACGGCAGAGGAAGGCCGGGATTTGGAGCACGTCGACGACTTGGGCGGCGAGCGCGCACTGCTCGGGATGGTGCACGTCGGTGACCACGGGCAACCCGGTGCGCTCGCGCACCTCGGCGAGCAGCTCGAGACCCGCGCCGATCCCCGGACCGCGCGCGCCGGAGAGGCTCGAGCGATTGGCCTTGTCGAAGCTCGACTTGAAGACCAGGTCGATGCGGCGCTCGGCGGCGATCTCGGCGAGGCGCTCGGCGGTCGAGAGCACCAGCTCGCGCGACTCGAGCACGCACGGACCGGCGATCAGGAACAGCTTGCCGCCGCCGAGGGTGCGTCCGCGCACTTCGAGCGTCGGACGGGTGGACGTTTGGGGGGTGCTCATGGGATCAGGATGCGGTGCTGACGACGCAGGACCTCGAATTCGACCGGCGTCTCGCCGCGGAAATCGCCGTCGACTTGGTAGGGGACCGGGCCGTCGTCGGAAACGACTTTCGCGCGCGAGCAGAGGTGCATCGTGCACGATCCGCCGGGCAGCTCGGAGACGAAACCGCGCAACGCTAGCGCGACCAGGTGCCGCGGGTCCGCGCCCGGGAACAGGTACGCCTCGAAGCGGCCGTCGTCGAGTCGGCGGTGGCGCGAGAGCTTCAGCGAGCCGCCGTAGTGGATGATGTTGGCGATCAGCACGAGCCCGAAACGTCCGTCGAGTGGCTCGCCGTCGAGCTCGACCTCGAGCCGCGGCGCGCGGTAGCCGCGCAGCGCGCGCACGATCGCGCGGGAGTAGCTCCACTTCGAGATCGGTCCGGTGCGCGCGCGCTCGACCTCGCGCACGACGGCGCCGTCGAACCCGACGCCGGTGACCAGGAACGAGAGGTGGCCGTTGACGCGCGCGACGTCGAGCCGCTGCAAGCGCCGCCCGGCGATGATCTCGAGCGCGCGATCGACGTTGCGCTCGAGCCCGAGATCGAGCGCGAGCACGTTCGCGGTGCCGAGCGGCACCATCGCGACCGGCGTCGCCGGATCCATCAGCCCGTCGAGCACCTCGCGCAGCGACCCGTCGCCGCCGACCGACACGACGAGGTCGACGGGCTCGCGCTGGCCGCGCAGGCGAGCGCGGGCGTCGCCGCGCGCGCGGGTGAGGTAGAGCTCGGTCGCGATGCCGAGCCTCGAAAGCCCGGCCGAGACGTCGCGGCCGACCGTCTCGCCGAGCCCGCGGCCCGCGATCGGGTTGGCGACCACCAACGCGCGCCGGTAGGGCTCCGCGAGCTCGAGAGGCGGCGTCGGCAGCGGCGCGGAGGCTTGAACGGCGGAGCGTTCGGTCATGACCGTCCGCCCATGGTAGCCGACCACCCCGCGCGGCGAGCTCGCCGGGTATTCTCTACGCCCGCATGACGCAGGCGCTCGCGGTCTCGACCTTGGTGCTCGGCGGGAGCGGCTTTCTCGGCGCGCACGTCGTCGCGGCGGCTTGGAAGCGCGAGCGGCGTCGGCCCGACGACTCGCGCGGTCGCATCGTCTGCGCGAGTCGCGAGCCTGCTCGCGGCCCGACGTTCTGGCAACCGCGCGACGCGGTCGAGCTGGTCGGCGTCGATGCCACGGGCGCTTTGGGCTCCATCGGATCCACAAGCGCCACAGGCGCCATCGGCGCCCCCGGCTCGATCGGCGCCACCGGATCCACCGGCGCGACAAGCGCCACCGGATTCACCGGCGCCACAGGCGCCGAGCGCAGCGAGCTCGAGCGCGTGCTCGACGACCTCGCGCCCGCGCGGATCGTCTGTTGCGCGGCGCTGGCGCGGATTTCCGAGTGCGAACGCGACCCCGCGCGCGCCGAGGCGGTCAACGTCGAGCTCCCGCGTTCCCTCGCGCGCTGGTGCGCCGCGCGCGGCGCCAGGTTGGTCCACGTCTCGACCGACCTGGTCTTCGGCGCGAGCTCGCCGACGTCCGGCGGCTTCGTCGAGAGCGATCCGACGGCTCCGATCAGCGTCTACGGCGCGAGCAAGGCGCGCGGCGAGGTCGCGGTGCTCTCCGCCGATCCGCACGCGCTGGTCGTGCGGCTGCCGTTGCTCTTCGGCGACTCCGGCGGCCGCGCGCTCGGCGCGTCGGACTCGCTGGTCGCCGCGGTGCGAGCGGGGGAGCAGCCGATGCTCTTCCGCGACGAGTGGCGCACTCCGCTCGACGCTTCGAACGCCGCCGAGGCGTTGATCGAGCTCGCCGACAGCCGCGCGTCGGGGATTCTGCACGTCGGCGGTCCCGTGCGGCTCTCGCGCGTCGAGCTCGGTCACCTCGTCCTGCGCGCGGCGGGCAAGAAGTCGGCGGAGCTGTATGGCCTGGTGCGCGCCGGCACTCGCGCGGAAGCGGGGCTCGCGGCGACGCGGCCGTGCGACGTCGCGCTCGACACGACGCGCGCGCTCGAGCACCTCTCGGTCACGCTGCTCGCGCCCCGCGAGGCGCTCGCCCGTCGCGCGGCGGGCCTGTTCCGGACGATTCCTTGACGCTCCCGGGGGGCCCCGTTGAAGTGGTCGCCCCCATGGAACTCGCCAAGAACTTCGAACCCAAGACGCACGAGCCCGCGATCTACCGAGCCTGGATCGCGAGCGGTGGTTTCGCGCCGCGCGACCCGAAGACGGCCCACGCGTCGGGCGCGGGCTCCAAGGGCACGTTCTCCGTGATGATCCCGCCGCCGAACGTCACCGGCGTGCTGCACATGGGTCACGCGCTCAACAACACGATCCAGGACATCGTCGTGCGCTTCCGGCGGATGGACGGGTACGAGACGCTCTGGATCCCGGGCACCGACCACGCCGGCATCGCGACGCAAGCGGTGGTCGAGAAGAAGCTCTTCCAGGAAAAGAAGCTGAAGCGCCAGGACATGGGGCGCGAGGCGTTCCTGAAGGAAGTGTGGGCCTGGAAGGAGAAGTACGGCAATTCGATCCTCGAGCAGTTGCGCGGACTCGGTTCGTCCTGCGATTGGTCGCGGACCAAGTTCACGCTCGACGAAGACATGTCGACCGCGGTGCGCGAAGCGTTCGTGCGCCTCTGGGAGAAGGGGCTGATCTACCGCGGCGCGCGGCTCGTCAACTGGGACTGCGTGCTGACGACGGCGGTCTCCGACGACGAGATCGAGTACGTCGCGCGCAAGGGCAAGCTCTGGCAGTTGCGCTATCCGCTCGACGGACGTCCCGGCGAGTTCATCACCGTCGCGACGACGCGGCCGGAGACGATGCTCGGCGACACCGGCGTCGCGGTGAATCCGGCGGACGAGCGCTACCGACACCTGATCGGCTCGTTCGCGGTGCTGCCGTTCCTCGGCCGCAAGATCCCGATCGTCGGCGACGAGACCGTCGAGTCGGGCTTCGGCACCGGCGCGGTCAAGATCACGCCGGGCCACGACCCCGCGGACTACGAGCGCGGCGCGCGCTTCAAGCTCCCGATCGTGATGATCATGGAGAAGGACGGCCGCATGAGCGCCGAAGCCGGGCCGTTCGCCGGGCTCACGCGCGAGAAGGCGCGCGACGCGGTCGTGAAGGAGCTCGACGCGCTCGGACTGCTCGGCGACGTCGTCGATCACGAGCACAACGTCGCACTCAGCGACCGCTCGAAGTCGGTGATCGAGCCGATGGTCAGCGAGCAGTGGTTCGTGAAGATGCAGCCGCTCGCCGTGCCCGCGATCGAGGCGGTGAAGAGCGGTCGCCTGCGCTTCACGCCCGAGCGTTGGACCAAGGTCTATCTCGACTGGCTGACGCGCGTGCAGGACTGGTGCATCAGCCGCCAACTCTGGTGGGGCCACCGCATCCCGGTCTGGTACGACGAGGACGGCGTGCCGGTCGCATCGCGCACCGATCTCGCGCTCGGCTCGCCGCACCCGCTCACGAAGAAGCCGATCGTCCGTCAAGACGAGGACGTGCTCGACACGTGGGCGTCGTCGTGGCTCTGGCCGTTCGCGACGCTCGGCTGGCCGGCGAAGAGCGAGGACCTCGCGCGCTTCTACCCGACGCAGTTCCTGTCGACCGCGCGCGAGATCATCTACCTCTGGGTCGCGCGCATGGTGATGGCGGGCTACGAGTTCATGGATCATCTGCCGCCGGAGAAGCGCTGCCCGTTCTCCGTCGTCAATATCCACGCGACCGTGCTCGACGCGCAGGGCCGTCGGATGTCGAAATCGCTCGGCAACGGCATCGATCCGCTCGAGCTGATCGAGAAGTACGGCGCGGACGCGGTGCGACTGTGCCTCGTGTTGTTGACCAAGGAAGGTCAGGACACGCGGCTCGCGCCCGACCGCATCGAGCAGGGCTTCCGCTTCGGCAACAAGGTCTGGAACGCCGCGCGCTTCGTGCTCGCGAACCTCGACGGCGAGCGCGCGCGGGTCAGCTCCGCCACCGTGACGCGCCTCGAGGACCGTTGGATCCTGTCGCGACTCGAGCGCACGCGCGCGCTGGTCACCAAGGCCTTCGAGGAGTATCGATTCAACGACGCGGCGGTCGAGCTCTATCGCTTCGTCTGGAACGACTTCTGCGATTGGTACGTCGAGCTCGCGAAGCCGCGCTTCGCGCCCGGCGATCCGACCGGTCCCGCCGCGCGCGGCACGTTGGTGCGCGTGCTCGGCGACATGCTCGCGCTGCTGCATCCGGTGATGCCGTACCTGACCGAGGCGTTGTGGAGCGCGTTGCACGAAGCCCAGGGCAAGACGCCCGCGGCGATGCTGATGAATTCGGCCTGGCCGACCGGCGCGGGCCTTGCGGTCGACGCCGCGGCCGAAGCGGACATGGCGGTGATCCAGGACCTGGTGAAGGCGGTTCGCAACGTGCGCGCGCTGTGCATGCTCGGCGAGCGCCAGCCGCTCACCGCGTTCATCGCCGCGCCGCGCGACGCGGAGCGCCGCGTGCTCGAGCAGCACGCCGCCACCGCGCGTGCGCTCGCGTTCCTCGAGCGCTTCGAGCTCTCCGCGAAGGTCGAGCGTCCGGCGGCGTCCGCGTGCGCGGTCGCCGGCGGCATCGAGGCCTTCGTCGTGCTCGGCGAGTCGACCGATCTCGGCAAGCTGAAGGACGCGCTGCAGAAGCGGCTCGACAAGGTCGAGAAGGGCGTCAACGGCGCGAAGGCGAAGCTCGCGAACGAGAACTTCGTCGCGCGCGCCGACCCCGAGGTCGTCGCGGAGGAACGCGGCCGGCTCGCGGAGCTCGAACTCGAAGCGGAGCTCGTCCGCCGCAACCTGACCGGTCTCTAGACGCCCGTCGAGGCCGCCGCCGCGCGAAACGGCGCGCAGAATCGGAGCGCGCGTCGCCGCCCGGCGCGGAGCGTGAGCCGGAGCGTGGCGCGGAGCGTGAGCCGCCGCGTGGCGCAGGCGCGGCGCCTGAAGCAGGAGCAGCTCGTGGAGCACGAGCAACCCGTGGAATGGCGCGCGGCGCGCCGCGCGCGACCTCGTCGGCGGGTGGCTACCGGCGCCAGCCGATGCCCAACGCGCCCGGCGCCGCGGCGAGCGTGAAGTCGAACGACACGCCGCGTTGCGAAACGGTCGCATGCGCGTGCGCGCGCACCACGATCCGATCGGGGCCGCGATCGGGCGCCGTGGCGTCGCCCAAGGCGGCCGGCGTGAGCTCGATCGAACCCGGCTGCGTGCGACCGAACTCGAGCCGCGCGAAGTCGATCGTCGCCGCGATCTCGCCGGATGGCTTCGCGAACGAAAGCCGAGCGAGGCTCGGCTCGGTCGCGTCGGCGGCGAGCGCGAGCACGTAGGTGCCCGGCGCGAGCTTCGGCTCTTCGAGCGCGAGGCTCGTCGAGAACACGCCGAGCGGCACGCGTCCGTCGCGCCGCGCACGCTCGCGCAGTTCCGCGAGGTTCGAATCGGGGAGCTCGGTCGCGCCGAGGAACAGCGCGTAGTCGTACGCCGTGATCACCGCGTAGCCGGGCAACGGCTCGGTGCGCGGCTTGCCGTTCTCGTCGCGAGCCGTGTGCGTCGCGGTGCCGGGCTCCGCGGTCCAGCGGTCGACGCAGAGGGGCCCCGCGAGGTCGAGCGCGAGGCGGAACTTCTCGAGCTGTTCCGCGAGATCGAGCTCGACCACGTTGCGCGCGAGATCGATCGAGCGTGTTTCACTGGCCGCGCAACGGAACCCGAGGCCGTCGGTGTGCGCGTCGACGTCCGCGCCTTGGCGCGCCGACAGCCGGGACTCGAGCCGCCCGTTCTGGAACGAGCCTCCGACGATCACGCGGCGTGCGGGATCGAAGCGCGCGATCGAGTCGATCACTTGTGGCCCGCCGTCGCGCGGGACGCGGATCTGGAGCTCTTGATAACCCGGGAACGCCGCGAAAGGACTGCGGGTCCACTCCCAGACGTTTCCGGCGAGGTCTTGGAGCCCGCTGCGCGTCGCGCCTGCCGGGAACGAGCCCACCGGCCGCGGGCGGCTCTCGCGCAGCGCCTGGTTCGCGCAGTACGCGGTGTCGTCCCAATCGTTGCCCCACGGATAGAGCAGCGCGGAGTTCATCCGACCGGCGCGTTGGTACTCGAACTCGTCCATCAAGCGCAGACCCGCCCAGCGAGCGAAGGCGCGCGCGTCGGCGTAGTCGACGAAGACCACGGGCAGGCACTCCTCGCCGATCGGCACGCTCCAGCCGCCGTCGCCGGCGTGCGCGAGCCACCACGCCTCGGCGTCGAACTTCCGATCGGGCCCGGCTTCCTCGCCGGTCTCGCGCGCCTTGCGGCGGCGCTCCGCTTCCTCGGCGGGGAAACGGCGCTCGGCCTCCTCGAGCGCGGCGCGTCCCCAACTGCGCGGCGGCCGGTGCTCGGTCGCGCGCACGAAGGCGGCGTACTGCTCGTTGGTCACCTCGTTGACCATCAGGAAGAAGCCGTCGACCTTGCGCTCGTGCAGCGGCGTCTCCGCCGCGATCGAATTGAAGAGGCTCGGGTGCTTCTGACCGAGCGCGAGCGCTTGCTCGACGCTCGTTCCGAGCCTCGTGCGACCGGCGTCGATCCAAACCAGCCCCGGCGGAGGCGTCGGTTTGAGGTCCGGGGCGAGCGCGAGAGCGGCCGCGAGGGCGTGAGCGAGCAGCATGGGCGTCGGCCCGATGGTAGTGCTCGCGGCGCCCGCGTACTACCCGCCGACCCCGCATCGTGCGCGGAGCTCGACCGCACGCTCAGGTCAAGCTGGCGGCGCGGCGATCCAGCCTCGGCTGGTGCAGCCAGTCCATCCCGAAGCGCTCGAGCTTCGGCAGGAACGCGTCGAGCACCAGGGGATCGAACGCGAGCTCGCGTCCCGCCTTGAAGTATTCGATCACGCGCTCGAGATCCCACGCCTCCTTGTACGAGCGGCGCGTCGCCAGCGAGTCGAAGACCTCGACCACCGCCAGGATCCGGCCGCAGAGCGAGATCTGGTCTCCGGCCTTGCGCGCCGGGTAGCCCTTGCCGTCCCAGCGCTCGTGGTGCTCGGAGATCCACATGCAGACGTCGCGCAGACGAACGTGGTTGCCGAGCTTCTCGGAGCCGAGCATCGGATGCCGACGCACCTCGCGGAACTCGTCGTCGGTCAGTGGGCCCCGCTTCGTCAGGAACGAGAGGTCGGCGAGGAAGATCTTGCCGTAGTCGTGGGCGACCGCGGCGAGCGCGAGGCGCTCTCGCGTCGCGACGTCGATGCCGAGCTCGCGCGCGAGGATGTCGCTGTAGCGGCGCGTCCGCTCGCCGTGGCCTGCGGTGTACGGATCGATCCGCTCGATCGAGGTCGAGACCAGGCGCGAGAGGATCTCGACGAGCTCGACGAAGTCGATCGCGTCGCCGCTCGACTCGCGACCGCGCAGCGCGCGCTCGATCTTGGCGCCGAGCAGCTGACCGTCGACGGGCTTCTCTATGTAGTCGTTCGCGCCGTCGCGCATCGCGGACACCGCGGCGTCGACCGCGGGATAGCCGGTCATCAACAGCACGACCGTCGAGGGCGAGCGCGCGCGCGCGGCGCGCAGGATCTCCTTGCCGACCGCGCGACCGTCGAAGATCACGTCGGTGACCACCGCGTCGAAACTACCGGTGCGCAGGAGTTCGATCGCGCTACCGGTGGTCGTCGTCGGGGTGACGACGAAGCCTTGTCGGCGCAGGAGCGAGCTCAAGAGCTCCAACGTGCGCGCCTCGTCGTCGACCAGCAGGACGCTCCACGGGTGCGTTTCCAAAGCGCGGTCACCGTAGCCCGACCGTCTCCGGCGGGTCCAGCCGCGACTCGCGCCTCGACGCGAGTTTTCAAAGGTGGGACATCGCGTTTCCCTGCGTACTCGGGACACCCTAGAGTGGCGCGCAGCGCGGGCCCGCGACATCTTGGGGTCCCTTTCAATATGACCACCAGATCTGCTTCCTCCGGCCAGGGCGAGGTTCGCCGTTTCGTCGTCCCGATCGCCGCCGAGGGTGAGCGGCTCGATCGCTTCCTCGTCGCCGCCTTTCCCGAGCTCTCGCGCACGCGCTTGCAGGAGCTCGTCAAGGCGGGCGCGGTTCGCGTCGCAGGCGAGCTCGCGGTGCGTTCGAGTCGGTTGCTCGTCGCGGACGAAGTGGTCGAGATCGAGTTCGCGCCGCCGTCGATCGCGCGCGATGAAGACTTCGGCGACCTCGAGCTCTCGATCGTCTACGAGGACGAGTGGTTCGCGATCGTCGACAAGCCCGCGGGGCTCTTGTCGCATCCGGGCAATCACACGGTCGGCCCGAGCGTCAGCGGCCTCGCGCGCAGGCGGTGGGGCGAGCTGCCGGCGCTGCAGGGCGACGACCGACCCGGGATCGTGCACCGCCTCGACGTCGGCACCAGCGGCTTGATGGTGATCGGTCGCGAGCAGGCGGCGTTCGAGCACTTGCTCACGCAGTTCCGCGAGCGCCAAGTCGAGAAGACGTACTACGCGATCGTGCACCGCGAGCCGCGTTTCGACACCGGTTGGATCGAGGCGCCGATCGGTCGCTCGTCGAGGCATCCCGATCGCATGAGCGTCGTGCCCGCGGGCGAGGGTCGCGACGCGGCGACGTATTACGAGGTGCTCGAGCGCTTCGAGGGCTTCGGCTACCTCGCGTGTCGTCCGAAGACCGGCCGCACGCACCAGATCCGCGTGCACCTCGCGCACGTCGACCATCCGTTGGTCGCCGACCCGCTCTATCGGCGCGCCGGGCCGCACGCGGCGAAACTCGCAGCCGACGCGCCGGTGCCGACGCGCCAGGCGCTGCACGCGGGCGGGCTCGTGCTGACGCACCCCAAGACCGGCGAGCGGCTGACCTTCGAGTCGCCGCTGCCCGCGGACCTCGCGGCGTTGCTCGCGTGGTTGCGCGAGCTCCACGCGAAGAAGTGAGACGCTCAGCGCTCGGAGCCGTCGGCGGCGGGCGCGGGCTCGCCCGGCGCGCTCGGTGAGCCCGGCGCGTCGGTCGCTTGGTGGCCGGGCGACCGGCCTCCGCGGCGGATTTCTTCCGCGTGGGTCATGAACCACCAGACCGCGAGGCCGGTCAACAGCGCGATCCCGCCGAAGATCACCCAGACGACGCGCTTGCCGGACACCGGTTGCATGCGCGGACATCGTACGGCGAGCGAGCCGGCGCTCAACGTTCGTGGAGGGGGCGCCGAAGCCGACACCGAGTCTTGCGCCGCCCGGCTCCGCCCGGCTCCGACGCACGAGTGAGCGCGATCGCGATCGCGGCGTACGCGAATCGAAAAATCCTCCGCGCGCTCTAGCGCTGCGGTCGCCGGCGACGTACTACCGTGGTAGTTGATCGAGCGAGGAGCTCCCCATGGCGAAGAAGACCCACCATCTCGGCGACCTGCAGTACGCGATCATGCGCGTGCTCTGGGCGACGCCGGAAGCGACCGTCGCGGACGTCTGTCAAACGCTCCCGAAGGAGCATCAACGCGCGCCGACGACGATCGCGACGATGCTGACCAAGATGGAGCGCAAGGGCGTGGTCGCGCACCGCGCCGACGGGCGCGTGTTCGTGTACCGCGCGAAGATCCGCGAGGCGGACGTGCACCGTTCGATGGTCACCGATCTGACCGAGCGCTTGTTCGAAGGCGACGCGGCGGCCCTGGTCAGCCACCTGTTGACCGAAGGCGAGTTCGACAGCGACGAGCTTTCGCGCATCCGCGCGCTGATCGATCGCCAGGGCAAGCCGGAGCGCGGCCATGGGCGCTGAGCACACGATCGAGCTCGCGTGCGCGTACCTCGCGACGTACGCGCTGCACAGCACGTTGCTCTGCGCGATCGCGTTGTGGGTCGCGCGTCGTTCCGGTCTCGCTGCGCCGCGCTCGGTCGAGCGGCTGTTGCGCACCGCGTTGCTCGGCGGCGTGCTGACCGCGGGCGTGCAGTTCGGCCTCGGCTTCGAGCCGATCGGCGGACGCATCGATTTTTCGACGCCCGTGCGTTCGAGCGCCTCCGCTCCGAGCGTCTCGCCGAGGCCCGTGCCGACGTTCGAGCCCGCCACGGTGCACTTCGAGCGCGCGCTCGCGCCTGATCACACGGGGCACACAGGGCACACGGGTCAGCCGGGGCAGCCGGGGCAGCCCGGGCAGCCCGGGCAGGTCGGCTTCGCTTCGCGCAGCCCGGGCACGCCCGAGGTCGAGTTCCTGCCGCTCGCGCAACCGCTCTCGGAGTTCGTGTTCGAGCCGCTGCCCGCGCTGACCTCGCCGGACTCCTCGGCCTCGCCGGGCGCGCTGGCGTGGCGGCCGGACTGGAAGCAGCTCGCGATCGGCGCCTGGCTGGTCGGCGTCGCGTTCGGACTCTTGTCCGCGCTGCGCGACGTGGCCGCGCTGCGACGCGCGTTGCGCTGGCGCACCGAGCTGCGCGGCGGTCCGGTCTTCGGCGCGCTCGCCGAGCTCTGCGCCGAAGCGGGCGTGTCGCGCCGCGTGCGGCTCTCGATCGCTCCGTGCACGCACGTGCCGCTGTCGTTCGGCCTCTTCCGCCCCGAGATCGCGCTGCCGCCGCGGACGCTCGAGGACCTCGCGTCCGACGAGCAACGCGCGGTGCTCGCGCACGAGCTCGCGCACCTCGTGCGGCGCGACATCGCATGGTTGTGGCTCGCCCGCGCGGTCGGTGTGCTCTTCTGCTTCCAGCCGCTCAACCGTTGGGTGGCTCGCGAGCTCGAGCGCCGCGCGGAGTTCGCCGCCGATCGTTGGGCGCGCGGTCGGCTCGGGTCAGGCGAGTCGTTGGCGAGCGCGCTCGCGGAGATCGCCGGTTGGCTGATCGCCGAGCGGCGCGCGCTGCCCGCCGCGCCGATGGCGCGCGAGCGTTCGCAGCTGATCCGCCGCGTCGAGCATCTGCTCGATCGCGAAGGTAGCGCTGCGGTCGAGCCACGCTCGTGGAGCGTCGCCGCGCCGCTCGCGTGCGCCGTCGTTGCCGCGTGGGCGCCGACGTTCGGTGCGAGCGCGCCGAATCGCGGAGCCACGTTGCAGCCCGGTGAGTTCGAGCGTGCGCTCGGCGAGTCCGAGCCCGCGCTCGGCGAACTCGCGGTTCCGCTCGGCGAGCTCGCGGTTGCCTCCGACGGGCTCGCGCTCGGGCCTGACGAGCCCGTCGGGCTCGAGCTGGCGCGCGGCGCATCGCGAACGAATCCCGAGGCGACCTCGATCGCCCCCGACTCGCTTGCCGACGCCGAGCACGCGACCGTCGCGTCGCCCGAGACCGAAGACGTCCGTCGCGACGGGCCGCCCGATTCGCGCGAGCACGCACCGGCCGGGCTCGACCCGCTCGACTTCGCCGCGGATGCGGCGCCGCGCGAGATCTTCGATGCCGCCGCGGCCGCGCTCGACGAGGAGATCGACGCGCTCGAAGCGGAGCTCGCCGATCTCGAGCGCGAATTCGCCGAGGGCGAGCCCGATCCCGCGATCGAAGCCGAGCTCGCATCACTCGAAACGCGCGTCGACGGCCTGATCGAACGCCGCGGACGCCTGCGCGACCTGTTCGCCGCGCTCACGCAAGAACTCGATGCCGCGTCGGCGGCGTCGCCCGAAGACACCGCCCGGCCCGCAACCATCTTGGAGTCCTCTCGATGAAGCCTTCCCTGTCCCTCGCCCTGCTCGCGCTCGCGTCCACCGCGGTCGCCGGCACCGAACCGCGCCAAGACGCCGCGACGACCCCGGTGCCCGCCGCGGCGCCGCGCCCCGACGTCGACGATTTGTTCCAGACCTCGCCTTCGAGCTCGGCGTCGGGCCAAGCTCCCGCCGCGTTCCCCGAGCGCGTGCCGACGCCCGAGAGCGAATCGGCCGACGCACCCGAGGCGGCCGAGGAAGCGGACGACGGCGAGTTCGGCTTCGAGTTCGACGACGACGTCGACTTCGACGACATGGACGAGCCCGAGCTCGCGCTGATGTGGGGCGGCCAAGACCCCGACGAGGCCGAAGCTCGGCGCGAGCGGCTCGAGGAGCTGCGAGAGGCGCTCGAGGAGCAACGCGAAGCGCTGGAGGAGAGCCGCCGCGCCTTCGCGGAGTCGCAGCAAGAGTGGGAGCAGTCGCTGCGCGAGCACGAGCAGCTCTCGCGCGAGTTCTCTCGCCGCTCCGCGGAGCAAGCGCACGCCCGCGCGGCGGCCGGCCGTGCGCTCGCCGAGGCCGCGCGCGCGCACGCCGCGCGTGCGCAGGTCGAAGCC